>NZ_CP012369.1:150000-750000 GCF_001267405.1 Moorella thermoacetica
GTCCGGCCATAGGGGGTAAGAGCCCCGTATCCGAAACGGCCTAAAGCTTTCGGGAAGGACCCCAAGTACCACGGGACACGAGGAATCCCGTGGGAATCCGGGAGGACCACCTTCCAAGGCTAAATACTCCTTAGCGACCGATAGCGCACTAGTACCGTGAGGGAAAGGTGAAAAGCACCCCGGGAGGGGAGTGAAATAGAACCTGAAACCGTATGCCCACAAGCAGTCAGAGGGCGTTAAAGCCTGATGGCGTACTTTTTGTAGAACGGGCCGGCGAGTTACGTTAACGAGCGAGGTTAAGGGGAAGACCCGGAGCCGGAGCGAAAGCGAGTCTGAAAAGGGCGTTAGTTCGTTGACGTAGACCCGAAACCGGGTGATCTACCCATGGGCAGGGTGAAGCGGGATTAAACTCTCGTGAAGGCCCGAACCGACCGGCGTTGAAAAGTCGGCGGATGACCTGTGGGTAGGGGTGAAATGCCAATCGAACCCGGAGATAGCTGGTTCTCCCCGAAATAGCTTTAGGGCTAGCCTCAAGGAAAGACTAACGGAGGTAGAGCACTGATAAGGCTAGGGGCCTTACCAGGTTACCGAACCTTTTCAAACTCCGAATGCCGTTAAGTCAACCTTGGGAGTCAGACTGCGGGTGCAAAGATCCGTAGTCGAGAGGGAAACAGCCCAGACCAACAGCTAAGGTCCCCAAAGACGGGCTAAGTGGAGAAGGATGTAGAGTTGCTTAAACAACCAGGATGTTGGCTTAGAAGCAGCCATCATTTAAAGAGTGCGTAATAGCTCACTGGTCGAGTGACTCTGCGCCGAAAATGTAGCGGGGCTCAAGCCCGTTACCGAAGCTTTGGATCCCGCGAGGGATGGTAGGGGAGCGTTCTGCAGGCAGCGAAGGTGTACCGGAAGGAGCGCTGGAGTCTGCAGAAGTGAGAATGCCGGCATAAGTAAGCGAGAAGGCAGGTGAGAATCCTGCCCGCCGAAAACCTAAGGGTTCCTGGGGAAGGCTCGTCCACCCAGGGTAAGTCGGGACCTAAGCCGAGGCGAAGAGCGTAGGCGATGGGCAATCGGTTGAAATTCCGATACCACCAAAGAGTCGTTATTAGGATGGGGTGACGCAGGAGGGTAGGCACAGCGCACGATTGGAAGAGTGCGTCCAAGCCTGTAGGGCGTGAGGTAGGCAAATCCGCCTCACAAAGAGCCTGAGAGGTGACGGGGAGCGAAATTAAGTAGCGAACTGGCTGAGCCCAAACTGCCGAGAAAAGCCTCTAACGAGACTCTAGGTGCCCGTACCGCAAACCGACACAGGTAGGTGGGGAGAGGATCCCAAGGCGCGCGAGCGAACCTTCGTTAAGGAACTCGGCAAAATGACCCCGTAACTTCGGGAGAAGGGGTACCCCGCTAGGGTGACAGTAGAGCATACTGGAGCCCGAGGGGGTCGCAGAGAAGTGGCCCAAGCGACTGTTTACCAAAAACACAGGTGCCTGCTAAAGCGCAAGCTGAAGTATAGGTGCTGACGCCTGCCCGGTGCTGGAAGGTTAAGGGGAAGGGTTAGTCGAAAGGCGAAGCTCTGAACCGAAGCCCCAGTAAACGGCGGCCGTAACTATAACGGTCCTAAGGTAGCGAAATTCCTTGTCGGGTAAGTTCCGACCCGCACGAAAGGCGTAACGATTTGGGCACTGTCTCAACGAAGGGCTCGGTGAAATTGTAGTACCCGTGAAGATGCGGGTTACCTGCGATAGGACAGAAAGACCCCGTGGAGCTTTACTGTAGCCTGACATTGGGTTTTGGTGCTTCATGTACAGGATAGGTGGGAGGCAGCGAACCACTGCCGCCAGGTAGTGGGGAGCCGACGGTGGGATACCACTCTTGAAGCACTGAAATTCTAACCCGAGTCCGTAAACCGGACTGGGGACCGTGTCAGGTGGGCAGTTTGACTGGGGCGGTCGCCTCCTAAAAGGTAACGGAGGCGTCCAAAGGTTCCCTCAGCGCGGTTAGAAATCGCGCGTAGAGTGCAAAGGCAGAAGGGAGCTTGACTGCGAGACCGACGGGTCGAGCAGGGACGAAAGTCGGGCTTAGTGATCCGGTGGTCCCGAGTGGAAGGGCCATCGCTCAACGGATAAAAGCTACCCCGGGGATAACAGGCTTATCCCGCCCAAGAGTCCACATCGACGGCGGGGTTTGGCACCTCGATGTCGGCTCATCGCATCCTGGGGCTGAAGTAGGTCCCAAGGGTTGGGCTGTTCGCCCATTAAAGCGGTACGTGAGCTGGGTTCAGAACGTCGTGAGACAGTTCGGTCCCTATCCATCGCAGGCGGAGGAAACTTGAGAGGAGCTGTCCCTAGTACGAGAGGACCGGGATGGACAGACCGCTGGTGTACCAGCTGTCCCGCCAGGGGCACCGCTGGGTAGCCAAGTCTGGATGGGATAAGCGCTGAAAGCATCTAAGCGCGAAGCCCACCTCAAGATGAGGTTTCCCATGGCAAAAGCCAGTAAGACCCCTGGAAGACGACCAGGTAGATAGGCCAGGAGTGTAAGGGGGGTAACCCCTTGAGCGGACTGGTACTAATCGGTCGAGGGCTTGACCATGAGTAGAAGGTAAACTATGACGACCTCGCTGGGTAGTTTTGAAAGAACAAAGAAGAAAACAGATTTCTGGTGGTAATAGCGGAGGGGAAACACCCGTTCCCATCCCGAACACGGCAGTTAAGCCCTCCAGCGTCGATGGTACTGGGGAGTATTCCCCGGGAGAGTAGGACACCGCCAGGAAATATTTTAAAAGAGAGCATGGAGTAAACCTCCATGCTCTCACCATACATTCCTCGGTAGCTCAATGGTAGAGCGCCCGGCTGTTAACCGGGTGGTTGCAGGTTCGAGCCCTGCCCGGGGAGCCACGCTTCCTCACCCCCCTGTCAGTTCCTACCCTGACAGGGGGGTGTTAATATATTGATATATGTACACAGACGTGTTATATTGAGTTAGACATTATGGGTGGGGAAAGCTGATGTATGATTTAAGGGTCGTAGTTGAAGAAATCAGGGGCTTTTGCGACCTACCCATGCACCCTGGAGATTATTTTGAGGTGCGGGGCGGTCGTATTTATATCCCTGCAGGAAAGTACATGTGCCTCTGGGCTTTGCAAAGCCTGATGCCCATGCTGCCGGTGAAGCAGCGCCAGATTAACGAAACCAACGACTGGATACCCCACACCCACAGAATAGTTTGTCCTGATCCCAACGGCCTGGTTATCTTCCGGATTGATCGTCTGGATCCGGGACAGGGGGAATCGCAGGGGAAAGAAGGGCGGCTTGAATCACCGGCGGGGGACAGCGCGGCACCTATTCCCCCACGCCTTTTAGTCAATGAAAAGATATGCTCCGGTTGTCGTGCCTGCGAGCTAGCATGCAGTTTATACCATGAAGATGCCTTTGCTCCCGAACTGGCCCGGTTATGGGTCGAAAAGGACGAGCCTGAAGGCCTTGATCGACCCCATGTTTGCCGTCAGTGCGGTAATGCTGCCTGCGTTAAAGCCTGCCCCGAGGGGGCCCTGAGCCGCGATGCCCGGACCAGGGCAGTTATCCTGGACCGGGCCCGGTGTACCGGCTGCGGGAGCTGTGCCCGGGCTTGCCCCTTCCAGGCCCTCCGCCTCCATCCCCGGGAGAGCTACCCCCTGACCTGCGATCTCTGCGGCGGTGACCCCCGTTGTGTTCAGCGCTGTGCTACCGGGGCCCTGCGCTTCGGTCGGGCGGGGGACAGGTAGGGGACACCTATCACACCAAGGGGGGAACCGGAGTGTATGGCTACTGTGGCCGTGTCTTGCGGATTGATTTAACGGCTGAACGTATTTACGATAGAGCCCTTACCCCGGGAGTGGGCTCGTAATTACCTGGGGGGACGGGGGTTAAATATTAAACGCCTCTATACCGAGGTACCAAGGGAGGCAGACCCCCTGGGCCCGGAGAATAAACTCATTATCGGCGTCGGCCCTTTAAACGGCACTTTTTTCCCCGGGGCGGCCCGGGTAAACTTTACCGCCCGCTCACCCCAGACGGGTATTCTGGGGGATTCCAATGCCGGCGGCTTCTTTGGCCCCGAATTAAAATATGCCGGTTTTGACCAGGTCATCCTGGAAGGCCAGGCCGGCAGGCCGGTTTATATCTTCATCCATGACGGCTTTGCCGAGATCAAATCGGCAGGACACCTCCGGGGCCTGGACGTCTGGCAGACCCAGGCTGCCATCCGGCAGGAACTGGGGGACAGCCGGGTCCAGGTAGCTGCCATCGGCCCGGCAGCGGAGAACGGTGTCCGCTTTGCGGGCATCTTCTGTAACCTGGTGCGGGCGGCGGCCCGGACCGGCATGGGTACCGTCCTGGCCAGCAAGGGAGTAAAAGCTATTGCCGTCCGGGGACGGCAGCCCCTGGCCCTGGCCGACCCCCGGGGGTTTGCCGACCTGGTGCAGGCCATTGACCGGGAAATATACGACCATTGGGAATACCAGACCCGGGTCCTCCTGGGAACGACCAAGCTGGTTCATGCCCTCAACGAAGCCGGTTGCCTGGCCACCCGCCATTTTACGACTGGCCGCTTTGAAGCAGCCGAAGACGTCAGCGGCGAGCGCCTGGCCGAAACCGTAAAGCTAAAATCTAAAGCCTGTTTTGCCTGCACCATACCCTGCAGTCGCTTTTTCCGGATCAAGGAAGGCCCCTACCGGGGCTTGGCCAGTGAAGGGCCGGAGTTTGAAGGCCTGGCCGGTTTTTCCTCCCGGGTGGGCAACCCGGACCTGGATTTTGCCTTGCAGGCAGTTGATTGCTGCAACCGCCTGGGGATGGATGTCATAACTACGTCGGAGGTTATTTCCTTTGTCATGGAGCTTTACGCTCGGGGGATGCTCACCTCCTCAGAAGCCGACGGCCTGGACCTAACCTGGGGCAACAAGGAAACCATCCTGAGTTTAATCAACAAGATTGCCCGGCGGGAAGGCTTTGGCGACATCCTGGCCGACGGCGTGCGGGCGGCGGCCCGTCGCCTGGGGAAGGGTGAAGACCTGGCCATGCATATAAAGGGGCTGGAGGTCTTCCAGGCCGATCCCCGGGGATTAAAGGGCTATGCCCTGGGCCTGGCGGTAGCCAGCCGCGGCGGCGATCACCTGCGCTCGGAACCCTCCTTTGAATTCTATGAGGACCCGGAAGCTGGCCGGCGCCGCTTCGGCGCGCCGGAGGCCGCCTTCCGCCTGGAATACAAGGGTAAAGGGCGGGTGGTCAAATACTACGAAGAGCGCTGCGCCCTGGCCGACAGCCTGAACGCCTGTAAAAATACCCTGGTGAATATGGAGATCCTTCCCTATGAACAGGCGGCGGCCCTCCTCAGGGCAGCCGTAGGGTGGGACTACACTCCCGAAGAGCTCCGGCAGATAGGGGAACGGATCGTCAACCTGGAACGGGCTTATATAGTCAGCCTGGGCATCCGGCGGGCCGACGACACTCTGCCCCGGCGCTTCCTGGAAGAACCCCTACCGGAGGGCAGCGGTCCCTCCACAGGTCAGGTGGTGGAGCTGGAGCCCATGCTGGATGAATACTATACCGCCCGAGGCTGGAACCGGGATACAGGCATTCCTGAGCCGGAAAAGCTGGCAGCCCTGGGACTGCAGGAAGCCCTTGCCGACCTCCGCAGCCGGGGTATCCTGCCATGACCACCATAAAAGTCCAGTACTTTGGTGTTCCCCGCCTGCTGACGGGCAAGGCGCGGGATGTCTTCAGCTTTCCGGGCGACGGCGTCACCCTGGAGGCCATCCTGGCCCGAATCGGGGAGGCGTACGGCCCGCAAGTCCTTCGGGAATGCCGGCGCTACCTTATTGTAGCCCATGACCCCCACACCGGCCGGCAGCACCGGGTAAGCCCTGGAGCAGAGGGGTGCCTTCTAAGTAACGGCTGGACCCTCCAGTTTATTACCCCCATTACAGGGGGCTAAAAAACATATCCATTTAAAAAAGAGTTCAGGAGAGAGGAGAGGAGACTTTATGAGTATAGCGGCAGCCAGGACCCGGAGCCAGGCCGGGCAAAAAGTGGGCCTGCGGCGGGATTTAGGGATCTGGGAGAGCTATGCTACCTTAATTGGCGTCCTCATAGGTTCGGGCATTTTCGTGGTTACCGGCCAGGCCGGGGCCGTTGCCGGGCCGTCGGTTCCCCTGGCCTACCTGGTAATGTACCCCATCGTCATCTGTACCGCCGTAGCCTACATGGTCTTCTTGAGCACCCCCCTGGGCGAGCGGCCGGGCGGTGCTTACATCCACATCTCCCGCACCTTTGGCACCTACTACCCGGGCTATATTGCCATGTGGCTGAAATGGGTGGCTTTTATGGGAGCCCTGGGGGTCCTCTCCCTGGGCTTCGGCCAGTACGTCACCTTTTTCATCCCGGGAGCCAATCCCGTTCTGGTGGGAAGCCTGGTACTGCTGTTTTTCTACTTTATAAACCTCTTCGGGGTGCGCATCTATGGCTGGGCCCAGGTGGCCATGTTCCTGGTCTTAATGATCGCCGTGCTGGTGCTGGTAATTCCCGGCCTGCCGGCGGTAAACCTGAGCTACTACCGCCCCCTGTTCCCCTTTGGCCTGAAAGGATTCCTGGCCGCCATCCCGCCCCTTTTCCTGTCCTATGCCGGCTTTGAGTCCCTGGCCCAAACGGCCGGTGAGACCAGGGAGGCGCGGCGGTCCCTGCCGCGGGTCTTCCTGGTTGGTCTTTCCATAACCGTGGTAATTTACTTTGCCATGTCCTTTGTCGCCTTTGGCAACCTTCCATACCAGCAGTTGGCCCATTCCCGGTCGGCCATGGCCGATGTGGCCGCCAGGTACCTGCCCTTTGGGGCAGCAGCCATTGTCGCCGTGGGGGCCATGATGGCCTTCACCACCTCCATTAACGGCACCTTAATGGTACCGCCGCGGGTACTGATGGTCCTGGCCGAGGACCGGATGATACCCGGGTTCCTGGCCCATATCAACCCCCGTTTCCGGACGCCGGATGTGGCCCTGACCATCAGTACAGGCGTGGCCCTGGCGCTCCTGTGGACGAAAACCCTTGACTACATTCTGGCCGTCACCCTCCAGGCCATGTTTATCCTCTATATTGTTCACGGCATAGCCCTGATCTGCCTGCCCTTTGTGAACCCGCGCCTTTACAAAACGGCGCTGGTGCGCCTCCATCCCGCCCTCCTGGTCATTAGCGGCTTGATATCTATTGCTGCTATGCTTCTCTTTAGCTATGCCATGATTATTGCCGCCTGGCGGCTGCTGCTCCTCTGGGTGGCTGTCGGTACGGGGATCTACCTGTATTCCCGTTACCAGGGGCGCCGGGAGGGTTTCGATTACCAGCGCCGCCTGGTAGAAGAATGGTGTGACGAAGCTGAGGCATAAACGTTAGGCTGCTTTCCCTGGAGTCCTTTCCCCGGACCGGCGGCCTGTTAAAACAGGCCGCCCCTTGCCGGGGTTATTTTTTATTCCCGGCTTGGGCATATTTTTTCTAGCGGGGAGGTGCGACTTGATGGCAGCAGCCGGAATCAGGCCCCTGGTCACCCTGGGGTACTTCCTCTTCCAGGGCTTCCCCGGGGTCAACAGGGAACTGGCGGGCTGGCGCCGGCGCGCAGCCGCCATTCCGGACCCCCGGCTCCGGGAGCAGGCCCTGGCCAGCCTTACTTTAAAGAAATTCCACTGCCAGGGCGGGAGCGTTTACGCCGCCTGGCCGCGTCGTCATTGCCGGGAGCTCCTGCGGGCCATCGTGGCCCTGCAGACCATCAGCGATTACCTGGACAACCTCTGCGACCGGGCCGGGATCCTCGATGAGGAGGCCTTTCGCCAGCTACACCTCGCTGTTACCGATGCCCTTATCCCCGGGGGAGCAGGCCATGACTACTACGCCGCCTATCCCTACCACCGGGACGGCGGCTACCTCCGGGCCCTGGTCCGGGCCTGCCGGGAAAGCCTGGCGGCCCTGCCCGGTTATGAACTCGTCCGGGAAGAAGCCCTCTACCTGGCCGATTTATACTGCCGGCTCCAGGCCACCAAACATACATATCCAGACAGGCGCCGGGAGCGGCTGCAAGTCTGGCTCCGGCCCCTCCTGGGCCAAATCCCTGCCCCCCTCTACTGGTGGGAACTGGCGGCGGCCACCGGTTCCACCCTGGGGATCTTTGCCCTCATGGCCCTGGCGGCCAGGGGAGAGACGCAGGCCCGGGACGTGGCCGGGGTAAAGGCTGCTTATTTTCCCTGGATCGGCGGCCTGCATATCCTCCTCGACTACCTCATTGACCAGGAAGAGGACCGGGCAGGGGGGGATCTCAACTTTTGCGCCTTCTACCGCGATGGGGCGGAGGCCGGCCGGCGTCTCAATTACTTCCTGCAAGAATCCCTGGTGGCGGCCCGGAATCTGCCCGACCCCGCCTTTCATCTCCTGGTCGTCAGGGGGCTGCCGGCCTTTTACCTCTCCGACGGCATAGCCTCCCGGCAGGAGCAGCTCCCGGCCCGGCAGGCAATCCTCCGGACCGCCGGCCCCTTCTCCCGCAACCTCTACCGCCTCTGCCGGGTCTTGCGCCGGGCGGGCGTAGTTTAACCGGCAGCAGTCATACCGGGGTATGCGGCCGGACAATCCGGGTCCTCCAGGGGGGCCAGGGTCCGGGCGGCCAGGAGGGCCAGCTCATCCTGGACCGGGTTTACCGGCAACCGGTCCAGGGCCGTCAGGGCCCGGGTAACCTCATCAGCCGCCACGGCAGCGGTGTAGGTATCACAGCCGAGACCCCGGGCGGCTTCAACCAGTTCCTCCATTTCTGCCGCCTCGAGGCCGCGGGCCAGCCTTTCCCGCCAGCAGGCGGCATCCGGCGTGACCGCGAGGAAACGTAAAACCGGCAGGGTCAGGAGGCCCCGGGCCAGGTCCTGGCGGCAGGGCTTGCCCATCCTTTCCGGGGACCCGAAGAGATCCAGGCAGTCGTCGACAATCTGGTAGGCCAGGCCCAGGTGCCAGCCGAACTGCGCCAGGCATTCCTGTTGGTTTCGTTTCACCCGGCCCAGGATGGCGCCGCAGCGGCAGGCGGCGCTTATCAGGGCGGCCGTCTTCTGGCCAATATAGGTAAAGTAGGCCTCCGGGCCGGCAAGCCCGCCCTTCAGCTGCCCGATCTCGCCGCTGCACATGGAGCGAATGGCCTCCGTCACCGTATAGAGGACGGCCTTCTTGCCCTTGGCCAGGAGGCCGAAGGCGGTGGCAAAGAGGTAATCGCCGGTGAGGACGGCGGGCACCGTCCCGTAGGCGCGGTAGAGGGCGGGGCGGTTGCGCCGCACCGCCGCCCCGTCGAGGATATCGTCGTGGACCAGGGAAGCCAGGTGAACCAGCTCGATGGCCGCCGCCACCCGCCCGGCCTCCAGGGCGTCATAGATACCGAAACGGGCGCATAAAAAAACCAGGGTGGGTCGCAGGCCTTTACCGCCTTCCAGGGCGTAGTCCAAAAGTTCCTGCAGCCTGGGGTCCGTGGCGGCTACGGCTTCGGCCAGGACCCGCCGGGTTTCCGCCAGGTTCAAAGTAGTTCACTCCTGTCATAAAAAGTTGTCCCCGCTGGCACGCTCACCACGAGTGCCGGTACCGGACTTCCCGGCAATGCTAGTATTTGCTAAAAGCCGTTAATCTATAGCCGGCGCTCCTGCACCAGCTATAGTGCGCCGGGAGAAGCTATCAGGGCATAAATGCCGCCGGAACGGCAGGATAATATTATACAGCCCGAAACCGGTATTGCTAAAATCCTTTGCCTGCAGTATAAAAAAGTCAAAGAAAGTCAAAGATAAATAATGGCAGCCAGGAAAGGCATCCTGCCCGGCAGGGGAGGTGAAGGCTTACGGGAGACAGAACCCTGGCCGACCAGATCGAGAACTATATCAAAGGCCTGCTCAACAACAGTACCAGCGGCACCGTCGAGCTGCAGCGCCAGGAACTGGCCGAGCTCTTTACCTGCGTGCCCTCCCAGATCACCTACGTCCTCAGCACCCGCTTCACCATCGAGCGGGGGTATCTGGTCGAGAGCCGCCGGGGCGGCGGCGGTTACGTCCGCATCGCCCGGGTGCCCCTGAGGGCCGAGGACCAGGTCAAGGGCTGGGTCCAGGAAGCCCTGGGGGATTACCTCTCCCAGGACGCGGCCACAGAACTCCTGGCCCGCCTGGGGGAAGAAGGTCTCTTGACCCGGCGGGAGCGGATGCTCCTGGCGGCGGCTATCAACCGCAATGCCCTGCCCCTGGAGCTCCCCCAGCGCGACCGGGTGCGGGCCTCAATCCTGAAGGCAGTTATCTTAACCCTGCTCCGGGACGATTTTCCCGGGGAACAGTAAAAGGGGGCAAAAAAATGCTTTGTGAACGTTGCCAGGAAAGACCGGCCAGCGTCCACGTCACCCGCATCATCAACGGTGAAAAGACCGAACTCTACCTCTGCCAGGAGTGCGCCCGGGAGCTCCAGCCCCAGCTAAACTTCTCCATACCCCAGTTTTTAGCCGGGCTCCTGGACTACGACCCGGAGCTGGAAGTAAAAGCCCCCCCGGCAGTCGAGCGCTGCCCGGAGTGCGGCCTGACCTACGAGCAGTTTCACGAGACCGGGCGCCTGGGCTGCCCGGAGTGCTACCATCACCTGGCACCGCGCCTGGACCCCCTGATCCGGCGTATCCAGGGCAGCAGCCAGCACCGGGGCAAGGTGCCCCGCCGGGCCGGGGGCAACCTGCGGCTGCGGCGGGAGATTGAAAACCTGCGGGCCCGGTTGCAGCAACTGGTCCAGCAGGAAGAGTTCGAAAAAGCGGCCCAGGTGCGGGATCGCATCCGCGACCTGGAGGGCCGCCTGGAAAAGGGGGAGAGCAGCCAATGAGCCTGAACCTGGAGCGCAACAGCAAATGGATGGAGGGCTCCGGCCCCCAGGCCGATATCGTCATTTCCAGCCGCATCCGCCTGGCCCGCAACCTTAAAGGCCTGCCCTTCCCCAACCTCATGAACAGCGACCAGCAGGCCCGGGTAGTCAGCCAGGTGAGCCGGGCCATCCAGGCGCCCATGGTCTTCCAGGCCGTGGGGGAGCTGAAACTCCAGCCCCTGCGGGAATTGGCGCCGGTGGAGCGGCAAATACTAGTAGAAAAGCACCTCATCAGTCCCGACCTGGCCGCAGGCGGCGGCGAAAAGGCCGTTGTCCTGCGGGACGACGAGGCCGTCAGCATCATGGTCAACGAGGAAGACCACCTGCGGCTGCAGTGCCTCCTGCCGGCCATGATGCTCCACGAAGCCTGGCGCCTGGCCGACGCCGCCGACGACGCCCTGGAGAACGAGCTGGACTTCGCCTTCGACCAGGAGCGCGGCTACCTGACCGCCTGCCCGACCAACGTCGGCACGGGCCTCAGGGCTTCCACCATGCTCCACCTGCCGGCCCTGGTCCTGACCAGGCAGGCGGGGCCGGTGCTTTCGGCCCTGACCAAGGTGGGGGTGGCCGTCCGGGGCCTCTACGGCGAGGGCACCGAGGCCCAGGGCAACATCTTCCAGGTGTCCAACCAGATCACCCTGGGCCGTTCTGAAGAGGAAATTATCAACAACCTCTCGGCGGTGACGGTGCGCCTGGCCGATCAAGAACGGGAGGCCCGGGAGCTCCTGCGCCGCCAGAGCCGCTGGCAGCTGGAGGACCGGGTTGGCCGGGCCTACGGCGTCCTGACCAACGCCCGGATCTTGAGCTCCCAGGAAGCCCTGCAGCTCCTCTCCGACGTGCGCCTGGGGGTGGAGATGAAGATCATCCGCGGCCTGGACCAGCGCCTGCTGAATCAGCTCATGGTCCGCATCCAGCCGGCCTTCCTCCAGTTTAGCGCCGGCAAAGAGATGACGCCCATGGAGCGCGACGTCCACCGGGCGGCCATGGTCCGGGAATTGCTGGCAGGCTAATGAAGGGTATTAATCCCCATCATCCAAGGAGGGATTTAACAATGGCACGTTTTACCGAAAGAGCGAACCGGGTCCTGCGCCTGGCCCAGGAAGAAGCCCTGGCCCTGCGTCACCCGGCCATAGGCACCGAACATATCCTGCTGGGGATCTTACGGGAGGGCGACAGCGTCGCCGCCCGCGCCCTGACCAATCTGGGAGTTAACATCAAAGCCGTCCGCGAAGAGGTCCGCAAGGTCATCCGGCCGGGCGAAGCCGTCGTCGGCGGCGAGTTGGGCCTGACCCCGCGGGCGAAAAGGGTCCTGGAGCTGGCCAACGAGGAAGCCCGGCGCCAGGGGGTCAACTACGTCGGCACCGAGCACCTCCTTTTAGGCCTGCTGGAGGAAGGTGAGGGCCTGGCGGCCCAGGTCCTGGGCGGCCTGGGCTTAAGCCCCGAGAAGATCCGCGAGCAGGTAATCGCCCTGCTGGGAGGGGCCGGCCAGCCCCAGACCGGCGGCTGGACCGTCCTCTTCGGCAACCTGCCCTTCGGCATGGCGGCTTTCCCCGGGGGCATGGGCTTCCAGGCCCAGGGTATGCCCGCGGGGGCCAAGATGCAGGAGCGGCGGCCCGGGCAGACGCCCACCCTGGACCAGTTCAGCCGGGACCTCACCCGCCTGGCCCGGGAAGACAAACTCGACCCGGTAGTCGGCCGGGAGAAAGAGATTGAGCGGGTCGTCCAGATCTTAAGCCGCCGGACCAAGAACAACCCGGTCCTCATCGGCGACCCGGGCGTGGGCAAGACGGCCATCGTCGAGGGCCTGGCCCAGAAGATCGTCCAGAACCAGGTGCCGGAGGTCCTGCGGGACAAACGGGTGGTGGCCCTGGATATGTCCGGCATGGTGGCCGGCACCAAGTACCGGGGCGAGTTCGAAGAGCGCTTTAAAAAGGTCATGGACGAGGTCCGGGCTGCCGGCAACGTCATCCTCTTTATCGACGAGCTCCACACCCTCATCGGCGCCGGGGCCGCCGAGGGGGCCATCGACGCCGCCAACATCTTAAAACCCGCCCTGGCCCGGGGCGAACTCCAGACCATCGGCGCCACCACCATCGACGAGTACCGCAAGCACATCGAGCGGGACGCCGCCCTGGAGCGCCGCTTCCAGGCCGTCATGGTGGAAGAGCCCACGGTGGAGGAAACCATCGCCATCCTGAAGGGCCTGCGGGACCGGTATGAAGCCCATCACCGGGTCAAGATCACCGATGAGGCCCTGGAGGCCGCCGCCCGGCTCTCCGACCGCTACATCACCGACCGCTACCTGCCGGATAAAGCCATCGACCTGGTGGACGAGGCCGGCTCCCGGGTGCGCCTCAAAGTCTACACGGCCCCCGACGACGTAAAGAAGCTGGAGGCCCGCCTGGAAGAGCTCGAGAAAGAAAAAGCCGCGGCCGTCAACGCCCAGGAGTTTGAAAAGGCCGCCACCCTGCGGGATGAAGAGAAGAAAATCAAAGAAGAGCTGGAAGCCAAAAAGGGCGAGTGGCAGAAGGAAAAGGGCCTGGAGAAATCCGTGGTCACGCCGGAGGACATCGCCCAGATCGTCTCCAGCTGGACGGGGATCCCCGTTACCCAGCTCGCCCAGGAGGAGAGCGAGCGGCTGCTGCACCTGGAGGACGTCCTGCACCAGCGGGTCATCGGCCAGGACGAGGCCGTCCACGCCGTGGCCCGGGCCGTGCGCCGCGCCCGGGCGGGCCTCAAAGACCCCAAGCGGCCCATCGGCTCCTTCATCTTCCTGGGACCCACCGGCGTCGGCAAGACGGAGCTCGCCCGGGCCCTGGCCGAGGCCCTCTTCGGCGACGAAGACGCCATGGTCCGCTTCGACATGTCCGAGTACATGGAGAAGCACACCGTCTCCCGGCTGGTGGGCGCCCCGCCCGGCTACGTCGGCTACGAGGAGAGCGGCCAGCTGACGGAGGCCGTCCGGCGCCGGCCCTACAGCGTCGTCCTCTTCGACGAGATCGAAAAGGCCCACCCGGACATCTTTAACGTCCTGCTCCAGGTCCTGGACGACGGCCGGCTCACCGACGCCAAGGGCCGCACGGTGGACTTCCGCAACACGGTGATTATCATGACCTCCAATATCGGCGCCAGCACCATCAAGCGGGAGAGCCTGGGCTTCAAGGCCTCCACCAGCGAAGTGGCGGCCGAGTCTTACGACAAGATGAAGAAGCACATCCTGGAAGAACTGCGGCGGACCTTCCGGCCCGAGTTCTTAAACCGCATCGACGACCTCATCGTCTTCCATGCCCTCTCCAGGGACGACATCCGGAAGATAGTCGACCTGATGCTGGCCGAACTAAACCGCCGCCTGGAGGACAACAACCTCTCCGTCGAGGTAACCGACGAGGCCAAAGATATCCTGGTCCGGGAGGGCTTCGACGAGGCCTACGGCGCCCGGCCCCTGCGCCGCGCCATCCAGACCCTCATCGAAGACCAGCTCTCCGACGAGATGCTGGCCGGCAAATTTAAACCCGGCGACAAGGTCCGGGCCGTCGCCCGGGACGGCAAGATCGCCCTGGAAAAGGCGGCTTAAGGCCGCAACGGGATAAAACCCATAAAGCACCCGCGCGCCACGGGTGCTTTTTCTTTTTCTATCCATATTCTATATGCTTCAATATTGATGAAAAAAACATGCGAAGGTTGGTATATATAGTCGATTATTGCACCGACGAGGTTTACGGCTCCCTGGGGGCGGAAGGGTATTTTACGGAAATCTCCCCCCTGAATCCCAGCAGTCCTTACTCGGCCAGCAAGGCGGCGGCTGACCTGCTGGCCCTGGCTTACTATAAAACCTACAATCTGCCGGTGATCGTTACCCGCTGCTCCAATAACTACGGGCCGTACCAGTTTCCGGAAAAACTGATCCCCCTGATGATTACCAATGCTTTGGAGGACAGGCCCCTGCCGGTGTACGGCGACGGGCTGAACGTGCGCGATTGGTTGCACGTGCGGGACCACTGCATCGCCCTGGACCTGGTCCTCCATAAAGGCCGCCCCGGGCAGGTGTACAATATCGGCGACAATAACGAAAGGACCAACATCGAGATAGTCCGCCGGGTGTTGCGCGAGCTGGGCAAGCCGGAATCTCTGATCACCTTTGTCCAGGACCGGCCGGGCCATGACCGCCGCTACGCCATAGACGCTACCAGGCTGCTCCGGGAGCTGGGCTGGCAGCCGGCCTATGATTTTGAGCAGGGCCTGAAAGAAACCATCAGGTGGTACTGCGAGAACCGGACTGGTGGCGGAAAATCAAGTCCGGGGAGTACCGGGGCTACTACCGGCGGATGTACGCCGCCAGGCTGGGGAAGGCCCGGGGATGAAAATTATCATTACCGGCGGCCGCGGGCAGCTCGGGCGGGAGCTGGCCGGGGTGCTTCTGGAGGCCGGCGGGCATGAGGTGATCAGCCCGGGCGCCAGGAACTCGATGTGACCAGGATGGAAGAGCTCATCCGGGCGTTTAAAGCCTTTTCGCCGGAGGTAGTTATCCACGCCGCCGCCGCAAATGTGGATCAGTGCGAACTGGATCATGACCTGGCCTACCTGGTGAACGCCCTGGGCAGCCGCAACGTGGCGGCGGCCGCCGCTATGGTGGGGGCCAAGCTTGTTTTTATCAGCACCGATTATGTCTTTAACGGCCGGGCGGGGCGGCCCTATACGGAGTTTGACGCCCCGGATCCCATCAACATCTACGGCAAATCAAAGCTGGCCGGGGAGCGCTACGCGGCCGAACTTTGCCGGCGGTATTTTATTGTCCGCACCTCCTGGCTTTACGGCCGCCATGGGAAGAACTTTGTCAAAACGATGCTGGACCTGGCCGGGAAACGAGACGAAATCGCTGTGGTTAATGTTCAGGTCGGCTCGCCTACTTATGCCGGGGATCTGGCCCGCTTTATCGCCGGCCTGATTGAAACTGAGCTGTACGGTATCTATCATGCCAGCAACGGCGGCGAGTGTTCCTGGTTTGCCTTTGCCCGGGAGATCTTTCGCCTGGCGGGACTGAACCACGTCAGGGTCCGGCCCATTTCTTCGGCGGAATTAAACCGAACGGCCCCCCGGCCGGCCTATTCGGTGCTGGACAATTACTGCATAAGGCTGCAGGGCCTGCCGGATTTACGCTGCTGGCAGGAAGCCCTGCGGGATTTCTTGAAGGGAGAGGTGCTATCATGATTGCCGGGGTGCAAGTCAAAAAACTGGTCAGGCACTGCGACGACCGGGGCTTCTTTATGGAAATCTTACGGGAAGATGACGAAATATTTTCCCGCTTCGGCCAGGCTTCCATGTCCAAGTCCTATCCCGGCGTTATCAAGGCTTTTCACTATCACGAGCACCAGGACGACCTGTGGTTTTTCCCGGTGGGCAATGCCCAGGTGGTCCTTTACGACCTGCGGGAGGATTCCCCTACCAGGGGCGAAACAAATGTTTTCTACCTGGGTGAGGACAACCCCATTTTGCTTCTCATACCCCGCATGGTGGCCCACGGCTACCGCGTGCTGGGCAACGAGCCGGCCATTATAATCTACTTCACCACTGCTTCCTACAACCGTTCCCATCCGGACGAAAAACGCATCCCCTGGGACGACCCGACCATCGGCTTTGATTGGACAACCAGGTACCGTTAAAAAGAGGTGGATGGCAATGAAAGCCCTGATTCTGTCCGGGGGCAAGGGTACGCGCCTGCGCCCCCTTACCTACACGACGGCCAAGCAGCTCATCCCCGTAGCCAACAAGCCTATTATCTTTTTTGTCCTGGACCAGATTGTCGAGGCGGGGATTCGCGATATCGGCGTGATCATCTCCCCGGAAACGGGGACCCTGGTCAGGGATGCCCTGGGGGACGGGTCCCGCTGGGGAGCGCGAATAACCTAAAACCCTCCTGGCGGGGGGGAGCTGGAGATTACCGACGCCATCCAGGAGCTTTTGAATATGGGTTACAACGTAGCTGCCCGTAAGATTGAGGGCTGGTGGCTGGATACGGGCAAGAAGGACGATATCCTGGAGGCCAACCGGGCGGTGCTTGATGCTTACGCCCGGCTGGAAATCAGGGGCGAAGTCGATGCGGAAAGCCACTTAAGTGGCCGGGTGGAAATCGGCGCCGGCACGGTGGTGAAAAACAGCGTGGTCAGGGGACCGGCCGTTATCGGGAAGGATTGTGTAGTGGAAAACTGCTTCGTCGGCCCCTTTACAGCCGTCGGCGATAACTGCCGGCTTTATAATGTGGGTCTGGAATATTCGGTGATCCTGGAAGGCTGCGAGATCAAGGACGTCCAGCGCATTGAGGACAGCCTGCTGGGAAAGAGCGCCCGGGTCTGCCACTCCGGGGACAACCGCCGCGCCCTGCGCATGTTTTTGGGTGATGATGCGGAACTGGTGATATAGACCGATAAATTTGCCTGCCCTGAATTCCACCCTTGAAAGTTTTTATCGTCCCCAAAAGGGGCTATAGGAGGAAAGGGCAAAAATGGGAAGAGGGGCATTCACTACTTTCATACAGGCAGCAATGAAAGAAGCTGTCATCGAGCAGCTTGAAGATGGTACTTTCTTCGCCGAAATACCTCCGTACCCTGGTGTTTGGGCTGACGGAAAAGATGAAAAGGAATGCCTAGCCACTTTGCAGGAAGTACTTGAAGAATGGCTTCTTTTTAAACTGCGGGATGGGGATAACGATATTCCTGTTTTAGGCGGCGAGGATTTAAATCATAAATGGCAAGTAAAGCTCTAAGTATGATTTTATGCGTCGGGGCCGGCATAAACTTCGCATACCCAATCACCATGGTGATGATATAAGCGTTTCATTATTAATCAGAATTTTAATAAGCAACGTTAGCAAGGAAGAATGGGATAGCTTGAGTGAATGAATAAAACTCATTTCTATAGTTGTATATCGCAGTGGCCAAGCTGATGACCGTGTTGGCCGGTGCTTAGTTAAATTTCACTTTATAAGATCTATGTCCATAATACGGAGTGGGATCGGAGATGGTACGGCGATGGTCACCGCTGTGTAGTTAAGTATAATTTAATTTGTTCAGGTGAAGGTGATGGAGAGGCGCCTGTTGCCCCGGGATGTTATATGATAAAATAAAAAAAGGAGAATTATCCCTGATGCCCTCAATCGATCTCCCGATCAAACGTTTGGTCCAGCGAAGAGCTGGTGACTGGATAAGATTTCTACAACGGTCATGCCGGGAAGAGTGGATCAGGCCATGAGCCCATGGGCTATTACGACCCGGCTCTACCGGCCCGGATGATGCGCTACCGGAGTGATATCTGGGAGGCAACTTTACAAGCTGGCAAAGGAACGCCTCCAATTCTCCAGGCAGTGTTTTTCTTTTACCCTGAACATGATAACAAAAACCACCAGCTCAGTGATTACTGGGGTAACTTAAAGACCCTGGAATTTACCTACCGGGTAGTTCGGGTTTGGGAAGAGCCCAGGCAATCCGTGATAGAGCGGGGACTTATCGGTCTTTACCCCCTGCTTCCGTTAATGAAGGGAGAAAAAAACAACTGCGCTGCCGGCTCCGGAGTACGCCTAAATTATCCCTGCGGTGCAGAACCTAATTCTAGTTGGAATCCATATATGATACGGGGGATATAAAGATGAATCCTTTGGAGCGAATTACAATTGATCCTTCGGTTTGTCACGGGAAGGCCTGCATCAAAGGAACCAGGATACCTGTAAGTGTTATTCTGGATAACCTTGCTGAAGGTATAAGCCAGGAAGAAATCCTGAAGAGTTATCCTTCTTTATCCTTGGAAGATATTAAGGCAGCAATAGCTTACGGTGCTATGCTGGCTAAAGAACGACATATTGCCCTGTGAATTAAGGGGAATAAAGATGCTGAGATTTAAAATCGATGAAAATCTTCCCATTGAGATTGCTGATCTTCTCAGGGAAGCAGGTTATGAAGCTGAAACTGTCTGGTCAGAACAAATCCAGGGATTTTCTGATATTGAACTTTTAGGTATTTGCCGGAATGAAAAACGGGTTCTAGTTACCCTTGATATGGATTTTTCGGATATTCGCAGGTATAGACCTGAAGATTATCAAGGAATAATTTTACTTCGTATAGCGTCTCAAGGCAAACAGAGTGTTATAAATCTTTTCAAAAAAGTCATCCCCCACCTACGTTATCAGAATCTTATTGGATATTTATGGATAGTACAAAAAGATCGAATCAGGATTAGAGGACCTGAAAGATGAAAGGTCCAAATCCTGGACCGCATTCTAGATGAGCTGTTTGCTGCTGATACTATAGAAGAAGCGCGGGCAGTTATTTTAGGAAAGATCGCCGGGGGCCTCCAGTAAGTGCTTTTATGAGCGAAACACCTAATTCTAGTTGAGTCGCCAGCTGAGATTGGGGATGAGTATAAGTTGTCTGGATAATAAAGTCCCATTATGTAAGCCGCCAGGCAGCCCCGAACCCCGTCATCAGGTCGGTGTGGGAACCCTGTTGTTTGGAGGATTAAACCATGCATGACAAGTTAAGGCGACTTATAGACCGCTTATTTAGAAAAATGATTGTACCTTTCCTTGGTGCTGGCGTTAGTTACAATGCCAATCCAGATGGACTAACTAGAACGCCAGATATGATTAGACGTTTGGCACAAGAATTAATATTAGAAGCTAAAAAATCTACCGAACTAGCAAAGTTTTTATTATGCATCTGTGGCAAACAAGATGGGACAGAATCTGATCTTTGCATAGATAAGTTATGTAATGCTGGTATGGCTGTTCTTGCAGAAGTTTATATACATCTACATAATGAAGTTAAAGCCTGTAATATTTTAAGGGTTGCCGAGTTTTGTGATTTAGAACCTACCCCGACGCATTGCTATATTGCTTACATAGCACGGGAAGGCTATATAAACGAGATTATTACTACGAATTACGATACCTGCATGGAAAAGGCTTATGAAAAAAGCTTTAATAGGAATTTTACTAGTCGACAGGTAAGAGTGGTAACGAATTTATCTGAATACCGTCATTTTATCGATGATAGTAATCCCAAATACCCACTTCTACATATTTATAAAATTAATGGTTGTGCTAAAAAGTTTAAAGAAGATCCCCAAAACGAAGCTGCTAATATTGTTCTTACAGAACGCCAATTGCAGAACTGGCGCGAAAATAAATGGGCCCAGGACATGTTCCGTGACCGATGCCGTACGCGGTCGATATTATTTTCAGGTTTTGGAAGCGAGGAACCTCAGATAAGGCATACTGTTTTACAGGTGATGGATGAATTTATAAACAACGGGCAGAATTCAGGTAATAATGTAGAGGTATGGGATTATGAGAACTCTCCGTTTATTGCTGAATGGGGTGAAATGACTTTTTACCAGTTTCAAATTTTGAGTTCTTACTTGAGAGCCCACGGGTTAACTCAAATTACTATTAATGAAGTCCAAGAAGGAGCTTTTACTAAAAGTGATAAGGAGCTTTTTGACCGTTACCTACCTTGGAATGGTAAAAACCTTGATATGGAGCAGTTTTAGGGCGTTGTTTATTTACTATTTATACAGCGATTATTATCTGAAAAATATTTTTCCCCAGGGAGTAAATTTAGCAATTATCTCCCTATAAGCCTTTCAATTCAACAACTTTTATTACAAGAATTTCGCCAGGAGATCTTGGGCCAGGGAGGTAATGAGTTTAAATTACAGGATCTTTTTATTTGGCATGAGAACGCCAGTTATCTCCAAGTCTCAGCTTTGCATCATAGGATACTTTTTCCGGGGGAAGAACTTGAGCCATATAATTATTGCGCTTTTCGCGATGAACCGGTGGCTCTTTGCATGCTCTACTTCCTCTGGTGGCTTTGCTATCGTGCTTATAATTATAAAGATAAAAGCTGGTTGCTTCCTTGTGCAGAAGGAAAAGCATTAGTACGAATATTTGTTGCTGAAGATAATAAGATCAAAATTCCGGTATACGTTTGCGGTAGGGATGGCTATTATAATTTAAATCAATTGGTTATGGGTTATGAGCCACCTTATTCTTTGGGCGTAATTTTTGTTCTAAATGGATATGGTCTTGAACCTAAAGTATTTCCCATATCCAATATAATAGATAGCCAGTTAGATATAATCCAATTTTATATAATCCCCGATGTTTATTGTTTTCGTAATTCATGCCAGAGCCTGGAGGATATATTAGAGGGTATAAGAAATCTTATTACAGACCCTGCTAAAATAAAAAAAGAAGCAGTTCATTGGAAGAAATGGGTGGAGGAAATCTATCAATGATAGAGCATTTCAAGGAACTTTCAACCAAGATAAATGGGATACCTATTAAATGTCAAAGGGAGTACTTTGAAAATGATGGAGCATTACCACCTTCTTTATTAATAACCTCTCCGGCTATGGTAGTTGCCATTTTTGCTCCTGATGCAAATAAAACATGGAATGAGCAACATGCTGCTTCATTTAAAAAGGCAGTCAGAATGATTAATTACGTTATTCAATACCATGATACTCATCAAAACCTCGTTGTAATATATGTGGCACCTGATAAAGAACACTATAAAAATGCTGAAAGAGATTTTGTTAACCCATCGTTTACTGAGGGGGAATATGTTCTTTATTTATTCCGTGAGGAAGATATAAAAAAAGTAGACAAAATACTTTCGTTATTTGAAAATATCCAATGGCGAATCGAAAAAATAACCTTTGAAGAATGGTTAGAGGCTGTCTTGAAAATTCAGGACAATAAACTCGTTAAAGAATGGTTGCAGGATTTTTTAGAGGAATTGTTAAAAAAAGAGATAGCCCTTGATTTACGTCAGGTAATTATAGATTCAATTCGCCAAAAAGCAGAAGAAATAGTTCGGCAAATAGAGGGAGGTTCTCGCAATGGAAGAAACGATCAGGATAAAAGAGATTACACTGGAGGGCTTTAAGTGTTTTTTTAAAAAGCAGTCAATTAATTGTGATGCCGATGTCATAATTCTTACCGGAAATAATGGTTTTGGTAAAACTTCATTTATTGAGGCCCTCGAACTTATGGCTACAGGGAAAATTGAGCCGCGGATAGGTGAAAATAGCACTAAGAGGCCTTTCGAGAACTATATCAATAGGAATTTGTTATCAGGAGAAGCCAAAGCCAGGATAAAGGTCAAATGTCAAGACGGGCGAGTTTTTCAAGCAACGCTATTACCGGAAAGATTAGATGAAGAAAGTACTCTATTTCCACTCAATGGTTTTTCAACTTCATTTGTACGCAGTAGTTGTTTTTTTTATCAGGATGGGGTAGAGAGTACATTTGGCAGGTCCCAGGAAGGAATTCAAGGAATAGCTGATGCTTTCGTAGGCGATTTTCCTAATAGAGAAATCCTGCTGGATGCGCTGGTAAAAGCGGCCGCTGAGGTTGAGAATATTCGAAGTAGCTTTCGAGCCAATTTAGGCAATGAGGATATTTTAAAAAATGAAGCGGCTGAGCAGGCCAGAAATTTACAAGCAATCATAGAATCAAATGAGTATCTAAAACAGCTAATTCCATTCCCAGCAAAGTTGGTTATCGCAAGTGGAAAATTGTCCATTCGGTATAAGGAAAATATACAAAAATGGGTTGCAGCTTTAACCGGGCATGAACAGGGAGACCAGCCTGTATGTAAATTACTTGAGGAAGCAATTAAAGCAATTGAAAGTATAAGGAAGCAAGCTTTGGCTGATATACCACCACAAGCTGATATAAATGAAGGAGTTGCCAGGTTAAAAGAATTATTGGATAACCTTCCTGATTTTTTTCCTGTAACTGAAACTTCCCCTAAGGGAAATATTGCCTTAAAAGAGCTTACTGAGAAGGAAAAAGCCCTTGAACTAGAGCTCGCCAGGATCAAGACGCAGATGGGGCTTCTTTTAAGTGAAGAACAACTACCTATTCCAGGCACAAATATTTCAACCTGGATGGGGGAAATCCCCCTTATTGCTTCAATCGATTATATGTTAAAGGTAAAGGCTAATTCCTCGGAAGTAGTAGTTGATGAGATATGGTCGATGTTGGAGAAGCATGGTGGTGATTGGAGCGATAAATTAAAAAGCAAGTGGCTTCAATATAAACAACTCCGTGACGAAGCCACGGCAATTACCCAAAAGATTTTTGAGATTAGGAAAGAAATTACTGGTATAAAGAAAAAAGAGGTGGATTTTGATAATCTTTTGCAAGCCCTCAAATTATGGAGTGCCATTTTTGGAGCTCCTTTAGAAAAAGTAAACTTGGAAGATGGTACTGGATATGATCTTAAAAAGGCCCGTATGATGCTAAAAGAAAAATTCGTGAATATAAATGCTGCTGAAACAATGACAGCTTGGAATAAAGTATTGGAGTATCTACATAAATGGCAACAGATTGAACAAAAGCTAGAAACAATTAAATTAAATTGGACCCCAGCAGCAAGAGAAGCCGATAAAAAGCTTTCAGATTTTATTAGCTGGGTCACTAAGAGAAATTTAGATAAATGGATTGAGGAAATAAAAGGCAATGCTTTAAGGGAAAATTATATTTCTAAATTAAACCAAGCCCTTGAGTATATTCTTTTTCAATTCGGTATGGGTAAAGAACTGGCCAAAAATGTACATTTTAAACGTAGTAATGGTAAGTTATATATACAGCGGTGGTCTGAAGATAATATAATAAGAGAAACAAATATTTTTCCTACTTTCTCGACAGCCCAAATAAATCAATTGGCAATTGCCTACATGCTTGCCCTTAATTGTGGGGTTAAAAATCATCCATTAGGTTTTATTTGCCTGGATGATGTATCTAGCGCATTTGATTTAAATAATCTTGCAGCCGATGCCCATCTAATTCGCATGTTGGCTTATGGTAATAATCAGAGGCGGCAGGTTTTTATTACCAGCCATCATGATATTATTACTTCACGACTTTTGCCCTTACTATTGCCACCTAGTGGATTTAGACTTAAAGTGATTGAATTTACTTCTTTCCGGCCAGAAACAGGACCAGAACTAAGGTTTTATGAATGTAAGCAGGCAAGATCAGGGTACATAGCCTTGCAGAATGTTTTTAAGGTGGAGGCATGATTACCATGTTATTTGCCTCTGCACCGGCCTGCTGGGGTGAATTTATTCTCTTGCGGGATAGATAGTGCTATGAACTTGCAGCAGCTCTGTATGGAAGAAGACTGGTGAACGGGATGAAATATGCCTGTGGCTCCAGGTTGTTATATGGTAAAATAAAAAGAAGAGAATTATCCCTGAAGCCCTCAATCGATCTCCCTATCAAACGTTTGATTAACATTCTTGCAGCATTTATGGGGGAACAGTAGCGAATGAACATCGATCACGACCGTCTTTTTAAGGAACTAATCGAGACCTTTTTTGCTGAATTCATGCAAGCCTTTTTCCCCCGGGCATATGAAGCCATTGATTTTACCCATGTAAGATTCCTGCAGCAGGAGGTCTTTACCGACGTCACTGTCGGCGAAAAACACGAGGTTGATATTCTGGTAGAGACCCGCCTTAAAGGCGAAGAAGGCCTGATCATGGTCCACATCGAGCCGCAAAGTTATGTGCAAAAAGAATTCAACGAGAGGATGTTTATCTACTTCAGTCGTCTTTACGAGCAATACCGCTGCAAGATCCTGCCGATAGCCATTTTTACTTACGACCAGGTGCGGGACGAACCCGATACATTCACGACAGGATTTACTTTTCTGGACGTATTGCGCTTTCGTTTCTATAAACTGGAACTAAAGAAGCTGCCGTGGCGGGAATATATTCACAGCAACAATCCGGTAGCAGCCGCGCTTCTTAGTAAAATGGGTTTTAAAGACGAAGATAGGGTCCAGGTAAAGTTAGAATTTCTGCGCATGCTGACGAGGTTAAAACTGGACCCGGCGCGGATGGAGATGCTGGCCGGATTCTTCGAGAGCTACCTGAAGCTAAGCCAGGAGGAAGAAGAAAGACTCAACTGTGAACTGGGTAGAATTGATAAAAAGGAGGCTGAGCCAATCGTGCAGATTACTACCAGTTGGCATGAAAGAGGCCGGATGGAAGGCAGAATGGAAGGCAGAATGGAAGGCCGGATGGAAGCAAAAAAAGAAACGATTCTTAAATATCTCTCCCGCAGGTTTGGGGATCAGCCGGCTGACCTGGAAGAAAAGGTGCAGAAAATAAGCGACCTCCAAATCCTGGACCGCATTTTGGATGAGCTGTTTGCTGCTGATACTATAGAAGAAGCGCGGGCAGTTATTTTAGGAAAGATCGCCGGGAACCTCCAGTAGGTGCTTTTGAGCCCCCGAACAACTGCGGTGCCGGCTCCGGGGTGACTTCCTTTACTATATTACCTTGACTGCCTAACGGGCGATTTGGGGATCGGCGGTAAGAATGGGCAGGTTTTCTATCTGGGCGTGGGAGACGAGAAGCTGAATGGCCTTGCATATCACGTAAATATGGGTTACACTTATTTACGTGGAGGTGTTTAAAATGGAATATCAAAATATTACTTTATCCCTACCTAAGCAGGTACTGCAAAGGGTTAAGCATATAGCCATAGAGAGGCAAACTTCTGTGTCGGGCCTTTTGGCTAGAACCCTTGAGGAACTCGTCCGGCAAGAAGATAGCTACGCTAAGGCTCGTGAACGCCATACCACTTTGTTAAGAAATGGTACTTACCTTGGTACCCAGGGCAGAATTACCTGGCGGAGAGCAGATATCCATGAACGATAATTTAAGGCGCCAGTTCGTCGATACTAATGTACTCGTTTATGCTCATGATATCTCAGCGGGTATAAAACATGAGAAGGCCAGGGATCTTATATTAAGTTTGTGGGACTCCCGTCGGGGCTGTATTAGTTTGCAGGTGCTGCAAGAGTTTTACGTGACGATAGTTCAAAAGGTAGCAAAACCGGTTGCGCCGGAAACGGCCGCAAGGATAATTGCCGATTTAGGCCAGTGGACGCTGCATGTGCCTGATGTCGAGGATGTTCTGGAAGCTATTGAAATCCAGCAGCGGAATGAACTATCATTTTGGGATTCTCTTATTATCTGTAGCGCCAAAAAGTTGGGCTGCGATGTTATCTGGACCGAAGACCTTAATACCGGACAGCGTTACGAAGGGGTAGTGGTTTTAAACCCGTTCCATCTGGATTGAGCAATCTGCTGATTTGCAAGAAAAATTGCAGCCCAGGATGCTTAAAGTCAGCGAGGGCACTATAAGGCGTTGGGTGCAAAAGGGGGATTTGCCGGCCTTGCGTTATGGACGACAACTGCGCATACCGGCGAGCGCTTTAGAAAAATTAGGACGCCCGGCAACAGAAATATCTAACAAAAGCGATTGGCTGGCAAAATGCCGGGCCGCGCGGGTAATGATGCCCCTGAGGGGCGATAGGGCGAAGATCTTGCAGCAGCTCCGGGATAAGGTAGTGGAGAAAAATGAATGAGTTGGAGGAAGACATTCTTTACAGGTTTCAAGGCTTTTTTAAGACAAGGAATATTGATCTTGCTTATCTTTTTGGTTCTAGAGCCCGTGGGAAAGCCAGCCCTTTAAGCGACTATGATTTTGCCATCCTGGCACCCGATATGGGAACGGAGGAGTATTATCGTCTTTTGCACGAGCTTTCTATGTTCATGGGTGGTGCCAAAGTGGATGTAGTTATGCTAAAATTTGCGCCGGTAGAATTGCAGTACAGAGTGATCAAAGATGGGATCCTCCTGTACCAGAAAGACGGTTATACCAGGGTCGAGTTTGAGGGCAATATCCTGAGCCGGTATTTTGATTTTTTACCTGTCTTACGCCAACAAAGGGAGAATGTTTTAAAGGAGGGTAAGAGTGAAAAGCGAGTTCAGCGGTATCGAGAGGCGCTTGGAAAAACTCTCGGAGTGCTTAACGAAATTAGAACCGCTCAAAACCAAATCATTCGATGACTTCGAGCAGGACCCCTATTTGCGGGATATTGTCGAGAGAAATCTGGAAGTAGCGGCCCAGTGTTGCATCGATATCGCTAACAGGGTAATATCCATTGAGGACCTGGAAAAGCCCGAGGATTATTACAGCGCTTTTATTACTTTAGGCCAAGCAGGGATATTGCCGTTAAAGTTTGCGCGCAGTTTTGCCGGCATCGCTGGCTTTCGAAATATACTTGTCCATGAGTATATCCAGATTGATTGGCATGAAGTTTACCGCAACCTGCACAGGCTTGACGATTTTTATCATTTTGCCGACTGTATCAAAGCCTGGATGAAAAAATGAGATGTATGCGAAAGGATGCGCCTTAAAATAAATGAGTTCCCTATATTACTTTGAAATGTAGGGGGCAGTTTACCATTCTAGAAATTCAAGAAGACACGATCAACGTGAGGGTTTCTGGGAGTCTGTTTTATACGGCATTTTAGAGGGAGCCTGCAGTGCCTTGGATATCGAGCAATCCTTATAGCCCTGCGCTGGTATTATTTGATAATGTGCCGGGTGGCGCAGGCCATGTCAAGCGGATTGCAGAAAAAGATAATCTGATGCGAACTTTGTAGCGGACGTTGGCGATACTCTCCAGATGCGAATGTGGTGGTAGTCTGGCCAACACAAGTTGCTACGGTTGCCTGCGTAATTATATCAACCAGTATTGCCATGATAAACTGAACAGGGGCTATGTGATAGAATTTATACAGAAACTGTTAAGTATTTCTCCTTGAGGCGATGCTTTGCTTCTCTTTCCAGGCAGCCGGTTGCTGGCATTTGGTACTTCTGGAAGGGATGGCTCAGGCCGGCGGGCGTTCGATTTAAATTATACTTTATCGGCCTTATGTCCATAATACGGAGTGGGGACGGAGATGGTACGGCGATGGTCGCCCTTATGTAGTTAAGTATAATTTAATTTGTTCGGGTGAACGTGATGGAGATGCGCCTATTGCCCTGGGATGTTATATGGTAAAATAAAAAAGGAGAATTATCCCTGATGCCCTCAATCGATCTCCCGATCAAACGTTTGATTCAAATTATTGCAGCGTTTATGGGGGAACTGTAACGAATGAATATCGATCACGACCGTCTTTTTAAGGAACTAATCGAGACCTTTTTTGCTGAATTCATGCAAGCCTTTTTCCCCCGGGCATATGAAGCCATTGATTTTACCCATGTAAGATTCCTGCAGCAGGAAGTCTTTACCGACGTCACTGTCGGCGAAAAACACGAGGTTGATATTCTGGTAGAGACCCGCCTTAAAGGCGAAGAAGGCCTGATCATGGTCCACATCGAGCCGCAAAGTTATGTGCAAAAAGAATTCAACGAGAGGATGTTTATCTACTTCAGTCGCCTTTACGAACAGCACCGCTGCAAGATCCTGCCGATAGCCATTTTTACTTACGACCAGGTGCGGGACGAACCCGATACATTCACGACAGGATTTACTTTTCTGGACGTATTGCGCTTTCGTTTCTATAAACTGGAACTAAAGAAGCTGCCGTGGCGGGAATATATTCACAGCAACAATCCGGTAGCAGCCGCGCTTCTTAGTAAAATGGGTTTTAAAGACGAAGATAGGGTCCAGGTAAAGTTAGAATTTCTGCGCATGCTGACGAGGTTAAAACTGGACCCGGCGCGGATGGAGATGCTGGCCGGATTCTTCGAGAGCTACCTGAAGCTAAGCCAGGAGGAAGAAGAAAGACTCAACTGTGAACTGGGTAGAATTGATAAAAAGGAGGCTGAGACAATCATGCAGATTACTACCAGTTGGCATGAAAAAGGCAGGATGGAAGGCAGGATGGAAGGTAGAATGGAAGGCAGGATGGAAGGCAGAATGGAAGGTCGGATGGAAGCAAAAAAAGAAACGATTCTTAAATATCTCTCCCGCAGGTTTGGGGATCAGCCGGCTGACCTGGAAGAAAAGGTGCAGAAAATAAGCGACCTCCAAATCCTGGACCGCATTTTGGATGAGCTGTTTACTGCTGATACTATAGAAGAAGCGCGGGCAGTTATTGTAGGAAAGATCGCCGGGGGCCTCCAGTAGGTGCTTTTAGGCTCCGAACAACTGCGCTGCCGGCTACCATATTACCTTGACTGCCTAACGGGCGATTTGGGGATCGGCGGTAAGAATGGGCAGGTTTTCTATCTGGGCCTGGGAGACGAGAAGCCGGTCAAAAGGAGAGCTTTCATTCTTCAAACTCCTTGAGAATAGCTTCGGGCAGGGGGGCATTAAAATCCAGGGCTATAGTGATTTGGCCCTTAGCGCTGCCGGGATATCGTTCAGGTTTCTCGCTTGTTATCGGGACCGGCCGAGCCACAGGCGTGCCGGCTTTGGCAATAATGACTTCCCGTCCCTCTTTCACCTAGCGCGATCTGTGATCCAGAAGCTTGAGTTAAATTTGAGTAAATGAGTTGACATAGCGGTCATAAGGGCATAAAATTTGCCATAAGGGAACCGATGACTTTCAGGGGTGGGTACCTAATGAGCGAAATATTTTATCCACCGGCAGAATTAGCCAGAATGCTTAAAGTCAGCGAACGCACTATAAGGCGTTGGATCCAAAAGGGGGATTTGCCGGCCTTGCGCTATGGACGGCAACTGCGCATACCGGCGAGCGCTTTAGAAAAATTGGGACGCCCGGCAGCAGAAATATCTAACAAAAGCGATTGGCTGGCAAAATGCCGGGCCGCGCGGGCAATGATGCCCCTGAGGGGCGATAGTGCGAAGATCTTGCAGCAGATCCGGTTAGATAGGGCAGACCGGTGAACGAGATGGACGTGCGCCTTAAAGAAGTTTGTGTCGATGCCTGCCTGGTAGTCAAACTGGTTATAAACGAACCGGACAGCGCGCTGGCAGACGCCCTTTTTGCATGGTGGCAGGAGCAGGGGGTGCAGTTAATAGCCCCCGTCTTTTGTCCTGTAGAAATAGATAGTGTCATTAGACGCAGGACAGTAATTACCACCCCCGAAGAAAGATTGACGCCGGAACAGGCGGAAATTGCTTTTGAAGCCGTGCAGGCCATCCCCTTAAAAACTATCAGTGTCCCCGGTCAACGGCGCCGGGGATGGGAGCTGGCAAAAGAGTTGAAATTACCTGTCGTCTATGATAGTCACTACCTGGCGTTAGCCGAATTGCGCAACTGTGATTTTTGGACTTCTGACGCAAGACTGTATAATAACGTTAAGGGCAGGTTGCCTTATGTCCATCTCCTCAGTGAATTTGCTTCGGAGTTGATGAGGTGAGAGATGCCTCATAGGGATGACAATCAAAGTGAAGGAAGGTAGGAGTTTGGAACGGTTTAAGTTCTATTCCTTGACTAATGAGGAGAAGCATAGCCTGCTTCAAAGAATTGCTGCCTGCTTAAAAGGGAAAGAGGAGATAGTCTTTGCCTATCTCCACGGTTCTTTTCTCGGTGAAGGACCTTTCAGGGATATTGATCTAGCCGTTTATATCAATGATGAGGGGATAGATACAGATTACTTCTTTTATGAGATGCAGTTGGAAGATTCCCTCCGGCAGCTCATTCCTTTCCCGATCGATGTCAGGGTTATTAATAGAGCTCCTTTATCCTTTAAATATAGCGTTTTAAAAAACGGTTACCTGCTAATAGAGAATGTCCCCAATATCAGGGTTGATTTTGAGGAACACACGCTGGACAGGTATTTTGATTTTGCCCCGTTTCGGAAACGCTATTTTAAGGAGACGTTTGGCCTTGAAATTTGATGCGTTAAAAGCCGGCAAACTTCTTGCCGCGTTCAGGCAGGCTCAAAAACGGCTGCAAGACCTGGCCCGCCTGCCTAAAGAGGAGTTTTTGACTGATCCTGATAAAATAGGCAGTGCTAAATATCATTTCATCGTGGCCATTGAAGCAGCCATTGATTTAAGCAATCATATTATCGCCCGGAACAATCTGAGAATACCAGAGGATTACGCTGATACCTTTCGCATTTTGGGTGAGGCCGGCATTTTTCCTCCTGAATTTGTTACTACTCTTATTAAGATGACGAGATTCAGAAACAGGCTGGTTCATATTTACTGGGACGTAGATAGTGATACCCTCTATAATATTTTAGTGAATGGGCTTAAAGACCTGGATGCTTATTTAAAGGCAATGGGCAAATTTTTCACTGGTAACAAGGAAGAGCCATACTGCTAGATACACGGCCCTGTCCATTTTTATGCCACCGCGATGTTGATTATTTTTTTAGAAAGGAAGCACGTGGGTATAGCTGATGCTGTTTTTAGGTCACGCTGGTTTGACCCTGGCGGCAGCCAGGGTGATGGAAAAGATGATGGTTCCCGGCGGCAGGCAAAGGCCGGGCAGCAGGCCGGGGCCGCCGGAACTGATAGATTACCGCCTGGTCCTTATCGGTTCTATGCTGCCGGACATTATCGACAAGCCCCTGGGCGGGGTAATTTTCAAGGAAACCCTGGGTAACGGCCGTATTTACGCCCATACCCTGGTTTTTTTATTATTTGCCTGGGCCGCCGGCCTGCTGTGGTGGCGGCGTTACCGGCGGCCGGGGGGCCTGGTCCTGGCCGGGGGTAGCCTGATGCACCACCTGCTGGACGGGATGTGGCGCTACCCGACTACTTTCTTCTGGCCTCTGTACGGCTGGGGTTTTCCCCGGGGCCACCCGGAAGAGTGGTTCTGGCAGTGGCTGGCGGGGCTCCTGCACGACCCTTTGGTGTATGTGCCGGAAGCAGCGGGCGGTATTGTTCTCCTGTTCTTTTTTGGACAACTTGTTTACCGGGGAGGGGTGATGGAGTTTTTGAAGCGGGGAAGGTTCTAACGGGCAGGCTGTAATTCCGGCGGCCGGGCCCTACGGGGCCGGGTCCCGGGGACCCATATCGGCAAAATTTCTGGGATTTGCAGCCTGCAAAATATCATTACTGGCTGGGAGGCGGTCATCAGTTTTTGACTGATTGAATGTAAAACTTTTCTTATTTGGACCTGGTTTTTAGGAGGATTATTGCCAAAAATGGCGAATATAGCAAGTGAACTGGAGCGCGTTAACAAAATTTGCCTCTGCCAAGGCTCGCTTCGCCGGCCTTAAGGGGCGATAGGAGGGTTATATGTGCGCATCAAGGGTTTATGGTCGTATCTGGCGGTTGTTGTTTGCCTGAGCCTGGTGCTGGCCGGCATCCCGGCGATGCCCACCGCTGCCGCGGCGTCGAGCGACCCGGTAGCCGATCTGGTGAACAGGCTCCAGCCGGTGTATAACTGCCTGGACGCCGGGGATAAGCAAGTTATCCAGGCGGCGAAGGATGAGATTGCGGGGCTTAGTGATGATGAGATAGCAAAGATATTAAAGGACAAAAGGTTGATAACGGAACAAGTTAAAAATAATCTTAGAGTTGATGAAGATAACGCCGCCTCTACCCTGGCGGGTATGATAAAATACGCGGCGGGGATCTATTACTCTCCAGATGCGAGCACGTTGGAAAATGAATTGCAAGGTTTCCGCAGCCAGTATAGCTCTACCTTCAGTCAATTGCTTGGAAGCGGTGTAACCGTTGACGACGCCTGGCAGTTCGCCCTGGCTACTGAAGCAAATTTACCTGCAGCCTTGCAGAGCAATCTTGGCAATATATTGGAGCAATTTATAACAGGTTCGAGCTATGATGCAGTCTTGAATAGTTTCAGCGATATTGTTTCTGACGCCGCGTCGGGGGTCACTTCTGATTTTAAGGACGCCCTGACGGGTTTGGGTTGGAATATCGGGCTGTTGATGCAGGTTAAAGACGCATTGCGCTCTAAAGTGCCTGACGGCAAAGCCGCGGAGCAGGCCCTGCTGAAGGGCTACATACGCTCCCAGACGCAGCCGTTAGGCAGCACCACTTTGACTGTCGGCAACACCCAGGAATACGGCTTAAAGGTTTTAAACCAGTTTGAAGTAAGTTCTTCCATAGCCAGCGTCTTGGGGTGGCAGTCATCCGATCCGAGTATCGCCAGTTTTAACGGGAACAAGCTTACAGCCAATAAACCCGGGACTATCAGGGTCCGCGCTTATCATCCCTCTGCCGGAACGAATCCGGATTTTAACAACTCCCTCTGGCTGGCTGAATTTCAAGTGACAGTAAACGCTGCTTCCGGCGGTGGCGGAGGCGGCGGTGGTGGCGGAGGAGGCGGAGGCGGTGCCTCCCAGCCCGGGCAGTCTACCTCCACTACTACTGACTTCGGCCAGGTAACGGTCGATAAATCCACTGGCAGTGTGACGACCACCATCGATGCGGCCAAAGCAGCCGATCTGATCGCCCAGGCTTCCGGCCCGGTGGTCTTTAAAGCCGACATCCCGACCGATGTGACCGTGAAAACGGCTACAATGGAATTGCCGGCCGCCGTCTTTACTAAGGCCGCGGAAGCCGGTAAGGCCCTTTCCCTCGAAGTGGCGGGTGTAAAGGCGCTTCTCCCGGCAGGGGTGATACCGCCGGAGATCCTGGCCGATCCGGCAGCAACGATTAATTTTGCCTTCCAGGTTTTGGATACTACAGAAGCCCAGGCGGTTACCGGCAATCTCCCGGCCAGTATGCGCCAGGCGGCAGACGTTATCGAAATCGACCTGTATACTGTTAAGGGCGATAACCAGCAGATGGTGACCCCGGCCAAGCCGGTAACCCTCACTTTGACCTATCGCCCGGAGGGTGTGGATGCCGATAAGCTGGGTGTCTATCGTTACAATGTGGCTGCCGGCACGTGGGAATACAAGGGCGGCCGGGTCGATAAGGCCACCAATTCGATCAGCGCTGTCCTCAACTCCTTCTCAAAGTACACGGTACTGGCTTATGATAAGACCTTCAGCGACATCCAGGGACACTGGGCCCAGCGGGATATCGAGATCATGGCTGCCCGCCATGTTGCGGCAGGCATCTCGGCCAGCGAATTCAAACCCGAGGGCCAGGTAACGCGGGCGGAATTTACGGCCTTCCTGCTCCGCACCCTGGGTATCAGTGAGGATAGGTCCGCTGCCAATCGCTTTGCGGATATCCAGCCCGGAGACTGGTACTACGGCGCCGTAGTAACTGCCTCCAGGACCGGCCTGGTGGCGGGCTATGAAGACGGCAGCTTCCGTCCCGACAAGGCTATAAGCCGCCAGGAAATGGCCGCTATGCTTGCGCGAGCCCTGGCTTACGCCGGGCAGAAGGTGGACGTCGCGGGACGGGTGGACGATATCTTGAGTAAGTTCAGTGACAACGGCAGCCTCGCGAGCTGGGCCAGGGAGAGCGCGGCTGTGGCGGTAGAATCCGGGCTTATTGTCGGCCGGACGGCTACCACCTTCGTGCCCCTGGGCAACGCCACCCGGGCGGAAACGGTGGTCATGCTCAAGCGGCTGCAGGATCGGATCTAACCTACCTGTTGTCAAATAAGGGAAGGGGGCTGCCCTGCCGCTGGCGGGCATGCCCCTGCTTTTTAACCGGAGGGGAGAAGGTTGTTGCGGAGGGTTTCTACGAGGGTTTTAATCTGCTGGACGTTGTTGTTCTTGATGCTGTTGTCCCTGGTGGGCGGGGCGGTCGCCCTGGCCGCGGGGCTGGACCTCCCCGGCCTTTACGACCAGTTGAAGAATGATCCCACCTACCAGCCCTATCGCCAGGAACTGCTGAATGAATACCTTAAGTTAAATAGCAACGAGCAGGCCATGGATAACGACCTGCGGTCTTTCCTGGCCGATGTGCAGGCCCGGCTTTCCCAGGCTGATACGAGCAGCCTCAAGGATGAAGCCGGCGTGAACGCCCTGGTCATGAAAACGGCGGCGGAAGTGCTGTTTACGGATAAGAAATACACTACCCTGGCAAATGCCTTGGCGGCAACTTCGGACATTCAATCCATCCTGAAGGGCAATTTCCCGCCGTCCCTGGAGCCTGTCCGGAAAGAGGTTGTGAACGCTTTGCTGGGGAGCGGCGGTCAGGCCGCGGCCGGCGGGGGCGGGACCGCGGCGCCGTCGGCCGGTACGGAAGAAGAGATCCAGCGCGACACTGCCGCCGGGGTTGTTACCTGGCGGGTGAACCCGGAGGCGGCCGCCGGGATAAAGGATAACAAGCTGGTCCTTTCCCTGGCCGGGGAGACCGCTCCCACCCGGACCTTCTCCCTGCCGCCGGCTCTCCTCCAGGACCTGGGGCAAAAAAAGGCGGACCTGGAGCTGGACTACGGCCCGGTGGTCCTGACCCTGCCGGCAGCCTCCCTGGCGGATTTGAGCAGCTCCGGGGGAGCAGACCTGACGTTTAGGCAGGAGAGCCTGGACCCGGCGCGGGTAAAAGACGTCAACGGGCCGGGCTACAATGGGGCCGGCATGGTTTATACCCTCACCGCCGGGGATAAGGGAGGGCTCCCGGCCGGCGTCCCCGCTAGGATAAAATATGAAGAGCGGCAGGGGTTGGACCGGGACCTCCTAGGCGTTTACCAGGTGAAAAGCGATGGTTCTCTGGTTTACCTCGGCGGTCATGGGGTGGACGGGAGTCCCTACCTGGAATTTTCGTTACCGGGTGATGGCAGTTATGCCGTTTTGGAGTACCGGGCTGATTTTGCCGACCTGGCGGGCCACTGGGCGGCCAGGGATGTCCAGGTCATGGCGGCCAGGCATATCGCCGCCGGCGTGGGCGAGGGGCGGTTTGAGCCCGACCGAGACATTACCCGGGCCGAATTTACGAGCCTCCTGCAGCGGGTCCTGGGCCTGCCGGTAAAAGGAACGGTAACCGGCTTTAGCGATGTGCCGGCCGATGCCTGGTACGCTCCCTCCGTGGCCGCCGCCGTCCGGGCGGGGCTGGTGCACGGGTATGAGGATAGTACCTTTAAACCCGATAATCCGGTGACCAGGGCCGAGATGGCGGCCATGCTGGGCAACGCCCTGGCCTTGCAGGGCCTGGCCGTGAAGGTGGAGCCTGGTCAGGTAGAAGCCGTCCTGCAACCCTATCGGGACCAGGCGGCCGTACCTTCCTGGGCCCGGCCGGCCATGGCCGCGGCTGTGACGGCCGGTATTGTCGGCGGCCGCGAAGGCGGCCTGGCGCCCCTTGAGCGCGCCACCAGGGCCGAGGCCATAGTGATGCTTGAGCGGCTGATGGATAAAGCCGGCTGGAGATAGGCCCGTGGGTTGCCCCCTGCCCCTGCCGTGAAAGCGGCAGGGGCGTTTTTTCGCCCTGGAGAAAGCAAGTACCCTGGCGCCCCGTCGCTGTCCGGATTACCGGGACGCGGCGGGGCCCAGGGTACCCAGGAGGCAGAAGGGTTTTTCCGCCCGGCGCCCCGTGGTCTCCAGGGCGGCCCGGTCGCCGGCGGCGAGGATGCAGGTGGCAGGGCCGGCCGACTTTAGCAGGGCCGGCCCTGTGAGGCCCGGCCTCCAGTTGATTTGCAGCCCGTATAATGCGGCCAGGTCCCTGGCCTCGGCCAGGATGCCCCTGGAGCCGGCGGGGACGATTTCCCGGATGCCCGGCTGGTCAAGGAGCAGGCGCACGGTTTTCAGGTCTACGATTTCCGGGTCGTCGAGGAAGACCTCGGTTCCGACCTTGGGCCGTCCGAAGAGGGCCAGGGTATCGCCGGCAGCCAGGCGTCCCATTAACAGCTCTGCGGTTGTTGCCAGGCCGATGACGGTGATCCCTATCCCGGACTGGGTAGTAGGTATATTTTTTTCGCTGCTGCCGGTAAGGGTTTTCTCCGGGTCGATGCCCAGGACGCGCATCTCGTCGGCCACACCCTCCCGGATGGCCGCACCTGCAGGCTCCGGCTCGACACAGAGGGTGTTGACGACGCATACCGGCCAGGCACCTAACGCCAGGACTTCCATCAGGGCCACCCTGGCGGTAAAACGGCCCAGGACGTACCCGGGCACCCGCACCACGTCGGCTTCCTTGGGGCCGATGGCCCCGGCGGAGTCGCAGGCGATCACCAGGGATCTTTGCGCATCCAGGTCCAGGATGGTCAAGTCCCGGTAGCGGCGGGGGGAAAGGGTGGCCGGGGTCATTTGCCTTCACCTTTCCCCCGGCCGGCGGCATAGCTGGCGGGAAATACCCGGCGCAGGCTGGTGAAGGCCGTCGCGGCCAGGACGATGTTCAGGGCGGAAGCGATCAGCAGGGGCACCACCATGGCCAGGAAGAATGCTTTGCCGAACCCCGGCAGGGGGATGAACAGCGCCGGGAGTAAGAGACCGTTGAGGGCTATTCCCGCTGCTATCCCCAGCCAGGGGGAAAAGCGGTAGAAAATGGCAAAGAGGGCGACGACAGCGGCCATGCCGGCGGCAATAACCAGGTGGAGGGGCGGGGTGAGGGGGAACCCGGCGGTAAAGGCGGTGAGCAGGTGCCCCAGGGCTGCTATCAGGGCCCCGTCGGCGGGACCCAGGATGAGGGCGCCGAGAAAGCCGGGAAAAGAATCGAAGGCCGGGGTGCCGGTGATGCTGGGTATTTTTAGATTGGCGCCCACAGTTGACAGGGCGATGAGCATGGCCAGGGTGGCCAGGCGTCTGGCCGTCCAGCGGCTTGCCTTAACGGCCGGGGAGGAAAGTTCCGGTTTTGCCATGTTTGCTTCTCCTTTCTAAAGAAGATTTTGTCAGGGGCGAAATGGGGCCGGGCCACCCGCAACAAAAAAGTCCCCAGCCGTCTACCGGCTGGGGACTTTACCATCATCCCCGGTTGCTTCTCCCCTTTCCTGGCGAAGGTGAGAGGTCATATGGACAGGCAGGTCTCCTGGCTCGCGCTTCCTTGTTTAGCGATGCCTTCCCGGGAACTATCCCAGTGGCGTTATATCGCCAACTCCACGCTCACAGTGGCGGGACCGCGCCGGATCGCCGCCTGAAAAGGCGGTTACCGGACTTCCCTATTCTCCCCCTCCCGGGGGCACCTGTCCATTTTTTTCATATATGGTTGTCAATTATTAATATAATCCACCACCGGGCTTTTGGCAAGCCCTGTTTCCGAAAGTAAGCCCGGGAAAGACTTCCCGGGGGCAGGTAGCCGCACCCCCGCCTTTGGGTGTACTGGAACTCCAATCAATTGGTAGCTTACCTGATACAGATACCCTTATAAAACCACGGGACTAACCCTAGAAGAGATAAACAAGCCCCGCCGCTGTTCGATTACCGGGCCGCGACGGGGCTATGTTGTCCGTTTATTCCTGGCGGAAAAGACCGGTTCCGGCCGGGTTACCCTGGCTCACCATCCAATTTACCGCCAGTTCTCCCGGGGCGGTAACCCGTTTACCCTCTGCTACCTCCAGGGCTGCCAGGCCGGTGTCGGGATAGGCGCTTTCGCCGTGCTGGGAGAGATCCAGGCCGGCTTCCTCTTCCTCGGCTGTGACCCGCAGAGGTGTCAACAGGGAGACGACCTTGAGAATGCCGTAGGTCACTGCGGCGGTAAAGATCCAGGCCGCCGCCACGCCTACCACCTGTACCCCCAGCAAATGGGCGTTGCCGTAAAGCAGGCCGTCGGCCCCGGCGGGGTTCACGGCTTTGGTGGCAAAGATGCCGGTGGCAATGGCCCCCCAGGTACCGCCGACGCCGTGGCAGCCAAAGGCGTCCAGGGAATCGTCGTAGCCCAGTTTAACCTTGGCCACGGCCACTGACAGGCAACAAAGGGCGCCGCCGATACCGCCGATTACCAGGGCCGCCGGGGGAGTGACGAAACCGGCCGCCGGGGTGATGGCGACCAGGCCTGCCACCGCGCCGCTGGCCGCTCCCAGGGCGGTGGGTTTGCCGTGGAGCAGCCACTCTACCGCCAGCCAGCCCAGGATGGCGGCCCCGGCAGCCGTATTGGTAGTGACGAAGGCGTTACCGGCCAGACCGTTGGCCCCTAGGGCGCTGCCGGCATTAAAACCGAACCAGCCGAACCATAACAGCGCGGCGCCCAAAACGGTCATGGGGAGGTTGTGGGGCGGCAGGGGGATCCGGCCGTAATCCCGCCGGCGTCCCAGGACCAGGGCGCAGACCAGCCCGGCCACGCCGGCGCTGATATGCACCACCGTGCCGCCGGCAAAGTCCAGGGCGCCGAGTTCCCGCAGCCAGCCCCCCGCGCCCCAGACCCAGTGGGCCAGGGGGTCATAGACCAGGGTAGCCCACATTAAGGTAAAGAGCAGGAAGGCCGGGAAGCGCATTCGCTCGGCAAAGGCACCGGTTATCAGGGCCGGGGTGATTATTGCGAACATGAGCTGGAACATGGCGAATACCTGGTGGGGGATGGTGGCGGCGTAAAGGGGATTGGGTTCCAGACCGACGCCCCGGAACCCCGCCCAGTCCAGCCCTCCCAGCAGGTGGAGATGGTCGGGACCAAAGGCCAGGGAATAGCCCCACAGGACCCACTGGACGGAAATAAGGGCCAGAGTGGCCAGGCATTGCATGATGATACCCAGGACGTTCTTCTGGCGGACCATACCGCCGTAAAAGAAGGCCAGGCCGGGGGTCATCAACATGACCAGGGCGCTGGCTACTAAGATAAAAGCGGTATCGCCGGTATCAACCGCGTCCCCGGCTGCCGCCAGCGCCGGCCGGGCCAGGACGGTCCCGGCAGCCAGGAACAATAATAGTAAAAAAGCTGTTTCTACTGGCCGGAGCAGGATGTTTGACCTGCCCCTTACGTCGCTGACATTCCTTTGCTTCAAACCATTGCCCTCCTTCAGTCTGTAATAAAAAAGGCACAGGAGACGGGTTATCTCCTGTGCCTTCTTTGGCGACCCCCTGGTTACACCGTTGTAACTAGGGATCAAATAAAATAAATTGTTAACATCATTCTACCTTAGGATCCTTGCCGCGTCAAGCTAAAAATTTTTGATTGTCACCGGACTGTGATATTGTCACCCTGTAAGCGGACGACATTTTCTCGGTCCCGTTGAGGCCATTTTGGGGTGTTATTTTCACTGTCCCTTGACAGCTAAAAAATTTTGACTACACCCGCTGTTACAGGCTAAAATATATTCAAATTGGTCACCGCAGCCGGCAGCGGCGGTAGCGTTTAAATTATGGCTTTAAAATGGAACGGGGGTTGGACTGGTGTATAAAATCGAGGCCATCATCCGGCCGGAAAAATTCGAGGCCGTCAAGGAAGCCCTGGGTCGCTACGGCGTCCACGGCATGACTGTAACCCACACCCTGGGCTGCGGCCAGCAGAAGGGCAAAACCGAGGTCTACCGGGGCACGGCTTATACCATCGCCCTCTTGCCCAAGGTCAAGGTAGAGATAGTCCTGGAAGATAGATACGTTGACGATGTGGTGGCTATTATCGCCCGCGAGGCCCGTACCGGCAACATCGGCGACGGCAAAATTTTTATCTGCCCCGTACAAGATGCCATCAGAATCCGCACCGGTGAGCGGGGTGCAGAAGCGATTTAAATGCCGCCCCGCGCCCATGAACTTGCTGTTGCCGGGGTATACTAGATTTGATTGACAGCAAGGGAGTGGGCATGATGGACGATGTTTCTTTACGGGAAAAGGTGCAGCAAGCCTTACGCGAGGACAAGGACCTGCGCGGTTACGGCCTTAACGCCGACGTGGCGGCGGGTGAGGTCCAGCTCCAAGGGATCGTCGATACCCTGAAGGAGAAGGAGCGGGCCGAAAGGCTGGTGCGGCAGGTTCCGGGGGTAAAAGGCGTAGCCAATGCCGTGGCTATCAGCACCGACGGGACCATCAGGGATGAGGACGTAACCCTGGAAGTCCATGAAGAACTGGACTTAGATCCGCGCGTTGACCTGCGACATATTGGCGCCGAAAGCGTTGACGGCCACGGTACGGTGGTTTTGAAAGGCCGGACGGAAGACCCGGCCGAAGTGGAAGCGGCCCGGGAGGCGGCAGCTAAAGCCCGGGGCGTGACCCGGGTGGTGAGCCAGGTTAAGGTAGGGGAAGAGGAAATGAGCCTTAAGGATATTTTCCACAGCCAGGTGAACAACGATAGGGAAGGATGAACTTTAGCGTATAGCCGCCGGCTTTTCGGCGGCTATAGATTTAGCGGGGTAGCATTGCCTATCCAGATTACCTCGAAACCAAGTTTTGGTGCCAACTTGCGGATTTCCGGATCACCAGTAATAATCGGTGCCTGTAGCTCTTGAGCCAGGGAAACAACGAAAGAATCAGCATAGGATAATCCCCCGCCGGCTTTTATCCGTGCCGCCTCTTTAATCCTCGTCCAGGGACATTCAATTAGAGTTATACCTTCATCGGCAAAAATGGTTTCGACCAATTCAGCGGCAGCCTTTTCGCCTTTTTTCCTCAGGAGCATATAGTAGGCCTCGCCCAGATTGATAAGGCTTAAGAAGCTCATATTATTATCATCACTTATAATATCTGCTATTATCTGGGCGCCTGGTTCCTCTTCCAGCAAAGCCAGGAGGGCGTATGTGTCAAGAACAAATTTTCCTGCTTCCATGTAGCTATTCATCCTTTTTCCCGGAAGCGCTCAGCAGTTCTTTCTTTTATCAAGACTGTAGTAAGCTTATCTTTAGGACTGCTGCTTTTATATTTACCGCGGAGCGCGAGAAAGGGATGTCTGGGAAGCGGTCGTAGGGTTATAATACCGTTATTATCTTCTACTGCAAGCTGATCCCCTTTTTTTAAACCATAGTTTTTACGTATCTCCAGGGGAATAACGATTTGTCCCTTTTGGGAAACGGTTATTTTATACACTGTTCTTACCCCCCGTTGCCCGTCTTACTAAAATTAATTATACTACTAAGGGGGGCGCCTGTAAATAATATACCCTTGTCTCACTTCCAGGGGGACCGTAGTAAAAGAAGACTATGGTAGGGTTGTCTTCTTCCGGCCTTTCCGGGTGGCAGGGGAAGAGTTCGATAAAGCCGTGGCGGCGTAAATTTGCCGGGGATTCTTTCACCAGCCCCGGCATATATTTTTCCATGGAGCGGGGAGTGGTTATCCGCGCCATCCAGTTTGAACGCTCCTCCTCCGTCAAGGGCGAGGGCGGCATCCAGCCCGGGAAATTGCGGCTGCGGTCGCGGCAGAGGCAGTCGAATTTAAGGAGCTGGTAGAAGCGGTCCAGCTGGGCCGGCGTCAGGTTGCGGGCGCACCCCGAGTGTTCTGCTCCGGAGGCGGGGGTATCGCCGTGGCTGTTTATCTCAAGAATGCTATCATGATAGCCAGGTAAGGGCGGTACGGTAACCCTTGTGGCGATCCCCCGGGCCAGGTGGATGGCGAAGGAGGCCAGGTGGTTGAAGAGATCCTGCTGGCTGTGGCCCCGGCGCAGGAGGCCCCGGGCCTCCCACCAGGCGGCCAGGGCCTCGTAGATGGCGAAGTAGCTGCCGTCAAAGGCGGTGGCGGCCAGGTAGGCAAAAGCGTGGTCGGCCAGGTGGCTGTTGCCGTAATACTTAAGGAGGCCTTCAATGGCGTGGAGGCGCAGCATCTCCTCGTAGGTGATGGCGCTGCTGGCCAGGACCTGGTAGGGCGGCCGGTCGAGGAAGAGGTAGCCGAACTCATCGGCCCGGGCGCGCAGGGTCGTGCCTTTCAGGAGTTTCAGAAAACCGAGCTGGATCTCGTGGGGTTTCAGGGCCACTACGGCGTCGAAGCTTTCGCCGACTCCTGCGTAAGTCTCCCCGGGCAGGCCGGCGATGAGGTCCAGGTGCAGGCGGATGCTGCCCATCTCCCGCAGGCGGCGGGTGTTGGCAGCCAGGCGGGCCCAGTCCTGGCGGCGATTGCAGCGGGCGTTCACCCCGGCATCGATGGTCTGGACGCCGATTTCGAACTGGAACAGATCCGGCGGCACCCGGTTGAGATGGGCCAGCATCTCTTCGTCCAGGCGGTCGCCGGCGATTTCAAAGTAACAACGGGCGCGGGGCCTGCGGGAAAGGAGGAACTCCCAGATGGCCAGGGCCCTTTTTTTATGGGCGTTAAAGGTGCGGTCGACGAACTTGATCTCCCGGACGCCGGCCTTGAGCAGGCGTTCCAGGTCGTCCCGGACACGCTCCAGGGAGAAGTAGCGCAGGCCCTCCGTGGTGGATGAGAGGCAGAAACCGCAGGCGAAGGGGCAGCCGCGGGAGGTTTCGTAGTATACCGTGCGCTGGCTGAGTTCGTTGCCGGCGGCGTCCAGGTCTTCCTGGTAGGGGAAGGGTATAGTGTCCAGGTCGCGGAGAGGCGGCGCCGGCGGGTTGACGATCGTCTCTGCGCCCCGCCGCCAGGCCAGGCCGGGGATGGCCGCCGGGTCGGGCACAGGCCCCGGGGCAGGCCTCCCCCCGGCCGGCCGGTACATGGAGGCGGTAAGGGGTTCCTCCCGGTTCCCTGCCGGGGGGCGCTGCTGCCCGGCCAGTTGTTCCAGGAGGGCACGGAAGGGGATTTCCCCTTCACCGGTGATTACCAGGTCGATCTGGGGGTTTTGCGCTAGAAAAGCGGCCGTATCGAAAGAGACCTCCGGGCCGCCGCAGAGGATGGTGAGTTCCGGCCGTACTTTCTTAAGAATCGCCGCTACGGCCAGGGTGGGCTCAATGTTCCAGATATAGCAGGAGAAGGCCACCAGGTCGGGCCGGTGCCGGTAGATGGCGGCGGCGATATGCTCCGGGTGGTCGTTGATGGTGAACTCATCCAGGATAAAGGTGTGGGGCAGGTCGCGGCAGCAGGCCCGCAGGTAGCGCAGCGCCAGGTTGACGTGGATGTATTTGGCGTTGAGGGTGGTTAACAGGATGCGCAAGGGTCGACCGTCCCTTTCTTTAGAGCTTTCATGGGGGCTGACGCCACCGCCAGCGAACCACGAAAATGCAAGTTGGGCAAGTGACTGGCGGGTACAGGCGAAGGGCGACTTGGTTCGGAGGATCCCACAGCTTACACTACGTCAGCTTCGGGCTCCACCGTCAGGATTTCTAGATTTTCCAGGCACTCCGCGACGAGTTCCACCACGGCCAGATTCTTTTCGGCCGCTTCCACCCGGGCCAGGGGCGGTTTGGTGGCCGGGTGTTTGGGGACAAAGAGGGTGCAGCAGTCCTCGTAGGGCCGGATGGAGATGTCGTAGGTGCCGATGCGGCGGGCCACCTCGATAATCTCGCTCTTGTCCCAGGCCACCAGGGGCCTTAAGACCGGCAGGTCGACCACCTTGTTGATTACCGCCATGCTCTGGAGGGTCTGGCTGGCCACCTGGCCCAGGCTCTCCCCCGTGAGGATGGCCGGGGCCTCCTCTTTGGCAGCCACCGCCCTGGCGATGCGGAACATCATCCGCCGCATGATGGTGACGTAAAACTCCTGGGGGCAGTTCTGGCGGATGGCCTTCTGGATATTGGTAAAGGGGGCCACCACCAGGCGCAAAGGTCCGCTGTAGCCTGCCAGGACCCGGCAGAGGTCGATGACCTTTTCCTTGGAGCGCTCGCTGGTAAAAGGGAAGCTGTGAAAATGGAGGGCCGTGAGTTCCAGGCCCCGTTTCATGCCCATATAGCCGGCCACCGGGCTGTCGATGCCGCCGGAGATCAGGAGCAGCCCCCGGCCGGTGACCCCTACGGGCAGGCCGCCGGGTCCGGGGATGATGCGGGAGTAGATATAGGCCCCTTCGTCGCGGATTTCCACATGGATAACCCGGTCGGGATGGTGAACGTCTACCCGTTGGCCCTGGCTGTGGGTGAGGAGGTAGGCCCCCAGTTCCTGGTTGACTTCAGGTGAGGTGAGGGGAAAGCGTTTATTGGGCCGCTGGGCCTGGACTTTAAAGGTGCTGCCGGGGGAATCCTTTAAGACGGCCAGGGCGGCTTTTTTGATGGCTTCCAGCTCCAGGGGAGCTGTGGCTACCGGGCTCATGGAGACGATGCCAAAGACGCGCTGCAAACGCCGGGCTACGGCTTCCAGGTCGTCATGGAGCTCCACGAAGACGCGGCCGAAGGTCTTGCGCATTCTGCGGGGCGGCAGGCCGGCCAGGGCCCGGCGCATGTTGGCCAGGAGTTTATCTTCAAAGTATGGGCGGTTGTTGCCCTTGAGGCTGATCTCGCCGTAACGGACCAGTAGGGATGTATACATGTCAAACCTCCAAAAATAGGTTTTCCAGAAGTGGCTGCTAATGGCGTTACTCTGCTACGATGCTGGCGATACAGGCTTCAGGCTCCGCCTGTAGCCGCCAGCACCTTCCCTGCCCCATATGCTATTTTCATGCTTCGTTGCGGCGCGTGTCGCCATCAGGGGCCCGCCGAGGCCTTCGGCTCTGCTCGAGTTTGCTCTGCTGTACCCGCCAGCCCTGTCTATAACGACCACAATTCTTGCACGCATTCCTTAAAGGCCTCCACGGTAGGTTCCACCTCTTCCAGCCGGTTCAAGGCCCCCAGGCTGATGCGGATGGCGCCGTCCTGGCGCCAGCGTTCCAGGTGCAGGGCCTGGAGGACGTGGCTGGCGCTCTCCCTGCGGGAGTGGCAGGCCGAGCCGGTGGAGACGTAGATGCCCCGCTGCTCCAGCATGTGGACCAGGACCTCGGCCCGCACCCCCGGGAAGGAGACGTTTATGATGTTAGGGGCGCCTTCCTCGGGGGGCGGGCCGTTGATGACGGCGCCGGGGATCTCGGCCACCAGCCGCCGGGCGAGTTCGAGCTTTATCTCCTGCATCCTGGCAGTCCGCCGGGCAAAGTCGGCTGCGGCCAGTTGGGCGGCGACGCCGAAACCGGCGATGCCGGCAGTGTTCTCGGTACCAGAGCGCTGGCCGGCCTCCTGACCGCCGCCGGTCAGCAGGGGCTCCAGCCGCAAACCTTCCTTTATGTACAGGGCGCCCACGCCCTTGGGCCCGTGAATTTTATGGCCGCTTAAGGACATCAGGTCGATGCCGGCTTCATGGCAGTTCAAGGGTATCTTGCCGTAGCCCTGGATGTGATCGACGTGCAGGACGGCCCGGCTGCGGCTGTGGACCAGGCGGGCGATGTCAGCTACAGGTTGCCGGGAACCCACCTCGTTGTTAACGCTCATGACGCTCACCAGGATGGTGTCCTCCCGCAGGGCCGCTTCCAGGTCGGCCAGGCGGATGACCCCCCGGGCGTCTGCCGGCAGGTAGGTTACTTCAAAGCCGTCGGCCTCCAGCCGCCGACAGGTGGCCAGGATGGAGGGGTGTTCGATGGCCGTGGTGATCAGGTGCCTGCCCTGGCGCCGCCGTGCCCGGGCTATCCCCAGCAGGGCCCAGTTGTTGGCCTCGGTGCCGCCGGAGGTGAAGTAGATCTCCGTGGGCCGGGCGCCGATGAGGCCGGCCACCTGGCGCCGGGCTTCGCCCAGGGCCTTTTCCGCCTTTATCCCCAGGCCGTGGAGGGAAGAGGGGTTGCCGTAGTTTTCCGTCAGCATTTCCTTCACGGCGATTGCTACTTCGGGTAAAGCCGCTGTGGTGGCGCTGTTATCGAGGTAAATAATGGCCAAAACCAATACCTCCCAGGGGGTATATCAATATTGATACCGGCGCGGCGGGATCTCTGCTAGTATTATACAACAAAAGGCACTACCTTAAAGGCCCTTTGCACCACTCCCATTACGCCAGCATATTGTAAAGTACAATCGTCACCTGCGGGGAGTGGCGCCTATGCAAAGGGTGGAAAAGGCTTTATCCAGGCATCAATTAGACCTTCTGAGCCTGCCCAACGTCGTCGGGGTGGGCAAGGGTTTTAAGAGCGTGCGCGGGCAAACGACCAAAAAGCCGGCATTAATAATCCTGGTGGAGAAGAAACTGCCTGCCAGCAGATTAGAGCGAGGGGCCAGGGTGCCCCAGGTTTTAGATGAGGCGGAAACCGACGTCCTGGAGGTGGGGGAACTACGCCTCCTGGCCCGCACCGATTACCGGCGGCCGGCCCAGCCGGGGATGAGTATCGGTCACTATAAGATTACGGCCGGTACCTTCGGGGCGGTGGTGAAAGACCGGCAGACGGGAGAACCCCTCATCCTTTCCAACAACCATGTCCTGGCCAACATCAGTAACGGCAGCGACGGTAGGGCCAGCGTCGGCGATCCCATCCTTCAGCCCGGTCCTTATGACGGTGGCACCAATGAGCAGGTAATCGGCTACCTGGAACGCTTTGTCCCCATCAACCCGGTCGTCCAGGAGGTAACCTGCGGCAAGGCCCTGCGCTTCGAGCGCGCCCTCAACCGGCTGGTTCACCTCGTCCGGCCCTACTATCAGGTGCGGATGCAGAAAATAACGGCCGCCGCCAACATCGTCGACTGCGCTGTGGCCAGGCCGGTGAAGAAGGACGCCATTACGCCGGAGATCCTGGAGCTGGGGCCGGTGCGGGGGGTGCGGGAGCCCCAGCTGGGTATGGAAATAGTAAAGAGCGGGCGCTCCAGTGGCGTCACCCGCTCTACCATCAAAGTTCTCCAGGCTACTGTCAAGGTGGTTTTAGATGAGGGTCTGACCGGTCTCTTCAGCGACCAGTTTGTTACCGGGCCCATCGCCCAGCCGGGAGACAGCGGCTCCCTTATCCTGGATAAGGAGAATTACGCCGTCGGCCTTCTCTTTGCGGGTTCCGATCAGACTACCGTCGGCAACTATATCCAGAACGTCCTGGATAAGCTGGATGTGGAGTTCTAGCTGGTGGCCGGTGGCAGGTACGGCGGGCCGGCCGGAGGATGCGGGGTGGCGTCTACATGGTGAGCTGGCCGCCGGGTACGTCGATTATCTGCAAGACCTTTTCTTCCTCACCGGTCAAGGCATTAATATAGTTGAGGTAATAAGTGTTGTCCATTTTGGTTTTAACCTCGTAGGTCAACTTCTCCTGCCCCCCGGGCAAGGGTATGAGGGCCAGCCTGACGCCTTCTACCTTGATCCCGGGGTTTATTTTGGCCCGGGCCTGCTCTGGTGTCAGCTTCGGCCGGGGCAGATCCCGTTTGTGGTGGGACATATAATAGGGTGTGGCGTCCCAGCCGGTTATTTCGCCGTTGTCCAGGGCGACCTTCACCTTCACCTGATCCGGGTAGAGGATGACATCCCCTTCCTTGGCGGCAAAGGTGATGACCTGGTTGTTATCGGTGCGTACCGTGTAGGTCGGCTGCATCCCGGTGAAGCCCTGGGCCTGGAGAAAAGCCCTGGCCTTTTCCAGGGCCGCGGCGGCGTCCAGGGTAGGAGCTCCTACAGGACGGGTGTTTAACAGGGAGACGATCTGGCCGCCCTGCTTGCTGACGTCTATATGGGTCGTCACATTGGGCCGCCTGCTATCCAGCAGCCGGAGGGAAAAGGTGGGGATGCGGCCGTTGCTGGTGCGAGTGGCCTGGACCCGGTAATTGCTGTTACTGGCGGCGTTGCTGAAGTTCATCGCCCGTCGTTCAGCCTCGGCCTGGGTTACCTCGCCACCACCCAACCCCAGGGGTCGCTGTTTCTCCAGGTGATCGGAAAAGGGGCCGTCATAGTTCAGGCTGGGGAGGGTCTGCAGGCGCCGGTCGGTATTGACGAAACCATCCAGGGGGCCGGGTCGCGCCTCGACCGGAAGGGCCCGGCCGGCTATGGTCCGCGGCAGGGACGGCATCTTGAAGCCGTAAAAGCTGCTCCAGCGCAAAGTCTTGCCGGCCACCTGGCCTTCTGTCTGGTGCAAATCGGCGGCCAGACGCCCCATTTCTTCCCGCAGGCTGGCCAGTTGCTGCCTTTCCTGGGGGGTCATTTCTTCGCCCCGGGCCAGTTTTTGCGCCAGGTAGTTACTGTAATCGCTGGTCTGGGACAGAAATTTGCTGGTATTCACCGGTTTAAAACCGGGGGTGGGGAGCTGGGTCAGGGAGTGTTGCGCCGCAGCCGCCTGGTTCCAGGCTTCCGTCAGGTGGACGGCCTGTTGACGGGGGGAACTGCTGGCCAGGGTTTTGCCCATACTTACCTGGGCCTGCTCGACATAGTTCAGGAGATTATAAAAATCACGTTGGCCGCCGGCCTCGACGGCGTTGGCCAGGGTTAGCCGGTTGGCCCTCTCCCACAGTCCCCAGCCGATAGCCAGCAGGAGGGCCAGGGAAAGGAGAATGGTTGAAAGCTTGCGTGTCAAGTTCCAACACCTTCCTTTTTTGGGATTTGCTTAACGGGCGAAGACATGGCGGCCGATCTGGGTGAGAATGCTCCTGGTCCAGATCCAGGGGCTGACTTCCTTAGCCGGGTTCCAGAAGAACAGAGCCCCGTAGGTGGGGTCCCAGCCGTTCAGGGCGTCGGCCGCCGCCCGGCTGGGGGATGCCAGGTCCGTGACCTGCCAGATACGGCCGTTGCTTACGCTCTCAAAGGCCCAGGGTTCAAAGATGACGCCGCTGATGGTGGAAGGGAAGAGGGGGCTGCGGACCCGGTTGAGGACGACGGCACCCACGGCCACCTGGCCCTCGTAGGGTTCGTCACCGGCCTCGGCGGCAATCAACCTGGCCAGGAGATTCATTTCATCACTGGTGCCCACCGGCGTCCCGGCCTGGGTGGGGATGGCGCCGGGGGCCTGTCCCTGGTGGTGATACTGCCACAGGGCGGCACTGAGCAGGGTGGCTGCCAGGAGGACCGGCAATAGTAAGCGCAGGCGACGAGGAAGCATGGTCTGGTCCTTTCCTCCTTCATTTATTTTTCAGCCTTAGTGTGGATAGGCAACCGTAACCTTATACAAAAAAAGAGCGCCCGGGGGCGCTCGCTAGCTATTGCGAAACCGGCTACTGCGGCTATGATACTGCGGCTGTTCTTCCTCCGTGGGGGTGTTTTCTTCCCCGGCCTCCTTTTCCCGGGCAGCCTTGCTCTCTCTGGCGCTCATAAGGAGATTCATCAGGCTCGTTAACAGGGCGGGGTTTTTGCCCAGGAGACCGGCCAGTTCGCCTGGCGGTTTGAGGTTTCCGGACCCAGCCTGCCCCAGAACGGCGTTTAGAGCCTCCTGGATGGCGTTGCCGGCCCGTGCCGGGACGCTGACGTTGCCGTTGAGGAGGTTCAATATTCCCAGGAGATCGATCAGACCCACCAGCCCGGCCAGCTCATTGAAGCTTAAGGTTTGTTGTTGCTGGGGTCCCAGCAGTTGCATCAACATCTCGACCAGATCGGTTTTTTCCAATCCCGCCACCCCTCTTTGGCAAAAATTGCAGGCGTTTGGCCTCTTGATTTAAATATATGCGACCGGCGGGGGATGCAAGTGCTGCACCAACCCCTTTTCACCTGCATATTTTTAACTAAGGAGGATTTTATTTGCTTTACTAACTTCAAAGATAGGGGGGTACACAGGTGGGCGACCATATCGTCGATCCCAATCTCTTGGCCGTTATCCAGAGCCTGAAGCCCTATATGAGCAGCCGGGCTTTACAGTGTACTGAGTTGGCGGAAACCCTCCTGGAGGTCCTTGCCAGCGAGGAGGCGCGGCGGGTTCAGGAGAAATTGCGGAATTTGCGGGTGGAATATAAACAAACAATCCAGGTGTCCGGGTTACAGAAGAAAGAGTTCAGGAAAAATGATAAATGAAAGGATGGCCAGAGAGGGCGGGACCCTTTCTCTCTTTTTTTAATCCTCATTTTACTGCTGCTGTCCACCGGCAGTTTCCCCGGGCCCGGCACCTCTCCAGGTAGTAAACCTAAGAATAGTGCAAACGAAGGCGGGCCGGCCTGGAGCCGGCAACCCGGCCGGCAGGGTGGGTGGCCGCCGGGGCGGCTGGCGGAGGGACGATTCCTGGTACCGAACCGCAACCCTCGGATTTCCCGGCCGGGCCGGCAGGGATTGTTCCAGAGCCAGGCCCGGCGGCCGGGGGCCTTTCTCCGGTGGGAGGGCGCTGGGGGGAGTGGACGACGGTCAGGCTATTTAAGATTACCTCTTCTTCCCAGGCCAGCCGGCCGTTTTCGTATCGCCGGCGGCGGATTTCGGCCCTGGGGATAAAGGCTGAGACTTCGTGGGGCAGGTCGTAAGTCAGGCGGCGAATAACCCGGATGACGGCATTATCGATGTGGAGTTCAACTTCGTCGGTGTTCAAGTGGCAATCGGACAGCAAGGGAGACACCTCCTTTGCTGCCAGTATATGCCATGGAGGGTGAGGTTGCAAAAAAATTGATGGCCGGCCCTTTTTCCAGGGACCGGCCATCTTTTAACTGGCTTTGCTTACTTCAGAGGTTTTGCTCTCTTCTTTGGCTTTGTTTTTATATTCCTGGCTGCGGTTTTCGGTGGTGTAGAAACCGCCGGCCTTATAGATAACACCTATGTTGCGGCTGATTATCCGGTGCACCGGACCCCCGCAGGTGGGGCATTCCATTAGCGGCGGGGCGGTTATCCTCTGTTCTTTTTCAAATACCCCGCATTTGGCACATCTATACTCGTATACTGGCATGGCTACCACCTCCGCTGGTCGATTTAGTTCCAGCATTGGTTATACGCCAGGAACCTTAATTTGTCAAGACCGGGCCGCTGTCCGGGCAGCACCCCTGTTGTTGAACGGTGTTTGATCGGGTATGTTATGATGAAAGAGGATTCCATGGGGGCTTGCGCCCCCGCCAGCGAACAATGCAATTTGAGCTTAAATAAAGCCGAGCCGCCGCTTTAGCAATTGAGCACATAGTTTGCAAGCCAAAAACCACCGGGGGCCGGAGGCTGTACCCTTCAGCCCCCAGGAAGCTTAAAGTGAGGTTTTATGGGCATAACGGTAAGGGAAGCCTTGAAGCTGGGCGGCCTGCGCCGGGCTAAAGTAGTGGCCGGCGAGGCCGGGCTGGAAAGAATTATAAAATATGTGGACATCCTGGAGATACCCGATCCCCGCGGGTGGTTCAGGGCCAACGAGCTTATCATTACAACTAGTTATGCTATCAGGAACGATCCCCGGGCGCAGGCGAATCTACTGCTGGAGCTGGCCAGGACAAATGGGGCCGGCCTGGCTGTAAAGTTCGGCCGTTTTATCGGCTCGGTACCGGAGGAGATGCGGCGCCTGGCGGATGAATTAAAGATACCCCTCCTGGATGTTCCCGATGATATTCCCTACGTCGAGATTACCAACCCCCTCATGGCGGCCATTGTCAATGAACAGGCGCGGCAACTGGAGTATTCGGAAAGGGTCCACCGTGAGCTCACCAGGGTGGCCCTGGAGGCGAGCAACATCCAGGCGGTGGCTGCGGCCCTGGCGACCCTGGTGGAGCGGGAGGTGGTTATTTGCGACGAGGAATTGCAGCCCCTGGCAGTGTCAGGGGCAGTGTCAGGTAAGGGGTCTGCGGGCGGGTCCCTGCAATTGCCACCGGAGGAAATCAAGAGGTTACATTCAGCCCAGAAAGCTGTGGAGATAACCCTCTGGTCCAGGAATGTCCGGAGGCGGTATTTTGTCGCCCCCATTGATGTCAGGGAGCACCGCTATGGCTATATACTGGTGGATGGGCAGACGCCCCTGAGTGAACTCAATCAGATCGCCCTGGAACACGCCGTCACAGTGACGGCATTGCAGATGGTCAAGGAAGAAGCCGTTGTCGAGGCCCGGAGGAGCCTGCAGCGGGATTTACTGGAGGACCTGATAGCCGGAGCCCTGCGCCACCGTGAACTCGCCATCAGCAGGGCCGAGGCCCTGGGGATTCTCCTCGAGGAACCCAAGGTCATTATGGCCATTGATATAGATGATTTCACCGGTTACCTCCTGCACCAGCCCGGTGCCCAGGAGGCCAATGCCGGCGTGTTAAAGCGCCGCTTCCACCGGGCGGTAAACTCCTGCTTCATGGCCTTTGACCGGCGGGTGCTGACCGTGCAGCGCAGTGACAGTGTTGTCGGCATTTTGCCGGCAAACGGCAGGGAGATCCGGGGGGCGGAAGACTGGCGGGTATTGCGCGGTATGCTGCAGGAACTGGCCGCTTCTATCCAGCTTAAAATCGCCCGGGAACTGGATGGCGTGACCGTTACCATTGGGATAAGCTCCATAGCCGCGGATCCTATGGAGATTAGCGAGCGCTACCAGGAAGCGAGGACGGCCATCAGGCTGGCCCGGCGTCTCAATGGGAAAGGCACCGTCGCCTTCTGGGAGGATGTGGAGTTATATCATGTCCTGGGACAATCGGGTGAGACCCTGGAGAGGTTTTACCGTTCGGTTCTGGGGGAACTGGACCGGCCGGAAGTGAAAAACCGGGAAGAACTCCTGGAAACCCTGCGGGTCTATCTGGAGTGCCAGGGGAATGTAATGGCTTCCGCCGCGAAACTCTATATCCACCGCAACACCATGCGCTACCGTTTACAGCGGATTGAGGAGCTCCTGGGGCGGGACCTGGATTCGCCGGATGAACGGCTGGCCCTCTGGCTGGCCCTCAAAGCCCGGGGCCTCATCAGGTCGGAACAGTGAGCTGTGCGAGTTGCACAAAACAAGCCCCGCTATTTTTATGCCGTTCGGCCATGGATGCCAGGCGGCTTTTTTTATATAATCCTGCTCTAGGTATTAATTTGTCGATATTTGTAAAGGAGGATCAGGTATGCTGGCGGTTATTAGAGTCCTGACTACTGACGACGAAGACCTGCTAAATGCCCACGGCCGCCTGATCAGCGAGCGCTACGGGATACCTACCCGCAGCTATTGCATCCCGGATCAGCCCCGGGGCATTTATGACGACGAGACTGAAAGGGTGGCTGTACCCAAAATTGTGCAGCTGGCCCGCCGGGTCGAGGAGGAAGGAGCCGGGGCGATCTTTATCAGCTGTGCCGCGGATCCGGCCCTGGCCGAGGTGCGGGCAACCTGTAAAGTACCCGTTATCGGCGCCGGGTCGGCGGCAGCGGCCGTAGCCCTGGCCGCAGGGGAAAGGATAGGGGTTTTAAACCTCATGGAATCTACCCCGGCAGCCGTGGCCGCGGTCCTGGGCCGGCGTATGGTTGCCCAGGCCAGGCCCGAGGGGGTTACCAACACCCGGGACCTGATGACACCCGAGGGCAAAAAGCAGGCCCTCAAGGCCGCCGGGTTGCTGGTCGAAAAAGGAGCCGACGTCATCGTTTTTGCTTGTACAGGTTATTCAACCATTGGCCTGGCAGGAGACATAAAAAAGCATTTAGGGGTAAGGGTCATCGATGCGGTGGAGGCCGGTGGACTCATCGCCTCGTATGTCCTGCCGCGCTGAAAGGAGAAGGAGTAATTTGATCGAAGGGAAAGCTACAGTGGAAAAGCACCCCAGGGCATTTGAACCAGCCGTCCTCATCCTCAATATTATTCTCTCGGTATTGGGGTCGATTATCGGTCTGCAGATCCTTACTACCCTGGGGGTCACACCCAACACGGCCATCATTGGGGTACTGGTAGCCCTCGCCCTGTCGCGCATCCCGGGAGGGTGGATGGCCAAATACCGTTCCATTCACCGCCAGAACCTGGTCCAGTCGACCATTTCCGGCGCCACCTTCGGGGCAGCCAACTCCCTGCTGCTGCCTATCGGCATTCCCTACCTCTTCGGCCGTCCCGACCTGGTTGTGCCCATGCTCATAGGAGCGACCATGGGCATGTTCATTGACTGGGCCATGCTGTACTGGTTCTTCGATTCCCGGATTTTCCCCGGCCAGGCCGCCTGGCCGCCGGGTGTGGCGGCAGCCGAAGCCATCTATGCCGGTGATGAAGGCGGCAAGAGGGCCTGGTTACTCGTCTGGGGCACCATTATCGGGATCATTGGTTCTTACTTCAAGGTTTCCATGTCCGCCTTCGGGGTGGCCTTTATCGGCAATGTCTGGGCTTTGACCATGTTTGGCCTTGGGCTGCTGCTGAGGGGTTATTCTGTAAAACTCTTTGGCTTTGATATTGATAAACTCTATATCCCCCACGGGATGATGATTGGAGCCGGTCTGGTGGCCGGAATCCAGATATTGCTCATTCTTCTAAAGGGAAGGAAAGAAACGACGGCTTCCGGGGATGCCCCTGCGGCCGCTAACTATACGCGGAGTGAAAAACAGGTCGCTAAAGGCCTGGCCCGGGGTTTTGGCCTCTATATCGTCGCAGCCCTGGTCCTGGCCATGCTGGGCGGCCTCTACACCAGCATGCCGGCGTGGCAGTTGCTGTTCTGGGCCGTTTTCGCCGCCGTTTCCTGCATCCTGGCTGAGTTTATCGTGGGGCTTTCAGCCATGCACGCCGGCTGGTTCCCGGCCTTTGCCACGGCCCTGATTTTCCTGGTCATCGGCATGGCCCTCGGCTTCCCGGCCCCGGCCCTGGCCCTGCTGGTGGGCTTTGTCGCTTCGGGGGGGCCGGCCTTTGCCGACGCCGGTTATGATTTTAAGGCCGGCTGGATCCTCAGGGGTGAAGGCCGGGATCGCGGTTTTGAGCTTGACGGCCGCTGGCAGCAGTTCCTGGCAGGTGCTTCAGGCCTGGTCGTGGCCTGGGCCATGGTCACCCTGACCCACGGTATCTATTTCCGCCAGGGCCTCTTCCCGCCGGTGGATAAGGTTTACGCGGCGACCATCAAAGCGGGGGTAGACGCGGCTATCATCAAAAATCTGGTCCTGTGGGCCATACCCGGAGCCCTGATTCAGGCCCTGGGCGGTTCTGAAAAACAGCTGGGCATCATGCTGGCCACCGGCCTTTTAATCCTCAATCCCCTGGCGGGTTATGCCGTGCTGGCGGGGATTTTGATCCGCACCCTGGTTTTGAAGTTTAAGGGGCGGGAAGCGGAGACCCCCATGACCATCCTGGCAGCTGGCTTTATCGCCGGCGATGCCCTCTACGGTTTCTTTAACTAGGTATATAAAGCCAGGTGGCGGTAGTGAAAGGGGAAATGGTAATGGGCTCAAGGATAATCCTTGATAATGAGGTCGTGGAGGCGGCCGTCCTGGGAGGGGCCATCCTGGGCGGAGGCGGGGGCGGCTCCATGGAAATGGGGCGCCAGGCCGCCCGCCTGGCGGTAGAACTCGGCAGTCCCGAATTGATAACCCTGGATTCCCTCCCTGAGGACGCCGTCCTCCTTACCGTTTCGGCTGTAGGCGCGCCGGCGGCCAGGACGGTCTATGTCAAGCCGGTGCATTATATCCGTACCGTGGAGTTATTTCAAAAGTACACGGGCCAGGAGATCCGGGGCTTAATCACCAATGAGTGCGGCGGCCTGGCTGCTGTCAACGGCTGGCTGCAGGCCGCCGCCCTGGGGATACCGGTTGTCGATGCCCCCTGCAACGGCAGGGCCCACCCCACCGGGGTCATGGGCTCCATGGGCCTGCACCGGCTGTCCGGTTATGTTTCCCGGCAGGTGGCCGTTGGCGGCAACCCGCAAACCAATAGCTATGTGGAGGTTTTCGCCTCCGGGTCCCTGGAGACTGCCGCCGCCCTGGTCCGGCAGGCCTCGGTGCAGGCCGGCGGCATGGTGGCCGTGGCCCGGAACCCGGTTACCGCCGGTTATGCCAGGGAGAATGCCGCCCCCGGAGCCATCGGCAGGTGTATTGCCGTGGGCCGGACCATTATCGAGAACCGGTCCAGGGGGCCCCTGCCGGTCATCGAAGGGGTGGCCGGGGTTTTACAGGGAGAGATTGCCTTTACAGGCCGGGTAGCCGCCGTCGACCTGGAAACGACCGGAGGTTTCGACGTCGGCAGGGTGGTTGTCCGGGATGGTGACAGGCTGGCAGAACTCACCTTCTGGAACGAGTATATGACCCTGGAAATCGGCAGTGTGCGGAAAGGGACCTTTCCTGACCTGCTGGCCACCATGGACCTGACCACCGGCCTGCCCTTATCTTCGGCGGAGATCAAGGCCGGCCAGGAGATAGCCATTCTACACGTTCACCGCGACCGGCTGATCCTGGGGCGGGGCATGAAGGCCCCCGAACTCTTCCAGGTGGTCGAAAAGGCCACCGGCAAAGAAGTAATCAAGTATATCTTCTCATAGGCATCTTCGCCAGAGTTATTTCCATTTCCAGACGAGGGGTGTATTGACAGTGTCCTTCAAACAAGTTATCACCGCCTATGAGCTCCTTGACAGCGCCCGTGTCGATGGCTGGGCTGTGGCCGGGTTGCTGAAGGAAGCCGGCCTGGAAGACGTGGAAGTCAAGCGTATCACCGGGCCCAAAGGTTCCACCGATTTCATCAAAGTCAGGATTCCCGGGAGCAACGGGAAAATGGGAGGCGGGGAGGCGCCCACCCTGGGGATTATCGGCCGCCTCGGCGGCATCGGCGCCAGGCCGGAGAGGATCGGCTTTGTCTCCGACGGTGACGGCGCCCTGGCGGCTGTAGCCACGGCTTTGAAACTGGGGCCATGCAAAAGAACGGCGACACCTTAACCGGGGACGTCATTATCGCCACCCATATCTGTCCCCAGGCGCCTACCAGGCCCCACGATCCGGTACCTTTTATGGATTCACCGGTAGATATCGCCGAAATGAACCGCAACGAGGTCGACCCGGCCATGGACGCCATTCTTTCCGTCGACACTACCAAGGGTAACAGGGTCATCAACCATCGCGGTTTTGCCATCTCGCCGACGGTTAAGGAGGGGTATATCCTGCGGATCAGCGAGGACCTCCTCGACCTGATGCAGATTGTCACCGGTAAACTGCCGGTGGTCTTCCCCCTCACCACCCAGGATATTACCCCCTATGGCAACGGCCTTTATCACCTGAACAGCATTTTGCAGCCGTGCGTAGCTACAGCGGTGCCGGTTGTCGGGGTAGCCATTACCGCCGAGGTGCCGGTGCCGGGATGCGCCACCGGGGCCACCCACCTGGTAGATATAGAGGCGGTGGTGCGTTTCTGTATCGAAGTGGCCAAGGCCTTCGGCCAGGGTAAGTGCCATTTCTATGACGGGGAAGAATTTGAGCGCCTAAAGGCCCTTTACGGCGCCATGAACCACCTCCAGACCCTGGGGAAAGAACAGTAGGCCCTGCCGGGGACACCTGTCCCCGCGTACCGGTACCGGTAAAAAAGGAAGGGAGGACATCCGAGTGACCAGGAAAGTTGGCGCGATAACCATCGGGCAGTCGCCCCGGGTTGACGTGGTCCCGGAAATAAAGGAGATCCTCGGGGACAGTATAGAAGTGTTGGAGGCGGGCGCCCTGGACGGTTTGACCCGTGAGGAAATAGCGGCTCTGGCGCCGGGACCCGGGGATTATGTCCTGGTTACCAGGCTGCGGGACGGCAGTTCGGTAAGGATTGCCGAGGAGAAGATCCTGCCGCTGATGCAGGCCCGGATCGACGGGGTGGTAGCAGCGGGGGCGGAGGCTGTTTTGCTCCTGTGTACAGGAGAGTTCCCGCCCTTTTCTTGCCGGAGGTTAATTCTGAAACCCCAGCTAATCCTGCATCATTTTACCGCCGCTGTGGCGACCGGGAGGCGGCTGGGAGTGATCGTCCCCGATGCCGGCCAGGTAGAGGAGACCCGGAAACGCTGGGCCGGGGTCGGCAGCGACCTGGCTGTCGAGGCGGCTTCGCCCTACGGGCCGGTCGACGCCATCTGGGAGGCGGCGGCCAGGTTACAGGCATGGCAGGCAGAATTAATTGTCCTGGACTGTATAGGATTTAATATGAGCATGAAGAGGGAGATCAACAGGCGCACCGGTATCCCGGTTATACTGCCGCGGGCGGTGGCTGCGCGTACCCTTATAGAACTGGTATCCTGACGGGGAGGTGGTTGCTTTGCCAACCCTAAAAGAAGTAGCCAGGGAGCTCTTGCGGGTGAATATGGCCCTGGAGAAAGGCGAGACCCTGCTGGTTGTTACCGACACGGAGACGGCAGCTATCGGGGAAGCCATCTTTCAGGCCGGCGTAGAAAGCGGTGCCGTGGCCTCGATCATTAAAATGCCGCCTACCGCCAGGCCAGGGGCCGAACCCCCCCTGCCGGTAGCGGCGGCTATGGAAAAGGCCAGGGTGGTTATCTGCCCGACCAGGAACTCCCTGACCCACACCCGGGCCAGGATTCAGGCCTGCCAGGTCGGGGCGCGGGTGGCAACCATGCCCGGCATCAGCGAGGATATGTTTTTCGCCGGAGCGGTGGCGGCCAATTATGACGAAGTGGCCCGGCTGAGCACAGAGCTGGCCCGGCGCCTTTCGACGGCCCAAACGGCCCTGCTGGTAAAAGACGGCCTTAAGCTGCGCCTTTCTCTGGCCGGGCGCCAGGGTGTAGCCAGCACCGGCCTGTACCGTCACCCCGGGGAAGCGGGTAACCTGCCTTCCGGTGAGGCCTATATCGCCCCCCTGGAGGGGAGGGCCGAAGGAGAAACCATTATTGACGGCTCAGTAGCTGGTATGGGTCGCCTGAGAGGGCCTATTAAGGTCACTATCCGCGGAGGGAGACTGGCGGCCGTCGAGGGACCGGAAGGGGAAGAGCTCCTCAAGCTACTCGGCGATGATCCTGCGGCCAGGAACCTGGCCGAGCTGGGTATAGGCACCAATGAAAAGGCCCGGGTTACGGGCAATATTTTAGAAGACGAAAAGGTCTATGGCACCGTCCACCTGGCCTTTGGCGACAACACGACCTTTGGCGGCGAGACCAGGGCGGGGGTGCATATTGACGGCGTGATTACGGCCCCGGATTTATACCTGGATGGCGAACTGGTCCTCTCCGGAGGGAAGATAATCCTGTAATCGAAACCGCCGTACAGGGTTGGTGAAACTCCGCCGGTCATAACCTGGCGGAGTTTTGCATTAACTATAAGTTACCTGGCGCCCCAAGAAGGATTCAGTCGCTGCGTGGCGAATATCTCCTTTTTGTAACCTTCAGGGGAAGAAGGGATTTTGTTTTGTCACGTTGGCGTTACCGGCCGTTGCTGTGGGCCGTGATTATTCTGGCGACTTTGGCGGCCGGGGTGGTGGTCGTCAACAGGGTGCGCCTGGAGGAGGCCAATAAAGCCGTAACTGTGGCGGTGGACTTCCAGCAGGTGCAAGAGCTGGCCAGGTGGAGCGGCTTGACGACCAGGGAAACCCTCATCCGCCTGCAGCAGCAGGGAGTAAATGCCGTCCTTTTCAAAGAACCGACTATTGCCGATCTCCAGCAGGAAATCTGGGTTAAACCCGGGGATGAAGCGCTCGCCTTCTTCCCGGCGGCCCTCCAGGGGCAGGTAAGGCACGACTATACCTATCTCTTTACCCGGGACCGGGAGCTGGCCGGACAACTGGAGCTCCAGCTGGAGAATAAAGTCCCGGGCCGGCTTCAGGTACTTGACGGCCCGGGCTTTACCGCCCTGGGGGTACCCCTGCCGGTCCAGGAATTAGGGAATCTGGGCCTGGGGTTCCCGGTTAAAGACCTGGAAATGGCCCGCCAGCTTGGTCTCTTGATTGTTCCCCAGGTAAAGAACTGGTACGGCGCCAACCCGGCGACCCTGGCGGCGACCCTGCGGCCCCTGGCCGCCTACAGGGATGATCTTGCCGCCCTGCTTTTTTCCGATAAAGACCTGCCCGGTTACCCCCGCTATCTGGTCAACCTGGCGGCTCAGGTAGACCAGCTCCAGGTACCCGTGGGGTTGGTGGAGTTCTTCCCCCAGACGGGAATCAACCAGCTGGTCATGCTCCTGGATAAAAGGGCCATCCGGGTGCACAGCATCAGCGCCGAGGAAATGAATACTATGTCTCCGGCAGCAGCCCTGGAACGCCTTGAGCTGGCGGCCCGGGAGCGGAACGTGCGTCTCCTCATTGTCCGGTTCAGGTTTGCCCCGGGTTCGGCCAGCTGGCTGGAGGACAACCTTAATTTTGTGGGCAAAGTAAGTAAGATGCTGGCGGCCGACGGCCTGACCACCGGCCGGGCCATGCCCTTCGCCGCCTTTCCTTACTCGCGGTTATGGGTATTTTTAATCGGCCTGGGGATCCTGGCAGCCGGGGTCCTGCTACTAGCGGAGCTGGGCCTCGAAGGTCCGGGTCTGGTCCTCGGTCTCCTGGGACTCCTGGCCTGGACGGGAGTCCTGGGCTTGAACTACCAGGTATTGCTGGCCCGGAAGATTATGGCCCTGGGGGCGGCGATTATTTTCCCGACCCTGGGACTGCTCACGGCCTGGTCGCCGGAGCCCCGTAGTTTGCGAACCAGTGTGGCCATTTTACTCCGGACGGCCCTCATCTCCCTGCTGGGGGCCGTGGCCATCGCCGCCATCCTGGCTGACAATACCTTCATCCTTAAGATCAATCAATTTAGCGGCGTCAAGATCGCTTTTATCGTACCCCTGGTTATCTTTGCCGCGGCGGTTATTATTCGCCGGGAGGGGCGACGCACGGGGACTATCCTCAGGGGTTGGCTTGATGCCGATCTGACCGTCAAACTCGTCATCCTGGCAGTGGTGGTTGCTGCAGCCGGCCTGGTTTATATCAGCCGCAGCGGTAATGATGGAGTGGGGCTCCTGCCCTTTGAAGGGCAGATGCGTTCTTTCCTGGGCAATGCTTTGCTGGCCCGGCCGCGGACCAAGGAGTTTCTTCTGGGCTACCCCTTCCTGCTCTTGAGCCTGACCCTGGGTTACCAGCACCGTTACCTGCTCCTGTGGCTCCTGGGCCTGGTAGGGCAGATATCCCTGGTCAACACCTACTGCCACCTTCATATTCCCTTCCTTATTTCCCTGCTCAGGACCTTCAACGGCCTCTGGCTGGGCCTCCTGATCGGCGTCCTGTTGGTTCTGGCAGTCCGCCAGGCCGGGCATTTCTGGAGGAGGAACGGAATTTGGCCAGGGTAGTAATCTCCGGTTATTACGGTTTTCAGAACGCCGGGGACGAGGCGGTCCTCTACAGCATCGTTAAAGCCTTGCGCTCCCTGGAACCGGACATAGAGATCACTGTCCTTTCCCGGCGTCCGGAGCAAACGGCGGCCTGTTTAAAGGTCCGGGCAGTAGACCGCTGGCACCCGGTCCGGGTGGCCGGGGCTATCCGCCGGGCCGACCTGGTTATCAGCGGTGGGGGTAGTTTGTTCCAGGATGTTACCGGGCCTAAAAGCCTGCTCTATTACCTGGGTATAGTGTTGCTGGCCCGGTTATTGCGGAAGCCGGTAATCGTCTATGCCCAGGGACTGGGCCCTTTGAAACGCCACTGGAGCCGTTGGCTGACGGGCCGGGTATTAAACCGCGTCCAGCTTATCTCCCTGCGGGACAGCGAGTCACGGCGGCTGCTGGAAGAGCTGGGGGTTACCCGGCCGCCGGTCTATGTAACGGCCGACCCGGTCCTGGGCCTGGAGCCTGAAAATATGGACCTGCGGCCCGGCCAGGATAAATGGGAGCAACTGGAGCTTTCCGGGCCGGTGATCGGGATTTCAGTGCGCTCCTGGCCGGGGTATGAGGAGTGCTGGCCGTCCCTGGCCAGGGTAGCTGACGAGCTCGTGGCCGGGGGGTGGCAGGTTTTATTTTTGCCTTTTCACTTTCCCGCTGATGTCGACGCCTGCCGCCAGGTAGCCCGCCTGATGCACAGTCCGGCAGTTGTTCTACGGGAAAACCTGGACCTGCCGGCCCTGATGGGCCTGATGGGCCGGTTGCAGTTTTTGATCGGCATGCGTCTCCACGCCCTGATCCTGGCTTCTTTGATGGGGGTTCCTTTCCTGGCCCTGCCCTATGACCCCAAAGTGACGGCCCTGGCCAGGATGATGGAGCAGCCGGTCGCCGGCTTTCTGGCGAGTGTCAGTTATACCGGCCTGGAAGCAGCCGTCAAACAGGCCCTGGCCGAACGTGAGGAAAACGCCCGGCGGGTACAGGCCGCGGTGGCCGAACTGCGGCCTCTGGCCCTGGACACCGCCCGGCTGGTAATAGAGTATTTGCGGAAAGGAGCAAGGGGCTGATTACCGGCCCTGACCTATGGCAGTCGCGAATGATGGCAAGCCAGCCCGGGGTCCTGAGGGCACGCCGGTAGCCCGGATGGCCCGGGCGGCGAGTGTTGTATTGGTATTGAACCTTTTGAGCCGGGTGCTGGGCTTTGTCCGGGATGCCAGTATTGCCGCCCGCTTCGGCGCCGGGCCGGCCACCGATGCTTACCTGGTGGCCTACACCATCCCCTTTTTCCTGCAAACCATCCTGGGGATGGCCTTTGTGACGGTGATGGTGCCGGTGGTCACTACTTACCTGGTGCGGGGCGACCGCGACCAGGGGTGGGCGGTAGCCAGCGCCGTGGGCAACTGGACGGCCCTGATCCTGGGATTGCTGACCATTGTGGGCCTTGGGGTGGCGCCCTGGCTGGTCCGGCTCATGGCGCCGGGTTTTCCGGCGCCGGTCTTCGATCTGGCTGTCAAGCTGACCCGGATTATGTTCCTCTCCCTGGCCTTTATGGGTACAGGCATGCTGGTCAGCGGTATTTTAAACGCCGGTTATATCTTTACTTCCCCGGCCCTGGCGCCGGCAGTGAGCAACCTGGTGATTATTGCCACGGTGATCTTTGCCGGGTCAGCCTTTGGTATCACCGGACTGGCGGTGGGTACTGTCCTGAGCTTCGTGGCTTACCTGTTAATCCAGCTTCCCGACCTGCCGCGCCTGCAGTTCCACTACACCTGCAGCCTCATGGCAGGTCACCCGGCAGTGCGGAGAATCGGCCGGCACCTCCTGCCGGTATGTTTCAGTTTGGCGGTAGTCCAGCTCTACCTGGCGACGAACCGCTTTTTTGCTTCCCAGCTGGAGCCCGGGAGTATTACCGCCCTGGACTTTGCCAACCGCCTGGTGAACCTGCCCCTGGGGGTCTTTGTCGCCAGCGTGACCACCGCCATCTTTCCCTCCCTGGCCGAGCAGGCGGCCCTTAATGACCGCCGGGAAATGGCCCACCTGACGGACCGCGGCCTGGGGCTGGTGGCTCTGACTATTTTGCCGGCGGCGGTCGGGATGATTGTCCTGCGGGTGCCCCTGGTGCAATTGGTCTTCCAGCGCGGGGCCTTCGATCCCCGGGCTACGGCCATGACGGCTGTGGCGGTACTCTTTTATTCTGTTGGCCTCCTGGCTCAGGCCATGCATCCCATCCTTACCCGGGCCTTTTACGCCCTCCAGGATGTGGTTGTCCCGGTGGTTACAGGTATTATTTCCGTTGGCCTGAACATCCTCCTTAGCTATTTCCTGGCCCCGCGCCTGGGGCACGGCGGCCTGGCCCTGGCCAATTCCCTGGCGGCCAGCATCTACGCCCTGATGCTTTACCTGGCCCTCTACCGGCGCCTGCCGGAGTTAAAAGTAACCTTGCTCTTAAGTACCATGTTGCGGATTTTCCTGGCGGCCATGGGCATGGGACTCCTGGTCTGGCTGGCCGGAAGAGGCCTGCATGTTTTCACCTGGTCGCGGCCCCTCCTGGGGCTCCTCGTGCGGATGACGTTGTTAATGGGGGGCGGGGGCCTGGCTTTCTGGGTTCTGGCCCGGTGGCTGAAGGTAGAGGAAGTGACCTTCATCACCGCCATGATCCGGCGGCGCCTGGAGCGAGTTTTCTAATGCCGGCAGGAATAAGGGGATAAGTGGCGAATATATTTATTACTATTGTCCAAGAACCATATGTATAAAGTGAAGTGACAACGTGGACTGGAATGCTATCCAGGGGATTTTACCCCATCGCTACCCCTTCCTGCTGGTCGACAGGGTCCTGGAGGTAGAGGCGGGCCGGCGGGCAGTGGGCCAGAAAAACGTGAGCGGTAACGAATGGTATTTCAGCGGTCATTTTCCCGGCCAACCGGTAATGCCCGGGGTACTGATAATGGAAGCCCTGGCTCAAGTCGGGGCGGTGGCTCTCCTGAGCCTGCCGGAATTTCAGGGCCGGCTGGCCCTTTTCGGCGGTATGGACCGGGTCCGCTTCCGCCGCCAGGTAGTCCCGGGGGATGTCTTGCGCCTGGAGACGGAGATTATCAAGCTCAAGGGCCGGGTCGGTAAGGGCTACGGCCGGGCCTTCGTCGGCGAAGAGCTGGCCGCCGAGGGCGAGCTTCTCTTTGCCGTGGGCGAAAAGATCGAGTAAGAGGAGGAACCGCAGGTGGATATCCTGGCCTTGGCACTAGCCGGGATAGTCAGTTTCTTACTGACACCTTTGCTTTGCCGGATAGCACCCCGCCTGGGGGCTGTAGATAAACCCAACGCCCGCAAGATTCATCATACCCTTATGCCCCGCCTGGGAGGGGTGGCCATTTATGCGGGGTTTATGCTGGCTTACTGGCTGGGAGGGTATCGCCATCAGGAATACCTGGGGCTCTTCCTTGCCGGGACCTTTATCATGCTTGTGGGTATAATTGATGATATCCGCTCCTTGAGCCCCCGGCTGAAGCTCCTGGGGCAGATCATAGCGGCCGTCATCCTGGTGGCCTTCAGTGTCCGGGTGGATTTCCTGACCAACCCCTTCGATGGCCTTTTTATCCTGGGGAAACTGGCTATCCCGGTTACTATTTTCTGGCTGGTAGGCGTTACCAACGCCTTGAACCTTGTCGACGGACTGGACGGGCTGGCAGCAGGAACCTCTTTGATAGCGGCCGTAACCATCGCCGTTGTCGCCTGGTTCAACGGCGAGCTGGTAGTAGCTTTTCTCTCCCTGGCTCTGGCGGCAGCAGTCCTGGGTTTCCTGCCCTTCAACTTTCACCCGGCGCGGATTTTTATGGGCGATAGCGGGTCCATGTTCCTGGGCTTTAACCTGGCGGCCCTGGCTACCATCGGCCTGACCAAGAGCGCTACGGTAATATCCCTCTTTATCCCGGTGGTAATCCTTGGACTGCCAATTCTGGACACCATGTTTGCCATTGTCCGTCGCTTCCTCAATCACCGGCCCATCTTTGCCCCGGATAAGGGGCACCTGCACCACCGCTTGCTGGCCCAGGGTTTGAGCCAGCGCCAGGCAGTAGGGGTTATTTACCTCGTTGATGCCTGCCTGGGTGGCAGCGCCATCCTCCTTAGCCGGGTGGCTACGGACCAGGGGGTGCTGATCCTGATCGGGCTGGCGGTAATTATCCTGGTGGGTTGCGATAAATTGGGGATTATTGGCAGGGGCGGCCTGGCCAGGGCTAAAACCCGGCATAATACCCTGCACATGTTCTAGGGGAGGTGGTAGCCCTGGATGGCCGTAATTATCTTCTGCTAGCCCTTTTACTTTTAACCCTGGGGCTTGGGCTGGCTGGTGGCGCCCGGGCGGGAGCGGCCGCTGCCGGCTCCCAGGAGGACCCGGTGGTCACCCGCAGTTATGTCCAGGAAGCGGTAGATAACCGCCTTGAACCCCTCCGGCAACAGCTTGATGCAGCCAGCAAGCGCCTGGCAGCCCTCCAGCAGCGCCTGGATAGTTTGAAATAGGGATTTCCTGGTGCAGATGTGAAGGATCGTAGTCATTGACTGCGGTCCTTTTTGCATTTATGGCACGCCTGGGGAAATAATACGGAATGAAAATCTCCAGGAACGGGGGGCAAAAGGTTGCGCGACCTGATTATTGAGGGCCTTTTAATCCTGGCCTTTATCGTGGCCGGTACCGGCCTGCTCTTTTACCTTCATAAACGCGAGTTGTTGTAAAGACCTTTCCGGAGGAGCCCCTCATGGGGGGGCTGCCGCCCCCCCTCAACAAACCATAAAAATGTGGGTTCAGGTAAGGGCTGGCGGGTACAGGCGGAGGGCGACTTGGTTCGAGGCGTCAGCAAACTCAGCGAAGCCGAAGCGAGGCGGCGGTGAACGGGATGGGGATCGCAAAGTGGCTTCAGGAACGAGAAGTACCACGCCACGTTATGAATGATCAAAGAGATAAAGCCGAGCCACCCCCGACGCCGAGCAAGGCTGAGCGCCAAGTTTGCTCGCTGAGAACCACCGGAGCCCGTAGCTGTACCCGCCAGCCTGTAGTAAAGCGCCTGCCAATAGTAACCATTTTTGGCAGAAGTCTATTTTGAAGGAGGTACATCAGCGTGAAATTCGTGGAGGTTTTTCTGCAAACCCTGCTGGCCTTCTTTGCCATCCTGATCTATACTCGGATCCTGGGCAAGCAGCAGATAGGCCAGTTAACTTTTTTCGAGTATATCAACGGCATTACCTTCGGCAGCATCGCCGCCGTCCTGGCCACCGATACAGCCCCCAACCAGACCTGGATGCACTTCCTGGGTTTGACCCTCTTTGCCTTTTTTACCTGGTTGGCCGGGTATGCGGTCCTGGTGAGCAGGCCGGCCCGGAAATTGATCTCCGGTGAGCCTACAGTGGTCGTCCATAACGGTAAAATATTGGAAGAAAACATGAAGAAAATGCGTTATAATTTTGATGAGCTGGCCATGCAGCTGCGGCAAAAAAATGTCTTTGATATTGCCGATGTTGAATATGCTATTATGGAGCCTGACGGGGACTTAAGCGTGCTCCTCAAGTCCCAGAAGCGACCCCTGACACCTTCTGACCTTAAGCTATCGACCAAATACGAAGGGGTACCCACTGAGCTCATTGAAGACGGGGAGATCCTCTTCCAGAATCTCCGGCAGAATCACCTGGACGAGAAGTGGCTCATCCAGCAACTCTAGGCCCAGGGGATACAGGATATCAGCCAGGTTGACTATGCCGTTCTCCGGAGTAACGGCACCCTTTATGTCAATACCAAGGAGGACGATATTATCAACCCGGTGGATATCACCGACGCCCCGGAAAGCCCGGTGAAAACAGAGAAGGAAGAGCAGGATCGCCCCTGACTAAAAGGAGGTACAGAGCTCTTATGGCTATTAAATTTGGGACCGACGGCTGGCGCGCCGTCATTGCCGACGAGTTCACCTTCGCCAATGTGCGCTTGGTCACCCAGGCCACGGCCAATTACCTGCTCCGGGAGGCCGGCAGCGGGAAGATCATTATCGGTTACGATAACCGTTTCCTGGCCCCGGAGTTTGCCCGGGCTGTGGCCGAGGTCCTGACTGCCAGCGGTTTTACCGTCTACCTGCCGTCCCGGGCGGTGCCCACACCGGTAACGGCCTGGGCCATTAAGCATTACCAGGCCATGGGTGCGTTAATGCTTACCGCCAGTCATAATCCTCCGGAATACTGCGGCTTGAAGTTTATCCCCGAATATGCCGGGCCAGCGGTGCCTGCCATTACCTCCGCCATTGAAAAAGAAATTGCTGCCGTCATAAATGGGGGAGAAGTGAAGACCCTTAACCTGGATGAAGCCCGGGGCCGGGGCCTGGTCCGGGAATTGGAACCGGAGGCCGATTACCGGGAGTACCTGCACGGGCTCATTGACGTTGAGGCCCTCCGGAAGGCCGGTTTGAAGGTCGTAGTCGACCCCCTCTATGGAGCTGGTATAGGCTACCTGGAGGATTTCCTGCGAGGGGCCGGCTGCCAGGTGCAGGCCATACATAATTACCGGGATCCCCTGTTTGGTGGCGACTTACCGGATCCCAGCGCCCGGGGCCTGGAGGAACTCAGCCGGCGGGTCCGGGAGACAGGTGCCCATCTGGGGCTGGCCCTGGATGGCGATGCCGACCGCTTCGGGGTAGTAGACGGGGACGGTACCTACCTGACGGCCAACCAGGTCCTCTACCTGGTCCTGGCCCATTTAATCATGGACCGCCATTACCGTGGTCCGGTAGCCAGGACGGTAGCCACCACCCATAACCTGGACCGCCTGGCCAGGGCCCACGACCTGGAGATAATTGAAACCCCGGTCGGCTTCAAGTATATAGGAGAGGCCCTGCGGGAAAAGGGCTGTATCCTGGGGGGAGAAGAGAGCGGGGGCTTAAGCATCCGGGGGCATATTCCGGAGAAGGACGGCATCCTGGCGACGGCCCTGGTGGCTGAACTGCGGGCGGTCCGGGGCCGGAGCCTGGGGGAGATTTTGGCGGATTTGCATTCCAGTTATGGCCATCTGGTCAACCAGCGCCTGGATATCAAGGTAGACCCGGCTACTAAAGAAAGGGTGCTGCAGGAATTACCGGATTTTGCCCCCGCCAAGGTAGCGGGCATACCGGTAACCGGGCGTTTGACGGTAGACGGGGTAAAATTGACCCTGGCCGACGGCAGCTGGGTTTTACTTAGACCTTCCGGTACGGAACCCCTCCTGCGTTTATATGCGGAGGCGCCCGACGCCGGGCGTCTCCGCCTGTTGCAAAAAGAAATAACCACTGCCCTCAGGATTTAAAGTAGCGGGCGTATTCTTCGGCCGAGAGTTCCCGGTAACAGTTGGGGCACAGGGACCCCATACCGGGAACCTCGACGGCGTCTTCCAGGCTAAGGCGCTCCATCAGGCTCAGGGAAGCACCGCAGCGCAGGCAGGCATCGCCGGTTGCAACCATTTTTGGCCACCTCCTTCGCACCCTATTTGGTCGCCAGGCATAGGATGGAGCAGGGGGGTGAAGAGATTATGGGCTACCAGGCACCTGTAACCCTGCTGGCATCTGTCGTTTCCCTGGCGCTGGCCTACGGCTGGCTCTGGCGGCGTTATCAAGCCTGGGGGTTAAATTATTACCGCCTGGTTATTTTAGTACGTAACCAGGGAGAATACCTGGAAGGGCTCTTGCGCCAGTTTTTTAGCTGGCGCTACTGGCATGGTTTACCTCTGGAGCTGTGGGTGGTTGTCGAAGCACCCTGTGAAGCAACCCTAGCTATCTTGCACCATTTCCTCTATCCCTATCCCTGTTGCCGGGTACTTTGTATAGCCCGGGACTCACCGGTAACAGGTGCGGTTCCGGCCTTGACCGCCGGGGACGGTGAAGTCCTGGACCTGCGGGAAGAAACAAACTTTTTCCGCGCCGGGGCCAAATTATACCAGGTTTATTCAAAAATGCTAACTTGATAGAAGGAGAAATTATAACTGGTGGCGAATAAAGCATATATTCTTATTTAAGGGGAATTAACCCATGGGCGAAAAGCTCGGGCGGGCCGACTGGTTGGCAGCGATGCTGGTTACAGTGGGGGGCGTTTTTTTGTCCCTGGCAGCGCCACCGGGCCCGACTGTCTATTGGGGGTTGACCTGGAGTATATTTAACGGCCTCATCCTGGCTATCGGAATTCTTAGCACGGGTTTTATCACCCGGGTTTTGATCCTGGGACTGAACCTGATACTGATAGCTGGCTGGCAGTTAACAAGTGGCTGGCCGTCAGCCACGTCACTTCCCTTGCTTCTCTTCTTACCGGTCCTGGTGCCCCTTTATCGGAAGCAAAGGAAGGAAATCCTTGCAGGCCTGGTAGGGGGGCTGATACTGGGAGGATACAGCACTTTAAAAGAAAATCTGGCTAATCCGTCTTCATGGGCTATCCTGGGTGGTTGGGTTGCAATCGCGGGCTTCTTTTATTACCTCATGGTGGGTCTGGTGGTTAAGGCCAGGCAGGCTGCTTCTTTGCAGGCTGAGGTGGAATATACCCGTCACGAGTATCAAGAAGCCTGCAAGCGGCTGGCCGCCATGGAGATGGCGGCCATTACTGATGATTTAACCGGGATTTATAACTACCGCTACTTCGTGCAGGCCTTTAGCAACCTGTTGAACTCCCGGCAGCAGCCCCGTTACCTGGCAGTTTTAATGCTGGATATCGATTACTTTAAAGAGATAAATGATGCCTACGGCCATCTCACCGGTAACAGGGTACTGGCGGAACTGGCCACCATCCTGAAGGAGTGCACCCGTGAACAGGATGTTGTCACCCGTTTCGGCGGGGAGGAGTTCGCTCTCATTTTGCCCGATACAGATTATCACGGTGCCCTGCAGGTGGCGGAAAGGATCCGCAAGGCCATCGCCGAGCATACCTTCCAAGCTGAAGGAACGGCCATCCACGTTACTGTAAGTGCCGGTGTGGCGGTCTGGCCGGTAGACGGGACCGATAAAAAGGATATCATTGCCCGGGCCGACCGTGCCCTTTACCAGGCCAAGACAACCGGGCGTAACAGTGTCTGCGCCTATCAGTTCCTGAAAAAGGAACGGGGTGTCCATGAATAAGGGAAGCAGTTACCGGCAGCCGATCTTTTGCTGGCAAGGTCCCCTCTACCTGGTGGAAGGCGATGGGGGATGGCGGGTAGGCTTGAGCCACAATCCCGGCCTGGACCAAACCTTCTGGCTGCAGCGCGGTTACCGGCAGTTTGAGGTCCTGACACCGCCGTTACCCCTCGGGGCGGCGGTTTTTTTACATGACCTGGTGGCAGGATACCTGGCGACAGGAGGACAACGTGTGACCAGGGGCGGGATAATGGAAATGCTGGCCCGGGGCAGGGCCAGGATGGGCCTTAAACCCTGGACCCCGGTGGAAAAGGTAGCTGCCCAACCCCTGCCACCGCCACCGGCGGAGGAGCTGGCCCTGGTAAGGCACACCCTGGCCGGGAGGGTCCTCTGGCGGGAGGAACTGGCCCGGGCCCTGGCGGAGAGGAGACTGGGGGTGCACACCCCCCTGGAGGACCTCTGTCACTGGCTTTATTTGGAAGGTGAAATAAAGCTTCTGCCCGGGGTGGGTTATGACCCTGACGGTCGCCCCCGGTGCCGGCGCTGCGGCCAGGCTACCGGGCTTTTAAAGGTCAACTGCGCCGCCTGCAGCCGAGAGGATTGCCTGCTCTGCGAGGAGTGCCTGGCTATGGGCCAGTCCCGCCGCTGCCGTCCTCTGTACGCCAGGCCCTGGCCCTTTGCCGCGGGTTCTCCGGCCAGGCCGGCGGCAGTGGTGCGCCCCCTGCTCCGGTTTGACCTCACGCTGGCCCAGGCGGACGCCTACCGGGAGGCGGAAGGGTTTGCCAGCCAGGATAAGGAAAAGGAGTGCCTCCTCTGGGCCGCCTGTGGCGCCGGAAAAACTGAGGTGGCCTATGGCGCCATTGCTGCCGCCCTGGCCCGCGGGCGTAAAGTCCTTTATGCCTGCCCCCGGAAGGAGGTTATCCGGGAACTCCACCCGCGCCTGCAAGCCGTCTGGCCGGGCCTGCGGATCCAGGCTCTATATGGTGGCAGCCAGGGCAAATACGGCGAGGCCGACCTCATCCTGGCCACCACCCACCAGGCCTTACGTTTCTACCGCCGTTTTGACCTGGTGATCCTCGATGAAGTGGACGCCTTCCCCCTGGCGGGGGACCCCATGCTCTACTATGCCGTCGAGCGGGCGCGCCGGGAACATGGTCAGATCCTGTGGTTAACGGCCACCCCGCCCCCGGAGATGGTGGCCAGGGTCAGGAAGGGCAAGCTGGCCGTTATTTACTTGCCAGCCCGGTACCACGGCCACCCCCTCCCGGAACCCGAGTTCGTCCGGGAACCATTTCTTAGGCCGCCGGGGACAGGCCCCCTGCCTCGCTCCATGGTTAACTGTATAAATACTACCCTGGGGGCGGGGCTCCAGCTCCTGCTCTTCGTCCCGGCCGTTTCCCTGGTGGAGGGGGTGGCTGCATGGTTGCTGGACTCCTGGCCCGGCCAGGCCCCCGGCGGGGCCTGGGTCCGGGGCTGTCATGCCGCCCACCCCAGGCGGGAGGAAGTTATCGCTGCCTTTCGCCGGGGAGAATTCCCGGTTCTGGTGACCACTACCGTTATGGAGCGGGGGGTTACCATTCCCCGCCTGAACGTCCTTGTCCTTTACGCTGAGGAGGGCAGGGTCTTTACGGCCAGCACCCTGGTGCAGATCGCCGGCCGGGCCGGGCGTTCGGCGGCTTATCCCACCGGGAGGGTATGGTTTATAGGCCGGCACTTGAGCCCCGCCATTGCAGAGGCTGCCCGCCAGATCCGGGAATTCAACCGCCTGGCCCGCCGGCGGGGTTACTTGACGCGGTAAGGGTGCAACCGGCGCCTGAAGGGAACTGGCCTCAACCTGGAGGCAACTTGAGTTTGTAGCGGCAACTATTTTTGCCGGAACCCTATTATCGGAGGAGGTTTATGGCCCGAAGACATGCCGGCGTTTATCAATCTCCTCTTTCCCCGGGGGAAAACCTGTGCCTGGTGCGGACGGCCGGTGGACCGGGGGCTATTTTGCCCGCAGTGCCACCAGGAACTATATTCCTGGCAGGAGAAGTACCATCCATGCCGGTATTGCGGGCGCCTCCTGGCGGCGGGCGGGGGGGCGGTCTGCCGCCAGTGCCGGGAGGAATTGCCTCCCTTCCGGCGGGCCCGGGCGGTAGGAGCCTACAGGGGTATCTTAAAAGAGTTGATCTGGGCCTTCAAGTACCAGGGACGGCGCTCCCTGGCCGCGCCCCTGGGACAGCTCCTGGCCGGTGTTGTTGTCAAGGAACTGGGATCGGCCCGCCCCCACCTGGTAATACCGGTGCCCCTGACTGCGGCCCGCCTGCAGGCGCGCACCTTTAACCAGGCGGAGCTCCTGGCCCGGGCCCTCGGCAGGGAACTGGGATTGGCGGTTTCCGGGCAGGCCCTGGCCCGGATGCGGGAAACGGCCCCCCAGGTCGGTCTTTCCCGGCGGGAGCGCTGGCAGAACTTGGCCGGGGCATTTCAAGTTCAGGAGCCGGCCCTGGTTAAGGGCCATCGTCTCCTCCTGGTTGACGACGTTATGACTACCGGGGCTACGGCTGCGGCCTGCACCGGTGCCCTCCTGGCTGCCGGTGCCGCCGTTGTCGAGGTGGTTACCCTGGCAACGGGTATCGACTCAATTGCAAATATTTCACCATGAATAACCATAGCGAATCCTCTGTTCGACAAAATATTGAGCTTTAAACATTCCCGTCCACAGGGATCAAGCAGTGATTGCAAGTTATTAACAGGGTTATCCACTTTATCCACAGGTTTGGGTGGATTGAAACAGGGACTTAAGAGCCGGTTTTATCATCCAAAATTTAACATTTATTAAGGTCGTGAGAGATATTTGCCGTTTTATTTACCAGGAGCAAATTTAATTTGACACCGGCACCATTTACCCTGTACCGGTCCGGTGCGATGGGGTTTATTTACCAGAAGCAGATTTGACAGCCATCTTTAACCATGCTAAAATAGGTACACTTGGAGGTGCTCCCGGCCCCAAGGGAGAATATTTTAGGAGGAATTTTTACAAGATGCAGGGTAAGGTGAAATGGTTTAACCCGGAGAAGGGGTACGGTTTTATTGAAAGGGAAGACGGCAAGGACGTGTTCGTCCACTTCTCCGCCATCCAGGAAGAGGGTTTCAAAACCCTGGCTGAGGGACAGGAGGTCGAGTTTGACATCGTGGAAGGACCTCGCGGTCCCCAGGCAGCCAATGTAATAAAATGCTAGCCTACCGGGCCCCGGCATGAGCCGGGGCCTTTCTGGTGCCAGGGGATAATTATTGCAGCCGGGGACCTGGAGGTTGGAACCGTCCTGGTTGGGGGTCCGGAACGGCAGGAGTTTTCTGGAGTGGTAGCAGGAATTTGGCCTTTAATGGGGAATAATAGAAAAAAGGGATCTGAAAGGAGTGCTTCAAGGATGGAATTAATCATCCGCGGCAAAAACCTTCCGGTCACCGACGCTTTACGGCAGTACATCGCTAAGAGGTTGGGTAAAATCAAACGCTACCTGGATGGTGTCGATGAGATCCAGGTCAACCTGGCCGTGACCAGGGATAAACACGTGGTCGAAGTGACTATTCCCCTGAACGGGTATATCCTGCGGGGCGAGGAAGCCACGGGGGATATGTATGGTTCCGTCGACCTGGTGGTTGAAAAATTAGAGAAACAGATCGCCAAATATAAAACCCGGCTTAATAAAAAAATAAAGAACGGGACCATTAAAGAATTTGCTGCCGGCCAGCCGGAGGAAGAAAACGGGCCTGAACCGCGCTTGATCCGAACCAAGCGTTTTCCCATCAAGCCCATGCCGGTGGAGGAAGCCATCCTGCAGATGAATCTCCTGGGCCACAGCTTCTTTGTCTTTTCCAATGCGGAAACCGAGGAAGTCAACGTCCTTTACCGCCGCCGGGACGGTAATTACGGCTTGATCGAACCGGAGTATTAATATAAAGACATTTGGAGATTATGGGAGAAATTGGCCGTTTGGGGGCCAATTTCTCTTTTTTTGACCATTTTTAAGCTGACAGGCAGGGATTTTATGGGGCGGCGCGAATATAAACTATAGCAAGGAAAGGAAATCGAGGATGAGGAGCTTTGCCAGAAACTAAAAAAGGTGAACCGGGGTCGGGGGATTATGAGAGGGTTATCTGTCAGATCAAGGGAGTGCTGGGCGCCCGTCTGGTAACGGAGCCTGACGGGAGCATCAGTGAAATACATATCATGGCCGTTAGCGGGCGTAACCCCAAGCAGATAGTCCGGGATGTGGAATCGGCCATTCTGGTGCAATTGGGGGTAGCCGTTGATCATAAAAAAATAAGTATTGTTCAGGTCGAACTTCCACAGCTGCCGGGAGAGGTGGCGGAAGAGCGGCTTTCCGATACACAGGGAGACCGGTTGCGGTTGGTAAGCATCAACCTTTTTACCCGCGGTCTGGAGACGGAGGCCACCGTCGAAGTGGAAGCCGGAACGGGGGGAACCATTTACCAGGGACATGCGTTCGGGCCCAATGCCCCCGAATACAATCTGCGGCTGGTGGCGGCGGCTACAGTGAATGCCCTGGAAAAGTGCTGCGGCAGCAACTGGAGTATAGCCCTGGAAGACCTGGTATGGGTAGAGGTAGCCCATCACCGGGCGGCCGTCTGCGCTATTATCCTGGTCACGCACCAGGGGAGTGAGTACCTGGTAGGGGCGGCCCTGGCGGATGGCGATGATCGCCAGGCAGCAGCCCGGGCCGTACTCAAGGCCCTGGCCTCTCGCTGCTATCATGTTAACGATTGATTGCCACCCGTCTTACTTCGTGTTAAAATATACAAGGCAGGTTTTTCTCTTAAGGAACCAGCACGGTTCCTTTTATGTTATTTTGAGCTGGAAATTACGGGCTGGCATTTGTTGCCGGGGGGTGTGCAGAAGCAAAGCCGCCCGTGACTGTCACCCGGCAAAGCAATGGGGTGCTAAGTATAAGCATTTCGCAAGAGGTTGTTTTCGAAGGAGGGAGAAATGGTGCTGGGTATATTGCATAATCTCCTTGACGATAATGCCCGGGATATAAAGAAATTGAGCCGCCAGGTAGAGGCCATCAACGCCCTGGAACCGGAGATTCAGGCCCTAAGCGACAGCGACCTCCAGGCCAAAACCCCGGAGTTCCATCGCCGCCTGGAGAGGGGCGAGACCTTGGACGAGCTGCTGCCGGAGGCCTTTGCCGTTGTCCGGGAGGCCTCCCGGAGGGTGCTGGGGATGCGCCACTTTGACGTCCAGCTTATGGGCGGCATCGTCCTCCACCAGGGACGCATCGCCGAGATGAAGACCGGCGAAGGCAAAACCCTGGTGGCTACCCTGCCGGCTTACCTCAATGCCCTGACGGGCAGAGGGGTGCATATTGTTACCGTCAATGACTACCTGGCCAGACGGGACAGCGAATGGATGGGTCGTATCTACCGTTTCCTGGGGCTGAAGGTGGGCCTGATCGTCCACGGCCTGGACGCCGCCGAGCGGCGGGAAGCGTATAACGCCGATGTTACCTACGGCACCAACAACGAGTTCGGCTTCGATTACCTGCGGGATAATATGGCCCTGCACCCGGAGGAGATGGTCCAGCGGGAGCTCAACTACGCCATCGTCGACGAGGTCGACAGTATCCTAATCGATGAAGCCCGGACGCCGCTCATTATCTCCGGTATGGCCGAAAAACCCACGGAGATGTATTACACGGTGGCTGCCATTATCCCGCGCCTGCAGCCGAACATTGATTATAATGTCGACGAAAAGGCCAAGGTGGCGACCCTGACGGAGGCCGGGGTAGCCAAGGTGGAAAAGATGCTGGGGGTCGACAACCTCTACGACGACGCCAATATGGAACTGGCCCACCACGTTAACCAGGCCTTGAAGGCCCATACCCTGATGAAGCGCGACCGGGACTATGTGGTCAAAGACGGCCAGGTCATCATCGTCGACGAGTTCACCGGCCGCCTGATGTTCGGCCGCCGCTACAGCGAAGGGTTGCACCAGGCCATCGAGGCCAAGGAAGGTGTGAAGATTGAGCGGGAGTCCCAGACCCTGGCTACCATCACCTTCCAAAACTTCTTCCGGATGTATGACAAGCTGGCCGGCATGACCGGCACGGCGGCTACCGAGGAAGAAGAGTTTCGCAAGATCTACAACCTGGATGTGGTGGTTATCCCCACCAATAAGCCCATGATCCGCAAGGATTACCCTGACGTCGTCTACCGGACGGAAAAGGGTAAGTTCGAGGCAGTTGTCGAGGAGATCCGGGAACGCCATGCAAAGGGCCAGCCGGTGCTGGTGGGCACCATCTCCATCGAAAAGTCCGAGCGCCTGAGTGAAATGCTTAAAAAACGGGGGATCCCCCACCAGGTGTTGAACGCCAAATACCACGAAAAGGAAGCGGAGATTATCGCCCAGGCCGGCCGCCTCGGGGCGGTGACCATCGCCACCAACATGGCCGGTCGCGGCACGGATATTATCCTGGGAGGCAACCCTGAGGCCCTGGCCAAAGAAAAGATGCGCCAGAAGGGCTACAGTCCGGAAATAATCGCCGCGGCTACGGCGATCAAGGTCGACGAGGGGGACCCGGAGGTCATGGCCGCCCGCCAGGACTACCAGCAGTTCCTGGCTGCCGCCCGGCGGGAGACGGAAGAGGAGCACCGGCGGGTGGTGGAACTTGGCGGCCTGCATATCATCGGCACCGAGCGCCACGAGAGCCGGCGGATCGATAACCAGCTTCGCGGTCGTGCCGGGCGCCAGGGAGACCCGGGGTCCAGCCGCTTCTATGTCTCCCTGGAAGATGATTTGATGCGCCTCTTCGGCTCCGACAACCTGACCGGTATCCTGGACCGTCTGGGTATGGACGACAGCACCCCCATCGACCATCCCCTGGTGTCCCGTTCCCTGGAGCAGGCCCAGAAAAAGGTCGAGGCCCATAACTTTGACATCCGCAAGCACGTCCTGGAATATGACGACGTCATGAATAAGCAGCGGGAGATTATCTACCGCCAGCGGCGGGAGGTGCTTACGGGGGCCGACATCCGGCCGACTATCGAAGACATGATCAAAACCGTCGTCGACCAGACGGTGGACCGCTTCGCCGGTGAGAGCAAGTACCCGGAGGAGTGGGACCTGGCCGGGCTGCTCGATTATGCCGAGCAGTTGTTCCTGCCCGGGTGCGACCGCGAGGCCCTGGCCAACGCCATCAAGGAGATGGAAAAGGAAGAGGTCTACGGCTTCCTGCGGGAAAAGGCTATGGAGGCCTACCGGCAGCGAGAAGAAGAACTGGGCCCCGAAACCCTCAGGGAGATCGAACGCCTGATTCTCCTCCGGGTGGTCGATACCAAGTGGATGGACCACCTGGACGCCATGGATCAGCTGCGCCAGGGCATCGGCCTCCGGGCCTACGGCCAGCAGGATCCCCTGGTGGCCTATAAATTTGAGGCCTACCAGATGTTTAACGATATGATCGCCTCCATCCAGGAAGACGTGGTGCGCTATCTGTACCGGGTGAAGGTCGTCCAGCCGCAAGCGGAGCGTCCCCGCCAGGTGGTGGAGAACCGCTATGCCGGTGAGGCTTCCGGTCCCCGGCAGCCGGTGCGCCGGGAGCATAAGGTAGGCCGCAACGATCCCTGTCCCTGCGGCAGCGGCAAGAAGTACAAGAAGTGCTGCGGCGCCGGGAAGTAGATCCCGTGCCAGGAATGCCCGTGGTGGCTGATGCCCCCCCACTAAAGATGAAAATGCAGGTGGAGACAGGGGTTGGCGGGTACAGGCGGAAGGCGACTGGGTTCGAGGCGCAGAGCAAACTCAGCGAAGCCGAACCGAGGTGGCGGTGAACGGGATGGGGATCGTAACGTGGCTTCAGGAATGAGAAGTAGCACGCCCCGTCATGTTTGATCAAAAGAACAGAGTTCTGCCACCCCCGCCGCTTAAGCAACTGAGCGCGAAGTTTGCTCGCTTTAGCACCTGGAGCCTGAAGCCTGTTCCAGACCCGCAGCAGTTACTATAAGATGCAACCATTTTTGGTAGAAGCCTATTTTCGGAGGAGTGAGCCAAACCATGTTACAGGACTATAAAGGCCGCCTGGACGAACTGGACCGGCGGCTGGAAGAATTGAGGGTCTCCCTTTGACCTGGAGGCAACCAGCGAAGAAATCGAGCGCCTGGAAAAGGAAATGCTGGCCCCGGGTTTCTGGGAAGACCGCGCCCGGGCCGAGGCCGTAGGCAAGCGCCTCACCTACCTCAAGGAGAAGCTGGCCCGCTACCGGGAGTTAGAGAGCAAGTGCGCCGACGTCCGGGAGCTATGGCAACTGGCCCTGGCCGAAGACGACCACTCCCTGGAAGAAGAAATAGCCAGGGACCTGGCTGCTGTCGAAGGCAAAGTGGAGGGTCAGCTCCTGGCGACCCTGCTGAACGGCCCCTATGACCGCCATAACGCCATCCTCTCCCTCCATCCAGGCGCCGGGGGAACGGAGTCCCAGGATTGGGCCGCCATGCTGTTACGCATGTATAATCGCTGGTGCGAAGACCGCGGCTACCAGGTGGAACTCCTGGATTACCTGGAGGGTGAAGAAGCCGGACTAAAGAGCGCCACCATCCTCGTCAAAGGGGAGAACGCCTACGGCTACCTCCAGGCGGAGAAGGGGGTGCACCGTCTGGTCCGGATCTCGCCCTTTGACGCCGCCGGTCGCCGCCATACCTCCTTTGCCTCGGTGGATGTTATCCCGGAAGTGGAGGCCGACGAGGAAGTCGAAATTAATCCCGACGATTTAAAGATCGACACCTTCCGCTCCCAGGGAGCCGGGGGACAGCACGTTAACAAGACGGACTCGGCGGTGCGGATCACCCACCTGCCCACGGGGATAGTGGTAACCTGCCAGAACGAGCGCTCCCAGCACGCCAACCGTTTGAGCGCCATGAAGATCCTCCAGGCCAGGCTGGCGGCTCTAAAGCGCCAGGAACAGGAGGCGGAGCTGGCCCAGATCCGGGGTGAACAGCGGGAGATCGCCTGGGGGAGCCAGATCCGTTCCTATGTCTTTCATCCCTACAGCCTGGTTAAAGATCACCGCACCGGGGTGGAAACAGGTAATATCCAGGCCGTTATGGACGGCCAGATCGACCCCTTTATCCAGGCTTATTTACACTGGCAGCGTAGAAAGCAAGGCTAAAGCCAGGCTTCGCCGGGCTTTAGCCTTGACTTTTTTCGGGGCTTGGTATAGGATGGAATTGATCTTTTTTGGTCTTTTGGGTATAGCGCTGGCTTGAATTGGGGACTAATAAACCAAGCCAAACCAGGGAAGGAGAGGATAGCCTTGATTAACGCCCGTGCCCATTTAGAGCTGGCCAAAAAGTATGTAACCGAAAAGGTCCTCCAGGAAGCCTTCAGCTATATGGAAAAAAACCCAGAGGAGAATTTTCCCCGCATCCTGAATACCGCCCGGTTATTGGCCAGGGAGGAGGTACATAAGCAACAGATCGCCAAAGTGCTGGAGGCCTACCGGACCAACCCCAGCATCCACGCCTACGTGAATCGCCTCTTCAAAGTGCATCCTAATGTTAAACAGCGCCTGATCTACAACTGGTTCGTCAACGCCATGCTCCTCGGTATACCTCGCCAGCACCAGGTCTCCCAGGAAACCGGGGTTCATATACCTAATTTCTTCCTTCTGGACCCCACCAGCGACTGCAACCTGCGCTGTCACGGCTGCTGGGCCGGGGAGTATGCCCACCACGACACCCTGGAACTGGATCTGGTGGACCGCCTCTGCCGCGAGGCCAAGGCGGTCGGCATTTACTGGCTGGCCATGTCCGGCGGCGAGCCCTTCCGCTGGCCCCATCTCTTTGAACTGGCCGAGCGCCATCCCGATATGGCCTTTATGCTCTATACCAACGGCACGCTCATCGATGACGCCGTGGCCGACCGCATGGTGGAGGTCGGCAACATCACGCCGGCCATTAGCCTGGAAGGCTGGCGGGAACGCACCGACGCCCGCCGGGGCCGGGGTGTCTTTGACCGGGTAATGGCCGCCATGGACCGCCTGCGGGAGCGGGGTCTGGTCTTCGGGGTTTCCATCACCATTACCAGGGAAAACGCGGAGGAGGTCACCAGCGATGAGTTCATCGACTTCCTGTTGGAGAAGGGTGTAGTCTACGGCTGGAGTTTCCATTATATACCCATCGGCCGGGATCCCAATCCCGAACTCATGGTCACTCCCGAGCAGCGGGCCTACCTGGCTGAGCGCATTCCCTATATTCGTAACCACAAGGGGCTGCAGATTGCCGATTTCTGGAATGACGGCGAGCTGACCCTGGGATGCATCGCCGGCGGCCGGCGCTACTTCCACATCACCGCCAGCGGGGCAGTGGAGCCCTGCGCCTTCATTCACTTCTCCATGGACAACATCAAAGAGAAGAGCCTGCTGGAGGTTCTCCAGTCGCCCCTCTTCCGGGCCTATCAGCGCCGCCAGCCGTTTAGCGATAACCTGCTCAGGCCCTGCCCCCTCATCGATGTCCCTGAGGGCCTGCGGCAGATCGTAGCCGAAACCGGGGCTAAACCAACCCACCCGGGCGCAGATACAGCCCTGAAAGGTTCTATCGGCGCCTATCTGGACGCCAACGCCGCCCGCTGGGGCGAGGTGGCTGACAGGATCTGGCGGGAACGTCACCCGGAGCCCCAAAAAGAATTGACAGCCGGGAAGTAAGGGTATATGCTGGAGGTATCACCTAGCGGGAGAGGAATGCCATGTTAACCAGGCGACGGCGCCAGTTCCTGGATAAAATTAAAAAAATATACCAGGAAACCGGCAAACCGGTCCACTATATTGCGGTGGCCGAAGCCCTCAAAGTGAGCAAGTGGACGGCTTACGATGTTTTGCTGGAACTGGAGAAAGAAGGCTTCCTGGAGCGGCAGTATATAGTTAACAGCAATGAAAAGACACCGGGCCGGTCGATGGTTATGTTTGTTCCTTCATCCCTGGCGGCCAGCCTGGAGGGAAGCGGGGGTAACACCTCCTCTTTTGTCCTGGACTGGCAACAGGCCAGGGCCAGGCTGCTGGATGCCCTGGCGAATCTCTTGCCCCGGGAAGCGGGACAGGTGGCCGGGGAGTTATTGCAGGAGATGCCGGGCAAGACCAACCCTGTAATTACCAGCGCCTACACCCTGACCATCCTGCTGGTATACTTGAAGTCCCTGGGTGAAAGGGCCCTGCAGGTGGTACGCAGCGCCCTGGATAAGGCTTCTCGCCCGGAGGCCGGCCTTTTCCTGGCCACCGGCACCGGCCTGGGACTGGCGGTCAATATGCTGTCCCAGAACCCCCTGGCCGGGCAGCTGGCCGGGTATTTGAACCGTCTCCAGGAACACATAGAGAATCTAACCGGCCGCGAGCATAAACTGCTGCTGGATTTTCTGCACGAAGCCCTGGAAAGGGTCGTTTAAAAGAATGAAAAGCCCGGTGCTGTTTTAAGCCCGGGCTTTTTTAAAAGGAGGCCCCTGCTGGAGGATGTCCCTGCGGCGTCGCTACATTCATTTGAACCGTTATCGCCAGGTGGTCAATGTCCTGGCCCGCTATGGTTTTGGTTATCTCCTGGATCAGGTGGGGCTGGGAGAATTAATTCTCCGGCGGTCACGGGAAGAAGCACCTCTGTCCCTGGGACAGCGCCTCCGCCTGGCCCTGGAGGAACTCGGACCTACCTTTATCAAGCTGGGACAGCTGCTGAGCACCAGGCCTGATCTGTTGCCGGCGGATATCATCAGCGAACTGACCCGCCTTCAGGACCGGGTGCCTCCCTTTCCCTTCGCTGACGTCCGAAAAGCGGTGGAGGAGGAACTGGGCCAGCCCCTGGAGGAACTCTTCGCCTCCTTTGACCCCGAGCCCCTGGCGGTGGCATCCATCGGCCAGGTCCACCTGGCTACCCTCCCGGACGGCAGCCAGGTAATCGTCAAGGTCCAGCGACCCGGAATTGCCAGGCAGGTTCGGGTGGATCTGGAGATCCTCTTCGACCTGGCCCGCCTGGCCCAGCGCCACACTCCCTACGGCAAGATATACGATTTCAACCAGATGGCCGCCGAGTTTGCCCGGGCCCTGACCGAAGAACTGGATTATACCCGGGAAGGCCGCAACGCCGACCGCTTCCGGGAAAACTTCGCGGGGGACGCAAGCGTCTATTTTCCGGCCGTTTACTGGGACTATACCACCAGGGGAGTGCTGACCCAGGAGTATGTAGAGGCGGTAAAACTCAATAACCTGGAAGAGATTGACCGCCGGGGTTATAGCCGCCGCCGGATAGCCGTTAACCTCGCCCGGGCCGTTTACCAGCAGGTTCTGGTGGACGGCTTTTTCCATGGCGACCCCCACCCGGGAAACCTGGCCGTCCTGCCAGGGGAAGTTATTGTCTTTATGGATTTCGGTCTCACGGGGACTTTGACGGAGGAACTTAAGGAGCAGTTTGTCAACCTGGTCCTGGGGATTATCCGCCGCCGCAGCCAGGACGTCCTCAGGACCATCATAGCCATGGGCATGGTGCCGGCCGAAGTGGACCGGGGTGCCCTGCGGCGGGAAATTGAAGCCCTGCGGGATAAATACTACCACCTTTCCTTTCGCCAGATCAGCCTGGGCCAGGCTATTGAGGAACTCCTCCAGCTGGCCTTCAGGTATCACCTGCGCATGCCCCCGGAATTAACCCTGCTGGGAAAAACCCTCTTGACCCTGGAGGGCCTGGTCAGGAAACTTGACCCGGAGCTGGAACTGGCCGAACTGGCCGAACCCTATGGCCGGGAGCTCTTGCGGCGTCGCTTCAGCGTTCGTTTCCTGTGGCGGGCGTTGACGGAAAACCTGGCTTCCGGCTGGGAGGTTATGCAGAGCCTCCCCCGGCAGTTCCAGCACCTCCTGGACCTGGCGGAACGGGGCGAACTGACCCTCAGGGTGGAACCCCTGCACCTGCGGGGCCTGGTGCGGCAAATAGACCGGATTATCAATAAGCTGACGATGAGCGTAGTTTTGCTCGCCTTCAGTATCATTATGGCCAGCCTGATCATCAGCACGGCCCTGGGGGCCCCGACCAACAGCCTTTTCTTCCGCCTGCCCACCCTGGAGGTCGGCTTCGGGGCGGCCGGCATGATGCTCCTGTGGTTACTGGTGACCATCTGGCGGGGCGGCCGCGACTGAATAATCTCCTGGTGGCGCAAGCGAACCGCGCCTGAATAAACTTTCCGGTCCGGGCGAAGAATGAGCATAAAAAGCGGGGGATAAAAGTGCCTTACCGGATAACCAATGATTGTATTGCCTGTGGCGATTGTACGGTGGTCTGCCCCCGGAAGGCCATCGTTTTGGAGGGCTCCACCTATAACACCGTGGGGGATATCAACTCGACCACGGATGTCGTCCGCGACGGGGCCATGGATGAACCGCCGGAGAAACTGGTGGCCTTTTACCGCATCACTGCCGGTTGCAATAACTGCGGCTGCTGCCGGGAGGTCTGCCCGGCAGGGGCCATTATCTGGGAAGATTAGCCGCCGGCAGTAAAAATACTGCCCGGTGCTACCGCTCAGGCAGGAAAAAGGTTTTCCCTGTCGAAAAGGAACAATGTTCCAGGGGGGTAGGTGCTTTGCACAGGAAAGCGTGGGCAGACTACCTGGGGATTACCGCCGGCACCCTGGTTACGGCCCTGGGGCTGGTACTCTTCCTGGTGCCCAACAGGATCGCCGCCGGTGGCGTCAGCGGCCTGGCCACGGTCCTTCATTATGTCTTCGGCTGGCCGGTGGGCCTGACCATGCTGGTCCTCAACATACCCCTCTTTCTGGCCGGTTTGAAGGTCCTGGGCCTGGAGTTCGGCCTTAAAACCCTCTACGGGACCATCATCCTGTCCGTTTTTACCGATACCCTGGCCCTGTGGCTGCACGCGCCTACCAGCAACACCCTCCTGGCTTCCCTTTACGGCGGCCTCTTGAGCGGCGTCGGCATGGGTATAGTTTTCCGTTCCGGCGGCAGTACAGGGGGCACCGATCTGGCAGCCCTCCTCTTTCGCCACTACCTGCATATCAGCGCCGGCATGGGGTTGTTGATGGTGGACGCCCTGGTAATCAGCCTGGCCGACCTGGTATTTAATGTGGAACTGGCCCTGTATGCCCTGGTAGCCCTTTTTCTTACCAGCCGGGCCATCGACGCCATCCAGGAGGGCGGCGGTTACGCCCGGGCGGCCCTGATAATTTCAGATAAAGCCGAAGAAATCGCCCGCCGGGTCCTGGTGGAGCTGGACCGCGGCGTGACGGGACTGGCGGGCCGCGGCTACTATACCCGCCAGGAACGGGAAGTGCTGCTGGTTGTAGTCCAGCGGGCCGAGGTCAGCCGCCTGAAGGACCTGGTGGCTAGTATCGACCCGGAAGCCTTCGTCATCGTCAGCAACGTCCATGAAGTCTTGGGTGAGGGCTTTGGCTATTTTAACAGACTTTGAGTTTAGGAGGGAACGGTTAATTGGAGAAGGATTTACAGAGCCTTATGGCTACGGCCAGGCGGATTCGCCGGGACATCGTCAGGATGGTGGGGGCGGCCGGCTCCGGCCACCCCGGCGGGTCCCTGTCGGCGGTGGAGATCATGACAGCCCTTTATTTTAAGGTCATGCGCCTGGACCCGGAGCGGCCGGACTGGCCGGAGCGGGACCGCTTCGTTCTTTCCAAGGGCCACGCGGCCCCGGTTCTTTACGCCGCCCTGGCGGAAAGGGGCTTCTTTGCCGTGGATAAGCTGGATACCCTGCGGCGGCTGGGCAGCCCCCTGCAGGGGCACCCGGACCGCAAATCCCTGCCGGGGGTGGAGGTTTCCACCGGTTCCCTGGGCCACGGCCTGGCGGTAGCCAACGGCATGGCCCTGGCCGGGCGCCTGGACGGCCGGGATTACCACGTCTATGTCCTCCTGGGGGACGGCGAGCTGGAGGAAGGCATGGTGTGGGAAGGGGCCATGGCCGCGGCCCATTATCATCTGGACAACCTGACGGCCATCGTCGACCACAACCACCTGCAGATCGACGGGCGGGTGGAGGAGGTCATGTCCCCGGAGCCGGTGGCCGACAAGTTCCGCGCCTTCGGCTGGGAAGTCATGACCATCGACGGCCATGACTTCGGCCAGATCCTGGACGCCCTGGAGCGGGCCCGGGAGGTAAAGGGCAAACCCACGGTCATCATCGCGGAAACCATCAAAGGCAAAGGCGTGTCCTTCATGGAAAACCAGGCCGGCTGGCACGGCAAAGCCCCGAAACCGGAAGAAGTGGAAAAGGCCCTGGCCGAGCTGGCCTAACGCTGCCCCAGTGCTAACACCTGCCGGCGTACTATGAAAATTGCAGGCTGAAGCAAAAGGCTGGGGGATAGAAGCGGAGGGCGACTAGGCGTCTAGCCACCTCCTGCTGGCTGGCAAAATAGAAGGCCAAGTCTGGCAGCCGAGCGCCATCTGAGCCTGGAGCAGCATCCTCCAGCCCAAAGAACAAATACAAATCAACCTGGAAATGCTATTTTGATAGCATTTTTACGGAGGAAGATATATATGACCAAGATTGCAACGCGGGAAGCCTACGGCAAGGCCCTGGTGGAGCTGGGGCGGCAGAACAGCCAGGTAGTGGTCCTGGACGCCGACCTGTCCAAGTCCACCATGACCCGCTACTTTGCCCAGGAGTTCCCCGAGCGCTTTTTCAATATGGGTATCGCCGAGCAGAGCCTCATGGCTACAGCCGCCGGTCTGGGATTAAGCGGCAAGATCCCCTTTGCCAGCACTTTCGCCGTTTTTGCCACCGGCCGGGCCTATGACCAGGTCCGCAACGGCATCGCCTATCCGAAGGTCAACGTAAAAATCGCCGCCACCCACGCCGGCCTTACCGTCGGCGAAGACGGCGCCTCCCACCAGGCTGTCGAGGACGTGACCCTGATGCGGGCCATCCCCAACATGACGGTCATCGTCCCGGCCGACGGCGAGGAAACCAGGCAGGCTGTCTTTGCCGCCGCCGCCTATCAGGGGCCGGTATATATCCGCCTGGGCCGCCCGGCTGTTCCGGTTATTTACAATGAGGATTATAGATTCCAGATCGGGCGCGCCCATACCCTGCGCCGGGGGAAGGACGCGGCCATCATCGCTTGCGGCGTCATGGTCCATGAGGCCCTCCGGGCGGCGGAGGAACTGGCGGCAGCGGGCCTGGAAGTCATGGTCGTCAACATGAGCACCATCAAACCCCTGGACCGGGAGGCTGTCCTGGCGGCGGCGGCCACCGGGGCAGTGGTGACAGCCGAAGAACACACCGTCATCGGCGGCCTGGGGAGCGCCGTGGCCGAGGTCCTGGCCACGGAGAGACCGGTACCCCTGGCCATGGTGGGCATCCGCGACACCTTCGGCGAGTCAGGCAAGCCCGACGAGCTGATGGCCAAATACGGCCTGACGGCACGGGATATCGTGGCTGCGGTGAAAAGGTTGAAGGGAAAAAAGGATTAAAGGCAAAGTCTTCCTGGAAGCCTCCCACCGCCGTCGCTAAGGATAAACTGATTTGTGAAAAACATGCGCATCGACATAAAACCGCCCCTAAAGGGGCGGTTTTTACTTTTAGCGTAGGGACGAAGCGCCCGCGTGGATGCCGGGACCGGGGCGGTGCCGTCAAAAATCACTGCTCCATCTGTTTCTTCAGCGCGTTTATCTCTTCCAGGGCAAGTCCCGTGGCTTTGATGATGGTTTCAATGTCAACGTTCAGCAAAAGGAGGTTCCGGGCCACTTCCCGTTTGCCCTCCAGTTTGCCTTCCAATTTGCCTTCCAGTTTCCCTTCCAATTTGCCTTCCAGTTTCCCTTTCTGTTCGCCTTCCTTTAAGCCTTTTAACAAAGCCTGCCGTTGCATCTCTTCCAGGGTTAGCTCCAGGTTGTAAATCATCCGTTCCACCTCCCAGGGATTGCTTGCGTTCAGGATGCCATCGATTTTTTCGCTAAAATCTCCGGGCATTCTGGGTTGGACGACGTTCTTCAGCCAGGTGGTGAAATGGCGAAATTCATCAGGCGTGAGCCGCCTTAAGACCCCAGCCAGTTTCTGCAGACGTCCCGCCAGGTCTTCAGGTTGCATCTTCTGGTCCAATAGAAAGATGCCGGCGATTAGATTGGCCGCCCTGATAAGCTCTTCTTCGCTGTAACGGTTCACATCAAACAACAGGTAGCGGAAGTCGAGGAGATGCCCGCTGAAATCCTGGTAACTGTTTAGCATTTCTTTGAAGGAAAGGGCCGCCGTCCAGGAGCCAGCCCCGTTGTAGAGCACCGCCGGTATGATGGGCGGCAGGCGGAAATGCTTGCTCTCCCGCTCGCCCTGGGGAGTGTTGTTGTATATTTCCCGCCAGATCTCGACCATATAGAGTAAAAGGCGAAAGGGCATCAGGTAGTCTACTGTTGACTGTAACTCCAGCAGGACGTAAAAGATGACGTTTCTATTTCTGGTCTTAAGCCGATAGACGACATCGGCTTCTTTCTCGCTGAAATCCTGAAGGACGTAAGATTTATTAACCAGGATGAGGTCGTCTGCGTCGATGGCTTCCACCCAGGCTTCCCGGACGAAGGTTTTTAACAGCTCCAGGAACACCCTTTTGTCGGCCAGAAGCTGCCGGTAACCCTTGTCGTAGGGGTGGTGGGGAGGCCGGGGCTGCCCTTCATTTTCCGGCAAGGGATCACCTTCTTTTTGGATTTTATTATAGCATATTTTGGTGGGATGAAGACGGGGAGAACCGCTAAAGCATTTGTTTGCAAACCAGGCCCTGCCGCCAGGGCTGTCATGTTAAAGAAACCGCCCCTAAAGGGGCGGTTTTTACTTTTAGCGTGGGGACGAAGCGCCCGCGTGGATGCCGGGACCGGGGCGGTGCCATGACGCCGGCGAGCCGGGGTGACGATTCGGGAATTGGTAGGAGCGCTGAAATAATATTGATAATTTGGGAAATATCAGGTGCAGGGGCTGGCATGGAGCGGCAAATAATGCGGAGAGGTCTGTTTTTCGTTTGATCGACATGCCGCGCTTCCGGGAGGGAACGCCGGCGAACCGGGGCCGGGGGAATAGCTGTCAATGCCTGGACGGGAATGGAAAGGGAAGGCTTAAAAGGTTACGGTAAAACATCGTCCGGGATCTGGAGGGCGGCGATAAAGGCGGCGATGTTTTTGGCCGGGACGCCGGTCCGCTCGGCTAAGAGCTTTACCAGCGGGTCGGCGGCCAGGGAACGATAGCTGGCCAGGGGTAACGGCGTGGCGGCTCTTTCGACGCCCACCAGTTCGTCCAGGGAAACACCAAAGAGTCGACTCAGCCTGACCAGCGTCTCCAGGCCGGGCTGCTTCGTCCCACGCTCCCAGTTGGCGACTGTGGGACGCTCGACGCCGACCATCCTGGCGACGTCTTCCTGCCTCAGGCCCTTCCGCTGGCGCAGCTCCTTTAGAGACTCGCCGAACCTCAGCATGATTATCACCTCCGTAGTTTCTAATAGAAACCTTATATGTTTGGAATCCTATTGACAAGTTTCCAACAGATTACATATAATGTTTCCAGACGGCACATCAGGGGACGAGCAGTACGAGAGAAAAGGAGGCAGCCAATGCGCACTGCCCTGCGCAGGGTCCGGCTCCAGGCCGGCCTGACGCAATCCGAACTGGCCCGCCTGGTGGGGTTGACCCGCACTTCCTACACGAACATCGAGAAGGGGCACAAAAACCCTTCCGTGGGTACCGCCCTTCGCATCGCCCGGGCCCTCAACCGGCCGGTGGAGGAGCTCTTCGCCGACGAGTCTCCTGCCGTCCAGGACGTTAAGAGCGAAGGGAGGGCGATGCGGAAGGGAGGTTGAGCGGCTCCACGTGCGGCTAACCGCCGGAAGTAAATATTGCCATTTCTGCCGCGAATTATGCACAGGCCGTGATCCGGTCCGGGAAAACTGATGTGCCGGCCGGGGCGGGCCGGGTGACGGTACCGGCGGCGTTTCCCGGAGGAGGTGGGAGTAGCAAAGAGAGGGCAGATACGGGTGCACCGGTGACATCCATATCGAGGCAGCTAAATCTCAGCGAGGAGGGTATTGAAAAGAGTGAGTGCGCAATCTTTGACTAAAAGTTTTAAAAAGGCGCGCAGGGCCGTAGCCGTAGTGGCGGTCCTCGCCCTGCTCGCGGCGCTTTTGCCGGCCGTACCGGCGTGGGCGGCGGACGTGACTACGATCAACATAAGCAATCCAACGTCTACGTCGCCCAAATACGTCAAGGCCGGGGAGACTTTTACTGTCCAATACACTACTGATGGCCAGGGGACCGGCTATGTACGGTTCTCTTTAGTGAATGCAACAGGAACAAGGGAGTTGGCCGTTGATCAGGTCACGTTTCCTGTGACCAGCGGCTCCAAGGTTCTCACCGTTCCAGCGGACATGGCGGATGGAACGTATGACCTGAAAGTCGAGGCCAGGGAGCAATATCAGGCCAACTGGTACCCCACGACTGTGAATGGCGCCGTTATAGTGGACAGCACACCCCCGAGCATTACGGCAAGCACCCTAACCAGCCCCAACGGCGGCGAAAATTGGAAGGTTGGTACGTCGCAAAACATAACCTGGCGCTCCACCGATATATCCGATGATAATTTGAAAGGCATCAACCTCTACTACTCCACCGACGGCGGCGCTAACTGGACGCTCATCGAGGGCAATAAAACCAATGATGGAACCTACTCCTGGACTGTGCCGGGCGCCATAAGCACTAACTGTAAGGTGAAGATCGAGGCCGAGGACATGGCCGGCAACAAGGTCTCGGACGTCAGCGACGGCACTTTCACCATCTACGGTGTCGACAATTCCGCCCCGACTGTCAGCCTGACTGCGCCCGCGAATAACGCGTGGGTCGGTGGGACCTACTCCGTCACCGCTAATGCCAGCGACTCTGAGTCTGGCATCGCCAGCGTGAGGTTCGAGTACTCCACCGACAACGGCAGCAACTGGACCACCATCGGAACAGCTACTTCTTCTCCCTACTCCGTGAGCTGGAGCACCGCCAGCATTGCCGACGGTGCCACGGTGTTGGTGCGGGCCACGGCTACTAACGGTGTTGGCGTTACCAAGACCAGCGACCCGGTGACCGTCCGGATCGACAATTCCGCTCCGACTGTCAGTCTGACTGCGCCCGCGAATAATGCGTGGGTCGGTGGGACCTATACCGTCACCGCTGACGCCAGCGACTCTGAGTCTGGCATCGCCAGCGTGAGGTTCGAGTATTCCACCGACAACGGCAGCAACTGGACCACCATCGGAACAGCTACTTCTTCCCCCTACTCCGTGAGCTGGAGCACCGCCAGCATTGCCGACGGTACCACGGTGCTGGTGCGGGCCACGGCTACCAACAATGCCGGTGTCGAGGCCAGCGACACCAGGACCGTCACGGTGGACAACTCGGCACCTTCTAGCACGGGCGTGACCGCCCCCGCGGCTGGCGCCGTGTGGAAGATCGGCACAACGCAGGAGATCAAGTGGAATCCATTCACTGACGCCAAGAACAACCTGTTGCCGAACCCGATTACGATAAAGCTCTCCACGGACGGCGGGACTAATTGGACCACCATCGCCGCGAACGAGGCCAACGACGGAACTTATACCTGGGTCGTGTCAGGGGTTCCTTCGCAAAATTGCAAGATAAAGATTGAGGCTACCGACACCGCCGGGAACACCGGTGAAGCGGTGAGCGATGAATTCACCATCTGGGGCCAGGATACCAGCGGCCCGACGGTGGCGCTGTCGGGAGTGAACAACAACGATAAAGTAAAGGGCACTGTTACCCTGAACGCCACGGCCAGCGACTCTGAGTCTGGCATCGCCAGGGTGAAGTTCGAGTACTCCACCGACAACGGCAGCAACTGGACTAACATCGGCACGGATACTTCTTCCCCCTACTCCGTGAACTGGGACACCACCAGCGGCATTGCCAACGGCACTACGGTGATGGTACGCGCGGTGGCCACGAACGGTGTTGGGGCTGAGGTTGCCGATGTCAGGACGGGCATTCTGGTGGACAACTCTCCACCAAGCGTGACTCTACAGCAAATACCCAACAATCTGATTGGCGCCACTTGCACCATCAAGGCCGATGCCAGCGATAACGAGTCCGGCATCGCCAGCGTGAAGTTCCAGTACTCCACCGACAACGGCAACACCTGGAGTGACATTGGAACGGCGACCGCGCCGAACGCCGAGGGCTACTATCATGTAACCTGGAATGTGCCTCTGGCGGACGGCACCACCGGCGTGCAGGTGAGAGCCACGGCTGTTAACGGTGTAGGCCTAGAATCTGCTCCATCAACCGCGACCGGCCTGACAGTGGACAAGACGCCACCTTCGATCAAGACCAACACACTGGCCTCGCCCAACGGAAACGAGCGCTGGGCCAGGGGTTCGAAGCAGTCTATAACCTGGACGAGCGGTGATATTACTGATAACCACCTGGGTGCGACCCCGGTCAGCCTGTACTATTCCACCGACGGCGGCGCTAACTGGACGCCCATCGCGGCCGACGAGACCAACGACGGCACGTACGACTGGGTCGTCCCCGCGGTGATCAGCGATAAGTGCCGCGTCAAGATCGAGGTGCGCGACCAGGCGGGCAACGTGGCCAGCGACATCAGCGATGCCGACTTCACCATCTACGCGGTGGAGCAGAGCGCGCCTGATGTGACCGTCAACAGCCCGAACGGCGGCGAGAGCTACACGCCCGGATCGTCCGTGGTGATCACCTGGACGGCTGCCGACGACACCACGCCACGGGCTGACCTTAAGGTGGACCTCTACTACTCCACCGACGGCGGCGCGACCTGGACTGCCATCGCTACCAACGAGGCCAACGACGGTGCCTACGCCTGGACGGTGCCCAGCGTTAGCAGCAGCAATTGCCTGGTGAAAGTGGAGGCCCGGGACGCCGTGGGCAACGTGGGATATGATATTAGCGACCGCACTTTCAGCATCAACGCCCCCGCGACCCCGCCAGCAGAAGTTAACACGGTAGCGCTTAAGGCCGGCTGGAACCTGGTATCGCTGCCTCTCATCCCGAAGGAGCCGGCCATTGACACCGTCCTGGCTGGCGTCTACGGCAATCTCGATACGGTCTGGGGTTACGACACAACAACCGGCACCTGGTCCTCCTACGCGCCGGGCGCGCCGAGCACCCTGACGCAGATGCGAGACGGCCGCGGCTACTGGGTGAAGGTTAACAATGACTGCTCTTTTGCCGTTGACGGTGTGGTGCTGCCCATGCCACCCCAGGTACCGCCGAGCTACGAGCTGGTGCCGGGCTGGAACCTGATCGGCTTCAAGTCCACGGTGCCGAAGAAGGCCAGCGAGTACCTGGCGGCAATGGCGGGCAAGTACACTGTTATCTATGGCTTCGACGCTGCCACGCAGCGGTTCCAACAGGTGCTGGCCGACGACAACCTGCAGCCCGGTAAAGGTTATTGGGTTGCGGTGACCGACTCCGGCCGCATCTATCCGTAAGCAGCGCGAGAGGCTGGTGGTTGAATGTTTAGTAGAATGTTCGCTTTGAAAAAGCCGGCGGGAGCCTTCGGGCTCCTGCTGGCCTTGATTTTGATATTCGGATTACCTGGTTATGCCCTGGCCGTGCCTGCGCAGCCGCACCAGTTCTACGGTCAGGTGACTGTAGGAGGAGAGCCAGCGCCGCAGGGCATTGAAGTAGTGGCCAAAATTGATGGCGTCCAGTACGCGGCCACTGTTACCGACGCCCTGGGCCGGTACGGCTACGATCCTGTGTTCTACGTTCCGGCTGACAATCCCGATACCCCCGCCATAGAGGGAGGGCGCAGGGGGGATCTCATTGAATTCTACGTGGCTGGTGTCCTGGCCGGAAGCTATCAATTTGAAGTTGGCGGCGTGACGAAGCTTGACCTCTCCATAGCAGCACTGCCGGACACCACCGCGCCGACTGTGAGCATAACTGACCCGGCGAACAACGCGACCAGCGTTGCGGTTGACAAGACCATCACGGTGACCTTCAGCGAGGATGTGAAGGCTGGTGCTGCCTACGACGGCATTACCCTCAAAGACGCTGGAGGTTACCCCGTTGCCGTGACCAGGAACATTGTCGGCAAAGTCCTGACCATTAAGCCGAACGCTAACCTTACCAACAGCACCACTTACACCGTGGTCATTCCAGCCGGAGCGGTGGCTGACCTGGCGGGCAAAGCCCTGGCGCAGGATTACATCTTCAACTTCACAACCGAAGCGGCGCCCGTGACGCTTCAGGCACTGAAGGTCGAGCCGTCCAGCTTCACCCTTACCGTGGGCGAGACCAAGCAGCTCGTGGTGAAGGCGGTTTACTCCGACGGCAGCGAGGCGGACGTGACGGATGAGGCGACCTACGCTTCGGCGAATGAGAACGTGGCCAGGATAAGTGCCACAGGCTTGATCACCGCGGCGAGCGCAGGCGAGACGGTGATAACGGCCACCTACGGCGATAAAGAGGCCCAGGTTGCAGTGATTGTACAGGTGTCTCCTGCAGGTCCCGCGCCCACAGTTACGGCTGTCGATCCGACTAATGCCGTGGCGGGCCAGAGCGGACAGACCATCACCGTCACCGGCCAGAACTTCCAGGACGGTGCCCAGGTGGTCCTGCTGCAGAACGGGCAGGAAGTATCTGCTGTAAACGCGGTCTACAGCGATTCCAGCCGGGTAACATTTACCCTCCCCGTCAGCGTGCCGCCAGGTGTTTACACCGTCGCCGTACGCAACCCCGACGGCCAGCAGTCCGCTGACGCCGTAGCCCTGGTCCTTTACGCCGGCCCGAAACCGGCGATGAACGTCTATCCCGGCGTCCAGGGCACCCAGCCGGGCCAGGTGCAGGCCGGCGGCGGCGTGCGGGTAGAGGTCCCCGTCCTGGTAAGTCAGATCTATCCAAATGCGCTGGTGATCATCAGGGTAGACGACCCTGACGGAAAGCCGCTTTACGCTTCGGTAGAGGGTCCGCTACCGGCCAACACCCCGCTGAAATACTCCGCCAGCTTCAACCTGCCGGGCAAGGCCGGCAACTACACCGTGAAAGCCTATGTCTGGGACGGCTGGCAGACCATGAACCCCATCGTGCCGGCGTCGCAAGCGCAATTCACAGCCCAGTAACTAAGGCGCGAATAGGCGCACCTGGGGCATGAGCGACCCGGCTGCCCCGGCGGGCGGTAGCGCGATGCCCGCCCGCCGGTCTTTATTGTGAGCGAGGAGGGATATGGATTGACCTTTAAAAGGCTTGTGCTGGTAGTGGCGGCGGTGATGATGCTGCTCCTGGGCGCGACATCGGCCTACGCCGCCTACACCATCAATTTAAACGAGCCGGTAGTCAGCACCAGCGCCCCGCCCTACGCCACCGTGACGGCTGGAGGCTCGGTCCAGGCTGACGGCCAGCCAGCGGTGGGCGTGCCCGTGGCCCTACGCCTGAGCGGCGCCGACGGCCAGCTCCTGGCCGCCGACCAGGTGGCGACCGACAGCTCAGGCTCCTTCAGCGAGCCCCTGCCCCTGCCTGCGGGCACTAACAGCGGGAGCGCCACCCTGGTGGCCGCTGCGGCCGGGGCGATAGCCCAGCAGGTTGTCGAGATTCCCCCCCTGCCCGCGGCTTACTACGGCAGCGTTAAAAACTCCGGCGGCTCAAACGTCGCCGCCGGCAGCGTCGAGGCCTATATCGACGGCCAGAAGGTCGGCTCCCTGGACTTCCAGAACGGCTTCTACGGAGGTTCCGGCGGCCTCGACCCCAAGCTGGTCGCCAGCGGGACCGATGCTGATAAAGGTAAAACCGTTACCTTCAAAGTCGTCATCAACGGCCAGGCTTACGACGCCACCCCCGCCTCCCCGGTAACGTGGGAGCCGGGCGACGTGCGGCAGGTCGACCTGAGCATTACGGCCCAGCAGCCGCCTGCGGGCGATCAAGTACCGCCGGCAGTTACCACTACCGATCCGGCTAACGGAGCCACGGGCGTTGCTGTAACCAAAGCTGTAGCCATCACCTTCAGCGAAAATATCCAGGCCGGCGCGGCTTACGACAGCATCGCTTTGAAAGACGGCTCCGGCAACAGCGTGGCCTTCACCAAGAGCATAAGCGGCAGCGTCCTTACTATCACGCCGTCCGCCAACCTGGCCTATAGCACCATTTACACCGTGAGCCTCCCGGCGGCGGCGGCGGCTCGACCACCCCTTCCACCAACCGGGTAGAGCAGCCCATCCAGGCCGGCGCAGCTACGGTAGCTGAACTCGCCGGCGTCGCCCGCGTTGACGTGCCGGCCGGGGCGGTTTCCGGCACGGGCGCGACCATCGCCGCCGAGGTAAAAGACGACTCCCTGGCCGCCCAGGCCGGTATGACCCTCATCAGCAAAGTCGTCGACGTGACCCTGAACAACGGTACCCTGAACGGGCAGCTAACCATCACCCTCTACTACGATAAAAGCAAGCTCGCCGCCGATCAGCAGCCTGTGGCCTGCTATTACGACGCCAGCCAGGGGCAGTGGGTGCGCCTTGAAGGTAGCGTGGACGAAAACGCCGGCACGGTGGCGGTCACTGTAGACCACCTCACCACTTTTGCCGTCTTCGCCGCGGCTAAGGAAGTAACGCCGCCGGTGACCTTCAAGGATATGCAGGGCCACTGGGCCGCCGAGACGGTCAGCCGCCTCGCGAGCATGGACATCATTTCCGGTTATCCCGACGGCACCTTTAAGCCCGACAACCAGATCACCCGGGCGGAAGCCACCGCCATCCTGGCGCGGGCGCTGAAGCTGGCTCCGGGCAGCGAACAGGACTTGAAGTTTAAAGACAACGCCGCCATCCCCGAATGGGCCCGGGGTGTCGTCGCCGCGGCGGCAAGGGAAGGGCTGATTAAAGGTTATCCGCAGCCTGACGGCAGCGTCACCTTCGTGCCCGGCCGCTCCATCTCCCGGGCGGAACTGGCCGCCATAGTGGTCCGCATCCTGGCCATGAAGTCGGGCGCCCCGGCGCCGGCCGAGCTGAAGTTCGCCGACACGGCCAGCATCCCTGACTGGGCGCGCCAGAGCGTGGCCCAGGCCGTGGCCAGCGGCATCGTCGCCGGCTATCCCGACAACACCTTCCAGGCCGAGCGGCCCGTCACCCGGGCGGAAGCCGCGGCCATGATCCTGCGCCTCTTGGATAAGATTGGAACCCAGGGAGGCCAGTAAAGGTAACAATAAGCAAACCGAAGATCGCCGTTATAAAGAAAGGCAAAGGGCGGGGCATTAAATGCCCCGCCTTTTGACTGGTTTCAGGGCGACGGGCGGTACCACCGGTCCTTTCACATGCGGGACGACGAGACCGCGGAGCTGCTGTGCGACGACCTGGAGATCCACTTCCTGGAGCTGGAGAAGATAAAGGCGATCAAACGCAGGCCGAAGAACGCCCTGGAGGCGTGGATGATGTACCTGAATGACGCCGCCCCAAATTGAACTGCGGGGGAATTCCCAAAGGACCGGTTAACGGTAAAGGAGGAGCTGGTCCTTTTGCGTTTTTAGGGTCTGTAATGCCAGACAAATTTTAGCAATAACCGTCAACCAAAAGGATTTTTGCCGGTTGTGTCGAAAACAACCCATAGAGTTGTTTTTTTTCTTTTGTCCTGGAGGTGATGGTTTGAGTTTAATCCAGTTTTTCAATGTGACCAAGCAGTATCCCCCGAATATCACCGCCCTTGATGATGTCAGCGTGAAAATAGATAAAGGCGAGTTTGTCTTTCTGGTAGGACCCAGCGGGGCCGGGAAAACGACCTTTATCCGGCTGCTATTTCGGGAGGAGGTGCCCAACAGGGGGCAGATCATCATCGGCGGGCGGAGCATCAGCCGCCTGAAAAGGAAAGAGGTCCCCCTTTTAAGGTGCAATATCGGCATAGTCTTTCAGGATTTTCGTCTCCTGCCTGACCGGACGGTGTTTGAAAACGTAGCCTTCGCCCTCAGGGTGGTAGAAGCCCACCCGCGGGAGATTAAGCCCCGGGTGGAAATGGCCCTGGCCCAGGTAGGTTTGAGCAACAGGGCGCGGATGTTTCCCCACCAGCTTTCCGGCGGGGAACAGCAGCGGGCGGCCATAGCCCGGGCGATTGTCAATAATCCCCGCATTCTGGTCGCCGATGAGCCCACCGGCAACCTGGACCCGGTGACTTCCGGGGAGATAATGAAACTCCTGGAGGAGATCAACCGCCTGGGGACGACCGTCATCATGGCCACCCACGCCTGGGACATCGTCAACAGCATGCGGAAGCGGGTTATCGCTCTCCAGCACGGCCGGCTGGTGCGGGACGACCGGGAGGGGGCCTACGGTTATGAAGCTTAGGACGGCCGGCTACTTTTTTCGCCAGGCGGCCCTTTCACTGTGGCGTAATATCTGGATGAGCCTGGCGGCCGCGGCCAGCGTGGCCATCTCCATGTTTCTCCTGGGGGCTTTCCTGCTCCTGGTTTTTAACGTCAATCACATCGCCGCCAATCTCCAGTCCAACGTCGAGATCGCCGCTTTTCTCCAGGTTGACGTCCCCCGCCAGGTGAGCCTGCACATCCAGGACCAGGTACGCGCCCTGCCCGGGGTGACCGAGGTCACCCTGGTGCCCAAGGAAGAGGGGTTGAAGCAGTTGAGCCAGCAGTTCGGCAGTGAACAGGACCTGCTGGCGGCGACCGGCGGCGTAAACCCTCTCCCGGATTACCTGCGGGTGCGGGTGGCTGATCCCCAGACCATCCAAAGTGTAGCCGGGGCCATTAAGGCCATACCAGGCGTGGAAAAGGTAAACTACGGCCAGGAGGTGGTGGAACGCCTCTTTGCCGTGGTACGCTGGCTGCGGTGGCTGGGCGTCGGCATTATCGTGATGCTGGGCCTGGGGGCCCTTTCCCTGATCGTCCTCACCATTCGCCTGGCAGTCTACTCGCGCCGGCGGGAGATCAATATCATGAAGTACGTCGGGGCCACCGACTGGTTTATCCGCTGGCCTTTCTTCCTGGAGGGCCTCTGGCTGGGGTTGCTCGGCTCGGGGGTAGCCGCCGTGGCGGTTTACCTGGGCTACCGTGTGGTTTTGAATATGGTGGGCCCGGCGGCAGTTTTCGTGCCCCTCATCCGTGATCAGGGGTTGCTGCTGCGGAGCACCCTGGGTCTAGTTGCCGGCGGCTCCCTGGTAGGAGCCCTGGGAAGCCTCTTCTCTATCAGGCGTTTCCTGAAGGTATAAGGAAGCTTAAAAGGAGGTGAGAACGCTTGCGTCGCAAAGCCACAGCGCTGCTCCTGATGGCTGCCCTTGCCCTGGGCACCGTGCCGGCCCACGGCGCCAGTGTAGATGACCTGCAGCGACAGCAGCAGCAACTGCAGCAGAACATCCAGGAACAGCAGAAACTCCTGCAGCAGAAAAACGACGAAGGAGAGGCCCTGCTGCAGCAACTACAGCAGATCGAGGAGGATATCCGGCAGAAACAGGCCCAGATAGCCAGCCTGGACCAGCAGCTGGCAGCGGCCCAGGGACGGGTCCAGCAGGTCGCTGCCGAACTGCAGAAGGCTGAAGCCGCCCAGGAGACGCGAATGAGCATTCTCAGGTCCAGGCTCAAGGACATCTACCAGGTGGGGCGGGTAAACTACCTGGAGGTGCTCTTGCAGTCCACCAGCCTGGAGGATTTCCTGGTGCGCCTGGAACTCCTGACCAAGATAGCCCGGGGCGACATCAACCTGATCGACGAGATCAAGGCGGAAAAGGCGAAGATCGCCGCCCAGAAGGCCGAGCTGGAGGCCGAGCGGGATCACATCGCCCAGCTCCGGCGCCAGGCAGACAACGAGAGGGTGCAGCTCGCTTCCCGGCAGGAGAACCAGCGCCAGCTCCTGGCCCAGGTGGAGCAGGAGAAAAAACGGGTGGCCGCGGCCCTGGACGAGATGGAAGCCACGGCCCGGCAGATAGCCGCCAAGATCCGGGCCGAGCAGGCTAAAAGCAACCGCAAGCTTTCGCCCAGTGGGACGAAGGGCATGCTCTGGCCGCTGCCGGGGTACACCCAGATCTCCTCACCCTTCGGGTGGCGCATCCATCCCCTTCTGAAAACCAACCGCTTCCACGACGGCGTCGACCTGCCGGCACCTGCGGGAACAGAGATAATTGCTCCTCTGGATGGGCAGGTTATTTCCACCGGCTATCTGGGGGGATACGGCAACCATATCGTCATCGACCACGGCGGCGGGCTTTCCACCATGTACGCTCACCTGTCGGCCATCCTGGTCCAGAATGGCCAGGAGGTTAAAAAGGGCCAGGTGATCGGCCGCGTGGGATCTACGGGTTGGAGTACGGGCCCGCACCTGCACTTCATGGTCCTGCTTCAGGGCGAGCCAACTAATCCCATGAATTATTACTAATAACCGGACCCGCTACATATAATTGGGTAGGGTCGGGAGAATGCTATATACTAGGCGGTGGTTGGTTTGCCGAGGATCTGGCGTCAGATCGGCCGCGGGCTTCTAGCCCTCTGCGTGTTGGTGACCCTGGCCGTGGGAGTGGGGGTGGCTACCCACTTCCGGGAAGTGGAGCAGGGTGTTAAGACCTACGCCCTGCTGCGCTTCCAGGCCTTGCAGCCTATCAGCACTGATAAACTCATGGAAGGGGCCATCAGGGGTATGGTTGAAGCCCTTGATGACCCTTATTCTACTTACCTGGACGCTGAAACCTACCGCAAATTGCAGGAGAGCGTCACCGGCAGTTACGGCGGGGTCGGCCTGCTGATTACCCTGGATGAAAAGGACAAGCGGGTGGTGGTCGTTTCTCCCTTTAAAGGAACGCCGGCCCAGCGGGCCGGGATTAAAAGCGGGGATTATATCACGGCCATCGACGGCCGCGATACCACCGGCATGGACCTGGAGACGGCCTCGAACCTTATGCAGGGCGAGCCGGGTACCAGGGTGGAGCTGACCATCCTGTCTGCGGGCGACAGCAACCCCAGGAAAGTCGCCCTCACCCGGGAGATTATCAAGGTACCGACGGTGGACGGCAGGATGCTCCCCGGGCATCCGGGGGTCGGATATATCAGCGTGACCATGTTTAATGAACAGACAGGAGCCGACCTGGGGCGGGAGTTAAACGACCTGCGCCAGCAGGGTATGCAGAAGTTAATTCTGGATCTGCGCAACAACCCCGGCGGCGCCCTCCCGGCGGCGGTGGATGTGGCCAGTTACTTTGTACCCCAGGGGCCGGTAGTCTATATCGCCGACCAGAAAACCAGCGAGCCCCTCATGGCCCGGGGGTATGCTCAACCCCTTCCCCTGGTTGTCCTGGTGAATAAAGGCAGCGCCAGCGCGGCGGAGATTGTGGCCGGGGCCATCAAGGATACGAAGAGCGGCACCCTGGTAGGCGAGACGACCTTCGGCAAGGGCATCGTCCAGACCATCTTTCCCTTGCCCGGCGATGCGGCGGTGAAGATCACCACCCAAAAATACCTGACTCCGGGCAAGCACGATATAAACAAAAAGGGGATCACCCCCGACTATGTCGTTCCCATGGACCCCCAGCTGGAGCAGCAGGTCCTGGCCCACGCCCCGGATCTGGAGCGGGACGTCCAGTTGCAGAAGGCCCTGGAGGTGCTGGGGAAATAGCGAGCCCGGGAGGGCAGGCAGGTAGTACAGGCCCCCGGGGACAGGAGGACCCTGTCCCCGGGGGCCTGAAATTAATTTCGGCCAGCAGGAGGGGAAATTATGCGCCATATTCTCTTTGTCATCGATATGCAAAATGATTTTGTGGCTGAAGGGGGAGCCTTAAGTTTTCCAGCGGCGCGGGAGATAATACCTTTTGTAAGCAGTAAAGTAAAACAAGCCCTGTCTCGGGGAATGGAAGTGCTTCTCACCCTGGACACTCATATTCCCGGTGACGCTGAATTTCAAAAATTCCCGCCCCATTGTTTAGAAGGAACCCCGGGGCAGGCCCTAATCCCCGAGTTGCAGGCGATAATTGCCCCTTATGAGGGAACAGGGCAGATAAAATTTTGCAAAAAGAACCGCTACAGCGCTTTCTACAATACGGATTTAGATGCCTGGCTGGGGCTGACTCCGGGCAGCCCTGGGGAAAGGGTGAGCCAGGTAGAAATGGTGGGCGTGTGCACCAACATTTGCTGTTTTTTTACAGCTGAAGAGCTGGCCAACCGCGACATTCCCGTCCGCATCCTGGCGCAAGGCATGGCCTCTTTTGACCCCGGAGCCCATCGCTGGGCCCTGGACCAGATACGGCGGGTTTTGGGGCTCCAGGTGGCCGAATAAGACCATGCCGGGGTTAGCCGGTTAAGGGCCCGGCCTGCACACGAAAATGAAGCGCCCTTGGCCTATAGATATCGATGCAGTTGTCGCCACCCTGGCGGAGGCCGGCCTGACCAGGCCGGTGGTCAGGCTACAGCCCTCACCACATATGTTTTTAATCGCCCGCTAAACAATGATATAATAAAATAAAACCATAGAGCGATAATGTTTTACGAAAGGAGTACTATCACCATGGAAATAAAGCGTTTAACAGCAGCCATAACCCAGGAAGGTAAATGGTATGTCGCTCGCTGTTTAGAGGTAGAAGTTACTTCGCAGGGACACTCTATTGAAGAGGCTATATCTAATCTTAAAGAGGCTTTGGAGCTGTATTTTGAGGATGAAGAGCACCCGAGGATAAATGCCAGCCCGATTATTGCTCCTGTAGAGGTAAATATGGCCATATGAGTATATTTCTAGTTATTTCAGGCCAAGAAGTCGTTCGTGCTTTGCAGAAAGGCGGTTTTGTCAAGGTAAGCCAAAAGGGTAGTCATGTAAAACTAAGGAAATCGGAAGAAAATATTAGAACAGTGATAGTACCATTACATGAGGAACTTGCTCCCGGTACTTTAAAATCGATTTTAAGGCAAAGTGGGTTGACGGTAAAAGAACTGAAGAACTTATTGAATTGTTAGTGTAAGGGGGAGCGCCATGCCGCCCTTTATTTTAAAATCCGACTACCAGCCCCGGGGCGACCAGCCCCGGGCCATAGCCGCCCTGGTGGAGGGGCTAAAAAAAGGTTACCGGCACCAGACCTTACTCGGAGCCACCGGTACCGGCAAGACCTATACCATGGCCCAGGTCATTCAGGCCGTACAGCGGCCGACCCTGGTCCTGGCTCCCAACAAGACCCTGGCGGCCCAGCTCTGCGGCGAATTTAAGGAGTTTTTCCCCGACAACGCCGTGGAGTACTTCGTAAGCTACTACGACTACTACCAACCGGAGGCCTATGTGCCCCAGACAGATACCTATATCGAAAAGGACAGCTCCATCAACGACGAGATCGACAAGCTGCGCCACTCGGCCACTGCCGCCCTTTTTGAACGGCGGGATGTGATCATCGTGGCCAGCGTCTCCTGTATCTACGGCCTGGGCTCGCCGGAGGACTACAGCACCCTGATGCTCTCCCTGCGGGAGGGCCAGGAGTATGACCGGGACGCCATTTTACGCAAACTGGTGGACATCCAGTACAGCCGCAATGACTACGACTTCAAGCGGGGCACCTTCCGCGTCCGCGGCGACGTTATCGAGATCTTCCCGGCCTCCTTTACAGAGAAGGCTATCCGAGTGGAGATGTTCGGTGACGAGATCGAGCGCCTCCTGGAGATCGACACCCTCACCGGCGAGATCCTCGGCCGGCGCAGCCATGTAGCCGTCTTCCCGGCCAGCCATTATGTGGTGGAAGAGGCCAAGATGGAAAGGGCCCTGGAGAGCATCCAGGCCGAACTGGAGGAGCGCTTGCGCGAGCTGCGGGCCCAGGGCAAACTCCTGGAGGCCCAGCGCCTGGAGCAGCGGACCAATTTCGACCTGGAGATGATGCGGGAGGTCGGCTTCTGCAAGGGAATCGAGAATTACTCCCGTCACCTGACGGGCCGGGCGCCAGGGGAGCCCCCCTACACCCTGCTGGATTATTTTCCCGATGACTTCCTTATGATGATCGATGAGTCCCATATCACCGTGCCCCAGATAGGGGGCATGTACGAGGGCGACCGTTCCCGGAAAGAGACCCTGGTGGAATACGGTTTTCGCCTGCCTTCGGCCCTGGACAATCGGCCCCTGACCTTTGAGGAGTTCTGCCGGCATATCAACCAGGTAATTTACGTCTCGGCCACGCCGGGCCCCTATGAGCTGGAGCACTCCCAGCAGGTGGTGGAGCAGATCATCCGGCCCACCGGGCTGGTGGACCCGGAGGTCCTGGTGCGGCCGGTAAAGGGTCAGATTGACGACCTCCTGGCGGAAATCCAGAAGCGGGTGGCTAAAAACCAGCGCGTCCTGGTGACCACCCTGACCAAGCGCATGGCGGAGGACCTGACGGACTACCTGCGGGAAGCCGGCCTCAAGGTGCGCTATATGCACTCCGACATCGGCGCCATCGAGAGGATGGAGATCATCCGCGACCTGCGGCTGGGAGTCTTTGATGTCCTGGTAGGTATTAACCTGTTGCGCGAGGGCCTGGACCTGCCGGAGGTCTCCCTGGTGGCCATCCTGGACGCCGATAAAGAGGGCTTCCTGCGCTCGGAGCGCTCCCTCATCCAGACTATCGGCCGGGCGGCCCGCAACGCCGAGGGCCAGGTTATCATGTATGCCGATACCATCACCGACTCCATGCGGCGGGCTATAGATGAGACCAACCGCCGCCGTCAGATCCAGATGGAGTACAACCGCCGGCACGGCATCACCCCCCGTACCGTCAGCAAGCCGGTACGGGAGGTCATCGAGGCCACCCGGGCGGCCGAGGAGCCGGCCCGATACGAGACCGCGGGCGAAGGCGCCAGGAAGAAGACCAAATTGAGCAAACGGGAACTGAAGGCCCTTATCAGTCAGCTGGAGAAAGAGATGCGGGCGGCGGCCAAAAGGCTGGAATTTGAAAGGGCCGCCGAGCTGCGGGACGCCATCCTGGAGCTTCGGCTACAAGCAGGGTAATGGGAGCAGGTTACCGGAAGCCGAACAAAAAACGCTGGTACTTGCGGTTTTAAACTTCATTAGACATAGGCGTCCAGAAGAATTACTTCCGGTAGTTCTGCTGCCGATGTATCAATTTTTGACCAGGCAAGATCATTGCCGATAATTGCCCCACACCCGGTGTGTTTTGCCGTGGCGATAATAAGGGCGTCAGGAAGGCGCAAGTTTGTTCTGGCCCGGATGGCTGCAGCCATTTGGCCAATCTGGCGCGAAATAGGGATTACCTTGAGGCCTGGAAAATCGTTCAGGAATAATTTTACCATAGTCAACGCTTCTTTATTATCTTTCTTTAGAGGCCCGACCAGGAGTTCTGTCTCAGTAATTACAGAAAGGACGGCTTCTAGATTTTGTTGTTCAAAAAGGCCGAATAGAGGATTTAAGATAGCGTCGTATGGGCTAATACCCTGTAAAAAATAGATGACGGAATTTGTATCGAGGAGTAAGCGCTGGAAACCGGCAATTTTGTTTAAGAAGGCGTCTTTTCCCATGTTTCGCGTTCCTTCCTGACATAGACGTCTATCTCTTCTTTGGTTTGGCCGTAAACACCCTTTAGTGATCCGGCCAGCAATTCAGTGTAACTTTTAGTTTTGGGCCAAATGATAAGCTTATCGCCATGTACTTCCAGAAATAATTTTTGGCCCGGCTGGATACCAAGCTTTTTATAAATGGCGGCGGGTATGGTTATTTGGCGCTTACTGGAAACCTTTATGATAGCTTGATCCATTTCATTTCCTCCAAATCTTTTTCTTACTTACTATTATAAGATCAGTAAGTGGTTTTGACAACGACGTACACGAAAAAGAAGATTTTCTAATTATGACTGTCAGGTAGCGAACAAAGACTTTTAAATAATTACGGGTGATTAGTGTTGCAATTTATCGCGGACCTTCACATCCATTCCCGCTATTCCAGGGCTACCAGCAAAGATGCCACCCCGGAGAATCTTTACCGCTGGGCCCTTTATAAAGGCGTTACCCTGGTGGGCAGCGGCGATTTTACCCATCCGGCCTGGCGGGAGGAACTGAAAAATAAGCTTGAACCGGCGGAAGACGGCCTCTACCGCCTCAAGGAAGAGTTCAGCAGGCCGGTAGATGAGGAGCCGGGACCGGGTCCGGCCGGGCCCGGGAAGGGTGCGAGGTGGCCAGCGGACATGGGAACCTCTGCCGGTTGGTTTTCAAGCATCCCCAGCGAGGCCTCCGGCCGTCCCGCGGTCCGCTTTATAATCTCGGGAGAAATCAGCACCATATACAAAAAAAACGGGCGGGTGCGGAAAATCCACCACCTCATCCTCCTGCCCGATCTTGAGGCGGCGGAAGCCCTCAGCCGCCGCCTGGAGGAGATCGGCAACCTCCACTCCGACGGCCGGCCGATCCTGGGACTGGACAGCCGCCAGCTCCTGGAGATGACCCTGGAGGCCTGCCCGGAAGCCGTCTTCATCCCGGCCCATATCTGGACCCCCCATTTCTCCCTCTTCGGCGCCAAGTCGGGTTTTGACAGCCTGGAAGAGTGCTTCGGGGACCTGGCCGGGTATATCTACGCCGTGGAAACGGGGCTCTCCTCCGACCCGCCCATGAACTGGCGCCTGGCCGCCCTGGACCGGTTGACCCTGGTTTCCAACTCCGACGCCCATTCACCCCGTAATCTCGCCCGGGAGGCCAACCTTTTCAATACCGAGCTTTCCTACCCGTCCATCCGCCGGGCCCTCAGGGACCGGGACGGAAAGGAATTCCTGGGGACCCTGGAGTTTTTCCCCGAAGAGGGCAAGTATCATTATGACGGTCACCGGAACTGCCGGGTTCGCTGGCGGCCGGCTCAGACCCGGGAGGCCGGCGGCGTTTGCCCCGTCTGCGGTAAAAGGGTTACCGTCGGCGTCCTGCACCGGGTGGAGGAACTGGCCGACCGTGGCGAGGGTTTCCGGCCCGCCACCGCCCGCCCCTTTGAAAGCCTGGTCCCCCTGCCGGAGGTGATCGCCGCCGCCCTGGGCTCGGGGGTGGCTACCAAAAGGGTCACCCGGCTTTATTTTGACCTGATCGGCCGCCTGGGGCCGGAGCTGGCGGTTCTACGGGAGGCCCCCCTGGAGGCCATCGCCCGGGTGGGCGGGTCCCTGGTGGCCGAGGCCGTCCGGCGAATGCGGACCGGTGAGGTTGATGTCCAGCCGGGGTTTGACGGCGAGTACGGCAAGATTTTATTACTCCGGCCGGAGGAGCGGCAGCTCTTCTCCGGGGAGCCCAGCCTGTTTGCCGGGGAAGCCGTAACCGGCCCGGTGGCGGCAATTGAGGAGAAACACCCGGAAATTGGCGCTACAGGCCCGGCGGGCGCGACTCTAGAGGAGGCTGGCGCAGGCCAGGGGGGAATCTTTGCCCCGCAGGTACCGGCGGGACGGAGGACCCGGCACCCGGAGACTGCCGCGAGCGCTGTTATTCGCCCGGCCCCGGTGCCTGCCGGGTCCGGGGGTCCCGGATTAACCGGCGCCCTCAACCCGGAGCAGCAGTCAGCCGTGACGGCGGCGACAGGTCCGGTGGTGGTCATAGCCGGCCCGGGTACGGGCAAAACCCGCACCCTGGTTTACCGGCTGGCTTACCTGATAAAGGAGCGGGGCGTCGCCCCGGGGGAGATCGCAGCCGTCACCTTCACCAACAAGGCCGCGGCTGAGATTCGCCAGCGGGTGGCGGACCTGCTGGGGGACAGGGACGGTATGGAGTCCCTGACTGTGGGGACCTTTCACAGCATCTGCCTGGACCTCCTTCAATCTTCCCTCACCGGGTCACCGGGAGCGGATCTTCAAGGAAAACCAGTGGGCACGACGGATACTCCGGCTTCCCCGCGGCTGACGGTCGTTGATGAAGCCGATGCCCGGGAGATCCTGGCCGGGGTTCTGGCCGAGAAAGGAACCGGGCGCCGGGGGTTGCCCGGCCTACAACGGCGCATCTCCCTTTTGAAGAGCCGCGGCCTCCTGCCCGATTCTCCGGAAGTGCCGGCCGACCTCCGGCCAATCTACCGGGCTTACCAGGAGCAGCTGGCGGCCTACGGTGTCCTCGACTACGACGATATCCTCCTGAAGGCCCTGGAACTTCCGGCCTTAAGGCCGGAAGGTGCTCCCGCATTCCAGGGGCCCGTTCCCTTCACCCATCTCCTGGTGGACGAGTTTCAGGATGTCAACGCCGTCCAGTACCGGCTGGTGAAGAAATGGACCGGGGACGGGAAGAACCTTTTCGTTATCGGTGATCCCGATCAGGCCATCTACGGCTTTCGCGGGGCCGATTATCGCTTTTTCGGACAACTGTTGGAGGACTTCCCCGCTGCCCGGGTCTTCCGGTTGACCAGGAATTATCGCTCGACGCCGGTTATTCTCCGGGCAGCCGCCGCCGTGGTAGCCCATAACCCGGGCGGCGATCTCAGGGCGGCTGCCGGGGGTGAGCTGGCAGCTACCACCGCCAGTACCACCAGCCCGGCAGCCGGCCCGGGTATATCAGGTGGGGGCGGGCTGGTGGCCACCCGCCCGGAGGGAGGACCCATCCTCCACCTGGAAGCCCCGGGGGAAACGGCTGCGGGTATTGCCATCGTCCGGGAGATCGGGCGCCTGGTCGGCGGAGCCACCATGTTGCAGGCCCACGGGCAGGACGGCGGCACCTGGCGGGAAGGCCCGGAAACCGGAAGCGATGGGGCCTATGGCTTCAGCGATATCGCCGTCCTCTGTCGTACCGGGCACCAGCTAAAGGCCCTGGAGGAATGCTTTTTAAAAGAGGGACTGCCCTACCGCATCGTAGGCCGGGAGAGTTTCCTGGAGGAACGCCCGGTGCGGGAGGCCCTGGCCTTCTGCCGCTGCCTGGTGAACCCGGAGGACGATTTTCACCTCCTTAAATACCTCGGTTCCGGATCTGCCGGAGTCGGCGAGGAGGTTGCTATACAGGTCAGGGAAATGGCCCTTAAGAGGGGAGTCCCGGCCTGGCTGGTTATCAGGGAACTGGCGGGCGAACTGCAAAACTTTATAAACTCCCTGGAGGCTTACCGCGCTGCCCTGGACAAGCAATCCCCGGCGGAACTCCTGGCCCGCTGGGCCGGGGAACATGGCCTGCTGGATGAGCCCTCTATCAGCCGGTTGTTGCGGGTGGCGGAGCGTTTCCCGGATTTATCTGCTTTCCTGCGCGGGGTAGTTCTGGTCGGGGAGGCCGACCACGAACGGCCGGGGAACAATGGCGCTTCTCCGGAAGTGGTAACCCTTATGACCCTTCACGCCGCCAAGGGGCTGGAGTTCCCGGCGGTCTTTATCGCCGGGGTAGAAGACGGGCTGCTGCCCCTGAAAGAGGGGCCGGGGGTAACCTTAAGCCCTGAGGAAATGGCTGAGGAACGACGCCTCTTCTATGTGGGCATGACCCGGGCGCGGGAGCTGCTGGTCCTGGTTTCGTCCCGTAGGAGGGAGCTAAGGGGCACGGTGGTACCGGCGGAGCCTTCTCCCTTCCTGGGGGAGATACCTGCAGACTGCCTGGTAAGGGAGACGTGGGATGCCAGGGGTAAGAAGAAAAACGGGAAAGATGAGGAGAAGTATCAGCAACTGAGCCTGTTTTAAAGTCCTGGTTGGCATAACAGGCGAAGACCTCGCCCCTACCCGAACTAGGTGGAGGGGGAGAGCGCTGCCGGCGGCGGTATGTTTCCCCGGGCATTTATGGTATAATACTGCCGGGAATTATAGCCTTAAGCAGAAAACAGGAGGTGCAATATGGCCAGGGATAAAATCGTCATCAAGGGAGCACGGGCCCACAACCTGAAAAATATCGATGTTACCATTCCCCGGGACCAGCTGGTGGTCATTACCGGCCTGTCCGGCTCGGGCAAGTCGTCCCTGGCCTTTGACACCATTTATGCCGAGGGCCAGCGGCGTTACGTCGAGTCCCTTTCCTCCTACGCCCGGCAATTCCTGGGGCAGATGGATAAACCCGATGTCGACGTTATCGAGGGGTTGTCCCCGGCCATCTCCATTGACCAGAAGACGGCCAGCCATAACCCCCGCTCCACCGTGGGGACGGTGACGGAGATCTATGACTACCTGCGCCTCCTCTTTGCCCATATCGGCCGCGCCCATTGTCCCCGTTGCGGCCGGCCCATCACTCCCCAGACGATCTCCCAGATGGTGGATCGCCTGCTGACCTATCCGGAGGGTACCCGTCTCCAGGTCATGGCCCCCATTGTTCGGGGCCGCAAGGGGGAGTATCGTAACGTTCTGGAAGAGATTCGCCGGCAGGGTTACGTCCGTGTCCGGGTGGACGGGGAGATTCGGGAAACCAGTGACAATATCAGCCTGGCCAAGAATAAAAAGCATACCATCGAGGTAATCGTAGATCGCCTCCAGGTGCGGCCCGGCGTAGCCAGCCGCCTGGCGGAATCCCTGGAAACGGCGCTGAAACTGGCCGACGGCGTTGTCCTGATTGATATCGTCGGCCAGGAGGAACTCCTTTTAAGTGAAAAATTTGCCTGCGTGGAGTGTGGCGTCAGCCTGCCGGAGGTGACGCCCCGCCTTTTTTCTTTTAATAACCCCTACGGGGCCTGTCCGGCCTGCACCGGTCTGGGCGTAACCATGAAGGTAGACCCGGGCCTGGTCATCCTGGATAAAAGCCTTACCCTGCGGGAAGGGGCCATCGCGCCCTGGAGCCGCGGTAATAACGGTTACCAGCAGATGCTGGAATGCCTGGCGGACCACTACGGTTTCAGCCTGGATGTGCCGGTGCGGGAACTCAAGCCGGAGCACCTCCAGGTAATCCTCTACGGCTCCGGGGAGGAGCGTATTAAATTTCGTTATACCAACCGTTTCGGCGACCGGCGGGCCTATGAGGCTCCCTTCGAGGGGGTTATTCCCAACCTGGAACGCCGTTACCAGGAAACCCAGTCGGAATGGTCACGGGCGGAAATTGAGAATTATATGAGCCAGCAGCCCTGCCCGGCCTGCCGGGGAGCGCGCCTGAAACCCGAGGCCCTGGCCGTCAAAGTGGGGGGCCTCAATATCTGCGAACTCGCGGCCCTGGATGTCCGGGCGGCAGCTGAATTTTTAAGGAACCTCAACCTGAGCGAGCGCGAGAAGGTCATCTCCCGCCAGATTTTAAAGGAGATCCTGGCCCGGCTGCAGTTTTTGCTGGACGTGGGCCTGGATTACCTGACCCTGGATCGGACGGCGTCTACCCTGTCCGGGGGCGAGGCCCAGCGTATCCGCCTGGCCACCCAGATTGGCTCCCAGTTGATGGGCGTCCTGTATATCCTGGACGAGCCCAGCATCGGCCTGCACCAGCGGGATAACGAGCGTCTCATCGCCACCCTGAAGCACCTGCGGGACCTGGGTAATACGGTCATCGTCGTCGAGCATGATGAGGATACCATGCGTGCCGCCGATTATATCATCGACATCGGCCCCGGAGCGGGGGAACAGGGCGGCCGGGTGGTGGCCGCCGGGACGGTCCCGGAGGTTATGGCCAACCCCAACTCCCTGACGGGCCAGTACCTGAGCGGCAGGCGGCGTATCCCGGTACCGGCAGAGCGGCGCCGGCCGGGGGACAAATGGCTGACCATTAAAGGAGCCAGGGAACACAACCTGAAGGGTATCGATGTTAGCTTTCCCCTGGGGCTCTTTATCGGCGTCACCGGGGTTTCCGGTTCCGGTAAGAGCACCCTGGTAAACGAGATCCTCTACCGCGCCCTGGCCCAGCGCTTGAACGGCGCCCGTACCAATCCCGGTGCTTTTGCGGGCCTTACCGGCACCGAATACCTGGACAAGGTAATCGAGGTCGACCAGTCACCCATCGGCCGGACGCCACGCTCCAACCCGGCCACCTATACCGGCGTTTTTGACGATATCCGCGCCCTTTTCGCCGCCACCCCCGAGGCCCGGGCCCGGGGCTACAAGCCGGGGCGCTTCAGCTTCAACGTCAAGGGCGGCCGCTGCGAGGCCTGCGGCGGCGACGGCATTATCAAGATCGAGATGCACTTCCTGCCCGATGTGTATGTGCCCTGCGAGGTCTGCCAGGGCAAACGCTATAACCGGGAGACCCTGGCCGTAAAATATAAGGGCAAGTCAATCGCCGATGTCCTGGCCATGACCGTGGACGAAGCGGCGGAGTTTTTCGCCCCCATTCCCCGGCTGCACCGGCGCCTGACGACCCTCCAGGACGTGGGTTTGGGCTATATCACCCTCGGCCAGCCGGCTACCACCCTGTCTGGGGGCGAGGCCCAGCGGGTGAAGCTGGCCACGGAGCTGGCCCGGCGCAGTACGGGCCGGACCATGTATATCCTGGACGAGCCCACCACGGGTTTGCATATGGCCGACATCGAGCGGCTGCTGAACGTCCTGCAGCGTCTGGTGGACGCCGGGAATACAGTGGTGGTCATCGAGCATAATCTGGATGTAATTAAATCGGTAGATTATATCATCGATCTGGGGCCCGAAGGCGGTGAGGGCGGCGGCCGGGTGGTGGCCACCGGCACGCCGGAAGAGGTCTGCCGGGTAGCAGCCTCCTATACCGGCCGCTTCCTGGCTCCTGTACTGGAGCGGGACCGGGGCCTGCCGGCCCTGGAACCCCGGACGGCAGGCCTGCCGGAGGAAGAACCCCGCGGCCGCCGGGAGCTACCCCTGGTAGTTGGGCAGGAGTAGGGGAAGGGATACCATGGACCTGGAGGAGAAACTGGCGCGCCTGCCGGACCACCCCGGCGTATATATAATGCACGATGCCAACGGGGCAATAATCTATGTCGGCAAGGCGGCTTCCCTGAGGAATCGGGTGCGTTCCTACTTCCGCGGCCAGCACCAGCCGCGGACGCAAGCCATGGTCAGCCACGTTGCCGACTTTGAGTATATCTTGACGGACAACGAAGTCGAGGCCCTGATCCTGGAGTGCAACCTGATCAAACAACACCGGCCGCGGTATAACGTCAGCCTGAAGGACGACAAGAGTTACCCCTATATCAAGATAACCACCCAGGAGGATTTTCCCCGGATCCAGATTACGCGTTCCGTGACCCGTGACGGTTCCCGTTACTTCGGACCTTATACCAGCGCCGGTTCCCTGAAAGAAACCCTGAAGCTCCTGCGCGGCCTTTTTCCCATCCGGACCTGCAGGGATACCCCCCTGCAACCCCGCAGCCGTCCCTGCCTCAACGCCCATATCGGCCGCTGCCTGGCCCCCTGTGCCGGCCAGGTCGACCGGGAGACCTACCGGGAGGCGGTCGATAATGTCATTATGTTCCTGGAAGGCAGGCATACGGCCCTGGTTAAGGAGCTGAAGGAGCAAATGGAAGCCGCCGCCGCGAGACTGGAGTTTGAAAAGGCGGCCAGGCTCCGGGACCAGCTCCGGGCGGTACAGGAGGTCTGTGAAAAGCAGAAACTGGCCGCCGCCAGCGGGGAAGACGCCGACGCCATCGCCTTCGCCCGGGAAGGGGAGGCTGCCCTGGGGCTCATCTTTTTTAGCCGGGGCGGCAAGGTAATCGGCCGGGATCACTTCTTCCTAACAGGGAGCGAAGGGTTATCCCGGGGGGAGGTTATGGCGGCCCTGCTAAAAGAGTATTATAGCCGGGGAGTAGAGATACCGCCGGAGATCCTCCTCCACGACGAACCGGAGGATGCCGCCACCATCGCCAGCTGGTTGAGCCGGCTCCGTGGCGGCAGGGTTAACCTGCGGGTGCCCAAAAGGGGTACGAAATTAAAACTCCTCCGGCTGGTTCACGAGAACGCCGTAAGCCTCCTCCAGGAGCACCTGCTGACCCGCCGGCGCCAGGAGGAGGGCAGCAGGGCGGCCCTCCTGGAACTCCAGGAAATCCTGGAGTTACCGCGCTTGCCGCGGCGGATGGAGGCCTACGATATCTCTAACTTCCAGGGGAGCTCCCAGGTGGGAGCTATGGCCGTCTTTGTTGACGGCCGGCCGCTGCCTTCGGCGTACCGCCGGTTTCAGATTAAGACTGTCCGGGGGCCCAACGACTTCGCTTCCCTGCAGGAGGTTTTGAGCCGTCGTTTCCGGCGGGCTGCCGAACAGGACCCCCATTTTGCCGATTTGCCGGATTTCGTCCTGATTGACGGCGGCCTGGGCCAGCTCCACGCCGCCCGGGAGACCATGGAAGCCATGGGGGTAGGGTATATTCCCACCTTTGGCCTGGCCAAGGAGGAGGAACTGTTATTCCGGGTGGGCACCTCCGAGCCCATCCGCCTGCCCCGTGAGAGCAAGGCCCTGCAAATCCTGCAACACCTCCGGGATGAGGTGCACCGCTTTGCCATCACCTATCACCGGCAAAAGCGGGAAAAGACAGCCTATCGCTCGGTCCTGGACGACATTCCCGGCGTAGGCCCCAAGCGTAAGAAGGCATTATTACGTCATTTTGGTTCCGTAGCAGCCATCAGCAAAGCGACGCTGGAAGATTTACTGGCCGTAGAGGGGATGAACCGGACCGTGGCGGCCCGCATCCTGGCCGGCCTGGGGAGGAGAAGTGATGGGGAAGATTCGACTGGTAGCCCTTGACCTGGACGGGACTCTTCTGACCGACGATATCGTCATCGAGCCCCGGGCCAGGGAGGCCATCAGGAAGGTTAAGGAGAAAGGTATAACCGTGACCCTGGCAACCGGGCGCATGTTTAGTTCGGCCCGGCCCTATGCCGTTGAATTGGGGTTGGAATTGCCCCTGATCGTTTATCACGGCGCCCAGGTACGCCATTCTACGACAGGGGAAATACTCTTTGAACGTACCCTCCCGGTACCCCTGGCCCTGCGCTTGATTAAAAACATCAAGGAATTCGGTTACCCCTATAATGTTTATCTGGACGACCGGCTTTATGTAGAGAGCATCCAGGCGGAGAACGAAGAGTATGCCTGGCGGGCCGGGGTGGACCTCCACCGGGTAGAAGATATGCTTACCTTCCTGGAGCAACAGCCGAAGGGACCTTTGAAAATTGTCGCCCTCCACGACGGGCCCGCCCTGGATCCCCTGGAAGCAGCCATCCGCCGGGAGGCAGGGGCAGGAATCTATATTACCAGGTCGATGCCCACCTACCTGGAACTCCTGAATCCCGAAGTCAACAAGGCCCGGGGACTCCAGGCCCTGGCTGAGCTGGAGGGGATCAGCCCGGAGGAAATTATGGTCTGCGGCGATAGTTACAATGATGTCCAGATGTTCCGCTACGCCGGCCTGGCGGTGGCCATGGCCAACGCACCGGAGAAAGTCCGGGCGGAGGCCGACTATGTCACCGGCAGCAATAATGACGGCGGCGTCGCCCAGGCCCTGGAAAAGTTCGTCCTGGGGGACGGAGCCTAGTAATCACAACCCCTCATGGGGGCCGACGCCATTCCCGGCTAAAAATGAAAATTTAGGTAGCGACTTTTTTGGTAGAAACCTATTGTTGGAGGAGGCGGGGTAGAAATGCCAGAGACAAAGTACCCGCGGCTGGTGATTGTAACCGGCCTTTCCGGGGCCGGCAAGACCCAGGCCGTACGCTGCCTGGAGGATCTGGGATTTTTCTGCGTCGATAACCTGCCCCCCTCCCTTATTCCCGGCCTGGTCGACCTCCTGGGCCACCCCGGTAAAGAGGGGGAAGGGATTACTAAAGTAGCCCTGGTTATGGATATTCGCGGCGGGGAGTTTTTCTCCGGCCTGGATGCCGCCCTCAACTACCTGGACGGCCTGGGTATACCCTATGAAATTCTTTTCCTGGAAGCGGCCGACGAGGTCCTGGTCCGGCGTTATAAAGAAACCCGGCGGCGCCATCCCCTTTCCAGCGGCGGTCAGATTTTAGAGGGGATTATTGAAGAGAGACGCCGCCTGGAGGAATTGCGCGGTCGGGCCAGCAAGATCATCGACACTTCCGAACTGACGCCCCGCCAACTGAAGGAGCAGGTTTCCGAGCTTTTCGGGTCCAGCCAGCGACGGCTTATTGTCAGTATCATTTCCTTCGGGTATAAATACGGCATCCCCCTGGATGCCGACCTGGTGATGGATGTCCGGTTTTTACCCAATCCTTATTATGTTCCTGCCCTGCGGCCCTTCACCGGCCACGACCGCTGTGTGGAGGAGTTTGTCATGGCCTCGCCGGTCACCCGTCAATTTATAGAGCAGTTTGCCGCCCTCCTGCGCTTCCTGATTCCCCACTACCTGCAAGAGGGCAAGTCCCACCTGGTGGTAGCCATCGGCTGCACCGGCGGCCAGCATCGCTCCGTCACCCTGGCCAATAAGCTGGGGGAGTTACTCCAGGGTGAGAACTACAGCGTGACGGTCAAACACCGGGATGTGGTTCGCTACCTGAGTACAGGCAACCGGAGGTAGAAAGACTAACCCCGGAGCCTTATTCTTCGTGGACGGGAGGTCCGGGCTTGGATGGCTTAAAATGGCTCTACCCGGGGCTTAAAATTAAACGTTGGCTGTTGCTGGCAGTCCTGGGTTTGCTGCTGCTTGTTTCTGGTCTAACGGTTATCTTGGGGATAACCCTGCTGGCTTCGGCGGAAAAAGGAGTTACCTGGTTTATCCTTCATACCCTGGGTGGCCTGGGCTCGCCCCTGCTGGCTGGTCTTTTGGCCATGGCCCTGGGAGCGGTCTTTATTGGGGTGGCCGTCCGGAATCTGGCCCGTTCGGTTATCCAGGTTCTCTTGCCCGGTCATACCGCCAATCCCTGGCAGGTTTTTTACCGGCGCCAGTACCTGGCCCGGGGCCCCCACCTGGTGGCCATCGGCGGGGGGACGGGGCTGGCCGTCCTCTTGCGGGGTTTAAAAAACTATACCCGCAACCTGACGGCCATCGTCACCGTGGCCGATGACGGGGGAAGTTCCGGTCGCCTGCGCCAGGAATTGAGCATCCCGCCCCCGGGGGATATCCGCAATTGCCTGGTGGCCCTGGCCGATACGGAAAGCCTCATGGAGGATCTCTTCAGCTACCGGTTCCGCCAGGGCGAGGGCCTGGCCGGTCACAGCCTGGGGAATCTCCTCCTGGCGGCCATGACGGATATGGCCGGTGATTTTGACCGGGCCATCCAGGAACTGGCCCGGGTCCTGGCGGTAGGGGGGCGGGTCATCCCCTCGACGACCACCCATGTCGTCATGGGTGCCGAACTGGCCGATGGCAGCACCGTCCTGGGTGAAAGCAATATCCCCCTGGCCGGCAAACCCATTAAAAGGGTGTTTTTAAAACCGGCTGACTGCCGGCCGCCGGCGGCGGCCCTGGAAGCCATTGCCCGGGCCGACGCCGTGATAATCGGCCCGGGGAGTCTGTATACCAGCGTCCTGCCAAACCTGCTGGTGCCGGGTATTGTCGAGGCCCTGCGGGATACCCCGGCACCGGTCTTTTATGTTTGCAACATCATGACCCAGCCGGGAGAAACGGACGGTTACACGGTGGCCGACCACCTGCGGGCCCTCATCGACCACTGCGGCCAGGGGATAATAGATACGGTAATCGCCCACAGCGGCCCCATTTCCCGGGCCGCCCGGCGGCGTTACGGCGAAAAGGGAGCCCGGCCGGTCCTGATTAACAGCCCGGCAATCGCCAGGATGGGGGTAGAGCTGCGCCGCGGCTGGCTGGTAGACGAGACCCATGTCGTCCGCCATCACCCCGAACGATTGGCCAGCCTGGTCATGGAAGAGGTTTACCGGCACCAGGCCCGCGGCCGGCGGCGTTTTTTTTACCTGGTACGGGAGAGATTTCGCACCCTGGCCCGGTAGGCAGGATCCGGGAAGGCCCCCGGTGGGGGCAGACCTAAATTTTCACAGGAGATAAATGCTGATGCCGTTATCCTTTTCCCTGCAGACCAAGGAAGAACTGGCCCGGGTGAAGGCCCGGCACCCTTGCTGCCGGCAGGCGGAACTGGTGGCGTTTTTGCGTCTTGGTAACCTGGATGGAGGGCAGCCCGGGGAGGAAACAGTCCTGTTTACCACTCCCTACCCGGCCCTGGCACGAAAGGTCTATTCCCTGGCCAGGGAGTTCCTGGCCTGCCCCGTGAAGGTCAGAAACAGCCGCCGCCAGGGCAAAGGCCGCCCGGTCTTCAGGGTCGTTGCCCGGGCCCGGCTGAAAGAAATCCAGGACTGGCTCGCCGGCCGGGCGGGGGTGCCGGAATACCCCTGCTGCCAGGCTGCCTATATGCGGGGGGCCTTCCTGGTAACGGGCTCGGTTAATAAACCCTCGGGGACCCACCACCTGGAGCTCATTTTTCCGGATGCCGCCATGGCCGGCCAGATGCAGGGTTTGATGCAGCAGCAGGAACTGGAACCTCGCCTGAGTCGCCGCCAGCGGGGCTATGTCCTTTACCTTAAGGATAGCGAGCAGATTATCCGGGCCCTGAGCCTGATGGGGGCCTACAGCGCCGTCCTGGCCTATGAAAATGTCCTGATCTTTAAGGATATGCGCAACCGGGTGAACCGCCTGGTAAATTGCGAAACGGCCAATTTAACCAAGACGGTGGAAACCGGCCTGCGCCAGGCGGAGAACATCCGCTACTTGATAGCTACCGTGGGCTGGGATTATCTCCCACCCGCCCTGCGGGAGATAGCCGCCGTGCGCTTGCAACACCCGGAGGCCAGCCTGAAGGAACTGGGGGAGATGCTGCACCCCCCGGTGGGTAAGTCGGGTGTCAATCACCGCCTGCGCCGCCTGGAGCTAATTGCCAGGCAGGTGCGCGGCCAGGGAAGAGAAGGTTATGCGCCGGACGACGACCTTTCCCGCCCGCGGGCATAATGCCATGGCCTCCTGGCAGAAGGTAACCCCCTTTTTAGCGGGTGGCCTGGAACTCTGCCTGGGATTACCCTTCACCCCGCCCGCCCTTTTTACGCCTGAAGAGCTGGATCCTGAGCGGCCGGGTAAAAATGGAGGTAACGCCGTCGCGGCGGCAGGAAAAACCGCCGGGGAAAACGAATAGTATATACCAAGAGCGGTAATCAGGTAATAACCGGAAGGGAGGAGAGCTATGCGCGAAGGTTTAGGCCTTAACCTGGAACAGACGCAAAAATTGATCATGACGCCGGAATTACGCCAGGCCATTGTTATCCTGCAGCTCTCCACCCTGGAACTGGCCGACTATATCCAGCAGGAACTCCAGGAAAACCCGGTCCTGGAAGTGCGGGACGACGGCGAAGTGGCGGCCGGCTGTGAAAGTCGGGAGGAGAACGATTCCTTCGATATTGACTGGCAGGAATATTTCCAGGACGGCAGCGACCTAGGTTATGTCTGCGAGCCCCGGGAAGAACTGCCGGAATGGTATCCGGAGAATTTCCCTACCGGCCAGCCCACCTTGCAGGATCACCTCCTGCTCCAGCTGCAGATTGCCGCTACCAACCCGCGCCAGGTGGAAATCGGGAGTTTCTTAATCGGCAACCTGGACTCTAACGGTTATTTAAAAATCAGCCTCAAAGAGGCAGCCGCCCTGTTAAAGGTGCCCCAGGCTGACGTCTGGCAGGTCCTGGACCTTATCCAGCACTTTGATCCCCCCGGCGTAGGGGCCCGGGACCTGGTGGAGTGCCTGCTGTTACAGCTGCGCCAGAGGGGAGAGGCCCCGGCCGGGACGGAAAAAATCATTCGCGGCTTTTTGCCGGATGTGGCTGAAGGGCGCCTGACCCGCATCGCCCGGCGCCTGAATATGAGCCTGCCGGCCGTCCAGGCAGCGGTAGACTATATTCGCTCCCTGGACCCAAAGCCGGGCCGTTCCTTTGGCGGCAGCCTGGATAACCGCTATATTGTCCCTGACGTCATTATCGAACGGGTGGGGGACGAGTATGTGGTCCTGGTAAATGACCTGGCTATGCCCCGGCTGGGAATCAACCCGGTTTATCAGGCCCTCCTACGAAAGGAGGCTGCCTGTGACCCCCGGACCAGGCAGTTTATCGAACGCAAGCTCAACGCTGCCGCCTGGCTGATACGCAGCCTGGAGCAGCGGCGCCTGACTGTTTACCGGGTAGTTAACTGTCTGGTGAAGGAACAGCGGGAGTTTCTGGATAAAGGACTGAAATATTTGAAACCCCTGACCATGCGCCAGGTAGCCGCTGCCCTTGGTATCCACGAATCCACCGTCAGCCGGGCTACAGCCAACAAGTATGTCCAGACGCCCCAGGGGGTTTTTGAGCTGAAGTTTTTCTTCGCCAGCGGCGTCGAGAAGCGAGGGGGCGCGGCCGCTGCCGAGAGCATCAAAAAGATGATTTCTGAAGCCATTGGCCGGGAAGACCCTGCTTCGCCCCTGACTGACCAGCAACTCCAGGAGATGTTGCAGCGACAGGGTATCCGCATCTCCCGGCGGACGGTTGCCAAGTACCGGGACGAGCAGGGCATCCCGGCGGCGGCTAAAAGAAAACGATATTAGTTAAGAAGGATTTTGACCATTTGTGTTGAATAGATAGTATTTGACGGTACAATCTCCGGCAATTAGCAATATATCATAATAAATCCTGATTGGGTTAGGAATAATATCAAAAGCCAAGGAGCCTGAAAGCGGTGGGGGTTGACGCTGCAGGAATTTAACCCTTGCCGTTACAATAAATATAAGGAGGAGTACATAATGGCGATTAAGGTTGGTATCAATGGTTTCGGGCGTATTGGCCGCCTGGTTTTCCGGGCCTCCCTGGAAAAACCGGAACTGGAAGTAGTGGCCATTAACGACATCACCGATGTTAAGACCAATGCCCATCTCCTGAAGTACGACTCTGTCCACGGCCGCCTGAACGCCACGGTAGAAGCCCGGGAAGGGGCTATGGTAGTCAACGGCCGGGAGATTAAGGTCCTGGCCGAACGCGATCCCGCCAAACTTCCATGGAAGGATCTGGGAGTAGATATTGTCATCGAATCGACGGGGGTCTTTACTGACGCCACCAAAGCTGCCGCCCACCGCCAGGCAGGTGCCAAAAAGGTCATCATCACCGCCCCGGCGAAAAACGAAGACATTACCATCGTCATGGGTGTCAATAACGATAAATACAATCCGGCCCAACACCATATTGTCTCCAACGCCTCCTGCACCACCAACTGCCTGGCACCCATCGCCAAGGTCCTTCACGACAATTTCACCATCAAACGGGGTCTCATGACCACGGCCCACTCTTATACCAATGACCAGCGCATCCTCGATCTCACCCATAAGGACCTGCGGCGGGCCCGGGCCGGTGCCCTTTCCATTATTCCCACCACCACCGGCGCCGCCAAAGCCATCGGCCTGGTTTTACCGGAACTGAAGGGTAAACTCAACGGTATGGCCATGCGGGTGCCCACCCCCAATGTCTCCGTCGTCGACCTGGTGGCCGAACTGGAGAAACCGGCCACGGTAGAAAGCATCAATGCCGCCATGAAGGCAGCCGCCGAAGGCCCCATGAAGGGTATCCTGGGTTACTGCGAAGAGCCCCTGGTTTCCCGCGACTTCAACGGCGACCCGCGTTCCTCCATCGTCGACGCCCTGTCCACCATGGTTATCGACGGCACCCTGGCCAAGGTCGTTTCCTGGTACGATAATGAATGGGCCTATTCCAAACGGGTCGTCGACCTGGCGGCTTTTATGGCTGCCAAAGGGCTCTAAAAAAGGCGGTCGCCGCAAGGCGACCGTTTCGCATGCCTTGGTAATTAGGGTAACATAATAGAAAAATATGCAGGTATAATTGCTGCCCGTATTCCCTTCACCACGACGAGTCAGGTAGGATTTTGCCAGAAGTCTATTTTCGAAGGAGGTTTTACGCAGGTGGCCAAGTTAACCCTCAAAGATCTGGAGCTTAACAATAAACGGGTCCTGGTGCGGGTCGATTTCAACGTCCCCCTGGAGGCAGGCCGGGTGACTGACAATACCCGTATCCGGGCGGCCCTGCCTACCATTGAATACCTGCTGGACCACGGCGCCCGGGTGATTCTTATGTCCCACCTGGGCCGGCCCAAGGGTAAGGTCAAGGAAGAGCTGCGCCTGGACCCGGTGGCCAGGGAACTGGAAAGCCTCCTGGGCCGGCAGGTACATAAGGTCAACGACTGCGTCGGTCCCGAAGTTGAGGCCGCAGCCGCCGCCCTCAAGCCCGGCGAGGTTCTCCTCCTGGAAAACCTGCGCTTCCATCCCGAAGAAGAAAAGAACGACCCCGGTTTCGCCCGGCAGCTGGCCAGCCTGGCCGATGTCTATGTGAACGACGCCTTTGGCGCCGCCCATCGCGCCCATGCTTCCACCGAGGGCGTAGCCCACTACCTGCCGGCGGCGGCCGGTTTCCTGCTCCAAAAGGAGATCGAGACCCTGGGCAAGGCCCTGGCTGATCCCGAGCGGCCCTTTGTGGCCATTATTGGCGGGGCCAAGGTATCCGACAAGATCAGCGTTATCCGTAACCTCCTTACCAAAGTAGACACCCTGATTATCGGCGGTGGCATGGCCAACACCTTCCTGAAGGCCCAGGGCTATGCCATGGGTAAATCCCTGGTCGAAGAAGATCAGGTACCCCTGGCCCAGGAGTTGATCCAGCTTGCCGCCCAGAAGGGGGTAAAAATGCTCCTGCCCCGGGACCTGGTAGTGGCCCAGGAGTTTAAGGCCGATGCCCCCCACCAGGTAGTTGCTGTAAATGCCGTGCCTGACGGCTGGATGGCCCTGGATATCGGCCCGGAAACGGCCCGGGCCTACGCCGGCGCCCTGGAGGGAGCCCGTACCGTCGTCTGGAACGGCCCCATGGGCGTCTTTGAGATGGAGGCCTTTGCCCACGGCACCGAGGCTGTAGCCCGGGCAGTGGCCGCCGTCGACGGCATGACCATCGTTGGTGGCGGCGATTCCGTCGCTGCCGTGGAAAAGATGGGCGTGGCCGGAAAGATCGGGCATATCTCCACCGGTGGCGGCGCCTCCCTGGAGTTCCTGGAAGGCAAAGCCCTTCCCGGCGTTGTCGCCCTGACGGAAAAGTAACTGCCGGCCGGCTACCTTAACTCTAAATACTGCCTGCCCCTGGAGGCAACCGGGGTAACTCGGGCAAGGGAGGAATTAAATTGCGCCGACCAATTATTGCCGGCAACTGGAAGATGCATAATACAACGGAAGAGGCCCGGGATTTGGTCACCCTGCTGCGGCCCCTGGTAGGTACGGCCCGGGCGGAGGTAGTGGTCTGCCCGCCTTTTACGGCCATAGCGGCCACAGTTAACGCCGCCTCCGGGTCCAACATCTCCGTTGGTGCCCAGGACCTCTTCTGGGAGGATAAGGGGGCCTACACCGGCGAGGTTTCCGGGCCCATGCTGCGGGACCTTGGCTGCCGTTATGTCATCATCGGCCACTCCGAACGGCGCCAGTATTTCGGCGAGACTGATGCCACAGTGAATAAAAAGCTCCTGGCTGCCTACCGCAATGAATTGCTCCCCATCGTCTGCGTCGGTGAAACCCTGGCGGAGAGGGAGGCCGGCCACACCCTGGAGGTTGTCGGCCGCCAGGTCCGGGAAGGGTTAAAGGGCCTGGAAACCGGCCAGGCCCGGGATCTGGTTGTCGCCTACGAGCCCGTCTGGGCCATTGGCACCGGCAAGACAGCTACGGCCGCCGACGCCCAGGAGGTTATCGCCTTTATCCGTAAAACCCTCGGAGAGATGTACGGCGAAACAGCCGCGGCAATCAGGATCCAGTACGGCGGCAGCGTCAAGCCGGAGAATATTGCCGAGCTCATGGCCCAGCCCGATATCGACGGTGCCCTGGTGGGCGGGGCCAGCCTGGATGCCGTTTCCTTCGCCGCCATTGTTAATTACGATCAATAGTACAAAGGAACAGGAGAAATCATTTTGGCTATAGCAGTTAATCGTCCGTTAATGTTGATGATCCTGGACGGCTTTGGCCTGGGACCGGAGGGGGAGGGTAACGCCATCAGCCAGGGCCGCCTGCCCAACTACCGCCGCCTCCTGGCCGGATACCCCCATACCCGGCTCCGGGCCTCGGGCGAAGCCGTGGGCCTGCCGGCTGGCCAGATGGGCAACTCCGAGGTCGGCCACCTGAATATCGGCGCCGGCCGCATTGTCTACCAGGAACTGACCCGCATCAGCAAAGCCATCCGTGACGGCTCCTTCTTTAGTAATGCAGCCCTGGTGGGGGCCGTCCGGGCGGCCCGGGAGCATGGCGGTGCCCTGCACCTGATGGGCCTGGTTTCCGACGGCGGCGTCCACAGCCACCTGGATCACCTCTATGCCCTCCTGGACCTGGCCAAAAGGGAGGGCCTGGAGCGAGTGTACATCCATGCCTTCCTCGATGGCCGCGATGTCCCGCCGGCCAGCGCCGCCGGTTACCTGGAGCAGGTGGAGGATGAGTGCCGGCAAAAGGGTATCGGCGCCATTGCCACCATTATGGGCCGTTACTACGCCATGGACCGGGATCGGCGCTGGGAACGCACGGCCCGGGCCTACCGCGCCCTGGTAGCCGGTGAAGGCCATCAGGCCTCCTCCCCCAGTGAGGCTATCCGGGCTTCCTACGAGCGGGATATCACCGACGAGTTTGTGGAACCGGCAGTTATTACCCGGGACGGTAGGCCCCTGGCTACGGTCCGGGAGGGGGACAGCGTCGTCTTCTTTAATTTCCGCGCCGACCGGGCACGGCAGCTTACCCGGGCCTTCGTGGACCGCGACTTTGATGCCTTTGAACGTCCCGGCGGCAGGTTGGACATCCAGTTTGTCTGCCTGACCCAGTACGATGTAACTATCCCGGCTCCGGTGGCCTTCCCGCCCCAGGTGCTGCAGAACGTCCTGGGGGAAGTAATAGCCGGCGCCGGCTTGAAGCAGCTGCGTATCGCCGAGACGGAAAAGTACGCCCACGTCACCTTTTTCTTCAACGGCGGCGTGGAAGAACCCTTTCCCGGCGAAGACCGGCTCCTGATCCCCTCACCGAAGGTAGCCACCTATGATCAAAAGCCTTCCATGAGCGCCCGGGAGGTGACGGACGCCGTCCTGGAACGGCTGGATAAGTACGACTTTATTGTCCTGAATTTTGCCAACCCCGACATGGTCGGCCATACCGGCGACCTGGCTGCGGCCATCGCCGCCGTAGAGATGGTAAATGAGTGTATCGGCCGGATTGTTCAGGCCATGGCCGAACGCCGGGCCCCCCTTTTGCTTACCGCCGACCACGGCAACGCCGAGGAGATGCGGGAGCCCGACGGCGAGCCCCATACGGCCCATACCAGCAACCTGGTGCCCTTCATCCTGGTGGACGACCGCTACCGGGGAGCTTCCCTGCGGGAAGGCGCCCTGGAGGACGTGGCCCCGACGGTCCTGGATATTCTCCACATCCAACAGCCGGCCGAGATGACGGGCAAGAGCTTGATTGTAAAAGGGTAGGGCAGGTTTCTCGCGGAGCGGCCTGCACTCAACTCAACAGGAAGAAGTAGCCCTGTGACGAAGTTACCAGCCAAATTAACGCGGAGGTGTCCTTAATCCAATGACTACTATCAGCGATATTTACGCCCGGGAGATTCTCGATTCCCGGGGCAACCCCACGGTTGAGGTTGAAGTATTCCTGGAAAGCGGCGGCTGGGGCCGGGCGGCCGTGCCTTCGGGGGCTTCCACCGGGGCCTACGAAGCCGTCGAGCTGCGGGACAAGGATCCCAAGCGCTATGGCGGCAAAGGTGTTCTCGACGCTGTCAACAACATTAACGCCATTATCGCCCCGGAACTGGTGGGTTCCGACGCCCTGGACCAGCGGGAGATCGACCGCCAGCTCATTGAAATGGATGGCACGCCTAATAAGGGCAAATTAGGAGCCAATGCCATCCTGGGGGTTTCCCTGGCAGTGGCCAAAGCAGCAGCCGACGCCCTGGGCCTGCCCCTTTACCGGTATCTGGGCGGGGTTAATGCCCATACCCTGCCGGTACCCATGATGAACATTTTAAACGGCGGCAAGCATGCCGACAATAACGTCGACATCCAGGAGTTCATGGTCATGCCCGCCGGGGCCAGCGACTTCGCCAGCGCCCTGCGGATGGGCGCCGAGGTTTTCCATAGCCTCAAGGCCGTGCTGCAAAGTAAAGGGCTGAATACGGCCGTCGGCGACGAGGGTGGTTTTGCCCCCAACCTGCGCTCCAATGTGGAAGCCATCGAGGTGCTCCTGGAGGCCATCGCCAAAGCCGGTTATGAACCTGGTAAGGATTGCTTTATTGCCCTGGACCCGGCTTCAACGGAACTCTACAAGGACGGCAAGTATGTTTTTGCCGGTGAAGGGGTCACCCGTACCAGCGATGAAATGGTCGAGTTCTGGGCGAGTCTAGTCGACAAGTACCCCATCATCTCCATAGAGGACGGTTTGGCGGAGGACGACTGGGAAGGCTGGCAGAACCTCACCAAACGCCTGGGGCACAAGGTCCAGCTGGTGGGCGACGACCTCTTCGTCACCAATACAGAGCGCCTGAGCCGGGGGATTGAGATGGGTGCCGCCAACACCATCCTGATCAAGGTCAACCAGATCGGTACCCTGACCGAGACCCTGGAAGCCATTGAAATGGCCAAGAAAGCCGGCTATACGGCCGTAGTCTCCCACCGCTCCGGTGAGACGGAAGACACAACAATCGCCGACATCGTGGTGGCCGTCAACGCCGGCCAGATCAAGACCGGCGCCCCTTCCCGCACCGAGCGGGTGGCCAAATACAACCAGCTTTTGCGCATCGAGGAAGAGCTGGACGCCGCCGCCCTCTACCCGGGCCTGAAAGCCTTCTACAACTTGAAGAAGTAGCCCCCTTTAGAAAAAGAAACCCCGGCCTGGTAACCATGCCGGGGTTTAAAATTGCCTCAAAACCATCCCTTGCGCCGGAAGAAATAAAGCATCACTCCGGCCAGCAGGGCCATGACTCCCAGGACCACAAAGTACCCGTAGCGCCATTCCAGCTCGGGCATATAACGGAAGTTCATACCGTAGATGCCGGCAATGAGGCTTAGAGGCATCATGATAGTGGTAATTACCGTCAGCACCTTCATGATTTCATTCAGGCGATTGGAGGTCAGGGAGAGATAGATCTCCAGGGTGGAGCTGGCCAGATCGTGGAAGGTTTCCACCTGGTCAATGAGGCGCAGCATCTCGTTGTAGATATCCAGGAAAAAGACCCGGTTTTCCGGTTTTACCAGGTTGAACTCGGGATAGGCCAGGACATTGATGATATCCCGCTGGGCACCTAAAATTTTACGTAGCTTGATGGCCTGGCGGCGCATGGTGAAGACCTGGTTTAAAATCCTGCGAGTCGGCTGCCGGAAAACCTCTTCCTCCAGGTACTCAATCCTGGCTTCCGTACGATCAAAAAAGGCAAAAAAGGTTTCCGTCAGGGGCTCCAGCAGGCTGTATAGGATAAAATCGACACCCTTCGCAAAGAGCCGCGGGTCCTGGCGGTACTGGTGCCAGATTTTATTAAGGAAATCAAGTTCCTCCTGGTGGACGGTTACTATAAACCCGGGCCCGAGAAAAACGTTAAGGGCCGCAGTCAGGGAGCGCTGGCGAGCCTGGATACAGCGCAGGGTCAAAAAGGCATATTCATCATACTGGGCCATTCCCGGGCGGTAGTGGGGATGGAGGCAGTCTTTCACGGCCAGAGGGTGAAAATGGAAGAGGTCCGCCAGGAGGTCCAGTTCTTCCCGGGCCGGCTGTACCAGGTCCAGCCATGTAAACTCCTCGCTCTGCCGGGGCTGGAAACCAGGAGGCAGATTCTCCTTGAGTCCCTGTTTCGGGTGAAAAATTAAGAGACGCTGCATGTTAAAATCACCTGTAGTCGGGTTTTCTTTAGTTTACCACATTCAGGCCGCCCCAGTATCGTCCCCATGTAAAACCGGAAAGCAAACATTGTAAGGCGGCAGGAAGTGGGTTAGAATGGTAACAGTAAGAGGGCTCCCGACCTTGCTGCCTGGGCTAAAATAGCCCTGGCAGACGGAATTATTTACTTATTAGGGGCAGAAATTGAAGCAGGGCGGCACTAAAGTAGCGACATTCCAGCAGAAGGATGAAAATACAGCATGACGGTCTTCAATCCGTTCCTGGCTTCAGCCAGTGCCAACAAGCCTTCGACCTCCAACTTCCGGCCTCCGACTGCCGCAATATACATCGGTACCTCGGGTTACAGCTACCGCGACTGGCAGGGTTACTTTTATCCCCGGGGGCTGGCGGCAAAGGATATGCTGCCTTATTACGCCCGGGAATTTAATTTTACCGAGATCAATTCCTCCTATTACGCCCTGCCGCGGCCCCAGAACCTGGAGCAGATGGCCCGCAAGGTGCCGGAAGGGTTTATCTTTGCCGTCAAGGCCTACCGCACCCTAACCCACGACCGGGGGGAGAGCGTAACCGACGACAGCAAGCAATTTCGCCAGGCCTTGCAACCCCTGGTGGACCAGGGCCGCCTGGGGGCCGTCCTTCTCCAGTTCCCCTATTCCTTTCATAATAACCAGGCCAATCGGGAGTACCTGGCGCGTTTACGGGAACTACTGCCCGATCTGCCCCTGGTGGTAGAATTCCGCCATGCCGGCTGGGTCCATGACGCCGTCCGGGATTTTTTGGCCCGCAATGAACTGGCCTACACTTGCGTCGATGAACCGGACCTCCCCGGACTGCCCGGCCCTGTGGTCTACTGCACCGCCCCCGTAGCCTATGTCCGCTTCCACGGCCGTAACGCGGCCAAATGGTGGCGGCATGAAGAGGCCTATGAACGCTACGACTACCTGTACACCGAGGCGGAGCTCAAAGAATGGCTGCCCGGCATCGCCTACCTGGCCGGCCAGGCCCGGCAGGTCTTTGTGGCCTTTAATAATCACTACCACTCCCAGGCTGTGACCAACGCCCGCATGCTCAAGGAGTTGCTGGCCGCCGGGCAGTTATAGGCTGCTACCTGCCTTCCCGGGCGGCGACCCTGGCCTGGACCCAGGTATAATTTAAATGGCGAAGAAATAGAGTTTGCCGTTTTCCACGCTGCAGGAAATGCGGCCTTCGTCTTTAAGGTAGCTGAGAAAGGCCGACAGGCTGGACAGGTTCAGGAAGTACTGGGGGATGTCCATGGTTATATCCTCCAGGATGGCTACCTGGGCCAGCAGGTCTTCCCTGGTCAGGGGCTGGGACAGGAGTTCCACAATTATGTCCAGACAGTTAGCTATCTGGCGGCGGTTGGCCTCCAGGACCGGCTCAACTTCAGTAATCACCTCCTGGCCGTGGGCCGGTAGGAGGTACTTTATTTCTAGACCGGCTATAACCTCGAGGGTAGCCAGTTCCGCCTTGATGTCCAGCAAAAAGGGCAGGGGATATTTGGCTAAAATACCCTGGTCAAAGACGGCATCGCCGCTGAAAAGGACCCCATCGGGGGTGAGGAAGGCCAGGTGGCCCGCAGTGTGCCCCGGTGTGGCTATTGCCTCGAGGTGCTGGTCCAGCAGCTTCAGCGGCCCCGGGGTAATGGTAATATCGACTGCTGTCGACCGGGCGAAGAGGAGGGGTACCTTAATCTCGTCGTAGGGAACGGCCCCGTAGAGGGTAGTCGTTGCCTGAAGGTTGTTTTCCATATAAACCTTTTCCCCGGGGGAGGCCAGGATCTCCAGGCCGGGGTAGAGTTCCTTCAATAAATTATGGGCGCCAAAGTGATCGGCATGGCCGTGGGTGGTCAGTAGATAGCGGGGTTTCAGGCCCTTTTCGGCCAGGACCTTGCTGATTTTATGGGCCACCGTATTGTTGATGCCGGAATCGATTAACACGCAGTAACCGCTTTTGGTGGTGAAGACCCCAGTATTGGTAGCACCGGGAATATAATAGGTGTGACCATGAATCTTTACCAGTTCCAAAGTTATCGTTCCTTTCCTAATGGATGCCGCGGGTGCCGGGCGGTATCTCCCGCCGTCAGCACTATTACTCATATATTATAGTTGCCGGAAGGGAGATAGGGTAGCCCTCGACGAATCATAAACCGCATAACCGCCATCCACTGCAATGCGCCCAATCCTATGGACGACCCACCGGTGAACCTTCAACTATATACCCCGTTTCCCGCCCACTCTACCAGGCGATCTGAGAATAAAAAAAGTGCCTGTAAGGCACTCAATCATTTATAGAGATAAAGTTTTTACAGTAGCCGTCCTGGTTCCGCGGCGGCCAGGCCCGGCAGCAGTAGTGATTCTCTAGACAGTAAATACATTCCACTTGTTCACAGGGAATACCGTTACCGTAAACTCCGGGGAGCCTGCCCGCAACCCTCGCCTGCTCGGGAAAAATGTCTTTCTTCCCTTCAGTATAGATTTCCTGGGGCATGGAGTTCCTCCTCCCTCCTCCGAATTTCCAAGCATATTGTATCATGTATACAGGATATTTTAAAACTCGTTCAGGGTTGATTTAACCAGGCCCGGCAGGTATTTTCCGGGGCGTTAGTCGCTACCTGGTGTCGGGCGCAACTTTTCCTTGCTTACCGGGGTGCTTTTTTGTTAAAATTAAGGCTGTGGTAAAGCAGCAGGGGGGTGAAGTTTTTGCTGCATACAATCATCCTGATTCTGGATATACTGGTGGCCCTGGGTTTGATTGCCACCGTGCTCCTCCAGTCGGGCCGCAGCGCTGGTATGTCCGGCGCCATTGCCGGGGGCGCGGAAACCATCTTTGGGAAGAAAAAAGGCCTGGATGATTTCCTCAACCGGGTTTCATCCATCCTGGGCGGTATTTTTATCGTCTTCACTTTACTCCTTTCGGTTATATAACATAACGATTATACCGGGCAGAGCTGCCCGATTTTTTTAGGAGGAGATGGGGGTTATGAACCGGGAAGAGGCCCGGCAGTTAATGGAGCGGCACGTTAAAAACAAAAATTTGCGCAAGCACTGCCTGGCGGTAGAGGCAGTCATGCGCGCCCTGGCCCGGCACTTTGGCGAGGACGAAGAGAAGTGGGGCCTGGCGGGCTTGCTTCACGACATAGACTACGAAAGTACCAAAGAGGACCCTGACCGCCACAGTCTGGTAGGGGCGGAAATGCTGGCCCGGGAAGGCCTGCCGGAAGAAATAATCTACGCCGTCAAAGCCCATAATGAGCGCCACGGCCTCCCGCGACCGGATCGCCTGAGCAAGGCCCTATACGCCACCGACCCCCTGACGGGGCTAATCGTGGCGGCGGCCTTGATCCGGCCGGAGAAAAAGCTGGCCATTGTCGACGTGCCCTTTTTACTTAACCGCTACCACGAAAAGTCTTTCGCCCGGGGTGCCAGCCGGGAGACCATTGCCGCCTGTAACGAACTGGGTTTTTCCCTCGAGGATTTCTTTCATATCGGCCTGAAGGCCATGCAGGGCATAGCTGCTGAACTGGGATTGTAAAAGATACCTGGTATCCGGTGGGAGCCGGGTATTTTTTTACCGGTAGATAGGCTAATAATACTTATCAGAGCGGCCTGAAGGCCGGAAGCTTGAAGGAAGGAATTTTGAATGGACCGCGAAGAAATACTCACCCTCATGCGGGCCCGGTCCTACCGGCCCCTGACGGCGTCAGAATTGATGGTCGCTTTGGGGATAGAGGACGAAGGGGCTTTCATGGAACTCCTGCACTCCCTGGAGCAGGAGGGTTATATCGTCCGGACCCGTAAGGATAAATACGGCCTGCCAGAAAAGATGGGTCTCGTCAGCGGCCGCCTCCAGGCCTCGCCCAGGGGCTACGCCTTTGTAGTTCCCCTGGATAAGGATCGGGAGGATTTATATATAGGCGCCCTCAACATCAATGGAGCCATGCATGGCGACCTGGTTCTGGCCCGGGTTCTCCCAGGGACTACCGGCCGTCGCCAGGAAGGGGAGATTATCCGCGTCCTGCAGCGGGTCAACAAGCGCGTGGTTGGAACCTTTGACGCTACCCGCAATCTGGATTTTGTCATTCCCGACGATGCCCGGCTGCATCAGGATATCATCATTCCCGCCGGGGCTTCCCTGGAGGCCAGGGATAGGGATAAAGTAGTGGTTGAAATCACCCGCTGGCCCGAGGCGCGGCGCAGCCCCGAGGGGCGGGTGATCCAGGTCCTGGGACAAACAGGCGCGCCCGGGGTGGATGTTTTAAGCATTATTAAGAAATATGGCCTGGAGACGGAATTCCCCCCGGAAGTGATCCGGGAAGCGGAAGAGATACCGAGGGATCTCGAACCCGGGGAATTGGCCAAGCGTCGCGACCTCCGGGATTGGCGCCTGGTTACCATCGACGGCGCCGACGCCCGCGATCTGGACGACGCCGTTTCCCTGGAACGCCGGCCCGACGGTAGCTACCTGCTGGGGGTACATATTGCCGATGTGAGTTTCTACGTCCGGGAGGGCAGGCCCCTGGACCGAGAGGCCTTCAACCGGGGCACCAGTGTCTACTTTGTCGACCGGGTCATTCCCATGCTGCCCGCCAGGTTATCCAATGATATCTGTTCCCTGAACGCCGGTGAGGACCGCCTGGCCATAACGGCCCTGATGACCATTTCGCCGGCGGGTACGGTCAAGGACTATGAGCTTTTTCCCTCAGTTATCCGGGTCCGGGAGCGAATGACCTACGATGACGTCAGGCGTATCCTGGAGGACAAGGACCCTGAACTAATGGAACGTTACCGGGAACTGGTGCCGGACTTCCAGCTCATGGCCCGGCTGGCCGCCATTTTACGCCGCCGGCGCCGCCGGCGGGGAGCCATTGACTTCGATTTCCCGGAGGCCAAAGTAAAGCTGGATGATCAGGGGTTACCGGTAGCCATTATCCCGCGACACCGGACTGTAGCCGAAGGGATCATCGAGGAATTTATGATCGTCGCCAATGAAGTGGTGGCCCGCCACCTTTACGAACTGGCGGTGCCGGCCGTTTACCGAGTGCATGAGGAACCGGCTCCGGATAAGCTGGAGGCCTTGAACACATTCCTGGCCTATTTCGGCCTGCACATCAAACCCAACCGTGAAGGCCGGGTACGGCCCCGGGCCTTCCAGGAGATCCTGGCCGCCGTCAAGGGAAGGCCGGAAGAACGGGTAATCAGTACTGTCATGCTGCGTTCCATGATGCATGCCCGCTATGCCGGCGATTGCCTGGGGCATTTCGGCCTGGCCTCACCCTACTACTGCCACTTTACCTCGCCCATCCGCCGCTACCCGGACCTGGTTGTCCACCGCATTCTGCGGGAGACCTGGTCCCCCGCTGGTTTTTCGGCGGAGCGGATGGCCCAGCTCAGCGCCTTCGTAGCCCTGGCTGCCGTCCAGGCTTCGGAAAGGGAAAAGCTGGCCGAGGAGGCTGAGCGGGAATCCCTGGACATGAAAAAGGTCCAGTATATGGAGCGCCATGTTGGGGCGACCTTTGCCGGTGTTATCAGCGGCGTGGTGCCTTATGGTTTCTTTGTGGAGCTGGAGAATACCGTCGAGGGGCTGGTCCATGTTTCGACCCTCACGGATGACTATTACCATTATCAGGAAGACCAGTTGGCCCTGGTGGGAGAGCATACCGGCAAGTCCTATCGCATCGGCCAGCCGGTTACCGTACTGGTGACCAGGGTAAGCGTCGACGCCCGCCAGGTGGACTTTGAGCTGGTGAAGCCTGAGGAGGAGAAAACCGGTCCGGTCGGGGGGGCCGGAGCGAAGGTAAAGGGGCACCCGGTCAAAGCCCGGGAAAGGGAAGCCGGGCCAAGCGGGGGTAAAGCCCGGAAAAAGGCGATGACCATGGCCGGCGGCAAAACCGGGTCGAAGGGGAAGGGTAAAGCCAGGGTCAGGCGGAATAAAGGTACCCGGCGACGTAAATAATAGTTATGGCGAGGCGCTAAACCTTACGAAGGAGGCCAGCAGGATGCACCAGCGAGTAGCAGTAGAGAGGGATTTGAGTGCCATTGGCGATCACCTGGCCGAAAACGGCTTAAAGGTGGAGCGACTTGATTTAACGGATATGACGCCGGAACGGCTGCAGGACTACGGGGCCATTGTTGTCAGCGGCCAGACAACCAACTTTATGGGCATGGAAGACCTGAAGGCCCGGCTGCCGGTTATCGAGGCTGCAGGTAAGACGGCCGAGGAGATCACCTCCATGGTCAAAGAGCGCCTGCAACTGCAACTTTAGGTAGAATCTGGAGCCACCCCTTGACGTTACCCCTCTCTCCCGTGTTATAATAAATCAGGCGGGAGAGCAGGAGTGACGTATATGGGCCGCCAGGTAAAGGTCGTGACGGACAATCGCCGTGCCCGCCACGATTATTTTATTGAAGAAACCTACGAAGCGGGCATCGCCCTGACCGGTACCGAGGTTAAATCCCTGCGCAACGGCAGGGCAAATATCAAAGATAGCTACGCGCGGGTAGAAAACGGCGAACTAATTCTCCACGACATGCATATCAGCCCCTATGAGCAGGGCAACCGCTTCAACCATGAACCGCGCCGGCCGCGGCGCTTGCTCATGCACCGTTATGAGATCCAGCGCCTCTACGGCAAGGTACGGGAAAAGGGCTTGACCCTGATCCCGCTGAAGGTGTATTTTAATGAGCGCGGCCTGGCCAAGGTAGAACTGGCCCTGGTCAAAGGTAAACGGCTTTATGACAAACGAGAAGATATTGCCGCGCGTGATGCCCAGCGGGAAATAGCCAGGGCTTTACGCGAAAGGCAAAAAGTATAACCTGGGGGCGTAATGGTTTCGACGGGGGTAGCATTGGCAGTAGTAGCCAGGCGAGATCCCACCGGCTCGTTAAACGGTGGAACGGCTATTAAGTGCCGACGATAATTTAGCTCTGGCTGCTTAATTAAAAAGTAGCCCATCCGTCTGGTCCTGGCCTGCGGGGACCAGTACCGGGTGTCAAATCTAGCAGGCTACCGGCAAGGCCCCGGCCCGGGGGCCTGAAGGGAATCTCAAGCGGGCTGGCCCGAGGGTATCCGGTTTCCGGGAGACCCGACGGCGAGATTGAAAACGGAAACTATCCTGGTAGAAGCTACTGTGGATGTACCTTCGGACGGGGGTTCGACTCCCCCCGCCTCCACCATCTGTATGCAGGATTTTAAAGGTCACTTCTAAAGCAGTTAGAGATTAACAATCCCCATCTGAGGCGATCCCTGTCATAAAGGAGAGGACTTTTATATGCAGCAAGCCGCCCAATTGGGCGGCTTGAGCTTTGAATAAAGAAGATTGCTATCAGGAGTTTTTTAGGTTAGGGGTCTACTTGCACGGGGTTAATTTCAATAGCACAAATACGGTCTACGGGAATTATGATTGCCCTCATGATCTGTTTATCAACGAGCTTGCCGCCACTGAATATCTTCAGGAAAAGGCAATCGCCATGGGCCGGAAGCAGGACGGCAAAATGCTTGATAAAGAACAATTTGGACCCGTTTATGACTTTTTTGCAACAATCGCCGCACTCGAACTCAATGCCAATTTTTTTATCTTCTTTTTTGTCCTCTTCTTTATTGTTCTCTTCTTTTTTGTCCTTATTGTGCTGTAACTCGTTAATGATGCATTCCAGTTCTTCTAATACCGGGTCCTTTTTTTCAGGTGGACCCTCTTTAATCTTGTCAAAAATCGTACTTGCATTGGCCTCTTGAGACATGGGAATCACTCCTTTTTAATCTTTGATAATATAATATGGGTTCACATGGAAAAGGTTTCATTTTAACTTAAACAATATTAGGTGGTAGTATGGATATTATGCTTTCTAATTTTAGGTGGATTTACGGGGTTAGGCATAGTATCATCAATCGGGTGGTAACGCTAAATTCAGTTATAAAGGTGCCCTCGGCATGGGGGCCTAAGTTAGCCGTGGGGCGGCTTTGGTTTTAGTGGGAGGTGGTACAATTCCAGGAGCAGAGCTGGCACATAAGGGACAGGTTTTTTCTGTCAGGAAAATATAGAGCTGAGGTGGGAAGATTGAATAGCCGCACGGAACACGAAAAGGAGCGAAATAATAGCCCGGGGGTGGCGGTCGAAGGGTTTCTTGCTACCCTTACCAGCTGTCGGCTCTGCCCCAGGGCCTGCGGGGTTAATCGTCTGGCCGGGGAAAAGGGTTTTTGCCGGGCTGGTGTCCGGCCCCGGGTGGCCCTGGCAACCCTGCATCACTGGGAAGAGCCCTGCCTCAGCGGCAGCCGGGGTTCGGGGGCAGTATTCTTTTCATACTGCAACCTGCGCTGCGCCTTTTGCCAGAACTACCGCATCAGCTGGCAGGGCCGGGGTAGGGAGATGGAAATCGAAGACCTTACGGCACTTTTTCTGGATCTCCAGGCGCAGGGAGCCCATAATATCAACCTGGTTTCGGCGACTCCCTATACCCCCATGCTCGTCCCGGCCCTAAGGGAGGCCAAGAAGCGAGGCCTGAAGATACCGGTGGTTTATAATTGTAATGCTTATGAGAGCTTGGAGTCCCTGCGTTCCCTGGCGGGGCTGGTGGATATCTACCTGCCGGACCTTAAATATATCGATGATGGGCCGGCCCGGCGTTACAGTCAGGCCCCAAATTACTTTTCTGTGGCCACAGCAGCCATCCTGGAGATGCAGCGCCAGGTAGGGATTTTAACCTTTGATGCAGCCGGACTGGCCCGTCGGGGGCTCCTGATCCGGCACCTGGTCTTGCCAGGCCAGGCAGAGGCCGCTTGCCGGGTATTGGAGTGGGTGAAGGCCAACCTGCCCCGGGAGACCTACCTGAGTATCATGGCCCAGTATGTACCCGTATGGCAAGCGCAACGCTATCCCGAGATCAATCGCCGCCTGACTGCTGCTGAATACGAAAGCGTTCTGGAATATTTCGATGCCCTGGGTTTGGAAAACGGCTTTTGCCAGGAACTGGATGCAGCCACAACAGACTATATTCCCAATTTTTAAGACTTCATATAGGAAATAGTTGCAAAAATTGTGCCGATGCGGTATACTAATAGAGCCTCTAAAGACTTGGCTTGGCCGGCTACTAAAACTATCTCCCCCGGGATAGCCCTAGTCAGTACGGTACCTGGCCTGGATACTTTAGGGAGAATATCCTTTGGGGAGAGTATGATGATCTATCAGGACAAAACTTTGACGTGCAAGGAATGTGGCGCGGAGTTTGTTTTTACTGCCGGCCAGCAGGAGTTTTTTGCCGAAAAAGGCTTCACCAACGAGCCATCCCGTTGTCCTGCCTGCCGGGCGGCCAGGAAGCAGCGTACGGGTGGCGGTCAGCGCCGTAACGATTTTTATTCCGGACCGCGGCAGATGTATAAAGCCATCTGCAGCCAGTGCGGTTCCCTGACCGAGGTACCCTTTGAACCCCGGGGCGACCGTCCCGTTTATTGCCGGGAGTGCTACAGCAACATGCGCGCCCGGAATTACCGCTAGCTTGGGAAGCCCTGCGGGGCTAGATATATAACTATTAAAGGAACCCGGTTTTATAAAAAGCCGGGTTCCTTTATGTTATTTTTTAAGGATCAGGCTCATTCGTCCCGGGGCGAAATTGATCTCTTTAAACTGCAGGCCGTAGTCGGGCGGGGGCAAATCGATGGTCAGCTTCTCCCGGGGCAGGAGCTCGTTCCTGGTGGCAGGGCTCAAAGGCAGGCCGGCAAAGGTCACCTCCGTGGGGGTGAATAGAAGCTGGTGGGGACCGGCTACCTGCAGGCTGCCCCGAATTTGAAAATCCGGGCCGGGGATGGTTAAACCTTCCCCGGAAAGGATCAGGCTTACTCCCGGTAGTTCCGCCGGTGTCAGGAGGGTGGCATTTAGATTCCGCTGGCTGAAGATAGCCTGGACCTCACCCCGCGAAAGGTCTACGCTCACCGCATCGGGTTTCAGGTTTTTCCAGGGTAAAGCCGGGAGTTGCTGCAACAGGTAGTACAGTGTCGGCAGAGCCCCGGACCAGGCCTTTTCCAGGGCCAGCAGGTCCTGGGACCAGGTAGTACTCTGCCGGCGTAAGCTGTCCAGGTCAGTTTCACGTTTCAATCTTAGGGCTGTCAAGCGCTCCTCGCTTTCAAGGAGGGTTGCTTGCGCCTGCCGGAGTTCTTGTTCCCTGGCTGCCACCAGGGAGCCTTCTTCCCGGGCCTGGCGGTATAGGGCCAGGTTGTAGCGCACGATACCTACAAAGTGATTGCCCAGGTATTTTAAAAGTTCCAGGCGAATAAAGAAATCTGGCAGATCATTGCTGAAAAAAGCCGCCAGAATGAAAGGAGAGGTACCGTAAATCTGGAAAAACCGCAGGCTACGGTTCAGGTCCCGGCGTCCTGCCGCCAGGCGGGCCTCGGCCTGGATTTGCCGGGAGCGGGCTGCCTGGAGTTGTTGCCGGACGGCAGCCAGGCGGTTCGCCAGCTCCTGACCCTCCTGCTCCGCTTTCTGCAGGCGGGCATCCAGGAGCATAATCTCTTGCAGGAGGCGGTTTTCTTGATTCTCATTATCCAGGAGCCGCTGCTTCAGGGTGTCGGTAATACTGGTACTCGAAGCCGGGGGAACCGGGGAAATTAGCAAGAAAAAGATGGCCAGCAAGGTTATGAGCCGTTGCATTATATTCCCTCCCACCATAAATATTCGTCAGGCATAAGCCAGATCCTGCTTTTATAGGTAAAAAATGTAAATAATTACGGGTAATTCACATCCGCTGCGCCGGCAAGGCCGGCGCCGATAGTATAACAACTATCTACCGTAAGATAACCTGCATATAGCTGTAGCTGCTATTGCTACTGGCATTTACAAAACGAGGGGGAGAATAATATAATAAAATGACAAAAAAGGCGGAGTGATGTTGAATGGCCTGGAGCCTGACGATGGAGATTCTAATCATGGGTTTTTTAACCGGTATCCTCGGGGCTATGGTAGGCATCGGCGGCGGGGTTTTACTGGTTCCTTTTCTGACCCTGGTATTTCATGTACCCATACATACGGCCATCGGCGCCAGCATTGTCGCCGTTATTGCCACCTCCAGTACGTCTGCCAGTACTTACCTGGAAAGCCGTTTAACCAATTTACGACTCGGCATGACCCTGGAGACAGCTACGGCTACCGGCGGCATCTTGGGAGGATTGACGGCAGCCCTGTTGAGTCGGCAGGTACTGAGTGGTATTTTCGCTGTTGCCCTGGTGGGGACAGCATATTCCATGTTTAAGAAAGTCAAGGGCGGTCAACCCCGGGAGGAGGTAGAAGATACCGGGCGCCTGGGCTCTACCTTTTACGACGCTAACTTAAAAAGGGAAGTGCGCTACAATGTAAAGCGCCTGCCGCTGGGGTTATTTATTTCTTTTATAGCCGGCAATATCTCCGGGCTTCTGGGTATTGGAGGCGGGGTAATTAAAGTGCCCATGATGGTCCTGGGTATGGGGGTGCCCATGCGGGCGGCGGCGGCAACCAGTAACTTCATGATCGGAGTAACGGCCGTAGCCAGTGCCTATATTTACTATACCCGGGGGTTTGTTGACCCTCTGATAGCTGCCCCTACCGCCATCGGCGTCTTCCTGGGGGCTATGCTCAGTTCGCGCCTTGCCGGCAGGGTCAATAGTAATTTTCTGGCCAAATTACTGGCGGTAGTACTTATTTTCCTGGCCGTTCAAATGGCTTTGAGCGCCGCCGGTATCCAGGTTCGTTAAGGAGGCAAAGGGAGTGGCAATAGCCGGAGATGTTGAGAAGAACAAGAACAGGGAATACAGCCTGGACCACGTCGTCAGCCGCGTTCTGCTGGCAGGGGTTCTTACCAGTGTTGTTTTGATGCTTCTGGGGATGGGACTCCTGGCGCTAAATCCTGGTCTGGCCCAGGCTAACGTATTACCTGTAAGTCAGGTGCTAAAACTAATACCACACTTTCACCCAATGGCTTTGATCGATCTGGGCCTGCTAGTTCTCTTATTGACACCCCTGGCCCGGGTGATTATCACCGGCCTTGGCTTTGCCCTGGAGGGAGACTGGCTCTTTGCGGCTATCGCCTTACTTGTGCTGGTGGTTCTTGTCATTAGCCTGGCCGTCGGTTCGGCTTGACACGCCGGCGGCCAGGAGCTATAATTACCAGTGTAACACTTGTAAGGGCGTGTAGCTCAGTTGGGAGAGCGCTAGAATCGCACTCTAGAGGCCAGGGGTTCGAATCCCCTCACGTCCACCAAGGATCTTCACGGGCGCGTAGCTCAGTGGGAGAGCGCTTGACTCACATTCAAGAGGTCGCTGGTTCGAAACCAGCCGTGCCCACCAGGTATATCAAGGCTTCTCGGGTTTACCGGGAGGCTTTTTTCTATATTATTTTTGGTAAAGATTGCAGGAATTATCGCGAGAAAAACGAATATTACTATATAATAATAGAGGAGGAGCCATAAGAGCCGGTTACCGGCCGTGTAAAGTATGCTGGCTGTAATTTAGGTAAAATTACCGGATAATAATTTCATTTGGGAGATGCAAAGGATTGTCCCAGAGCTGGTGCAGTATTGGCGCTGGCAGGACCGGCTTTGCTTACTCTGGAGCTTTCGAACGAAGGCAAGATTTAGCGTAGAAGTATATATTGATACCGGCGAAAAGGAGAAGAACAAGCAATTTTTCGACCGCCTATAAGCGCAGAAAGAAGGTATAGAAAAGGAAATTAACATGGCTCTAAGCTGGGAGCAGCTAGATAATGCCCGCGCTTGCCGTATAGCTGTATACCGGGAAGGAAGCATTGATGCCAGCGAAGAGGAACTAAACGAACTTCAAGATTGGGCTATTGAAACCCTAATCAAGTTTAGGAATGTATTTGGTAAACGGATCAAAACGCTATAATGAGATTGAGCCCCTTGGTAGATAAGCCGCTCAGGAACTTTACCGCGAGCTGAAATACCGGACATTTGAAGGATGGGGAGGGGTTCTCTAATCTTCTCAGTCTGCGGATCCTGTACGTGCCAAGTCCGGCCCTGGGGACAAGCGCGTATTATTTATATAGTATTTACCCCATTTAGCAATAACATCCAATACAGGTATAAAACTTTGGCCAATTTCCGTTAAGGAGTATTCGACTTTTGGAGGTACTTCCTTATATACTTCCCTATGTACAAGTCCATCCCGTTCAAGATCCCTTAGCTGTTGCGTAAGTACTCCCCGGGATACTTCTGGCAAGAGCTTTTGTAGCTCGTTGAATCTCCGGGTTTTATGACTCAGATGCCATAGAATAACAATTTTCCATTTACCTGCAATTAACCGTTGCACAGCCGTTACGGGACAGATTTCTTCCCGGTTCTGTACTTTAGCCATCAAAAAGGACCCCCTTTATGGTACGTTTTTTATGCCTATGTAATAAAAATGTGCGTACTTGTAAAGGTGTGCTTTTTACTATAGTATCTTATTAGGCTTTAATTATAAAATCAAGGTTTTATTCTAGGAAGAGAGGATGATCTGCTGTATGAAAAAAATGGTAGCTTTTATAGGAAGCCCCAGAAAAGAAGGCAATACATCAACCATAGTAAGGGAAATTGCCCGGGGAGCAAAAGAAGCGGGGGCTGAGGTCAAGATTTATAATCTAAATGAAATGACCCTAAAGCCATGCCAGAGCTGTTTTTACTGCCGGCAAGCAGAAAATTGTGCAACAAAAGATGATATGCAATCAGTCTATGCGGATATAAAAAACGCCGATGCCATCGTCATAGGCTCGCCTATCTATATGTCTCAGGTTATAGCTCAGACCAAGCTTTTAATTGATAGGCTGTTTCCCTTAATAGATGCCAATTTCAAGCCGAGATTCGGTGTTAAAAAAACCGTGGTGGTATATTCTCAAGGACAGGACGAGGCCGGGGCTTTTCAGAGATATTTTGAATACAATGCCAATGTACTTAAGATGCTAGGTCTGGATATTGTAGATACAATTATATGTTCCGGTGCTAATGACCCTCAAACGGCTGTCAAGAATGAAGGCCTTATGGCAAAGGCCTTTAAAACCGGGAGAGAACTGGTTGAGTGACTTTATACCTGTATAGTTTATTGGAGAGATATTCACCTCAAAAATAGAGAGAAACCCAGAAAAAAGTCCCTAATTTATCGTTAAATTTCTCTGATGAAGAAAATGACTTTACAATCTGCGGTTGGCGTCCATATTAAAAGTTCGCACCGGAGAGGGCAGTGAGGCCCATGCTGGAATGTACGACAGCATGGGCCTTTTAATTTTTCGGCCTTATTTCATCTCCAATTGACAGCATCATAAAGCAAAGCCCGGTGAGGGAAGATGGCGGCAACATAGTAACGCTGACCCCCACTTTTCATCATCGGCGGCGTTTTAAACCCTTCTAAAAAATTTTTTGGGTTCTTAAGATACCAGAAGGATTTTTAGAATAGACGTCGTATTATTTATTATAGAGAAGCGATGTATTATATAGAGAAACAAATAAAATAAAAACTAAAAGTAACCTTCTGCTTAGATGGTACATTAGCTGCCTAAAACCGCCATACGGTTAAAAACGGTTTGGTCTTTTAAAAAGCTCAAGAGTTGGGTTGCAAATTTTTCGGATGAATTTGCTTTGCCATTTCATTAAAAATGTCGTTGTTTAAAATAAAATAAAGTAAAAAGATTAGATTACAATACTGTGGGGGAACAACTTGGCTAAGGAAAAATATATACTTCAATCGGTTGATAATGCTCTTCGGATTTTAGAAGCCTTTAGTGCGAATGAACCAGAACTGGGTATCTCAGAATTAAGCCGTAAGCTTGGTCTTAGTAAAAGCGCTGTTTTCCGATTAGTGCTTACTTTACAATCAAGGGGGTTTTTATCTCAGGACCCGGTTACAGGAAAATATTTATTGGGGTTGAAGACACTATACCTTGGCGGTTTGGTCCTAAAACAAATGGATTTGGTGAAAATTGCGCGAACCCATCTTGAAGAATTGGTTAAAAAGTCCGCAGAGGTTGCTCACTTAGTTGTATTAGAGCAAGGCGAAGCTGTTTTTATTGGAAAAGTAGAAAGCCAGCGTCCCATGATGATGGGTTCTTATGTAGGGGCCAGGATGCCGGCTTATTGTACTGCGACTGGGAAAGTGCTTTTGGCTCATTTACCAAGTGAAGAGCTAGAAAATTATTTGCGGAACACTACTTTCACCAGGTTTACAAGTAACACTATAACCAATCCGGAAAAGCTGAGGGAACATCTTATATCTATAAGGACCCAGGGATATGCGGTCGATAAGGAGGAGAGCGAGGAGGGTCTGTTCTGTATTGCCGCCCCGGTAAAAGATAATGGAGGCAAAGTGTTGGCTGCTATAAGTATTTCCGGACCAGCTGGGCGACTTGAAAAGCGATGGGAGGAATTCAGGGAACTAGTGATAAGTGCGGCGGAAAATATTTCTCGCTCTCTGGGTTGGAATTAGAGGGCTTTCGCCTTCTTAAATAAATAGATGTTAGATCTTGGTTATAATGGTGAGACCCCTAAATTGATCGTTATGTATAGTCATCTATACCATATTTTACTTTTGCGTGGGTAGCGTAAAGAACATCGCCTTGGGGAGGTAAGCCAATAAAGCATAAAAAGTGGAGAATTAGAAAGCTTTCTTGTTATTGGTTTTATGGTGTTACTTTTAATATAAATACTTTGTCAAATAAAATGACCTGGTGAAACTTGTTTCGCTGGTCATATCGCATAAAGGAGGCTGGCATATGTTACAACTGAAATTATATGGCTTGGGAGGGCAGGGAGTAGTAACTGCGGCCAAAGTTCTGGCATCAGCTATCGCTATTCAGGAAGGCAGGTATGCTCAAGCCGTTCCTGCCTACGGTCACGAGCGGCGGGGAGCCCCTGTATATGCTGATTTGATAGTTGATGATGAACCTATTTTGGTCAAATCATTTGTTTATCAACCGGATTATGTATTGATATTTGATCTTGCAGTCATCGAGAAAGGGGTCAATGTAACTGAGGGGGCCCATAAGAATACCTGTTTTGTAGCTAATAGCGATAAAGCGCCGATTGAATATCCTTTTAGCCAGGGTTTCGGTCCTGTTTACTACGCTGATGCTACGAAAATAGCCTTGGAGGTTCTGAACATAGAGATTCCCAATTCCGCAATGTTGGGGGCCTTTGCCGCTACAGGTGTAGTCAAAATTGATTCAGTTTGTGCAGCCCTCCAAGAGTTTTTCCAGGGAAAGGCAGGGGATAAGAATGTTGAAGCAGCTAGAAGGTGTTACACCTCAATCCAGCGACTATAAAAAGGTGAAATACCTATATGGCCCTGTAGCCATTGCATTCGCCAGTACGAAAACTGGGTCGTGGCGCATTATGCGTCCGGAAGTCGACCATAATCAATGTACCCGCTGTGGAACGTGTGCTAAGTACTGTCCCTTGGACATAATTGACGTGGATAAAGAAAGCAAAGTTCAGAGTGTCACGATGAATCTTGATTATTGTAAGGGTTGTGGTATTTGCGCCAATGTTTGCCCCAGGAAATGTATCAAAATGGTCTCCGAAAGGGGAGAACGATAAATGGCGACCAGAAAACTGTTAGATGGGAACGGCGCAGCAGCTGAGGCCATGCGCATGGCGAGGGTTCAGGTTATATCTGCATATCCTATCACACCCCAGAGCCCTATTGCGGAAAAATTGGCAGAGTATGTTGCTAATGGAACGTTAAAAGCCAAGTATGTACGGGTGGAATCTGAGCACACAGCTATGTCGGTGGCAATTGGAGCCCAGCTAACAGGGGTTCGAGCTTGCACGGCAACCTCATCTGTTGGCCTGGCTTTAATGCATGAGATGCTCGGAGTGGCTTCGGGTTGTCGGGTACCCATTGTGATGGCGGTGATTAATCGCTCTTTAGTAAGTCCATGGAGCCTTTGGTGCGACCATCAAGATAGCATGGCCGAAAGGGATTCAGGGTGGATTCAATTATATGTAGAAAACCCTCAAGAAGTCCTCGATACCATGTTTATGGCCTACCGGCTGGCGGAAGACCCCAGGGTATTGCTTCCAGTTATGGTATGTTTGGACGGGTTTTTCCTATCTCATACGCCTGCAGCGTTGATAGTACCGGATCAAGAAACAGTTGACTCCTTCCTACCGCCATACCGGCCTTCTAATCTATATCTAGATCCTGATGATCCTATGTTTATAAATGACTTGACCCCATCTTCTGATTTTACGGAGATGCGGTACCAGCAGAAGCAAGCCTTTGATCAAGTTTTACAGGTATTACCGGAGATCCAGGATGAGTTTGCCCGTGTATTTGGTCGGCAATATTCAATGGTAGAGGCTTATCGTTGCGAGGATGCTGAAGTAGTACTGGTAACCCTGGGGTCAATGTCGGGAACGGCAAAGTATGTGGTCAATGAACTCCGGAAAAAGGGGCAAAAAGTCGGCGTGCTTAAAATCATCTGCTTCCGTCCGTTTCCAGCCAAACTTATACGGGAAGCATTAAAGCATGTACCAGTTGTAGGTGTTATGGATCGGAGTGCTGGGCTGGGGGCGGAAGGTGGTCCGGTGTGGACTGAGATTAGCGCAGCCTTAGGTTGCTTGCGTCAAGGGCCTCAAGTAATTAGTTTTATAGGCGGGCTTGGCGGCCGTGACCTGGCTCCTCACATTATGGAAAAAGCTTTTGAAGAATTACTGGCAATTAAGCGGGGGATAAAAACTTATCAAGGCAGCTGCTGGATTGATGTTCGAGATGATGCATTGAGACTGCGGGAGGTGTCACAAGGTGTATGAAATGAGAACCGAGGCAAAAGGCTTGGTAGCTCACGGTGTAAGTACATGCCATGGTTGCGGTATGGAATTGGCAGTTAGAAACATCTTGGATGTACTGGGGCCGCGTACAATTATTGTTATACCTCCGGGGTGCGCTGCTCTTTTTTCCGGGTTCGGTAGTGAAACGGCTCTAAAGATTGCCGGTATTCAAGGTAACCTTGAAAACAGTGCTGCAATTGCTGCAGGAATAAGAGCCGGTCTTGAAATGCAGGGCAAAGACGATGTTACGGTCCTGGCTTTGGCCGGTGATGGTGCTACTGTTGATATAGGCATACAATCTCTTTCGGGAGCCATGGAACGTGGGGATCGTATCCTATATGTCTGTTATGATAACGAGGCTTATATGAATACAGGCATTCAGGCCAGTGGCTCTACCCCCATGCAAGCCTGGACTACCACTACTCCGGCTAAAAAGCATGTATATAGAAAGGATATGCTTCAAATTGCCAGGGCGCACAGGATCCCCTATGTGGCCAGCGCTTCCATAGGCTATATCGAAGATCTTCGCAAAAAGATTGCCCGGGCTAGAGACGCAGGAGGGCCAGCTTATGTACATTTACAGACACCCTGCCCTACCGGATGGGGCTATGACCCTGCAAGAACTATTGAAGTAGCACGCCTGGCGGTACAGACCAGATGCTGGCCGCTGTACGAAATTATTGAAGGTCGTATAAATATTACCGTCAAAGTGAATAAACCCCGACCGGTAGAGGATTATCTTGTTTTACAGCGCCGGTTTAGAGGGATAGGCGCAGAAGAAGTTGAGCGCATACAAAGAGTTGTTGATGAGGAGTACACGGAGCTTTTGGAAAGGGTGGAGGAAGAGTGAACGCAGAATCTCTACAGCCCATTTTTTATCCCAGATCTGTGGCCATAGTTGGCGCCTCTAATAATCCTGATAAAGCATCTCACCAGTTTTTGAAAACACTAATAGAAGAGCGATTTACAGGAGACATTTTTCCGGTTAATCCTCGTGAGACAAAGGTTTTAGGGCTTGATTGTTATCCTTCACTCAAAGACGTATCTGGATATGTCGAACTGGTAGTTATTGCTATACCTGCGCCGGGTGTACCGGAAGTAATGCGTCAGGCAGCGGAGCGGGGAGATGTTAAAGGGGCGATTATCGTATCTGCAGGATTTGCCGAGACAGCGATCCCGGAACGAGTAAAGCTTGAAAAAGAGGTAGTGGCTATTGCCAGGAGTGCTGGAATCCGCGTCATAGGTCCAAATTGCAATGGCGTTATCAACACCGAAAACAGGTTAAGCACAAGCTTTGCCCCGGGCCTGCAGATGATTCCTGGTAATATTGGCTTCTTTACGCAGAGTGGTGCCACTGGCGGTTCTATCCTGATGTTGACGGCAGCTCAGCCCAAACCCCTGGGTTTCAGCAAGTGGGCCCATGTGGGGAATATGTGTGATGTCACTAACCTGGAGATTCTAGAGTATTACGCAAGCGATCCTTCAGTAAAGGTAATTGCCGGTTATATGGAAGGAGTACGGGACGGACGGGAATTGATGCGCCTGGCCGAGAAGATCACTAGGAAAAAACCATTACTTGTATTAAAGGTCGGGCGGACTGAAGTTGGCTCAAGGGCTACTTTGTCTCATACAGGTACCCTGGCGGGATCGGATAAGATCTATGATGCGGCTTTTACCCAGAGCGGCATAGTAAGGGTCGATAAGTTAGAAGAATTGGTAGATAGCGCAAAGGTGCTGGTAATGGCACCTCCACCGCGTGGCAACAGGGTATGTATTCTGACTGAAGCAGGCGGCCTGGGCATTATAGCCATGGATGAAGTAGGAAGCGATCCGGCGGTTCGCTTGGCGTCTCTAACTCCGGAGACGCAAAAAGCCTTGGCCGAGGTGCTGCCTCCCATGGCTATGATCTGCAAGCCCAACGGTTATATTGATATGACGGCCGCAGCCATGGAACGAGAACATGCTGAAGCCTTACGACTGGTACTAGAAGATCCTAACGTTGACGCAGTGCTTTTGATAGGCCTGCCACCTACTTTTCTCCCAGCGGAACGCGTAGCTCAGGCCATTGCCGCGGTAGCTAAGAAATATGATAAACCGGTCCTTGTATGCTTTATGACTGGTAAAGCTATGGAAGATGGCCGTAGATACCTGGAGGAGAGGGGTATACCGACTTTCGATACACCCGACCGCGCTGCCAGGGCACTTATCAACCTTATTAAAGCTGGTAACAGGTTAAATACCGGCAATAGCAACCTATCGGCGGTGGAGAAGCAGGGGTATACACCCCACCCCCTGGTTACCCAGGCCAGCCGTGAAGGACGAAACCTGCTGGAGCCGGAGGCAATAGAAGTATTGCGTGATTACGGCATCAAGATGCAGCCGGGACGTATCACCCACAGCAGGGAAGAGGCAGTAAGGTGTGCTCAAGAAATAGGTTATCCGGTAGTCCTTAAAATAGTGTCGCCGCAAATTGTTCATAAGAGCGATTATGGCGGTGTTAAGTTAAATCTGCAAACAGCTGAAGAGGTTGGCAGGGCTTATGAAGAGTTAATCGCTAGCGTGCAAGCCAAAGCTCCCACGGCTGAAATCAAAGGGGTCCTGGTAACGCCCTTCGTCAGTGGTGGTACGGAGGTTATCATCGGTGTACTTCGTGACAACCAGTTCGGCCCGGTAGTGATGTTTGGACTGGGAGGCATCTTCGTAGAGGTCTTCAAGGATGTAAGCTTCCGGGTAGCTCCTTTCAGCCGGGAAGAGGCTCTGAGTATGATTGCTGAGACCAAGGCTTATACACTGCTTAAAGGAATAAGAGGTGGACAACCGAAAGACATAACGGCCCTAGCCGATCTCCTGGTGAAAATAGGAGAGCTGGCCATATCTAACCCGCAAGTAAAGGAAATGGATCTGAATCCGGTAGCGGTATTAGAAGAAGGTTTTGCTGTACTTGACGTTCGAATGATCATAAAAGGCTAGGTGATTCCTTCGATGCCGTATGCTGATCTGCGTCAATTTCTAGAGCGCTTGGAAGCTGAAGGACAACTCGTCAGGGTAAAAGAACCGGTTCAGGCTGAACCAGACTTAAGCTCTATTGGAAGGGCAGCAGCTAATTTAGAACAGGCACCAGCAGTACTAGTGGAAAACATTAAAGGTTATTACCAGAAAGTTGCTTTGAACGTGCATGGTTCCTGGGCCAACCATGCCCTCATGTTCGAGCTACCCAAAGATATGCCGGTAAAAGAACAGTTTATGGAAATTAGCCGCCGATGGGATAATTTTCCTGTTCCTGTAAGACGGGTGTCCAGCTCCCCGGTTAAGGAGATAAAGCATCACGAACAGATAAACCTGTTTGAACTTATGCCTCTATTCAGGGTAAACAAGTTCGATGGGGGCTTCTACCTCTCCAAAGCGGCAGTGGTTAGCCGCGATCCCGAGGATCAAGATAACTTTCACAAGCAGAATGTTGGCATTTACCGTATCCAGGTAAAAGGTAAAGATCTTCTCGGAATTCAAGTACTCCCCTTCCACGATATTGCTATCCACTTACGCAAGGCAGAGGAGCGCAATCAGCCATTGCCAGTTGCTATTGCTGTAGGCAATGATCCGGTACTGACTTTCGTTGCCAGCACGCCAATGGCCTATGAAGAGTCAGAATACGAAATGGCCGGGGCCTTGCGCGGTGAACCATTTGAAGTTATTAAGGCAGAAACGTCTAACCTTGATGTCCCGGCAGGAGCAGAACTTATCCTGGAAGGCGAAATTCTTCCCCGCCGTCGTAGTCCGGAAGGACCGTTTGGCGAATTTCCTGGAAGCTACTCGGGCGTTAGAATGCAAGCGGAAGTAAAGATTCATACGGTTACCCACCGGGTGGACCCGATTTTCGAGAACCTGTATCTTGGTGTACCTTGGACGGAAATAGATTATCTTCAGGCACTGAACACCAGCATTCCTCTATATAAACAAATTAAAGCCTCAATGCCTGAGGTAGTAGCAGTAAATGCTATGTATACGCACGGTATAGGGGTGATTATTTCTACCAACTGCCGTTTTGGCGGGTACGGTAAAGCAGTAGCAATACGGCTACTGTCCACCCCCCACGGCATGCCCTATTCCAAAATTATCATTGTGGTAGATGACTTTGTCGATCCCTTTAATTTAGAGCAGGTCATGTGGGCATTGACAACCAAGGTGCGCCCTGATAAAGACGTAATACTGATTCATAATGCTCCTGGTATGCCGCTGGATCCTTCATCCGATCCACCAGGAATGCATACAAAATTGATTATTGATGCTACTACTCCGGTACCGCCAGACGTTGTGAGCAGGGAGGTGGAGTTAGTAGATACCCCTGCTAAGACGGCTTTGTGGGAAAAGATACTTAAAGAACTCCATCGAAATAAAAAAGGAGGGAGCATGTAATGATCTGTCCCCGCTGCGATCAGGATACCGCGGAAAAGCTGGTGGATTCTCCCAGGGGTCAGGAATGGTCCGTTTACCTTTGCCACACCTGTTATTTCTCCTGGCGTTCCACGGAAGATGAGAGTATTACCGATCCCCGTTTTTATTCAACTAAGTTCAAATTGTCTCCGGATAGTTTTGAGAAAATGCTTTGTATACCACCCGTTCCGCCCCTTAAATCTACTTGAGAAGTTAATGTCAACAGCCGGGTACTATTGTGTTAGTGCAAGTGGAGGTGATAAAAGTGACCCGTGACCCACCTTTTCCAATTGAAGATTAGTCTGGCTGGTTCTTATAACCGCCTGGGACCACAAATAAATAAGCAACCCTGATTAGACGGGTAGGAGGAGCAATAAAAATGGACGCGAAAAATACAGCTGCTGGCTCGTACGGCAAAGTGTTAGCAGGTCTGTTAGCTATTATTGTCTACATTATACTGACAAATTTACCCACTCCTGCGAATTTGCCGCCCCAAGGCCAAAAAGCCCTGGCCTTTATGGTCGCTGTCGTGATCGTCTGGGTTTTTGAAGTCATTCCTATCGGTATTTCCGCAGCTCTGTTCTTAATGATTATGGATATACTAAAGGTCTTCCCTATGAAGGATGCCATGGCGAATTTTGCTACTACCACTCTTTTCTTTATCTTATCAGCGTTTATTATAGCCATAACTTTCATCAATACTGGGCTTGGGAACCGCGTTTCGTTAATGGTGAGCGCTATCTTTGGGCAGAAAACTGATAGAGTCCTGCTGAGCTTTATGTTACCTACAGCTATTATTTCTAGCGTACTAGCGGACATTCCCACAGCTGTGATTTTTTCGAGTATAGCATATCCTCTTCTACAGAAAAATGGCTGCCTTCCGGGGAAGTCAAATTTTGGCAAGGCCTTGATGTTGGGGATTCCTATTGCCGCAGCTATTGGCGGTATTGCTACCCCTGCGGGTAGTGGTCTCAATATCATGTCTATTTCACTCCTCAAGAACACGGCCGGCGTCGAGATTAATTTTTTACAATGGGCGCTTATCGGATTTCCTATGGCAATCTTACTCACCCTGGCAGCCTGGTATATTGTGCTAAAATTTTATCCGCCCGAATTTGACCACGTACGGGGATTGGAAGATATCGCGAAAGCCAGACAGGATCTTGGCCCTCTCACGGTCAACGAGAAAAAATTCATAGCCATCTTCTCCGTCACGTTGGTCTTGTGGTTTACTCAGCCATGGAATCATATCGATCCCTCGGTAGTTGCTATTATCACGGCTTCCTCATTTTTCCTGCCGGGAGTCAAATTAGCAACCTGGGATGATGTCAAAGGAAAATTGAGCTGGGATGTTTTACTCCTACTAGGGACTGCCAACAGTCTGGCCATGGCGATTTGGCAGCTCAAGGGAGCTGCTTGGCTGGCCAACACGGTCCTGGGTGGATTGGCTGGTGTCGGCCTCCTGATAGTATTGTTCGCCGTTACAGCTTTCGGCATCTTCTCCCACTTAATTATACCTGTAGGTGGTGCCGTAGTGGCTGTAGCCATTCCGGTACTCGCAGTACTGGCTAAAAATACCGGGATCAATCCTGCCCTGCTAGTTATTCCAATTGCGTATACTGCGTCTTGTGTATTTTTATTACCTCTGGATCCCATTCCGCTAACCACATATCATTACAAATATTGGAAATTTTGGGACATGATGAAACCAGGTTTCCTTATTTCCCTCGTCTGGTTGGTTTTAATGGTTATATTTATGTATATAGGACAGGGCGTTGGAATAATACGATAATTTTGCTAATATCTAAACATGGAGCGATACCAGGAGAAAGTTGAAAAAGCCAACTGCCAGATTATTTAAGATTGTTACTGCGTTGCCATAAATTGTACCGTCTGTTTAGGTAGAACAGTCATACCTTCCGAGTGGCGGCCCCTCAGAACTGTCTTGACATGCTGGTGATAGCATTAATGCTTCAAACGAGGCGGCCGCCACCTCCAAGTGTTAACCCCTGCCATGCGGCTTAGAAATATAAAGTTCCAATATAGAAACATAAAAGTCGAAAAGGAAGAAGTGAAGAACTGATCGTTTAAGTTTAGGTGACCGTAAGCCAGAAATGAATTACAAAAAACTTTACGTGATAGACGAAAGGACGTGAGACAAATGGCCCCAAAGTCTCTGGCTCAAAGGTCGCCAGGCAACTGGGGAGGGTTTATGCCATTATTCCCTTACTTACTTGTTATATCCCTTTGTATTATTGTGGTCACTGTAACGCTTGGTTCGGGAACTCTAGTAATGGTGCTTGTTGGAATTCTTTTAAGTAGTACAGGAGCTTTCTTGCTATGGCAGAGATGGATCCACCCGCTTTTGCTTCTTCAGCGGTTCCTCTCCCTTTTGGAAAAAGGTGATCCGGTAGCTGCAGAAAAATTTTTAAAGGCCCAGAAATGGAGCAGGGGCTTTCATGAGATAGCCGGTCGGGTCCTAGAAGCTTTTTTTCGCATGATCGGGAACATGCAGAGGAGTTCGGATGAGCTAAATTATCTCGTCGGGGTGATACAGCGCGAAGCAGAGGCCAATCGTGTAAGTCTTGCTGAGATAGCTCGGACTATGCAAGATATGGCCGGTGGTGCGGATGAGGAAGCCGGGGCTACCCAAAGAGTAGCGGAAAATGTAGAAGCATTGACGGCTTTAGCTAAGGACATAGCCCATCTTTCCTCAGAAGGAGTCAATCTGGTAGGTGAGGCTAAACGACGTGAGGAGAAGGGCAGAGAGGTTCTAAAGGTTCTGCTGGCCAATATGGAACGGGCGGCGGTGTCGATAGAAGAGGCAGCGGAGAAGGTTATGAGGCTGGAGGTGAAAATAGAGAAAGTCAACGAGTTTGTAAGATATGTAACGGAGATAACGGACCAGACGAATCTACTGGCGTTGAACGCGGCGATCGAGGCGGCGCGGGCAGGTGATTCTGGCCGCGGTTTTGCAGTGGTAGCTGGAGAAGTAAGGAAACTAGCCGAACGTTCCGCGCAGGCTGCGCAGAATATAGTACGTATAGCGGAGACGATCCAGGAGGTGGCAAAGGAGGCGGCAAAACAGGTAGAGGAGAATGTAAGGCTAGTAAAAGATAACTTGGAGCAGGGCGAAGAGACAATGCGGGAAATGGAGGAAGTTACAGAGGCCTTTACTCGTGTTGCTGGTGCCATGGAAGAGATATACAGCAACGCCCGTAAACAGGCAGAGCGGGCGCAGAATATAAACCAGGATGCATCCCATATGGCGGCCGTAGCCCAGGAGACGGCAGCGGGAGTAGAAGAGGTAACAGCTTCAGTGGCGCATCAGGAGATGGCCATGGAAACAATGGAGGAAAGCGTTGTCAAGCTATCGGACATGGCTGGACGCTTTGATGAACTTGCAAACCAGTACACGAAAGAAGGATGGGACGAGGCTACGAAAAACAGCCTGATCCAGAACGGGATGCAGATTTTAAAGAGTTTGGCAGAAAATAGCGAGATAAAAAGTATGCAAATAGAAAAATTAAGAAAGCCTTTCGATGAAGCAGTTGCAGGTCTAGATTTCATCAAATACCCCATGGTAGTAGGCCTTGACGGTAACATTATCTACTCTCCTTTGAAATTTAATCAATCTATCAACTGGTCATTTAGACCGTGGTTTCAGGCCGCGATAAAGGGGGAGTCTTACATAGGGAAACCTTATATAACTCAGGCGACTAACAGGTTGGCTGTACCCATTTCATGCCCCATTAAAAATGAAAAAGGGGAAGTTTTAGGGGTGTTAGCAGCAAATATTGCCGAAGATTAGAAGGCCAGCCAGGTTAGTGCCACCTGAAAAACTCAGGGCAAAAGCCTTAACTTCTCAAAAACCGGATAATTATTTTATAAACCAGGAGGAGTTACCGTAAATTCCTCATTTTCCGTAGAAACGCCTGAAACCAAATACATGGAGGGTGCAGGAAATGTTAATCATCGGTGAAAAACTAAATAGCGCGATCCCCAGTGTCCGTCAAATCATTAATGACAAAAACGCCGCGGCCGTGCAGGACCTGGCCCGGAGGCAGGCGGAAGCGGGAGCGGACTACCTGGATCTAAATACCGCCCACTGTGACGAAGTGGCCGATATGGAGTGGCTTGTGCGTACAGTGCAAGAAGTAACCGATGTACCTTTATGCATTGATAGCACAGCAGGGGAGGCAATAAAAAAGGGTCTGGAGACCGTCAAGGGCGATAAGAGCAAGGTGATAATCAACTCCATATCCATGGAAAAAAAGCGTCTGGAAGAAGTATTGCCACTTGTACTCGAATACCAGTGCCCGGTAATCGGCCTGACGGTGGACGACAATGGTATCCCGAAAACGGCTGAAGAAAGGATCAAGATAACTGAGGGACTGATAGAGACCCTGAGCAGGAAGAATTATGATTTGAGCAACCTGTATATCGATCCGCTGGTTCTCCCCCTGGCCGTAAACCACACCAATGCGGTGATGTTTTTCCAGTGCCTGAGGGATATCAAGAGGTTATTTAAAGTGAAGACAGTATCCGGTTTAAGCAACATCTCGTTTAACATGCCGAAGAGGAAGCTCATCAACCGTTACTTCCTGACAATATGTATGGCGAGCGGCATGGACGCGGCCATTCTCGATCCGTTGGATGGAAAAATCATGACCGCAGTCACCACCACCGATTTATTGCTGGGTAACGACCGTTTCGGAAAGTGTTGATTGTCAATAGAATTGACCCACTATGTGCAAATAAAATTGACCCACTGGGGAACAAAAATAATAAGCTGCAAGTCATGCGCTAAAGGGAATGAAGGTGTAGCCTCCGATTTAACGGTCGTTGGCTGCTTTCAGTTTACCCTTGAGCCGGTAGCTAGTGCCGTTAATATAGAAAATGCGGGCATGATGCACAAGCCGGTCAATTATGGCCGCGGCTACCACCTGGTCGGAAAATATCTCCCCCCATTCGTTGAAGTTGTAGTTGCTGGTCAGGATAATACTCCCCTTCTCGTAACGCATGGAGACCAAGCGGAAGAGAAGATTGGCCTGTTCTTTAGTTACAGGCATGTAGCCGAGTTCGTCGATGATTAGAAGGTTTAGCCGGGAGTAACCCAATAGCTTGTCAAGGAGACTGCCGTCTTTGGCGCTCAAAAGTAGTTCTTCCAGTAGTTTCTGAGCCGTAATAAACACTACCCGGTATTTGGCCATGCAGGCCTTGATACCTAAGGCTACTGATAGATGGGTCTTGCCGACCCCGGGCGGCCCCAGGAAGATGATATTCTCCTTTTTCTCCACGAAATCCAGGGAGCTTAAAGAGATAATTTCTTTTTCCCGGATTGAGGGTTGAAAGCTAAAGTCAAATTCCTCCAGGGTTTTGATAAAGGGGAAACGCGCTTTATTGATTTTCGTCTTGACCGTGCCTTCGTTTTTCCTTTTTAACTCCTCTTCGAAGAGAAGGGAGAGGTATTCGGTATAAGAAAGGTTGTTTTGCGAGGCTTTTTCTGTTATCTCCTGGTAATGGGCAAGCATCCCCTTTAGTTTTAAGGCCTGCATCTGGCTTTCCAGGTAAGCGGTTAATTTGTTGCTCATGATACTGCCGCCACCTCGCTCTCCTTTAGGGCATAACAGGAGAGGTCCCGTTTGATTTTACCTGGCGGCATATTGACACTTGCCGGGTCACAGGCACAAGAAAGCGGAGCGATTTCCTTGCGCTCTAAAAGCCTTTTTACGCTGTTTTTGTGATAAGAACCGATTTTCAGGCATTCTTTGATGGCTGCTATGATATCTTCTGGGGTATATATCTCCTGATAGCTTAAGATTTCCGCCAGGTGCCAGTACAGGTTGGCGCCATTTTTATCACGCAGGCCTTCCAGATACCTTTGGCCATCCTCGCCAAAGGCGCTGGTGAACTTCTCCACCAGGGCCGAGCGTAGCTTCAGTTTCTTTTCCTGGTATTGACGGTTGATGGTTTCGTGTTCGGGGTGAAGGGGACGGGCGGTTTGTTTTTTAAGGTCAAGGTCAAACTCCGCTAAAAGCGCACCTTCCTCGTCATATACCTTTAAGCGCCGGCCGTAGATGTTTTCGACCCACACCCTCCTTAAGCAGTAGCGCATGGGTACGGGGTAGAGATTGCCGTCATGGGATATATAGCCGTCATTGCTCACCTTCCGGGGTTCTTTATGGTGTAATAAGGCCGGTTCGACAGCCGGTATTTTAACAAGGCACCCTTTTTCCTCGGCAAACATTTCTTCCGGCGGCCGGCCTAAGGTGCTGTGGGGCCTTTTGTTGTAGGCTTCCTGGAACTCGGAAAGCTTTACAGCGAATTCGTTTAAGTTCCCCACCTCCAGGCCCCGCAGCAGGTGTTCCTGGACATAGTAAAAGGGGCGTTCTACCTTTCCCTTGGTCCGGGCACGGTAGTTGGCGCAAGGACAGGGCTCAATGCCATACAGCCCGCAGAATTTTAAAAACTCGTCATTATACCGGACAATACCGTCCTTCTGGTGGGTGATAACCATTTGCTTGCCGTTGTCTATCACCAACTCCGGGGCATAACCGCCGAAGAAGTCAATGGCTTCAATCAGAACCCGGATCACATCGGCGGTGGTGATGCTTAAAGAGAAGGTGTAGAATTTCATCCGGCTGTAGGATAAGACCACTTCGTGGAGATATATTTTCACGAGCTTCCCGTCAACTGGTAGCGTCCACACCTTCCAATCGTACTGCATCTGTTTACCTGGGCCTGTTTCCACCCGGGTGGTGGCTAATTTAGCGGTCCTGTCATCTTCCTTGATGGCCCTAAGATAACGGTGGACGCTGGCCAGGGAGCCTTGATAGCCCTTATCTTTCAGTTCTTTGTAAATCCTTGTGCCGATATATCCTTTGGCAAGCATAACCTTTATTTCTTCCAGAAACTTGTCCAGTTCTTTGGTATACTCCCTGGCTTTAAACTGGGGAGGGCCGGCTTCTTTAAGGTACTTCCTGACGGTATTCCTGGACACCCCAACATCCCTTGCTATTTGCCTGATGCCGACCCCTTGAGCGTGCAGTGCCTTGATGCGCTGCCATTTGTACATGCTGACCACCTCTTTTTCCTCCCCCTCTCAGGGGAGATTTTATCACAAGGTGGGTCAGTTTTATTTGACGATCCTGGGTCAATTCTATTTTACGATCTACAGGAAAGAACTTTTTAAAGGCATATCGTAAAGATTTGTTAGCGGATTAAAGTAATAAGAAGTTAAAGGGTGAGGTAATACGGTTAGGTAAGAAGAAAAGAAAAAAGGACCGGAGGAGCACTCCATGAGGTGGACGTCATATAAGCAAGGAGAGGGAATGAGAGAGTATGAGTAAGGAAAAGCTTTATCAGGAGAGACTGCAGCGTTACATCACAGCCATGGAATGTGGCAAACCGGATAAAGTTCCTATAGCTTTCTCAGTTGGTGAATGGGCTGTCAAGTACACCGGCAGTACTCTTGAAGAAGTATATTACAACCTTGACAAATCAATTGAAATAACTTGTGAAGTAGTACAGGACCTCGATTTTGACATTTTCGGAGGTGGTCCCACCTTATGGTGGCCACCAATGTTCGATGCCATGGGTTCGAAATTGTATAAGTTCCCGGGTATTCATTTAGAGGAGAACTCGCAATTCCAGTATATGGAAGAAGAGTACATGAAACCGGAAGACTATGATGATTTTATTGCCAATCCTACTGAATGGCTGGCAACTAAATATTTGCCTCGTATTAGTGAGGAGTTTGCCAGGCCAGGCTCATACCGAGCCACGGTAGCGCTAATTAAAAGCGCGGCTGCTTATGCCATAGCCAGCAATGTCATGGCTAAAGGGTGGGAAAAGTGGACGAAGGAACACGGCGTAGTACCTTCTACGAGCGGGTTTACCAAGGCGCCTTTCGATACCCTGGGTGACACTCTGCGGGGTATGAAAGGGATTTTGCTTGACATCCGCCGTCGACCCGAGAAAGTCCTGGCCGCGTGCGAAGCGATTATACCACATAATATAGCCTATGCCATGATTGGGGCTCGTGGAGATACCACTTTACCTTGTAAGGCAACCCTTCATCGAGGTGCCTACCCGTTCCTGAGCATGGAACATTGGGAAAAATTCTACTGGCCGTCTTTGAAGGCAGTTATCGAAGGTCTCTGGGCGCAAGGAAAGAGGATGTACTTCTTTGCTGAAGGAAATTGGACCCCGTATCTTGAGAAGATAGCTGAACTGCCGGATAAAAGTATTGTATTCATCATAGATACAACTGATGCCAAAAAAGCGAAAGAAATTCTCGGCGGTAAGTTCTGCCTGTGGGGTGGCGTTCCCACTACGCTTCTGACTTACGGCACGCCGGCACAAGTGAAGGATTGTGTGAAGCAGGCTATTGATGAACTGGCCTGTGACGGGGGCTTTGTCCTTGCACCTGGCGGAGCTGTTATGAGTGATGCCAAGCGGGAAAATATTTTTGCAATGATTGAAGCAGGACGAGAGTACGGCGTTTATTAACAAAGGGAAGGGGAAGTCAATGGCTGAAAATAAGGAGAAAACATTTGTTCCGGAAGCCGGTACTTGCGTGCCGTGGAAGGTTAAGAGGGAAGAGCTGGGGGAAATCCCCGGCAATGAGGAGATTGTAAAAAAAGAGTGGGAGAAACTCGAGGCCTTTGCCTACGCCTTTATCTGGTTCTGGGTACAGCGGTAGCCCGCAGAGATATTTAATTCTCTAGAATTAGGAGTGAGGTCTTTATGCTGACAGACACTTTATCAAAGGCAATGGCAGAACTAGAAGAAGAACAGGTACTCGCGCAGGTAAAAGAACGCCTGGGAGGGGGAGTCGCGCCCCTGGAGATTGTCAAAACCCTCCAGGAAGGCATGGTAGAAGTAGGCAACCGGTTTCAGTCGGGCGAGTATTTTCTGAGCGAATTAATAATGGCAGGCGAGATAATGAAGGGCGCCATGGATATTTTAGAACCACACCTGGGGGGAGAAAGTGGAGAACACAAAGGAACCATAGTGATCGGCACAGTGAAGGGAGATATCCACGACCTGGGCAAGAATATAGTCATCATGCTGTTAAAAGGGGCGGGGTATAAAGTAGTCGACCTGGGGGTGGATGTACCGAAAGAGAGGTTTGTTGAAGCCCTGCAGGAAACGAAGGCGCCCCTGGTAGGCATGAGCGTGCTCTTAACCAGTTGCCAGGAGGCGATGAAAGAAACCATCGAAGCGATCCGGGGTGCAGGTCTGGACACCAGGGTGGTTATTGGAGGCAACTATATAGACGAAACCGTGAAGAATTATGTAGGAGCGGACTATTATGCCACCACGGCTACCGATGGAGTAAAGGTGGCGGCGGAAGTGTTCGGAGCATAGTGTTAATGCACGGAAGGTTGGCAACGATAAGGAATGGGGCCTGAAAAATGGCCCCTATTCTTTATTCATGCCATTGGTTTACCCCGGGTTTTACTTTTACTTTGGTAATGTCTTTTTGTATAAAGAAGGAATCCCATAATGCGTGTCGAAATTTATTTTATCTAGTCTAGTAATTCTTGGTCAGAGGAGTACACTAGCAATGTCAAAGAAATTACAGATAAGCAATTACCAAAAGAACCATATTAACCCAACGGGGGGGTAATTTATGTAGTAAATGTAAAAAGATGGAAGCAATTTGGCTACCACTTATTGTTCTTTCCATAAACAATAATCCTACCTTATTTAACCCCTATTAAAACTTCTTCTCGCAAAGAACCCTTTCTGGTTTTGTTTCCCATAAAAAGGCTAAAAGAGCGATAAAAAACTAATTCTCCACCCCCTAGACTAAAAAATTTGCAAATCAGTAGAAGGCTTTAGTGTAAAAGGCAAACCACCTGAAAGGGTGGGACGCAAAGCCATGGGTCTACAGCCGTTACCGGTATGACTGCCAGGCTGCCGCTAGTAAAGTCTTGATTGATAGGTTTTTATAAAGGCAGCCTGGTTATGTTAAATGGCTGCCTTTTCTATTTTTATTCAGCCTCCGGGGGTTGACTGGCTTTTGGAGGTGATTGTTCTTTGAAAGCCCAGGGTTCCTAGCCTTAACACCGGCTTAAAGGGGGTGTTCTAGTATGCAACAATGTCGTCAGTGTAACCAGAAGACCCCGGAACGTTCTTGCCCTGATTGCGATTACTTTATGACCCCGGGCTCTTTGCGCCGGAAGCCCCCGTCACCTATAGGAATAAATCTGGTTGCAGCTGACGGGAGGCGTTATGACGGCCGTATCCTGGTCTTAAATATGATGGAGTTGGGATTAGAAACAGATGCCCCGGTACCCGGGAAATATCGTATTCACCTTCATCAGAACCTCAGCCTGGATGTGGCCGGGGTACCCACCAGAGGGAAGGGGAATATTCGCCTTTTTGATATCCTGACTGTTTACCGGGATCAGGAAACAGCTACCCGCCTTAGCAGTGACGAGTACGCTTTATTAACCGGAAGTACGGGGGACTTTATTGAACAAGTATCCCAGCTGGTCCCCGTCCACCTGCAGAAACTGGTAAAAGAGCGGTTACTTGCCGAAATCCAGAACTCTGAGATTTTGAAGGCTATGCAGATCGGCAGCGTGTTGCGCTATGAAAGGGGACGATTTCGCCATTTAGGGGGCCAGGCTGATCTAGAATTACCCCCGGAGGAAATAGAAAAATTGATACATAAGGCAATTCGCCAGGGTACCCACTGCCGGGAGCTCATTGTAAGTAGTGACGGGAAAAGGGTTTTTGACCTGCATGGGATCCCCCTGGATCCTTACTCCGGGGGCTTGCTGGCCTTCGATATTACGGAGATTATCCATAAAGAAAGGCAGATGCGCCGGCAGGAGATGCTTGCTTACCAGGAAGCCATTGCTGCTGTTACCAATGGCCGGTTGAGGCTCTCGACCCGGGCGGAGATTGCTTCATTACTTTCCCAGGGACATGAGCTGGCCAAGGGTGAAGTTCAGAAGGCTGCCGATGTTGCCCTGGCGCGGAGCAAGTTGCGCAGTATATTACCAGAGGTTTTTCGTGGTCGCCAGCACGGTATCTGCCTGGGCTTGACCGAAGCCTTAACTAATGCCTTAAAACACGCTGGCGGGGGTGAATGGGTAGCCAGGCAGGACGATGAAGTCCTGCGCGTAATTGTCCAGGACCACGGCCAGGGAATAAAACTAAAGGATCTACCCAAGGCAACCCCTCTTAAGCCCCGAAATTAGATTGGACAATCTTCCAAATTCATGAGACTATAAGGTCAGGAGGTTGTTCAAGTGGAACGTCGGAAATTTACCCTAGAGTTCAAGCGCCAGGTCGTCGAACAGGCCATCGCTGCCGGAAATAATTCCGTCGTTGCTCGGAAGTATGATATCCGGCCGAATATTGTCAGCCGATGGGTTCGTCAGTACAAAGCCGGCCAACCCATGCAAGGCAGTAGCCCAAAGGGAAACGCCACCCACGTTACTCAGCAGGAACACGCCCGACTCGTTGCAGAGAACCGTGAGTTAGACAAACAGAATACCCATCTAAAGCAACTTCTGGGCGAAAAAGACCTTGAAATTGCTATATTGCGTGACCTATTAAAAAAAGCCAACCCTCACTTGCAGATAAAGTAGCCATTGCGCACAAGTGGATCACAGCCGGGTACAACGCTACTCTCGTGCTGCGCATAGTGGGGGTTTCTCGATCCACCTATTATTATCAATTAACACATGAACCCAAGCCGCATACCACGACGGGTAGACGTCCGTTTCCTGGTCATTCACTGACTGTGGGCGGCCGCAAGGTCAGTGATGAACAGATTAAGGAATGGATTATGGAGTCTATTTCCGGTGATGGTTACGCCTACGGGTACCGTAAGCTCACTCATATGCTTCGACAAGATCATGAGCTGGTGGTGAACGAGAAAAAGGTATACCGCTTGTGTAAGGAACTGGATATTCTGCGGCCACAACGGAACCTCCGTCGGAAACACCCGCGGAATTTGGCCCAGAACCGCACTATCACAGCGCCAAACCAGCTCTGGGAGGTCGATGTCAAGTACGGATACATTGCAGGAGAAGACCGGTTTTTCTTTGTGCTGTCGTACATTGACGTCTTGACAGGCAGATTGTGGGCTATCATATTGGTCTAACCTGTGAAGCCAGACATGCCGTTGAAACTTTTCGAGCAGCATTGTGGAAACGTCAGATTCTTCAAAGGAATTTACCATTACCCATCATCCGTTCGGATAATGGACCCCAGTTTGTAAGCCATCTGTTTGAATCGGAATGTGAGCGATGGAATGTCCTACACGAGAGAATACCGCCCAAGACACCGAATATGAACGCATATATCGAATCGTACCATCGGCTTCTTGAGGATGAATGCTTGTCGATGGGCGAGTTTGGGACCTACGCGGAGGCATATCAGGCGGTCGTGGAATTCGTTAGCCGTTATAACAACCGCCGATTGCACTCTAGTTTACACTACCTGTCGCCGGCCAAGTTTTACCGTCGTCATATCGAGACAGGATTGCAGCCCAGATATCCCGTGAGGGTGTGACGTAAATTGGTGCGTATCCGGAAGCCTTTGCCCCTTAAAAGCTTGAAGAAAAATTGCAAGAGAGCTTAATGTCGGGTGCATATGTCCAATCTGCGGGGGTTAATCCGACCCTAATGCAACATTACTCTACCAAGGAATCCCTGGGTAGCGGGTTTACTTTAATGCTCTATTATACCGACGAACTCTACCTGGCTACAGGAAATTCCGGGACGACCCTGGTCCTCAATTTTTGTCAAGTAGCGGGGCAAAAAGCTTGTTAAATAAAGGGGAAGGGGATAAGTGGTTATGCTGACAATAGAGGTAACTAGAGTTAATGATAGCCGCTGTTTAAACCTTAAAGGGGAATTGGATATGGAAACCCTGCCGATGCTGGAACGAATGGCGGAAGCCCGGGAGGGGGAAGGCCGGCTGATTATCAATCTGTCCGGAGTTTCATTTATCGATTCGACGGGCCTCAGGGGATTGTTAACTATCCAACAAGAGTGGGCGGCAAAAGGAGGGAGGGTGCACTTTCTTAACCCCTGCCCGGAGGTAGCAGAGGTTTTCCGCCTGGTAGGCCTGGAAGAACTTTTACAGGGAACTTCAGGAGAAATGGTGGAGGCAGGTGAAAATTAAATGGCCCTGGATGCCGGTAGGATAGAGAAGCAAATAATACATGCCGGTATACAGGGAGCCGGTTGCAGTATTCCGGCAGAAGTGGAGGGAGGGGATTTTTTTGATTTTATCCCCCTGGGTAAGGAACGGCTTATTGCCGCAATAGGCGATGTAATGGGCAAAGGCAGCAGGGCTGCCAGGCATATGAAAGACTTGAGGGCTATAGTACATGCCTGTGCCGGGAACAATATGCCGCTCCTGACGATGATGGAACAAATAAACGAAAGGGGCGGGAAACAACTCCAGCTTGCCAGGTCCTTTGCAACCCTGTGCCTGATTTCTTACGAGATGTATAATGCCCGCTTGACATCCCTCAGTGCGGGACATCCGGCGCCTCTGGCTTTTAGTGGTAATAAATTACGTATCCTGAAGGTAAAGGGGGTGGCCCTGGGGCTCCTGGAAGGTTACCAGGGAACGGAGCCAGATACCGTAAGTTTGGCTCCCGGGGATGTAGTCCTCCTGTATACAGATGGCCTGGTAGAAGCCCGTAATGGGCAGGGACAAACCTACGGTTTAAAGCGCCTGGAGAATATAACTTTGGCAAACTCCTGCCAAAATGCAATCCAGCTGCGGGATACTATTTTGAATGATTTATTTACCTTCACTGGCAGGAAGCAGCAAAGGGATGATGTCACCCTGGTAATACTGAAGAGGGGTAGGTGAAAGCCGGTGAGCGGTTTGGAAGTAAGCGTACACCGGGAAAAGGATAGGAGCGTCCTGAGGGTGGCGGGAGAGCTGGATTTTAGCAATATAAACCAGTTACAGCAAGAGATTGAACGCCAGGATACAAAAATAGTAGAAATAGATTGTAGCGCTTTGCAGTTTATGGATTCCTCGGGGGCTGGTTTGCTTCTTTCTATAGCCAGGGTTCTGAACCTACAAAACCGCATTCTTGAAATCACCCATATCCCTGAGCATATATACCATGATTTGGATATAATTGGGGTTTTTCGCGTTTTAGAAAGCTTTAAGGCATCCCGTCCGACCGGGGGGAATTAAAGTGGGGGAAAGCAACACGCAAGCTACCAATTTAATTGGAACCCAAAATCCGGCCTCGAAAGATTCCGGAGCTAATAAATTGCCGGCTACGGTAGCTATTATTAACGGGCGCCCGGTAATAAAACACCCGCCTGAGGGACCCTATCCGGTAATAGTGCCATGCCGGGGATTGAGGTTGGTGGTAAATGGTGAAGAGCGAAAGGAACCGATGCCTGTCACCTCAAAAGATAAAATAGAAATACTTCCAGTTGACGAAAAGCAGGAAGGATACTGGCGCATAAAGATTAGCGGGGATAAGCTGGCAGCCTTACTGCAAATGCGACCAGGGATAATATTGCACCGGTGCCTAAAAGATTTGCCGCCAGCCAAGGTACTGCAACTTGAAGTCCTGGAGCAAGAGAGCCATTATCCTCCCTTTACTCTAGAAGATCTAGTCCGGGAGCTTAAAAGTCAAGGTATCCAGTACGGTATCGATTGGCAGACGTGTGCCCGTCTGGTCGAAGAGCCGGCAGAGGGGACATGGACCATTGCCCGTGGCCAACCGGCCTTCCCAGGTAAGGATGCTACCGTTCAATTATTATTCACAACCCAGGACAGGGTGCCTGTAACCATCAAAGAAGAAGATCAGCAGGTTAACTTTCGCGAGCGCTTTCAATTCACTTCTGTGGAACCCGGCACGGTCCTGGCCAGGAAAAAACCTGTTACCGGTGGTCGGCCAGGGAGGGCCGTGACGGGAGAAATAATTCTGCCGCCTGAACCCCGTGAAATTGAGCTCGTTGCCGGGCAGGGTGCAATTTTAAGTGATAACGGTTTAGAAGTGGTTGCCACCCGGTCTGGCCGGCCTATGGCCAGGAAAACAAAAGACCGGGTAACCATTGAAGTAGTCCCTGCTCTGATCCATGACGGCAATGTTAATCTTTCCTCGGGCAACATTAACTTCAGTGGCGATGTAATTGTAACGGGTCAGGTTGAAGAAGGGATGGCTATCGAGGCGGGAGGGAATGTGTATGTAGGGGATACCGTATCCCGGGGTATAATCCGGGCAGGGGGGTCCATTGAGGTGGCCGGCAATATCTTCGTTTCGGTACTGGCTGCCGGAGGTATTACCGCCTTTCAGCAGAGGCTGAGCCCGCTCCTGGCGAGAATTGCTGAAGAGCTAGAACAATTGATAACCGCCATTAAGCAGTTATTAAGGCACCCTTCCTTTAAAAAAGATGACCTTAAGGGCGGGATCGGCCCCCTGGTACTCCTGCTTTTGGAAAAGAAATTTCAAGGTCTTTCTCCTGCTATAGAGCTATTACAGAAAGAAGTGCAGAATTTACAAACAATATCTTTAGGTGAACCGGAAGGACTTATAAATGATTTGGAACGTCTTACTCGTTCGCCTCTCGCGGTTAAAAATTTAGACTACCTGGAAACGATGTTGCAAAAGGTTGCAGGCTGGCAGGAAGGGATTAGTGCCCCTCTCCAGGGGAGAGCTGATGTTACCGTTAATTATGTTGTTAATTCTACCATCATGGCTTCGGGTAATATTAGAGTACTGGGGGATGGCTGTTACCACTCCCGGTTACAGGCCGGGAAATCAGTAACCATAAACGGTGTTTTCCGTGGTGGTGAGATTCAGGCCCAGGGTGATGTTTATATAAGAGAACTTGGTTCGCGTAGCGGTATAGAAACCAGGGTAATCACCAGGAGTGGAGCTAGAGTGAAAGCAGGGCATGTTTTTGAGAATACCTCCGTTCAAATAGGACCACGGGTGTATTCTTTTGGCCGGGAGGAACAGGGGGTTACTTTATATCTTGATCGGGAAGGAGAGCTAATCAGAAGTTACATGAATTGACTCCAGCTCCGGCACAACCGCCATTTCGCTGGCTTGCCAATATTGGGCCTTTAAGGTATAATTATTTTAGTTGCAAAGGGGAGTAGCTACTTACCGGTAGAGTCAACATACTGGTCGCTGACCTGGCTCTACCAGCCTGTTAAATATGGCTTAGCGAGACCTTTGCACCCTGATAATAGGGGTGTAGAGGTCTCTTTTTTTGGCCGCTGGCCAGCTCACATACATCAACCTATTCAGGAGGCAAGGTATGAAAGCATTCCTGTTATCCCTCGGCTTGATATTTATTGCCGAATTAGGGGACAAGACCCAGCTAGTTGCCCTCACCCTGGCCACACGTTTTAACGCCCGTGTTGTCCTGGCCGGGATCTTCACCGCGACTCTACTGGTTCACGTTATCTCCGTTGCTTTGGGAGAGTTTGTGGGGGTACTTATCCCTACAGCCTGGACGCATTTTCTTGCCGGCCTGGCCTTTATCGGGTTTGGCCTCTGGACTCTACGTGGCGATAGCTTGGATGATGAAAGAGATAATGCCCACCGTATTGCTTCCCCCTTCTTGCTGGTAGTTGTTACCTTTTTTCTAGCTGAGTTCGGCGATAAAACCATGCTCAGTACCGTTACATTGGCCACAACTTATTCCATTATACCTGTCTGGCTTGGTTCGACCCTGGGTATGGTTCTTTCCGACGGATTGGCAATCTGGATCGGCCAGGCTATGGGGTCCCGTTTACCGGAGCGGGTAATTAGACTCGGGGCCGCCTTTATTTTCTTCGTTTTCGGCCTCTTTAGCACCTTCCAGGGAGGATTAAATCTTTCGCCCCCTGTATGGGGTCTGGGAGTCGCCATCCTGGCAATTCTAGTTTTCATCTTTTTCCGCAAGCCGGTACAAAAAGGCAACTAGGAGAATTGAAAGCCACACTGACGATATATTTGTCTTTTTAGCCTCACTGCTTTACTTTTTATTACCAAATTATAAACGTAAATGGTGTGATATTTGATGTCAATAATGAATTGGCTCCTATTTTTAGAGCACGAAATAGCCATTAAGGCAGGTATATCTTGTTGGCTGGCGAATTAAGTTAAAGGAGTCAACGATAGCGGTTGGGAAATCTAAACTTTAACCCATTATAAACGGTGAGCTGTTGCAGGATTAGAAGGCCCCGGCGATTGCCAGGGCTTAAATTTTTAATCTACGGTTATTGCCTCTTTCCTGTTTTTTGCCAGCGGACCAGAAAAGCAGGCAATGGAAATTTGCCTGTAATTTTTTTATTACAGTAAGAGGAATCCGGCATTAGCTGTCGAACCACCATTAAAACTACTTGGATGTTTTGAAGAACCACTATGTTTAATGGCCTGAATTGTGAAAGAGGTAATTAGTGTGAAAGTGGTATTTCTGGTTGCCATGTTGCTAGCAACATGGTTTTTAATAATAACCGGCGTTTTGTATGGGCAGATATCCTTTTACAAGCACCATAAACAGGGGTTACTCCCCCGGGGAGAAGGGGAGAGGGGCGTTCACCCAGGAAGTGAAGAAGTCCACCGTCCTGGGGGTTGTCGGCCGGATATTAAGGGCAATACTTCTGATGAACGATGGAACCGGGGTTGAGGTTGTCTGTTAAGGGGTATGGTCCCTACCTGCTGGTGGTACCGATAGAAGCAAAAAACGTAATAAGTAAGGGTAGTTTAGGGGCAATTTCCAGCTTATTTTTGCAGGTTGCCTATAAAATCCAATAAATTATTCATTGACACCATTTGTGAATATATGTTAAACTAGGCACAGAAAGGGGGAGAAGTAAATATAGCTCTTCCTCCTTATATTTGTAGCCCTGCCCTACCCTGGTGGGGTATCTTGTAAATTGTTTCCAGGTAGTAGGGCGGGAAGGCAGGGAAACGCAGAGAGCTATTAGGAGAGGGGGGACAGTCTCCTGGTTTCAACGCTTGGTAGCTGTAGCAAAGAAGCTGTGGCAAAGTTTCTCTGCGGAAGGAAGGTTTAGATTAAGGTATGGCTAAATTGTTGGAATATCAGGGGAAGGAATGGCTCAGGAAAGCCGGTATACCGGTGCCTGCAGGCCGGGCAGCTTCAACTCCGGAGGAAGCCAGGCAAATTGCCGCCGAATTGGGAAAACCTGTAGCTGTCAAGGCCCAGGTCCAGGCTGGCGGCAGGGGTAAATCTGGCGCTGTAAAGTTAGTCAATACTCCCGAGGAAGCCCGGGCCGCAGCCGCCTCTATCCTTGGTACCTAGATAAAAGGGTACCCGGTCCGGCAGGTGCTGGTCGAGGAAAAACTAGATATTGCCCACGAGTATTATGTGACCATAATTGTTAATTCCGCCCGGGATGCCAGGTGCCCGATGCTGATGTTCAGCACGGAAGGCGGTATGGATATTGAAAGCGTTCCGGAGGAAAAGATCTTTAAGCTGCACATCTCTCCCCTTTTTGGCCTGGAGGTATACGATGCGGTAGATTTGCTCGTTAAAGCCGGCATCCCCAATGACCAGCTAATGAATTTCGCCAACTTCCTGGTGAAATTCTGGGGTGCCTATAAAAAATACGACTGCTTTACCCTGGAAACAAATCCCCTGGTCATGACAGCCAGTGGCGACCTGGTAGCGGCTGACTGCAAGATGGATGTCGACAACAGCAGCGTCTACCGCCACCCGGAAATGGGCATCGAGATCGCCCGCGACCTGGGGCATGAACCCACGGAACTGGATGTCATCGGCTGGGGCATAGAAAAGACCGACCTCAGGGGCTCGGGCTTCGTCATGAGTATGGGCTTTGATGAGAAGAGCCCAGGCTATATCGGCTACCATCCCATTGGCGGCGGCTCGGCTATGATGGGTATGGACGCCCTGAATAATGTCAACCTGAAACCTGCCAATTATGCCGATACCAGCGGTAACCCCGTCGCTTCCAAGATTTATCGCGTTGCCAAAGTAATCCTCTCCCAACCGAACATCGATGGCTACCTCCTGGGGGGCTTTATGATGGCCAACCAGGAACAGTGGCACCACGCCCATGCGGTAGTCAAAGTCCTGCGTGAGATTCTCCCCAAGAAACCTGGCCTGCCCTGCGTATTACTCCTATGCGGTAATAAAGAAGAAGAGTCCCTGGCAATTCTTCGCGAAGGCTTAAAAGACGTGGAAGGTGCCACCAGAGTAGAGATCTATGGTCGGGAGCACGTGACCGACACGGACTTCATCGGCCAGAGGCTGCTGGCTCTGGTCAAGGAATATCAAGAAGAGAAGCGAAAGTAGGGGAAAGCAGTGCTTGAATTCCTGGAAAAAAGCATCAAGGTCACCATCGATACCAGCAAATGCAGTGAATGCGAAACCAAAGCCTGTATTGCTGCGTGCAAGAAGTTTGCCCGGGGTATGCTGCAATTAAAGGACGGAGTCCCCTCGGTGGCCTACCTGTCTGCCGATGAAGTAAAGCGCCGGGGTACCGAATGCCTGGCCTGTGAATACGAGTGCTGGTTCCGCGGTAAGAGCGCGATCAAGATTGACGTTCCGATTGAGGGCTTGGATGAGTATCTGCGCAAGCGGGGCTTGTCCTGATCGAGCAATACCAAGGAAAAGAATGAAGAGGGATTAACATGGGGATTTTAATTGACAGGAATACTACGGTCGTTGTCCAGGGTATCACCGGCCGGGAAGGCTCCCTGCGGGCGGCGTATATGAAGGAATACGGTACGAAGGTTGTAGCCGGGACAAGTCCGGGTAAGGGCGGCCAGACTGTAGCCGGGATTCCCGTATATCATACCGTCAAGGAGGCAGTTGCTGAACACGGACCCATCGACTTCAGCGTCATTTTCGTTCCCGGCCGGGCGTTGAAGGTGGCGGTCAAAGAAGCTGCCGATGCCGGTATTAAGAATATTGTCCCTTGTGTGGAATCGGTGCCCATCCACGATATCATGGAGATGGTAGCCTACTGCAAGATGAAGGGCACCAGGCTCATCGGCCCGGGTTCCATCGGCATCATCACACCCGGGGAAGCCGTTGTTGGCTGGCTGGGCGGTAACGTAGAATGGGCCAATACCTTCTTCAAACCCGGACCCATAGGCGTTTTTTCCCGGAGCGGTGGCCAGTCGGGCACCATCCCCTGGGTCCTGAAGGAAGGCGGCTTCGGGGTAAGCACCGTTGTCCATACCGGTACAGAACCCGTCCTCGGCACTTCTATGGCCGACCTGCTGCCCCTCTTTGAAGCCGACCCCCAGACCAAAGGGGTGGCGGTATTCTCGGAGATCGGCGGCTCTCAGGAAGAGGAGTGTGCCGAAGTCATCGCTTCGGGTAAATTTACAAAACCCTTCGTTATCTATGTTGCCGGCGCCTGGGCTCCCGAGGGACAGCGGTTCTCCCACGCCTCTAGTATAGTAGAGCGGGGCCGGGGTTCGGCCAAGAGCAAAATGGAAGCCATTCGTAAGGCCGGCGGTTATGTGGCTATGTCGCCGACGGACATTCCGCGTATTCTTAGAGAAGTTATCAAAGACTAGGAGGTCTTTATAATGGCTGTAATGCGTTCAATCCTCTATGTTCCCGGTAACAACCCCAAAATGGTGGCTAAAGCCCCTACTTTTCCCGCCGACATCATCACCCTGGACCTGGAAGACTCGGTGCCGCCGGCGGAGAAGGAAAACGCTCGTAAATTAATTCGGGAGAACATCAAAGCTGTTGGAGCTAACGGCTCCGAGGTATACGTCCGCATCAATAATTGGGAAACGGAAATGACCAACGACGACCTGGAAGCCGTAGTAGTTGAAGGTCTAGCCGGTGTCACCCTGGCTAAATGCGGCCATCCTGACAACGTCAAGCGCCTGGATTGGAAACTGGAAGAACTGGAACGCCGCCGGGGCCTGCCGGTCGGCAGCATTAAGGTATCCCTCCTTATCGAGACCGCCAAGGGCGTAATCAACGCCTATGAATCCTGCATCGCCAGCCCCCGGGTAGTCAGCGCTATCTTCGGAGCCGTCGACTACTGCAAGGATATGAGGGTTAAACTTACCTCCGAAGCCACCGAGCAGTTTTACGCCAGGGCCCACGTAGCTGTAGCTGCCAGGGCAGCCGGTATAGTTGCCATCGATGCCCCCTACGTGGCTTATCAGGATCTGGAAGGCTTTGAGAAGAATATCCGTGAAGGCCGCCAGCTTGGCTATGAAGGCCGCATGATTATCCACCCGAGTCAGATTGAGATTTGCAACCGCCTCTATGCTCCCGATCCTGCTGATGTGGAGTGGGCCCGCGGCGTAGTCAAAGTCTTTGAAGAAGAAGGCATCGCCAAAGGCAAGGCCGCGGTATCCTACAACGGCAAGATGGTAGATACTCCGGTATACCTGAACGCTAAAGATATCCTGGCGGCCCAGGCCGAAATTGACGCTAAAAACGCAGCCATGAAGAAAGCCTAACGTTTATTCCCGGGCGGGGCCAGTCCCGTAAAGCCGGGCTCCTGGTCCCGTTTTTTATCCACCACAAACTAAAGCATGGGAGGAGATATACTTAATGAGCATCCAGGAAAGAGCCCTTAACCTGCACAGGGAATGGCAGGGTAAAATCGAAACCCGGCCGCGGGTACAGGTTAGAAATGCGGATGATCTAACCATGGCTTATACCCCCGGGGTAGCCGAGCCCTGCAAAGAGATCCACAAGGACCCCAATTTGGTTGATGTTTACACCCGCCGCTGGAACCTGGTGGCTGTCGTTTCCGACGGTTCGGCCGTCCTCGGCCTGGGGAACATTGGCGCCCGGGCCGCCATGCCTGTAATGGAAGGTAAAAGCGTCCTCTTCAAATCCTTTGCCGGCGTGGATGCCTTCCCTATTTGCATTGATTCCCAGGATGTCGATGAAATAGTCCGTACCGTCCAGCTCCTGACCCCGACTTTTGGCGGCGTGAACCTGGAAGACATTGCCGCACCCCGTTGCTTTGAGATCGAGCGGCGCCTCAAGGAGACTACGGACATCCCCATCTTCCACGACGACCAGCACGGCACCGCTGTAGTTGTCCTGAGCGCCATCATCAACGCTTGCAAGATTACCAAACGTGAACTGTCCGACCTGAAGGTGGTCATCAACGGTGCCGGCGCGGCAGGCATTGCCTGCGGTAAACTCCTCGTGGATGTGGGCGTTAGTGATGTAATCCTCTGCGACTCGAAGGGGATTATCTGCTCTAAGCGCGACGACCTCAACGCCATCAAAAAAGAAATGCTCCAAATAACCAATAAAGAGGATCGCTGTGGCACCCTGGCCGATGCCATGGAAGGAGCCAATTGCTTCATTGGGCTTTCCGTCAAGGATGCCGTCACCCCCGAGATGGTCCGTTCCATGGACAAAGATTCCATTCTTTTCGCCATGGCCAATCCGGTGCCGGAGATCTTGCCTGACGTGGCCCGGGCTGCCGGAGCCGCTGTGGTGGGAACGGGCCGGAGCGACTTCCCCAACCAGGTGAACAACGTCCTGGGCTTCCCCGGTATTTTCCGCGGCGCCCTGGATGTCAAAGCTTCGGATATCAATGATGCCATGAAGATTGCCGCCGCCCACGCCCTGGCCGATCTGGTTGGTGACAGACTCTCGGCTGACTTTGTCATGCCCGAAGCCTTCGATCCCAGGGTAGCGCCGGCAGTAGCCATGGCCGTAGCCAGGGCAGCCATAGAAAGCGGTGTGGCCCGCGATCCCAAGGATCCTGAATGGGTAAAACGTCATACTGAGGAACTCATCGCTAGACAATAGTATTAAGAAACCCCCGGGGAACCCCCGGGGGTTTTAAGGTTATCCCCAGCCTGTCCATTGTCGCGAAGATTTTGGCTGCGCGTAAGTATCTTGACGCCTCGAACCCGGAAGCCTTTCGCCTGTACTTTCGACCCTGGCTCGATCCTGTTCACCGCGTGAATTTCCATGGGTCTATTTTATTACTTGTTTCCGGTAGACGGTTCCCCGGGCCAGGGCGATGTTTTCGCCGCTGCCAGTGGTAACCCTTATCCGGTAAACCCCGGTGCGGCGGGTGAGGTGCTCTTCCTCGGCAGTAGCCACCAGGCTGTCCCCCGGGCGGGCCGGGGCGAGGTAGTTTATGGTGACTGTCAGGGCCACGGCCGCATCGCCGTGGGAGTTGCTGGCCAGGCCCAGGGCGGTGTCAGCCAGGGTAAAGATGGCACCCCCATGAACGATACCGTGGAAGTTGACCATATTTTCTCCCAGCTTCAGGGCCACCCGGGCATAGCCGGGGGCCAGCTCCAGGAGTTCAATGCCCAGGGACCTGGGGAAAGTATCTCGCGCAAACTTTTCTTTGATAGCCTCGAGGGCATCCATTACTTTATCCTCTCCCAAACTTATTGCCTGGCTCTATTTCAGGTACCCTCCGGGCGGCAGGCGATGATAAAGTAGGTTCTGCCGTCGCTGTCGCCCCGGCTTTGAAAGTCCAGGCCGTGATCTTTAAGGATTTCCAGTAACATATCGGCCTGGTGGGCATCAGCCGCTTCCATGGTTATAGTCAGGTGGTCGCCGGGATTGAGGCGCGGCAGAGTATCCTTTACCCGGGCCAGGTCTTTATGGGTGATGGCGTTTCCCATTCTCAAGGAAATATCTGGCATGATAGCTAGGCCTCCTTCCTGGATCAGGTTCTAGTTTAACCTGGGAGGAGCCTCTTTCATGCACTCATTTTTTAATGTTTATACTTAGCAAGCGCATTAAGCGCTCGGCGGCATCGGCCAGCAGGGAGGCGGCATTCTCCAGGCAGTAACTCAAAGGTACCGGCCGGGGGACAATACTCATGAAACCCTGGATGCCATGATCATAGACGGCACTGGCTCCTTCGCCGATGGAGCCCACCAGGGCGACTACCGGGATACCATATTTGGCGGCCACACCGGCCACTCCGGCCGGAACCTTCCCGTAAGCCGTCTGGCGGTTGATTTCCCCTTCGCCGGTGATGACCAGGTCGGCGCCGGCTGCCAGGATACCGTCAAGATTCACAGCTTCTATGACCAGTTCAATACCACGGCGCAGGGTGGCCCCCAGGAAGGCTACCAGGCCGGCACCCAGGCCTCCGGCGGCACCGGCGCCGGGCAGTTCTCTAACATCCACCTTCAGGTCCCTGGCAACGATATCCGCCAGGCGGGCCAGGGCGGCATCCAGGCGGGGAATCATCTCCGGCGTGGCTCCTTTCTGGGGGCCGTAGACGGCCGAGGCGCCCCGGGGCCCGCACAGGGGGTTGTCAACATCGCAAGCTACCAGGATTTCTACCTCCTTCACCCTCGGGTCCAGGCCCTGGATATCGATGCGCTCCAGGCGTTCCAGTCCTCCAGCCCCGGGGGGGATGTCAGCGCCCTCTGCATCCAGCAGCTTTACCCCCAGGGCCCGGGCCATGCCGGCACCGCCGTCATTGGTAGCGCTTCCGCCGATGCCCACAATCAGCCGCCGGCAACCTGCCTCCAGGGCCTGGTGGATGAGTTCACCTGTACCATAGGTGGTGGTAACCAGGGGATTGCGTTTTTCCCGGGGTACCAGGGGCAGGCCGGAAGCCTGGGCCATCTCCACTACGGCCGTGATACCGTCCCCCAGGATACCCCAGGAGGCCTGGACCGGTTCCCCCAGGGGGCCGGTGACGGTGGCGGTCATCTCCCGGCCGCCGGTAGCAGCTACCAGGGTGGCTGTCAGGCCTTCACCACCGTCGGCCATGGGCACGTTGACGGTTTCCACCTCCGGCAGGACCCGATGGATACCTTGAGCTATGGCCGCGGCGACTTCCGGGGCCGATAAACTCTCTTTGAAAGAGTCGGGGGCAATAACAATACGACGCATTTTCTTACCTCCAGTCTTTAAACAATGGTTAAAATATTCGCCGCGAAAACAAAAATACCTACCGTCCCTGATCCTTGACACATAAAAAAGGGCTATCTATAATAATGTAAGAAAACAATCTAAGTGCGCAAACCTTCGTTAGGTGAGGCTTCTGCATAGACAGACGCCACTGCCCGGAAACGTCGAAAGACGCCAATGGGTCAACAGGTATTACCGGCTTAAGGTTTTACCTAATGTGGCTGAGAAAATTCTCTAGCTATGCACGTGCCAAAGCTCAACGAGTGGGGGTTAATAGAGTTATTTATTATGACTCTAAGTTTTCCCCCATGGGAAGACTTTTTAATTGGTTGGGAGGTGAGTCCAGTGAACCGGGTAACTAACCTGGCCCTGACCATGATCATGGCCGCCCTTTTAATTTCCTTCGCATACTTTGCCTATCAGGGCCACAGGGTGCTAACCCTGGCGGGCGGGACGGAGGTCGTTACCAGTATAAGTGTACTGCCCTACTACGCGTTCCGGTCTTTCCTGAGGATGCTGGGGGCTTATTTATTATCCCTTATCTTTACCCTGACCTATGGCTATAAAGCCGGTACCGACACCAGGGCGGAACGCTGGCTCATCCCCATCCTGGATATCCTGCAGTCCGTGCCCATCCTGGGCTTCTTTCCGGCGGCGGTCTATTTTTTCGTCTCCCTTTTCCAGGGCCGGTTGCTGGGAGTTGAACTGGCTTCCATTTTCCTTATCTTCACCAGCCAGGCGTGGAATATGACCTTTGGCTTCTATGAGTCTCTCACCACCATTCCCCGTGATCTCCTGGAAGCCACTGTTGCCTACCGGGTAACCGGCTGGCGGCGTTTCCGCACCCTTTACCTGCCGGCCGGTATTCCCAAGCTGGTATATAACAGCATTATGTCCTGGGCCGGGGGCTGGTACTTTCTCATTGCCGCTGAGATTATTGCCATCGGCCCGGTTGAGTATTCCCTGCCGGGATTGGGCAGCTACCTCATACGGACGACAGAAAGGGGCGAGCTGGGCCTGACCATGGTCGGCCTCCTGACCCTGGTAGCTTTGATAACCATGATGAACATCTTTATCTGGCGTCCCCTGTCTACCTGGGCGGAAAACTTCAAATATGAGTTTGGCAGCGGCGGCAGCAACCGCCTGCCAAGTGGCTTGGGTTACCGCCTCTGGTGGCAGGCGCCCGGTTTCCGGGAGATCAGGATAGGGGTAATCAAGGGCGGGGCCTTCCTGGGCCGGGCGGTGGGTAACCTTGGTGCCCGTCTGGCCCCTGGGCCGGAGAAGTGGCAGCGGTGGTGCCGTTATCTCGCCCGGGTCGAGCGCCTGGTAGCCTGGGGGTTAGCCCTGTTGCTGGTCTATGCCCTTGTCCGGGGCCTGCTAGCTCTGGGCACCCTCTTCCTGGAACCGTGGCAGCCCCAGGTTTTCAGCATCCCGGCGGCTCTCCTGTTTTCCTTCTTTCGGTTGATGGCGGCCTACCTGTTATCCCTGGCCTGGACTCTGCCGGTGGCTATCTGGATCGGGCATAACGAGCGGGTCTACGAATTCCTGACACCTGTTTTTGAGATCCTGGCATCTGTCCCCGCCACGGCTCTATTTCCCATTATCGTGTTTGTCCTGATCGGTCTGACGGGGGGCATGAACCTGGCGGCCATCTTACTGGTACTGACGGGTATGCAGTGGTACCTGCTCTTTAACTTGATTGCCGGGGTGAAAAGCATCCCCGGTGACCTTAAGGAAGCGGCGGCGGCCTTTGGCCTGCGGGGGTGGGGGTACCTGCGCCGGGTAGTCCTGCCGGCCATGGTTCCCTCTCTGATTACGGGAAGCATCACCGCCTGGGGTGGCGGCTGGAACGCCCTGATAGTAGCCGAATATGTCGTTTACGCCGGGCACACCTATACGGCCTTCGGTATTGGCTCCCTGCTCGATATGGCCACCTATGGCAGCGGTAGTTTCCAGGTCATCTGGTCCAGTCTGATTGCCATGATGGTGACCATTGTTCTCATGAATCGCTTCTTCTGGCGGCGGCTGTATGAAATGGCCGCCCGAAGGTTTAAAATAGAACCCTGAGGGGGGTGTGATAGGCATGGCCTTGCTGGAAGTGAATCATGTCTATAAGACTTATACCGATGCCAACCGCTCGTTGACGGTCCTGGATGATATATCCTTTAGCATTGCCAAGGGAGAGTTTGTCTGCCTGGTAGGACCTTCGGGTTCCGGCAAGAGTACCCTCCTGCGAATGGTTGTAGGCCTGATCCAGCCCTCCCGGGGAGAGATATTTTACCGGGGGCAGCAGGTGAGGGGCGTCATGGATAAAATGGCCATTGTTTTCCAGTCCTTCGCCCTGATGCCCTGGCTGACGGTCATGGGCAACGTGGCCCTGGGGTTGGAGGCTAAGGGTATCTCCCGGCCGGAGAGGGAAGCCCTGGCCAGCAAATATATTGATAAAGTCGGCCTGGATGGTTTCGAAGAGGCCTACCCTCGGGAACTATCCGGCGGCATGAAACAGCGGGTGGGTATCGCCCGGGCCCTGACCATGGAACCGGAACTCCTCTGTATGGACGAACCCTTCTCCGCCCTGGACGCTTTTACGGCCCAGAACTTGCGGGAGGAGGTCCTGGACCTGTGGCTGGACGTCACCCTCCCGGTCAAGTCGGTCCTTATGGTTACCCACGGCATTGAGGAAGCCGTCTTTATGGCCGACAGGATAATCGTTCTCTCCCGGAGGCCGGCCCGGGTCCTGGCCGATGTCAGGGTGGACCTGCCCCGGCCGCGGAATATGAAGGACGAAGCCTTCGCCAGGGTAACGGATAAGATATATTCCCTGCTGTTCTAAAACTATTCTTTTCTCCGGCGCCGGATCTCAACGGCGGCGTAGTCAAAGCTCCCGGGCAGTGGTGCCCGGGGTTTTTTTACACGCACCAGGACCTCGTCCACCGGGAAACCGGCCAGAATGCCGTCGCTGATGGCCGCGGCCAGGGCCTCCAGGAGTTTATAGGGGCGGCCGGTGACTATTTCCTGCACCAGGCGGTAGACCTGGCCGTAGTTGACGGTGGCTTCCAGAGCATCGGTCCTCCCGGCAGGTTCCAGGTCCAGGTAGAGTTCGAGGTCGACAATAAAGGGCTGCCCCAACTGCTGCTCTGCCGGATGGTTGCCGTGGAAGCCATAAAACTCCAGCCCGGCTAAAATAATCTTATCCTGACCCAAAGAGTTGACCCCCTTTCTGCTTAGCGACCCTGGATAAGGGACATAGCTTCCGCCCGGGCGGCCTGGTCGCGGCGGAAAAGACCCCGGACGGCGGAGGTAATGGTCAGGGAGCCTGGTTTTTTTATGCCGCGCATGCTCATGCAAAGGTGTTCGGCTTCAATGACAACGACTACGCCGTAGGGATTTAACTTTTCCATGATAATATCGGCTATCTGGGAGGTTAAACGCTCCTGGACCTGGGGCCGGCGGGCGGCGATGTCCACTACCCGGGCCAGTTTGCTTAAACCGGTAATTTTACCCCGGGGAATGTAAGCTACATGGGCCCTGCCCAGGAAGGGTAGGAAGTGGTGTTCGCAGATAGAATAGAGAGGTATATCCTTTACCAGTACCATTTCCTCGTGGTGTTCGTCGAAGACAACCGTCAATTCCTCGCCGGGGTCACGGTTAATACCGGCAAAGATTTCCTCATACATATCAGCTATACGGCGGGGCGTCTCCCGCAGGCCTTCCCGGTCCGGGTCCTCACCGACAGCTTCAATAATCATGCGTACCGCCTGGCGGATCTTTTCCTTATCCATAGTTGTACCCCCCGGTTATACTTCTGGTTGCTTGGCGCATTACATAATAATTCCCCCAGGATTATAAATTTTCCTGCCCCGTAGCGATATAAAATGGTAAAGCCAGATAGCTTAGAAGAAGAGCCCTCAGGTTAGTAATGAATTCTGTTCTAAAACGAGGGCAAAATTGCCGGCAAGGGGCGGCACGGCTCCGACAAGTTATAATAACAAGGCCCGCCCCGGTGGATGAGGCGGGCCTTTTCCTGAATTTACGGCCAGCAAAAAATCACTGTTCCAGCTGTTTCTTCAACACGGCGATCTCGTCCGGAGTAAGCCCCGTAGCTTTAACAATGGTCTCTATATCGACGTTGAGCAGTAGCAGGTTTCGAGCTACTTCTCGTTTGCCCTCCAATTTTCCTTCCAATTTCCCTTCCAATTTCCCCTTCTGTTCGCCTTCTTTTAAGCCTTTTAACAAAGCCTGCTGTTGCATCTCTTCCAGGGTTAATTCCAGGTTATAAATCATCCGTTCCACCTCCCACGGATTGCTTGCGTCCAGGATGCGGTCAACCTTTTTCCTAAAATCTTCGGGCATTCTGGGCTTGACGACGTTCTTCAGCCAGCTGGTGATATGGCGGAACTCGTCAGGCGTGAGCCGCCTTAAGACCCCCGCCAGTTTCTGCAGCCGTCCAACCAGCTCTTCCGGCCGCATCTTTTGGTCCAGGAGAAAGACACCGGCGATCAGGTTTGCCGCTCTGATCAGCTCTTCTTCGCTGTAACGGTTGACATCAAACAGCAGGTAATGAAAGTCCAGGAGATGCCCGCTGAAATCCTGGTAACTGTCCAGCATTTCTTTGAAGGAGAGCGCCGCCGTCCAGGATCCGGCCCCGTTGTAGAGCACCGCCGGGATGATGGGCGGCAGGCGGAAATGCTTGCTCTCCCGCTCGTGCTGCGGGGTGTTGGTGTAGATTTCCCGCCAGATCTCGACCATATAGAGCAGCAGCCGGAAGGGTATCAGGTAGTCTACCGTTGACTGCAGTTCCAGCAGGACGTAAAAGATGACGTTTCTATCTTTCGTCTTAAGCCGGTAAACGATATCGGCTTCTTTCTCGCTGAAATCCTGGAGGACGTAGGATTTGTTCACCAGGATGAGATCTTTTTCGTCGATAGCCTCTACCCAGGTTTCCCGGACGAAGGTTTTCAGCAATTCCAGGAAAACTCTCTTGTCGGAAAGAAGCTGCCTGTAACCCTTGTCGTGGGGGTGGTAGGGAGGCCGGAGCTGCCCTGCGTTTTCCGGCAAGGGATCACCTTCTTCTGGATTTTATTATAGCATATTTTTGGAACAAGGGGATACTTTTCGGAAAGCCGCCTTCAACCCTTTCCAGGGCCGGAAGGAACTTTTTTTGGTGAAAACCTTGCTAGCCTTGCCGGAAAAGAGCGTCCTGCTGGTGGAAGACTCGACCCTCACCAGGTTTTCCTCCAGGAGAACACTGGAGGAGAAGGGCTACCTGGTGGACGAAGCCGCCAGCGGCCAGGAGGCCCTGTCCGCGTAGAAACCTTTATAGACATCTCCGAACGCAAATACCTGGAAGAAGAGCTTTACCGCCTCTCCATCACCGACCCTCTGACCGGTGCTTATAACCGCCGCTATTTTTTAGAAATGCTGGAAAGAGAAGTTGAGCGTATACGGCGGACCGGGAATCCCTTCTCCCTGATCATGTTTGACCTGGATCACTTCAAAAGTATAAATGACCATTTTGGACATGCCGCAGGAGACCGGGTGCTGAAAGGCGTTGTGTCCGCTTTTAAAAAGCGGCTGCGCAAGACAGACTGCCTTGCCCGCTGGGGCGGGGAGGAGTTCGTCATACTCCTTCCGGAGACGGGAGTAGAAGGGGCGGCTACACTTGCGGAAGAACTGAGGCAGAAACTGAGCGAAATGAAGATCCCCGGGGTGGGCCTGGTGACGGCTAGTTTCGGCGTGACGGGCTACCGCCCTGGCGACACGGTGGACGCCGTCACCCAGAGGGTTGACAGTGCCCTCTACCGCGCTAAAGGGAACGGGCGGAACTGCGTCTGCGTCGGTGGTCCGCATTAGTCCTGCGGCTCAGGCGGCCGCACCGGCATAATTGAAAGCCGCGCTGGTGTATGATATTATTGGTCATATAAGCCTTTAAAGCATGTGGTGGAGAAATAGACTTTTCTAGGTAGAGCAACCCCCAGGTTGGGAGGGAAACGGATTGGACAAGGAGATAATTTTCTTAGTCGAGGAAGCCCCGGAAGGCGGCTATACGGCACGCGCCCTCGGCCACTCCATATTCACGGAGGGCGAGGCCCTGGACGAAATAAGGAGCAACGTCCGTGACGCGGTCCGCTGCTACTTCGGGGACAAGGACATGCCGCGGGTGATCCGGTTGCACATCATGAAAGACGAGGTTATCGCGGTGTGAGATTGCCCAGGGACGTGAGCGGGGAAGAATTGGCCGAACTCTTGGCGAGGTACGGGTACCACATAACTAGACAGACAGGGAGCCACCTCCGCCTCACCACGACACTAAGAGGAGAGCACCACATTACCGTGCCGCTGCACAGCCCCCTAAAAATCGGAACGCTAAGTGGCATCTTGGCCGATGTGGCCGATCACATGCAAATTTCCAAAGAAACTTTGGTCAAGGAACTTTTCCACAAGCGGTAAAACCCGGCACCTGTGAAAATTGCCTCGCCCCCTGGAGAGACAGACACCCACCTCCGGGGGTTCTGCTTTTATACTGGTCGAAACAAACCCTAGTATTCACGACCAGGACGGGCAAACCGCTAAATCTTAATAATTGCCTGAAGCTGTTTCGCCAGGCTGCCCCAAAGTCAGGTTTAAAAGCAATCACTTTCCATGATCTTCGCAACACCCATGCTACAATCCTTCTACGCCAGGGCATAAATCCAAAAAGGGGTAATGAATCCTGTTCTAAGATCTGTTATAATAAGATAAAATAGTGGTACCTAAAAATTGGTATCAAATAGGGGGTCATAGCCGCCGTGGATGTTGGACCTCTACCCCAGGTTGGGATAGGGATGGTCGTTGGCCTGCTGGAAATGCTGGAGGATGCCCGGGGGAGGGAAGATATCTTTAAACTGGCCGGTAGTCTTTCCATGGAACTGGATGATATCGGCCCGGTAATCGAGGCAGCCAGGGTACTGGGGTTTATTGAAACAACTAATGGTGATATAACCCTTACCAGGCTTGGCAGTAAGCTCCTGAATGCCGATATAAATGAGCGTAAAGATATAATCGCCGCCAGGCTGCAGGAATTACCGGCTTTTAAAGAAGTCTTACAGCTGATTAAATCCGGCCGCGGCCGGCAGGTACGGCGGGAGCAGGTTGTACGGCGCTTTGCCCGCAGAATGTCTGACGAGGACGCCGAGGTACTCTTTAAAACCGTTGTTGACTGGGGTCGCTTTGCTGAAATCATCGGTTACGATACCAAGGGAGAAGTTTTATATCTCGACGAGGGAGCATAGATTTTTCTTGCCTGGCAGTCCCGGTTAAAAGGATTATAATGAAGTGGCCCTTGACAAACAGGTCAGGGGCCAGTATAATAATCATTGCTGTGGGGCTATAGCTCAGTTGGGAGAGCGCTTGAATGGCATTCAAGAGGTCAGGGGTTCGACTCCCCTTAGCTCCACCAGAAAAGGAAAGTAGCGCTAGGGTTTTCGGAAGTGTGAACAGCTTCCTGTTGGGAGAAACAGGAAGCTGTTCACATTTTGTTCACCCGCAACCTCCAACGCTGGCAGTTACGAGCTGCCGGCTTTTTTTGTGTCACCGCTGCCGAAGAGGAAGAAGTTGAGCCGCTCTGCCTCCCGGTGTCGCTGGTGCTCTCCTTCGCCACCCACCCGCCCGGCGACCTGGACAATTACATCAAGTCCCTGGCCGACAGTTTGAACGGCATCGCATGGCTTGACGACCGCCAGGTAGCTCGCATGGAAGTCGAAAAAGTAGTGGTAGTAGAGGGCGACGAGCGGGCTGAGGTGGAGGTGGCCCCCTGGAAGGCCAGGTTTTGAGTAGTCGACGTTATTTAAACATTATCCGCCACGTGCTTAATGGTGCGGCTGATGGCTACAACCCTCCAGCACGCGGCGGCGAATCCCTAGAAGACCTTTCCCGGCCGGCTTCTTTGTAGATTTCTGTTTCCTTATGGTTCATATATTCGCTTAAAATGGACAGTTTCTGGTTCCCGCTTACGAGTGCACTGGTTCAAGCGGTGGAAAATAACTCCATAATATAATTAACCTGTGGTATACTTAAATTACTAGATTGCGGGAAAGAGAATGAGGGACGAGGCTACATAAAGCTGTTTTAGCAGGGGGCTAAAATATGGGTACCCGAACTGATGAACTGGCTGCTTATTATGCGAAAAAATACCCTTTGACTTTTACCGACGATTTTTCAAAAACTGACCCCTCCCTAACCGAGCGTTATAAAGAAGCCTGGCAGGTTGCTACCAGAGCTGCGGCTATCTTAAAAGAGCGATATGGTGCCCAAAAAGTGGTGGCCTTCGGCTCCTTGGTTGATCGCTCCCGCTTTACACGCTGGTCCGATGTTGATTTGGCGGCGTGGGGCATCCCATACGACCGGTTCTACGCCGCAGTGGGGGCGGTGACGGGTCTTAGTGAAAAGTTTAAAGTTGACCTGGTTGACCCGGAAGACTGCCGCGAATCTTTACACAGGGCTATTGAAAGCGAAGGGGTCGAGCTATGAAAAAGAAGTACCTTGCCCTGGCTGGCCGCATCCGGGAGGAGCTCGCTTGGCAGCGCACAAAAAGGGAATTAGAAAGGTTTCTTCTTTTTCTTGAAGCAAGGGGGAACATCCTGAACTATTTTACGGAACTTGGTACACCATAGTTATGAGGGGTATCGTTGATAAACTAATAAGCGAAATCAAAGAAGCCGACTAGGAAAAGAGCGCTCCGCGGTCGCCGGTTTAAAACCCAGTTGCCGGGATATCTCCTGCCCGGCGTGGCCGACCATTTTTCCCAGCTCTGGTACCCTTTCCGGTGTAACGCTTATAGTTAGGCCGGAAACGCTTAAAGCAGCTACTACCTGGCCGCTATGATCAAAGATGGGTGCACCGACACAACGAATTCCTTCTTCATTTTCGCCATCGTCCACTGAATATCCCTGTTCCCTTACCCGGGCCAGTTCGGCCTGTAAAGATGCCATAGTAGTAATGGTTCGCGGTGTAAAGCGGGGCAAACCCCGGTCGGTGGCAATCTTTACTACCTCTTGCTCCGGCAGGAAGGCAAGGATGGCTTTACCCACGGCAGTAGAGTGAAGAGCCACCCGGCGACCGATCTGGGAGTGCATGCGAATGGTGCGGTTACCCTCCACCTTGTCAATATAAACAGCTTCGGCACCATCCCTGATAACCATATGGGCTACTTCCTGGGTCGCGTCAGCCAGTTCCTTGAGGTAGGGGTGAGCAACGGCCCGGACGTCAAGCCTTTCTAATAGGCTGCCACTTAGATCCAGGATTTTCAAGCCAAGGACATATTTTTCCGTGGTCTCCTCCTGGTCAACGTAACCGTAAGCCTTCAAAGTGGAAAGCATGCGGTAAACGGTGCTTTTATTTAGGTTCAGCCGGCGGCTGAGCTCGCTTAAACCTATTCCCTCTCCGGCCGCCGCCAGAGCTTCTAATATTTTGAGGGCCTTCTCCAGCGACTGGACATGACCTTCAACTTGGGACAATGCTATTCACTCCAGAAGTAAAATCGTACAGGATTACGGTAAGACTTTTGCCAATCGATTTTTGCTATAGTAAAGCTTGCCTAATAGAAGAATATCCATTTAATGAGATAACGGCCCCGGGGTCAAATACAGCGCCGCATATGCTATTATAACATTTCCGGCCCAAACCATGAACCCGGGGCCACCAGTACCAGCCATAATCGTGGGCTTCTGCTTGGGGAACGTGAGGCCCTTTAGATAAATAATCCTGCCAGGACCAGGGTAATGGTACTGATGAGTTTTACCAGGACGTGCAGGGATGGCCCGGCAGTATCTTTAAAAGGATCACCTACGGTGTCGCCGACAACACCGGCTTTATGGGCTTCCGACCCTTTACCGCCAAAGTTGCCCAGCTCGATATACTTCTTGGCGTTGTCCCAGGCACCGCCGCCGTTGTTGAGGAAGAGGGCCACAATGACGCCGGTGATGGTCCCTACCATGAGAAAGGCAGCGGCAGCCTCGGCTTTCAACACCAGACCGACAATGATGGGGGTAATGACGACAATCAAGCCAGGTAAGACCATTTCTTTCAAAGCTCCCCTGGTAACAATATCAACGCAAGCGCCATACTCCGGCTTGGCCGTGCCTTCCATAATACCCGGAATCTCTTTAAACTGGCGCCGGACTTCTAGGATGACGTACTGGGCGGCGTTGCCTACAGCACGGATGGCGGTTGAGCTGAACAGCAGGACCATCATGGCGGCGATGAAGGCGCCGACAAAGACTTCGGGTTTGCCGATATCTACGGGGAAATTGCCTTTGATATTCAGGGCTATTTTGACTTCGTCGATATATGCCGAGAAGAGGAGGAAGGTCGCCAGGGCGGCACTGCCGATGGCATAACCCTTGGTCAGGGCCTTGGTGGTATTGCCGGAGGCATCCAGGCGGTCGGTGCGCCGCCGGACTTCTTCCGGAGCGCCGGACATTTCGACAATGCCGCCGGCGTTATCGGTAATGGGACCATAGGTATCCATGGCCAGGATGTAGGCCGCCGTGCTGAGCATACCCATGGTTGCCACGGCGGTGCCATAGAGGCCGCCACCGGGAAGGCCGCTTTTCAGTCCCAGCCAGTAAGCACCCAGGATGGCCAGGGAAATAAAGACGACAGGCAGCGCCGTGCTCTCAAAGCCCACAGCTACACCGGAGATGATGTTCGTCGCCGGGCCGGTTATAGAGGCACGGGCGATCTCCTTGACCGGACGGTAGTCGTAGGAAGTATAGTACTGGGTAATGAGGACAAAGATGAAGCTTAAAACAATGCCGATGATCCCGGCGCCGTAAAAATAGATGAAGTTAATCCCCGGGCCACTCAACATATAGCGACTGATAGGATAGAGAAAGATTATAGCCAGGATACTGGTAACGATATAACCCCGGTTCAAAGCGGCCATGGGGTCCTGGTTTTCTTCGGCCCTGACGAAAAACATGCCGATTATAGAGGCAATAATCCCTGCCGCCCGGGCTACCAGGGGGAAGACGATGCCTTTGACACCGAAGAACGGCACCAGGGCTATACCAAGGATCATGGCTCCTATATTTTCTGCCGCCGTAGATTCAAACAGGTCGGCACCACGGCCGGCGCAGTCACCGACGTTGTCACCCACCAGGTCAGCGATGACGGCCGGATTGCGCGGATCGTCTTCGGGTATGCCGGCTTCTACTTTACCCACTAAATCGGCCCCTACGTCGGCAGCCTTGGTGTAAATACCACCGCCCAGCTGGGCAAAAAGGGCGACAAAGCTGGCACCAAAGCCAAAGCCGACAATATCGAGGGGAGCCCGGGTGGGATTGGTGGCCCCACCAAAGGCGTAGAAGAGGGAGGTGACCCCCAGGAGGGAAAGGGCGGTAACGGCCAGGCCCGTAACGGCACCGCCGCGGAAGGCAACAGTCAGGGCTTTATTGAGGCTATTACGCGCCCCGGCGGCCACCCGCAAGTTGGCGTTGACTGCCACGTACATGCCGATATAACCTGATAAGGCCGAGGCAAAGGCTCCGGTAATAAAGGCGACGGCTGTGTGGTACTGGCGTGTGAGGAGGGCCAGGAGCACGGCTACGATAAGGGCCAGGCCCGCAATGGTGCGATACTGGCGGTTCAAGAAGGCCATGGCCCCTTCCCTGATAGCCGCGGCAATGGTCTGCATTTCCTTAGGACCGGTATCTTCTTTTAAAACACTACTGGTCATGTAGAGAGCCACCAGCAGGGCCAGGATCCCACCGGCAGGGATAATGGGAAACAGCTCCATTTTCGTTTTTCACCTCTACAAATAGATTTTTGCCTTGCCCATTTGATTTATTGTGCTAAATTTCGCTTCCTTGTCATTCATGCTTTTTGCAGCTAGTGATTTCATGGTTCACGGAGGAGCATCGGTCACCGTGATTGATTTTCCGAAAATAAGCTAAATAAATTCAAAACATACCCTGGAGCCTTAAACTCCAGGGTTTTCTGTTTATCGCTGTACCCTGCCGGAAGCGTCGCCGCGCATAAGGCTCAAAACTTCTTCGCGGGTGACATGGTTAAAATCGCCTGGGATGGTATGCTTCAGGCAGGAAGCAGCCACGGCAAATTCCAGGGCCTCTGCTGGGGCAAAGCCTTCCGTCAGGGCGTAGATTAAGCCGCCGGCAAAGGCGTCACCGCCGCCGACCCGGTCCACAATGTGGATCTGGTAACGGCGCGAGCGGTAAAACTCCTGGCCATCGTAGATGAGGGCCGACCAGCCGTTATCAAAGGCTGAAAAGCTCTCCCTTAAGGTGATGGCTACTTTTTGCAGGTTAAAGCGATTTAATAGCTCCCTGGCCACCTGGCGGTAACCTTCTTCGTTAATCTCCCCTTTGGTAACATCGGAAGCAGCCGCTTTAATGCCAAAAACCTTCTCCGCATCTTCTTCGTTGCCGATGGCTACATCAACATAAGTCATTAATTCCGTCATGGTCGCCCTGGCCTGCTCAGGAGTCCAGAGGTTCTTGCGGTAGTTAAGGTCACAGCTAACTGTAAGGCCCATTTCTTTCGCCTTCCGGGCAGCTTCCAGGGTGACAGCGGCTACATTTTCTCCCAGGGCGGGGGTAATACCGGTAAAGTGAAACCAGGAAGCTCCGGAAAAAATCCTGGCCCAGTCAAATTCACCCGGCTGTACCCCGGCGATACTGGCGTACTTACGGTCATAAACAACTTTTGAAGGTCGCTGGGAGGCCCCGGTTTCCAGGAAATAGATCCCCAGGCGTTCGCCTCCCTGGAGGATATGGCTGGTATCCACGCCGTAACGGCGCAGGTGGTTGATGGCTGCCTGGCCCAAAGGGTTGGCCGGGACTTTGGTGACGAAAGCGGCCTCGGCACCATAATTGACCACGGAACAGGCGACGTTGGCCTCGCCGCCCCCGTAAGTAACGTTAAAGGATTCTGCTTGAACAAAACGCTGGTACTCCGGCGTCGATAAACGCAACATGATTTCTCCAAAGGTAATAATCTTGGCCATGGAAAACTACCTCCCTTGTTTTTCGAAAAAATTATTTACCACTTCCATGCATCTGGGCTTCCTGGCATTCATCCTGTTTCGGTTGGACCCTTCTAAAACAACCTTAGTGGTTGCAACAACGGTTAACTGAGAGGCCAGTTGTTAGTAACTACCAGTGTATGGACCATTTGCCGTAACCGGATGCCCCTTATAATCCTCTGGCGGCCCGGATGGCGGATACAAACTTCCGGGCTGTTTCTTTTACCAGCTCGTAATTGCCGGTTTTGGCTCCTTTGATCAGCTCGCCGCCAACTCCTACAGCTTCACATCCGGCTTTGATCCACTGGGCGACGTTTTCCAGGCTGACACCGCCGGTGGGTATAATTGGCGCCTGGGGCAATGGCCCTTTGATTGCTTTAACCATTTCCGGCCCAAAAGCGCTGCCCGGGAAAAACTTGACGAAATCACTGCCGGCTTCCATAACTTCGACTATTTCTCTTATGGACATCGCCCCGGCCATGCAGACCTTTTGGTAGCGGTTGCAAGTCTTTACCATCTCCACGTCCAGGCAGGGGCTAACGAGGAATTCGGCTCCAGCCAGGATGGCCATCCTGGCGGTAGTGGCATCCAGGACTGTACCGGCACCAATTAAGATTTCACCTTCCCGGTAGGTGGTGGCCAGTTCCCGGATAACATCCAGGGCCCCCGGTATAGTCAAGGTAATTTCAATTGCTTCCACTCCTCCTGTTTTAACCGCCTCGGCAATCTTTAATGCCTGCTCAGGATTCTCAGCTCGTACTACTGCTACAATGCCGCAGTCAATAATTCGCTGCATTACTTTTAGTTTTTGCATTGCCATACCCTCCTTGGTTCATTATATAAAACAACGGTTTACTATGATAAATATATTCTCTGTCCGGTAAAAAACTCCTTCTGTTTTAGCAAAAATTTTTAGCGACCATTTTTAGTTACTTCAATTTATAAACAAACTCGGGCCCCTTTCAATTTCTTTCTTATACAAAAAAACCTTCTTAACAAGCAAGCATAAAAAATTAAGTACAAAAAATTTATAAAGGGTGTAAAAACTAGCAGGAAAATGATGATGGACGTCGAATATAATAAACACTGTTAAAAAAGTCATCATAAAATCGTCATAAAAACGACTAAAAGCATATCTAATAAAGACAAAGCCACTCAATAAAATAAAATTAATTAATTAAATAGCTCTACCTTAAGAACCATTTGGGTGATAGAGCTATTTATGCCGAGAGGAATAGTTGTGGATGAGCAATGAGGTAGGGAACCTACAGCTAGTAAAAAAGCTAAACAGGATTAGCATCCTCAATATTATCAGAAAGCATAATACCATTTCTCGACAACAATTAGCCAAGTTAACTGGCCTTACGCCGGCGGCGATAACAGGGATTGTACGCGACCTAGTAGCATCAGGTTACGTTATTGAAAAAGGCCTGGGAAAATCTAACGGTGGAAGGCGCCCTGTTAAGTTGCAATTTAACCCGGATTCCGGATATGTACTTGGGGCAGAAATAACAAGAAACAGTACCACACTGGGCATGGTTAACCTCGATGCAAAACCATTAATACTTAAACAATACAATATTGACATGACCGATCCTCAACAAGGTCTAAGTCGACTAGCCGACGAGGTTACAAAAATGATAATTGAAAGTGGCATTGAAAGCAAAAATATCTTGGGCATGGGAGTAGCCTATCCGGGATTGGTTGACATTAGTACAAGGGTAGTGAAACGTTCGCCCAATTTGGGTAAAAAATGGCGGGATATCCCGATTGAAAATTGGTTACAGGAAATGACTGGAATTAAGATTTTTGTCGAAAATAACTCTAATGCAGCGGCGATGGCTGAATATTGTTTTGGCCGGGGTAAGGAAACTAAAAATATGGCTTATATTAACTTGGGTGAAGGCATTAGTGCGGGTATTATTCTGAATGGTATGTTGGCATATGGATTCCGGGGCTATACTGGTGAAATCGGCCATCTCGTGATCGACGAAGACGGACCTCTTTGTAATTGTGGTAATAATGGTTGCCTTGAGAGTTTGTGTGCAGTCCCGGCATTGGTTCGCAAGGCCAATAATGAACTCTCGTTATATAACCAAAAAGATCCCTTGAAAGCAATTTGGCTAGAGAAAGGCGAAGTAAAAATAGAAGATATTATGGCAAATGCTAATAATGTAGGATCATATGCTCAAAAGTTGATTAGGCAGGCTGGCTGGTATATTGGTAAAGCTATTGCCGCTATTATCAATGTCTTTAATCCGGAAGCCATCTTTATCGGGGGCATTTTGGCCGAAGCAGGTAATAGTTTATTAGACCCCCTGATTGAAAGCGTGCAAAAACATGCTTTCCCTGAGCTGGTGCGGGAGGTGAGAATTGAACTTTCGTCCATGAGGAAGGATACTGGTTTTTATGGTGCATGCGCTATAGCGATTCGAGCACTGTTTGAGGGAGGGGTCGATGCACTGCTGGGTGTTTAATAGCTTTACGTTTTATATTTTTGCCTTTACGCCCCAAATTCTTGGCACATTGATACGGGAAATGACTTTAACCGGCATTTGCAGAGGTTCGATATGGTGTTAATTGGGGAGTGTTTCAAGAAGACTATCAAGTTTGCAGGCGGATGGAGATCATCCTGTACATAAAAAATATATAGGCATATAAAAAGCAAAATGAATGATATAGTTTGCAAGCTTATTGAACTAATCAATATTGGGTAAAGCAATTCTTTTAAGGGGGGATGCATAGAAAAAATTTAGCATATAGGAGGTGAGAGGGTTTAACTCAAAAGTAATGTAAGAGGTGTTGAACGTCGAATTTAAAGCAAAAAACAGGCACTCAATATGGTAAATATAACCTAGAAAGGAGAAATAAAAATGTTTAAGTGGAAAAAATTAATTCTACCATTATTATTGTTAATAGCAATGCTAATTATGAGCGCATGTGGTAAATCTCCGGCAGATAAACAACAGGATAGCAACACATATACCCTTAAAATTCATATGGTAATAAATGAGCAGGATCCTATATATCAAGGCTATGCTGAGTTCAAAAAGGGGGTAGAAGCACGGACAAATGGCAAAGTAAAGGTTGAGCTTTATCCCAACGGTGTGTTGGGTAACGATGAAGATTTACTTCAACAGGCAATGCTAGGCGGGAACGTAGCGGTTAATTCGGACGCTGGACGGCTAGGAGTATGGGTACCGGAGATGGGTATTTTGTTAGCGCCGTATCTTACCGACAATGCAAACGAGATGCAAAAATTGCTAAAATCTGATCTTGTAAAGAAATGGACGGATGAACTTGCCCAGAAAAAAGGGTTAACTGTACTTTCGTTCAATTATTACGCTGGTGCTCGCCATTTTATAACTAAAAAACCAATTTCTACACCTGAAGATCTAAATGGATTAAAAATAAGAACTCCTGGCTCACCTGTTTGGCAGGAAACTATCAAAGCTATGGGGGCCACTCCTGTTGCTTTACCATGGACTGAAACTTATCCTGCTATAGAGCAGGGAGTCATTGATGGCGCCGAAGCCCAAGATTCTGCGACTTATGGTGCTAAAATTTATGAGGTTGCCAAGTATATCACGAAAACCGGCCATATTCAGCTCTGGAATTGCTTAGTGGTAGGAACAAAATGGTTCGAACAACTTCCCAAAGAATACCAGCAAATCCTGATAGAAGAATCAATTAAGGCCGGAGACTTTACTACTAACAAGGTCTTGGCGAGTGAAAAAGAATTAGAAGATAAAATGGCTGCAACTGGCGCTATAATTAAAGAAGTAGATATTAAACCCTTTAAAACAAAGTCAGAAATAGTATATAGCAAATTAAACTACCAGGATTTGCGCCAGGAAGTCAATAAAGTGTTAGGGAAATAATCTAATGTTTTATTAAATCATTATGGTGGTATGTCGATTGTTCGAGCATACCACCATAATGACCCAAATGGGAAGGGGAAGATAGATAAAATGCAACGATTTGCCCGGATGGTTGATAAAATTGAAAGTTTTTTATCGATATGGTTATTGGGTATTATAGTGTTGTTAATATTTTTTTCATCGTTATTACGTTATATAGGATTTCCTATTAATGGAGCTGATACTATTGCTGAAACTTTGTTTGTTTGGCTTATATATATTGGCGCTGACCAGGTTTTGAGAAAGGATAGACACTTGGGTGTAGACTTTTTTACGCAGCGTTTACCTGTCAGGATTAGAAATTTTATATCGATAGTTGTTCTTTTAGTGATGTTGGCATTTCTAGTTTTAGTTACCTATTTTGGAATGTCTCTTACCCTTGCAAATAACGGAAGGATTTTAGGTGATTTGCCGATTAGCTACTCGTTTGTTGCTATGGCTATTCCAATTGGAACATTTTTAATGTGTCTAACGATAATAGTTAGGATACTGGTTTTAATATGGGACCTTAAGAATTAATTCTAAGAGGAGCGGGGAGAATAAAGTGTTACTCGTAGTATTAACGTTCATCATTTTACTTTTATTAAACATGCCTATAGCATTTACGCTTGGAATATCGGGAATAATATACTTTTTAACTCAGGTCAGCGTGCCTTTACCGGTGGTAGTTCAGCGGATGATAACAGGTACGCAATCTTATCCACTCCTGGCGGTACCCTTCTTCATTTTAGCGGGCCATATCATGAACGCGTCTGGTATAACCTCGCGCTTAATGAAATTAGCCGACGCGTTAACCGGACACCTGGTAGGAGGAATGGCGCATGTTTCGATTGTTTTAAGCATGCTCATGGGTGGCGTATCTGGTTCTTCTAATGCCGATGTAGCCATGCAAACCCGAATTTTGTTGCCGGAAATGCGCAAAAGAGGATACGATGATGGGTTTTCAGCGGCAGTTTTAGCTTGTGGGTCCTTAAGTACGGCGATTATACCGCCCAGCATCGGCTTAGTATTATATGGATTTGTCGGCCAGGTTTCTATTGGGAAATTATTAATTGCAGGGATTATTCCAGGGATCCTTATGAGTTTAATAATGATGTTTACAGCCTATATATATGCAAAAAAAAGAGGCTATGACGCTGATGGAAAGAACAAAAAGAAGTCTTTTAAAGAATTAATTTCTGCCGTCAAAGAGAGTTTTTGGGCATTGCTATTTCCTGTGTTTTTAGTGATGACTATCAGATTCGGCATCTTCACCGCGACTGAAGCAGCGGCTTTTGCGGTAGTTTACGCATTTTTAGTCGGTAAATTTATATATCGTGAATTGGACTGGTTAAAATTAAAAGAGGCCTTAAAAAACTGTGCGGAAGATAACGCGATGATTATGCTTATCATTTCAATGGCGGCAATCATAAGTTATGTGCTGGCATATGAAAAAGTCCCGGTGAAGATGGCAAGCTTTATCGTCGGGATATCTGACAATCCTTTTATTGTCATGGGTACAATTATCGCTTTTCTTTTGGTAGCCGGGATGTTGATGGAAGGTACAGTTAACATTTTATTGTTAACACCTATTTTCCTTCCGATTGTAACAAAACTAGGTTTTGATCCCGTGCATTTCGGTATCATAATGGCGATAATGATTCAGATTGGCGGGATTACACCCCCTGTAGGGGTAAATATGTATACAGTTTGCTCTCTTGGCAATATCCCAATAGAAGATTTTGTAAAAGAGAGTTTGCCTTTCCTTCTTGCGTTAATGATTTTAATTGCTATATTAATTGCATTTCCAAAGCTAAGCTTATTTCTACCGGGATTAATGAAATAACTATAATGCTTGCTAGGGAGGACCCTTAACTATGAATTTATCTCAATGGTCTATTATCAAAAAATGTGTTAATATGGAAGAACTCATTCAGGTACCGGTCGGCTTAATCGTTGACAGCCCATGGATTCCAGGATACGTAGGCATATCTACAATGGATTATTTCACAATACCTGAGAAATGGTTGGAAGCAAACATAAAAATTATTAAAGATTTTCCAGAGATAATCTTTTTACCCGGTTTCTGGGTTGAGTATGGGATGGCAACAGAACCGTCCGGCTTTGGCTGTAAAATAAATTTTTATCCTGACAGGACGCCAACGATAAATCATATAATTAATTCTCCTGAGGAAGCGGAGGATATATTTGTTCCTAATCCCCAGACTGACGGCTTGATGCCTTTTGTGCTAAATATTTACAGGAATATCGAACCCAAGGTGAAAGATCTCGGCCGGTGTATAAAAGTAGTTGCTGCTAGGGGACCTTTGACCATTGCTTCCCACCTGATGGGTGTCACCAACTTCTTGATAGGGCTGAAAACCGATCCGGCCAACACCCATAAATTGTTGAAAAAGACTACCACGCTTGCTAAAAATTGGTTGGAAGCACAGGCCGAGGTTTTGAGTGAAGTTGAAGGTATTATGGTTTTGGACGATATAGTCGGTTTCCTTTCTCAGGATGATTATCTGGAGTTTGCGCATCCTTACCTAAAAGAAATTTTTGATGCTTTTCCTCAGTGCATAAAAATGTATCATAACGATTCGGACAATATAGTTTGTTTTAGCTACTTACAGGATTTGTCTATAAATATTTTTAACTTTACCCATCTGCAGGATATAGCCAAGGTAAGACAGTTAGTAGGTAATAAAATATGCCTATTGGGAAATATTCCGCCTCTTGATGTACTCACCAACGGCACGCCTGATATGGTAGCAGAGGCGGCTGTGAATTGCTTGAATCAGCATGGTAACAAGGCGGGGATTATCTTATCAGCTGGTGGCGGCACTTCACCCGGAACGCCAGGAAGAAATATCCATGCCCTTATTAAAGCTACAGCTAATTATTAAAGAAGGAGGTCGAATAAAGCAGATGTTTTCTTTTGAAGGAAAAATTGTCTGGATAACAGGTAGCAGCACTGGCATTGGTCGGGCTATGGCTTTAGGTTTTGCCAGAAATGGGGCTAATGTTGTAATCCATTATAACAACAGTGAAAAGGCTGCGCTAAGTCTGGCGCAAGAAATTGAACAGATGGGAAAAAAATCACTAGTAGTGAGGGGCGATGTCTCTGATAAAAATCAAGTAGACGCTATGGTTAGTAAAATTAAAGAAAGATTTGGCCGGATAGATGTCCTTATAAATAACGCAGGCTCGATGATAAAAAGGGCTAGATTTGAAGAAGTTGATGAAGCATTGTGGGATAGGATTATAAATGTAAATTTAAAATCCGTATTCCTGGTGACAAAGGCTGTTTTCCCTATGATGAAAGCTCAGGGTAAAGGGAAGATAATTAATATAACATCTGTGGCCGCTAAGAATGGTGGCGGTGCGGGGAGTATTACCTATGCAACGGCCAAAGGGGGGATTAGCACTTTTACCCGCGCCCTGGCCCGGGACCTGGCAGACTATAATATACTTGTGAATGCTATTGCCCCTGGCCTAATACGTACACCATTTCATAACCCCGAGATTACTCCACCGCAGGTGTTTGAAAAAATGGCGTCAGAAATCTTATTGAAGCGTGCGGGAACACCAGAGGATATTGTTGGAGCGGCTTTGTTTTTAGCTTCTGATTATGCCGATTATATAACTGGTGAAACTATAGATGTTAATGGTGGATTATTTATGAGCTAGTTTACCAGAGAAACTAGAAAAGGTTTAATGGAGGAGAATAAAATGCCGGTGATCACACAAGAAAATTTAGCATTGGTAGTGACCAAGGAAGTAGAGCAGGTTCGTGTAACAGATATCCATACCCATCTTTATCCACCCAATTTTGGAGATCTATCATTATATGGAATAGACGAGCTGTTAACCTATCATTATCTTGTTGCCGAGTTTTTTAGATATTCTACCATGGACTATGAAGATTTTTTTAATCTATCCAAAACACAGCAGGCTGAACTAATCTTCCAGACATTATTTTTAGAGCACTCACCTGTGAGTGAGGCTCAGCGCGGTGTTTTAACGACGTTGAAAGAACTGGGGATGGATTTAAATGTAAGGGATTTACGTGTCTTCAGGGAACAAATCAACTCGATTCCGGCATTTGATTATGTTGATAGGATTTTTGCGATAGCTGGAATAAAAGAAGTTGTTATGACTAATGATCCCTTTGATCCCAAAGAAAGACAATTATGGGAAACGAAAGGCAATAAAGATCCGAGATTTAAAGCTGCCCTAAGACTTGATGTACTTTTGAATAACTATGAAAAAAACTATGAGTACTTAAATCAAATGGGTTTTTTGGTTGATAAGAAGCTGGATGAGAATACATTAACTGAAATAAGACGTTTTCTTCGTTATTGGATTGAAAAAACCAATGCCATCTATTTAGCGGTCTCATTACCACCAGATTTTATGGTTCCTGAAGATTCCTGCCGCTCGAGAATACTAGAAAAATGCGTCCTCCCAATTTGCAGGGAATTAAATATTCCCCTGGCTTTAATGATTGGGGTGAGGAGATCAATAAACCCCAGGTTAGGCCTGGCGGCGGATTCTTTAGGAAAAGCTGATATAAGGGCAATCGAATACTTGTGCAGGACTTATCCTGAAAATAAATTTTTAGTAACCATGCTATCTAGGGAAAATCAACATGAACTTGTAGTAACAGCAAGGAAATTTAGGAATTTAATGGTATTTGGTTGCTGGTGGTTTTTAAATAATCCCATGATAGTTGAAGAGATTACAAATATGCGATTGGAAAATTTGGGTTTGTCATTTATTCCCCAGCACTCAGATGCTCGCGTCCTGGAACATCTCATCTATAAATGGGTACATGCCAGGAAGATAATAGCCGATGTTCTGACTAAAAAGTACCTAGATCTTTTAGAAAGCGGTTGGAGAGTAACAGAAGAAGAAATTAAGAGGGATATAGAGGATTTGTTTGGCAATAATTTCTGGAAGTTTGTCGGGCGAAATGTTTAATGGTATTAATAGTAGACATATATGCCGCTAACGCGGAGCCTGCAGAATGAAAATCTTTAGGGGAGTATTGTGGCTTGCGTAATCACCACCGAAGGGAAAGAGATTAAGACCTTTGGTAACAAGACTGATGATATTTTGGCATTGATAGACTGGCTGAAAGAGAAGGGGTGTACTCATGTGGCCCAAGGAAAGCGCCGGCATATATTGGAACCGATTTATAAAATGTTGGAGCCAGAACTAGTACACCCCTTGGTAGTTAATGGCCAGCATATCAAAGAAAGTGCTCGAATTTCGGCCTTTAAATGAGTAAATTACCCGCCTAGATAAGGCTAGCCTTTATTGATATGAACCGTTTCCCCCTACCGCTAATTTTATGTTGAAATATTTAAATAGCCCAAGAAGCTGCTATTCGGCGAGCATGTAATATATTGTAAAATCGACAGATATTAAATATTTTAAGGAGTGACAAACTAACTTGCTGGACTTAGACAAAGATAGCATTAAGTATAAAAAGGCCTGGCAGGATGCAGGAATTGAACTACCGGAATTCGATTATGAAAAAATGGTGGCGGATACCAAAGAAAACCCCACATGGGTACACTTTGGGGCCGGTAATATATTTAGAGGATTTATTGCCATGCTGCAGCAAAAGCTTCTCAATTTGGGAAAAGCCAAAACGGGAATTGTGGCGGTAGAGACATTCGATTTCGAAATCATCGATAGGATTTATGTTCCGTATGACAATTTGAGCCTCCTTGTCATCATGAACTTCGACGGAACCCTGGACAAAAAAGTAGTTGCAAGTATAAGCGAAGGTTTGATTGGAGACGTTTCGCGAGAACATGACTGGAACCGGTTAAAGGAGATTTTTGCAAAGCCTTGTCTACAGATGGCGAGTTTTACCATAACAGAAAAAGGATACAGCCTGAAGAATGCATCAGGAGAATACTTTGATGATGTTCTCAAGGATATGCAGAACGGACCAGGACAGCCTAGGCATGTAATGTCCAAGGTTGCTTCATTGGCCTATACCAGATATAAAAGCGGGAAGTTACCCATTGCATTTGTAAGTATGGATAATTGTGCTCATAACGGGGAAAGGCTTTATGAATCTGTTAAAACGATTGTAAAAAAATGGGTTGACAACGGATTGGTAGAAAGCGGTTTCTTAGCGTATATCAATGATGTAAGCAAAGTAAGCTTCCCCTGGACCATGATTGATAAGATTACACCAAGGCCTTCTGATATTGTTAAGGACTCATTACAATCAATAGGCTTCAAAAGCACCGAGATCGTTCACACTAAGAAAAATACTTACATTGCACCTTTCGTTAATTCAGAGAGATCCCAATATTTGGTTGTGGAAGACAATTTTCCTAATGGCCGTATGCCTCTTGAATTGGCTGGGGTACTTTTTACTGACAGGCAGACGGTGGACAAAGTTGAAAAGATGAAGGTCTGTACATGCTTAAATCCTCTCCATACAGCTCTGGCGGTATTTGGATGCCTGTTGGGCTATAATCTTATAGCTGATGAAATGAAAGATAGTCAATTGAAGAAGCTGGTAGAGAAGATAGGGTATGAAGAAGGCCTACCTGTTGTTGTAAATCCGGGTATATTGAGTCCTGAAAATTTTATACGAGAAGTCATAGAACAAAGGTTGCCCAATCCTTATATTCCTGATACACCCCAAAGGATAGCCACAGATACTTCGCAAAAAATGAGTATAAGATTCGGCGAGACTATCAAAGCCTATCGCGACAGGAAAGATTTAGATCCTGCAAATCTCACCTATATTCCTCTGGTTATTGCGGGTTGGTGCAGGTATTTGCTGGGCTTGGATGACAAAGGTGAATCAATGCCACTTAGCCCAGACCCCATGCTGGATGTGCTGCAATCGTACCTTTCAAGAGTAAAGCTGGGTGACAGTGAATCTGTAGGGGATAGCCTGAAGCCCATTCTGTCAAATGAAAGTATTTTCGGTTTAAGCCTTTATGATGTAGGGTTGGGAGAAAAAATCGAGAGTTATTTCAAGGAAATGGTATCCGGACCTAACGCTGTAAGGAATATATTACAAAAGTATTTAGGGTAACAACTCAAAAGATAAAAAAGGTAACATTGCAAAGCTGTAAAGGTAGCATTTAGAGAGGACGTGAGAAGATATGAAAATGACATTTAGATGGTTCGGAGAGGGCTATGATAGTATCTCTTTGGATAAAATCAGGCAAATACCGGGGAAGCCCGGGATTGTAAGCGCTATTTATGATGTACCTGTGGGCGAAGTATGGCCTGAAGAAAAAATAAAAAAATTAAAGGAGACAGTAGAAAATGCGGGACTGGAATTAGAGGTCATAGAAAGCGTTAATGTCCATGAGGATATCAAACTTGGACTTCCCAGTAGGGACCGTTATATTGAGAACTACCAGCAGACCTTGAGAAATCTGGCTAAATTCGGCATTAAGGTCGTGTGCTACAATTTTATGCCCATATTTGATTGGACACGGTCGGATTTAGCGAAAGTCCTGCCAGATGGTTCCACTGCTCTTTCCTATGAAGAGGAAAAGGTACAGAAGGTGGACCCCAATAGGATGGTGGAAGAAGTAGAGGCCAACTCTAACGGCTTTGAGCTGCCTGGCTGGGAGCCTGAAAGACTTAAAACACTAAAGGTGCTGTTTGAACAATACAAGAGTGTGGATGAGGAAAAGCTATTAAAAAACCTGGGGTATTTTTTAAGGGCAATTATTCCTGTGGCTGAAGAAGTTGATATAAAAATGGCCATTCATCCCGACGATCCGCCGTGGTCTATATTTGGTCTTCCCAGGATTGTAAAATCCAAAGAAAGCCTGGAAAAGATCATGGCCCTGGTAGACAGCCCCTACAATGGTATCACACTATGTAGTGGTAGTCTTGGGGCAAATCCGGACAACGATATTCCTGCTCTTATACGCTATTTCGGCGCTAAAGGAAGAATACACTTCGGTCATGTAAGGAATATTAAGATACATTCACTCCGCAATTTTGATGAGTCTTCTCATTTGTCTTCGGATGGATCTTTGGATATGTTTGAGATTATGAAGGCATACCATGATATTGATTTCAAGGGATATATCAGGCCGGACCATGGTCGAATGATCTGGGGAGAAGTAGGCAGGCCTGGGTATGGCCTGTATGACAGGGCTCTTGGGATCGCCTATCTGAACGGGTTATGGGAAGCAATTGGTAAAATGAAAAAGGTATGTTAAAATACTATACTGCCATGGTATCCTTAACGTACGTATCTTCTCCGCGGCAATATATAGTGGCCACCGGCGCGCTGGAGATAGCGTAGGTTATCCTCCTGGGCAAAATCCGGGTCGACCACGGCTATCACACGTCACAGTTACCACCCTACCAGGTTTTTATTGACTTCTTCAATTACCGCATATCTGCGTTGTTGCCCGGCCAGACCCAGCAACGTATCAGAAAGCTGTCACTGTAAGGTAAAATGGTCGAGGAGAAGTATGCCTCGAAGCATCCCCCACATCACAGAGCCGTGCTGGCGTAATTAACACACACGGCTCCTTAAGGAATTCTTTACGCAATGTATGCCCACAAAACCGATGTTGGGAAAAATTTTACCAGGCTGCCCTGCTGAATGGCTTATGCCACCGCAGGGGCTGGCGGAGGCAGGGGTGCGTCATGGTCGAACTACCCGCCAATTTGATTAAAGCTACCTTTCTTTCCCGGCCGAACCGTTTTACAGTGGTGGCTGCCAGGGAAGGGGAGAAGCTGGTTGCCTTCCTGGCCGACCCGGGGCGCTTGACGGAACTGTTGCTGCCCGGGGCTGAGGTCTACTTGGCCCCGGCATCACGGCAGGGGGATAGGAAAACGGCCTACGACGTGGTCCTGCTCCGCCAGAACGGTACCTTTATTTCCCTGGACAGCCGCCTGCCCAACCGCCTCTTTGCCGCCGCCTTACAGGCCGGGAGCCTTGAACCCTTCAAAGGTTACCGGCTGCGGGCGACCGAGGTCCGGGCCGGTTCCAGCCGCCTGGACTTTTTACTCCAGGGTGATGGACACCCCCCCTGCTACGTTGAGGTAAAATCGGTAACCCTGGTAAGAGGTGGGCTGGCCCTTTTCCCCGATGCCCCGACTGCTCGCGGCAGCCGTCACCTGCGGGAGTTGATGGCCCTGCACTCCCGGGGCTACCGGGCGGCAGCCGTTTTTATCATCCAGCGGGAAGATGCTATCAGCCTGGCCCCCAACGAGGTTACCGACCCTTGCTTTTCCAGCACCATCAGAGAAGCGGCTGCCGCCGGGGTGGAAATCTATGCCTACCGCTGCCATATCGACCCGGTGACAGTCAGCCTGATCGCTCCCGTAATGGTAAAACTTTAGGAAAAATGAGGGTCAGTATATACTATAGCAAGGGAGCCACGTATACGGTTCGAAACGAGTTATACCACCATTGCGTCCAGGTGTGTTACTCCTCAGGTCCCGCAGGGAAACGGCGAGCCCCATGACTATTATCACCACCTTAACCCCCGGCTCAGATAAGGCCGGGTTTTTTTGCGTAAGGGCGTTAGTAATCGTACTGGGGCGGCCCCCTGCCGGGAAAGAAAATTTTCCGGGTGCAAAGGAATATTTTCACCTTGACGGGCACAAGAGTTCATGGGATAATGAAATTAATAATTTAAAGATCATTAATCTATTCATATAACTCCCGAGGAGTACAAGAATGCTTTCCAAGTCTGAATGCACCCTGGTGGCGGAGTTCCTCCAGGGCCTCGCCAACCCGGTGCGGGTAAAGATCCTCTGCGCCCTCCGGGAGGGCGAAAAGAGTGTCAGCGAGATTGTCCGCGAAACCGGGGAAAAACAGTCCAACGTCTCCCAGCAACTGCAAATACTCCTGCACAAAGGCTACCTCAGCCGCCGGCGTGAAGAGCGCAACGTCTTTTATGCCATAAAGAAACCCGAACTTTTTACCCTGATGGAGCAAATTCGTACCCTTGTCCTGGCTGAAAAAAGGGGGGAGGAGGCAAAGAGGCCTGAAGAGGCCATTCTAGAAGAATAAAGGGAAGGAGGGGAGAATGCATGGCACAGCTTTGCCTGGTAGTCCAGACCGGCCCCTATACCTACCAGAATTTAGATACGGCCTATGGCCTGGCCCGGGCGGCCCTGGCCAAAGGGCATGGCGTCAGCCTTTTTTTGTACATCGACGGGGTAGTGGCCGCCAATAAAAATATCGACGCCCCCGGTGAGCGCAATATTGCCGCTATGCTCCAGGAACTGGCCGCCGCCGGTGTCCGCATCGCTTCCTGCGGTGCCTGTTCCAAGTTCCGGGGCATTACCGACGAGATGTACATCGACGGGGCGGAAATGGGTAGCCTGGTTGATATGGCTGATATGATCCAGGAGGCCGATGTCTTGATTAACTTTGGATTTTAATAATTGCCATAAGAGGCAGGTGACAGGAAATTGCAAAAAGTGATGGTTTTGATTCCTTCCGCCCCTTACGGGACAGCGGCTATGGTCGAGGGCTACCGCTACGCCATCGGCATGGCGAGCCTGGAGGTAGATACCACCGTGGTTCTCCTTGATGACGGTGTCTGGGCTGTTTACCCGGGTCAGAACCCGAAAGCCCTGCAGATGAAATCCCTGGGAGAGGCCTTTGCCAGCATTGAAGATATGGGCGTAAAACTCCTGGTTTCCAGGGAATCTTTGGAAGAACGGGGCATACCCGAAGACAAAATCCTGGCCGGCCGGGTGGTCGACCGGGCAGGCCTGGGTGAAGCCCTGGCGGGAGCAGAAGGTATTATCCAATTTTAAGGAGGAAGGGCCCCTTGTTGGTATTGTTAACGCGTTCCCCATTTCAGCGGCAGGATTACCGGCGCAACCTCCAGCTGGCTATGACCCAGCCGGGTTCGGAGGTTATCCTGATCCAGGATGCCGTCCTGGCCCTGCATAAAGCACCGGCTGACTACCAGGAAATGGTCGATCAGGCCCGCGTTCAGGGGATAAATTTTTACGCCCTGGCGGCCGACCTGGAAGCCCGGGGCTTGGATACAAAAGCTACTTACCCGGGAACCAGGGTCATTGATTATGGCGAAATGGTTGACCTGGCCGTAAAGCACGGGAAGGTTTTGTGAAAGTCACCCCGCAATATTTTTTCTAAGGAGGTCATCACCATGCAGGCCGATGCAGTTTTAGACGCCAGGGGGCTGCTCTGCCCCATGCCCATCGTCAAGCTCTCTCAAAAAATCAAGGCCATGGATTCCGGGCAGGTCCTGGAGGTTCAGGCCGACGACAAGGGGGCGGCAGTGGACATCCCGGCCTGGTGCCAGAAGACGGGTAACATCTACCTGGGGTCCGAGGCCGGTAGCAATTACACCAGCTATTATGTAAAGAAAAGTTAGGAGGCACAGGTCATGGCTGAAGACAAGATGGCCATCATTTGCTTCAGTGGCGACCTGGACAAAGCCCTGGCCACCTTTAACCTGGCCACCGGGGCGGCGGCTTCCGGCATGGAGGTAACCATCTTTTTCACCTTCTGGGGCATCAACCTCCTCAAAAAACCCCGGGGCCGCAGGGGTGCCAGTTCCCTCCTGGGCAGGATGTTTGACTGGATGATGCCCTCCGGCCCTGACAGGCTGCCCCTCTCCAAATTTAATATGGCCGGCCTGGGTCCCTTTTTCATGAAGAAGCAGATGCGGAGCAAAAAGGTCCAGGCGGTCAGCGAGTTCCTGGCCCTGGCCCGGGAAATGGGGGTCAAATTTGTGGCCTGCATCATGTCCATGCAGGTCATGGAGATTCCCGAGGAAGACCTTATCGACGGGGTCGAATTCGGCGGCGTGGCTGCCTTTCTCCAGGAAGCGGCCAATGCGAAGATCAGCCTGTTCATTTAGTCAGTGCTTTCACCCATCAATACTTTGCGGGAACGGAGGGGAACTGGAAAGTGCAAATTGCCACCTACAACTTTCCCGACGAGCTCTATTACGACGACAAGCACAGCTGGGCCAGAATAGAAGGTGACGTTGCCACCGTCGGGTTGACCGACTTCTCCCAGCAACTGGCTGGTGCCTTCGTCCATATCAACCTGCCCAAGGCAGGCAAAACCGTGGCCCGGGGTAAACCGCTGGCAGCCGTGGAATCCGGCAAGTGGGTGGGCCGGGCCTATGCCCCGGTGAGCGGGGAAGTCATTGCCGTCAACGAAAATCTCAAGAAGCAGACCGGCCTGATCAACAGCGATCCCTACGGGGAAGGATGGATTGCCAAAATCAAAATGAGCAACCCGGCAGAGGTGGCCGGCCTCTTACAGGGAGAGGCCCTCAAGGCCTTTATCGAGCAGGAAATAGCCAAACACCAGAAATAAGGGTGTAACCGGCCTATTCCCTCATGGGGGGTGCTTGCCAATAGTAACCATTTTGGCAAAACCCTATTTTCGGAGGAGCGCGAAAGGGATGCAGCAAGGGAACGACCCCTTGAACGGCTGGCCAGCCTTTACGACAATGCGGGCCTGCTACCAGTGTGCCAGGTGTACCTCCGGCTGCCCGGTAGCCACCCTGGATCCGGAGTATAACCCCCGCCGGATCTTTCGCCTGGCGGTCCTGGGTGAGAAAGAAGCTGTCCTCAAGGATGAAAAGCTCTGGTACTGCCTGGCCTGTTATACCTGCCAGGAGCGCTGCCCGGAGGAGGCCCGGCCGGCGGAAGTCCTCCTGGCCCTGAAAAACCTGGCCTGCGAGCGGGGTTTTGCCCCGGCAGCCCTCCTGGCGGCAGCCAGACTCGTGGCTGAGGACGGCCGCCTCTACAATATTGACGAGTTTCATAATGAATACCGGGAGGAAGAAGGCTTACCGGCCCTGGATGAAGAGACGGGGATTCTCGGCAAGCTCCTGGCCCTGACCGGCTTGCAGGGGAGGCTGGTAGAATGACGGGCCGGCGTTACGCGCTTTTTCTGGGCTGCAATGTACCGGTCCGCAACCTGGGTTATGAACTGGCGGCCCGCCGGGTAGCCGCTGCCCTGGAGATCGAACTGGTCGACCTACCCGGGTTTCGTTGCTGCGGCTATCCCTTAAAGGCCCTGGATAGTTATGCCGCCCTCCTGGTAGCGGCCCATAACCTCTGCCAGGCGGAAGCTGCCGGCCTGCCCATTGTCACCCTTTGCAACGCCTGCAGCGGTACCCTGACGGAAGCCGACCTGGAACTCAAAGAGGATGCGGACCTCCGCAAGCGGGTAAACGGGGACCTGGCCCGGGTGGGTCTCCGTTACCAGGGTACAACCAGGGTCCAGCATTTCCTCCGCGTTCTGGACAGCTCCCCGGGACGGCAGGAGATCCGTCGCCGGGTGAGCCTTCCCCTGGACAGCCTGCAGATTGCCGTCCATTACGGCTGCCACTACTTCCGGCCCACCAGGGTCTATCACCGGTACGGGGTAGACCCCAGGGAGGACGCTGAAGCCCCGGAGGCCCTGGACCGGCTGGTCACCGCTACCGGAGCCGCCAGTATCAGCTATGAAGGTAAAAATGATTGCTGCGGTGGCGGGTTGATGGGCCTGCGGCCCGACCTGGCGCGGGAACAGGCGGGCCGGAAGGTCAGGGAGGCCCAGGGGGCCGGGGCCGACGCCCTGCTGGTTGCCTGTCCCACCTGCGGCCTGAATTTCAGCAACAGCCAGCCCGATGACCAGGAATTGACCATCCTGTATTTCCCCCAGCTCTTGGGGCTGGCCCTGGGGTTGGACCCGGACGAACTAGGCCTGGAGCTAAACCAGATTTCCGCCGACGGGGTGCGGGAAAAGTTGGGGGTGTAGCCTTTGTCAGGAAAACTGGACGTCCTGGTTGTAGGCGGCGGGCCGGCGGGTATGGCGGCGGCCCTGGACCTGGCCCGGGCGGGCCTGCAGGTGATGATCGTAGAAAAGGAAGCTGTACTGGGGGGCAGGTGGCTGGATTACGGCTGTAAAGCCGGGGAGGACTGCAGCCGTTGTAATATCTGCCTGGGCTTCCCTTTATTGGAGGAAGTCACCAGCCGGGAGAATATTACCCTGGTCACCGGGATGGTGGTGGTTGGTGTCACTGGTACAACGGGAGCTTTCACCGCCAGCCTGAGGGCGACCGGGCCCCGGATTGACTGGCAAAAATGCGATCACTGCGGCCGTTGCCGGGAGGCCTGCCCGGCGGGGGCTATCCTGCCGCCCCACCCGCGGGGGCTTCCGCGGGCCTATCGCCTGGATCATTCCTGCTGTCTGCGGGCGAAAGAAGACTGCCAGGCCTGTGTTGCAGCCTGTCCCCGTGCAGCCATTGAGCTGGAACCGGCGTCGCCGGAGTCCATCCGCGCCAGGGCAATCGTGGTAGCCACCGGTTTTGCACCCTTTGACGCCGCCGGCCTGCCGGAATATGGTTACGGCTTTTACCCCCGGGTTACGACAGCCATGGAACTGGAAAGTGCCCTCAGCCAGGGGGACCTGGATGCTCCCGGTTGGGAACGGCTGTCCTTTATCCAGTGTGCCGGTTCCCGCAGCCGGAAACTGGGCCATGATTACTGCTCCCGCGTTTGCTGCGGTTATTCCCTGCGCCTGGCCAGGGCCTTAAAGTACAGGGGGCTGTCCCGGGAGATAACCATTTTCTATATGGACCTGCAGCTAAATGATGCCAGGTTGCAGGAACTTTACCGGGAGTTACGGGCGACTCCGGGCCTGAAGCTGGTCCGGGGCATGCCTTCAGAGATACGCCGGGGGCGGGATGGCCGGGTCAGTATCCACTATGAAGACCTGAGCACCGGCACCCTGGCTACGGAGGAATTTGACCGGGTAGTCCTGGCCGTAGGGATTACCCCGGTTAGGGGCGAGATTTTACCAGGCCTCTCCCTGGAAAGGGATCCTGCCGGCTTTCTGGCCGCCGTTGATGGACCGAACGGCATCCAGGCCAGTACCCCCGGCGTGTTTTTGGCCGGCACCTGCCAGGCCCCCCGGGACATCCAGGAAAGTATCACCCACGGCCGGCTGGCGGCGGCCGGTGTCCGGAAGCTGCTGGAGGGCAGCGGAGAAAAGGCAGGAATGTCGGATATAAGTTCCGGGGCCGGCAGGTCGGCCGCTGCTGACGTCCTGGTATCAGGCCGGGGAGCCAGTGCTTTGCTAGCGGCCCGGGATTTGATGAGGGCAGGCCTTCGCGTCCTGCTCCTGGACGATGACGGTGATTTCGACCCTGCCGACCCGGCGGGCGAACTGGCGGGGCCCCTCTGGTCGGAGCTTACAGATAACTCCAAGGTTACCTATCTCCCCGGCCGGGAGATCCTGGGCGTAAACGGTGATGCCGGTAGCTTCAGCGTCCAGGTGGGAGATGGCCGGCGGGTGGCCAATCTCCAGGTCAGGGCTATCCTCCTGGCCAATCGCCTCGCTGCCGGCCTGCCGGCAGGTATAGCGACGGGGGCAGTACCCATCCTGACCCAGCAGCAGTTAGCGGCGAAACTGGCGGCAGGGGGAAGGATACCGGCCTTAACCTCTCAGGGAGTTACTGGTACTGCCGACGGTGATCTGCTGGCTGGGATCAGGGGCGGGGGTGAAGTGGTTTTCTGGCTGGACGCGGCCGGCGACCTATCCCTCGCTATCCATGCCCTGGCCTGGCAGAATATAGCGGCTTTAAAGGAGAGGTTGGAGCCGGATCGTACCATTTACGTCCTGGCCCGGCAGGTGCGGGTAGCAGCTTTGCCGGAATTGGAAGCCCTTTACGGGCGCCTGCGGGAGGCCGGGGTGATCTTCATCAAGCCCCAGGAGGTGCCGTCCTGGGACGGAGCCTGCCTGGAGGTGAGCGACCCTACCCGCCTCACCCCCGGCATGCCGGAAGTAACCAGGCTCCACCCGGACCTGCTGGTAGTAGGTGAGGAACTCGCGGCCACTCCCGTCACCCGCAGGCTCTGGCAGCGCCTGGGGCTTAAGGCAGTTCAGGGAGAAGCGAACGGGCCGGCCGGGATGGATAGCCTCTATTACCGGGCGGTGACCACCAACCGCCGCGGTATCTTCCTGGTGGCCGCCGGCAGGGAACCGGTACCGGCGGGGGAAGCCGGGACAGCGGCCTCCCTGGCGGCGGCGGCTGTCGTTTCTTTCCTGAAGGGTGAGGAGCCGGAGGCGGCTCCGGTGACCCTGGCCTTCCGGCCCCTCGACGGGGCCTGCGCCGCCTGCCTGACCTGCGTCCGTACCTGCCCCCACGGGGCTATGGTCGTCCAGGGCAAGGCTCTGGTCCGGACCCGTTCCTGCCAGGGATGCGGCATTTGTGTAGCCGAGTGCCCGGCCCATGCCCTGGAATTGCCGGAGTATACCGATGTTCGCCTGCTCCAGGCGGCAGCCGGGGATAAGGGGGGCAATTGATGACTAACAGCCAGGAACAGATTATCGCCTTTTGTTGCCGGCATTCGGCCCGGCGGGCTGCCGACCGGGCGGCCCTGGAGGGCCTGGCCCTCCCTGGGGCAGTCCGGCTGGTTAACGTGCCCTGCTCGGGCCGAATCAGCATGGAGTTGATTCTCAAGGCCCTGGAGGATGGCGCTCCGGGGGTCCTGGTCCTGGGCTGCCACCCGGGGGCCTGTCACCACCTCTATGGCAGCGACCGGGCCCGGGAACGGGTCACCGCCGTGCGGCAACGCCTGCAGGAGGCCGGCCTGAACCCGGCCAGGGTGGCCTTTGCCAGCCTGGGCCCCGACAACGCCGCCGACCTGACCCGCCTCCTGGCCGACTTCGTAGAGTCCTCATGGGTGCTAACACCCCTCGCCAGCGAACCCTGAAAGAACCCTATTTTTGGAGGAGAGGCTGCGTGCGCCAGTGGCGTTTGCTGGATACCGGCAGCCGGACGGCGGCCGAGAATATGGCCCTGGACGAGGTCCTGTTAACAGCCCGTTCCCAGGGGCAGGCCCCGGATACTTTGCGCTTCCTGCAGTTTAACCCGCCCTGCGTCCTGGTGGGCTTTCACCAGGTGGTAGAGCAAGAAGTAAGGCTGGAGTACTGCCGCCGGGAGGGGATAGAGATCAACCGCCGCATTACCGGCGGCGGCGCCCTTTTCTGGGACACCAACCAGCTGGGATGGGAAGTTATAACCACCCTCGACTACCCCGGGGTTGCCAGGCGGCTGGAGGGGCTCTATGCCCAGCTCTGCGGCGCCGTGGTCCGGGCCCTTAAGCGGTTGGGGGTACCGGCGGCCTACCGCCCCCGCAACGACATCGAGGTCGGGGGCCGCAAGATCTCCGGTACCGGCGGGACAGAACTGGGAGGAGCCTTTCTCTACCAGGGCACCCTGCTCATCGACTTTGACGTCGAAACCATGCTCCGGGCCCTGCGCATTCCCACAGAAAAGCTTAAGGCCAAGGAGATCGCCTCCCTTAAAGAGCGGGTAACCTGCCTCAAGTGGGAACTGGGCCGGGTGCCACTCCTGGAGACTATCAAACAGGTTATAGCCGAAGAGTTCTGCCGCGAGTTCGCCATGGAACTGATCCCCGCCGGCCTGACGCCGGCGGAAGAAGCTCTCCTGGCCCATCAACTGCCCTATTTCCAGTCGGAGGAGTGGATTAACGCCGTCCAGGGGCCGGAGGGGCGGACGGAACTGCGGTCCAGCCGGCGCACCCGTGGTGGTTTCTTGCGCAGTTCCCTGGTCCTGGGGCCGGGCAACAGCCGCATCGAGAGCCTCTACCTGACGGGGGACTTCTTCGCCCATCCCAGGCGGTCCATTTACGACCTGGAGGCGAGGCTTAAAGGCCTGCCGGCCGACCCGGTGCTTATCAGCCGGCAGGTAGAAGAATTCTTCCGGGAAAGCGGCGCCCGCCTGCCGGGCATTAAAGCCGCGGAGGTGGCAGCTGCCATCAACGACGCCCTGGTCAAGAAGGATTACCCCCGGCAGGGGATACCGGCGGCGGCTGTCAATGACGTCTTCACCGTCGTTAAACCCCTGGAGGAAATAACGGCGGCGCCGGTAGTCCTCTTGCCCTATTGCGCCAAACTGCCCACCTGCCGCTTCCGCGGCCGCCAGGGGTGCAGCGAGTGCGGCCGTTGCGACATTGGTACAGCCTATGCCCTGGCCAGGCAATATGGCCTGGAACCCCTGACCATCCAGAATTACGAAATGCTGGCCCGGGTCTTACGCCGGCTGCAACGGGAGGGGGCGCCGGGATTTCTGGGCAGTTGCTGCGAGGCCTTCCTGGCCAAGCACCGGCGGGACCTGGAACGGATCGGCCTGCCGGGTATCCTCCTGGATATTGACAGCTCCACCTGCTACGAACTGGGCCAGGAGCGCGCCGCCCATGCGGGCCGTTTTGAAAACCAGACTACCCTCAAGCTGGATCTCCTGGAGCTCCTCATGGCCCGGGTAGCCCCCGGTAAGGCCCGGCGGCAGGTGGCGGTGGCAGCCCATGCTTAAATACGATGCCGTCGTCGCCGGAGCCGGGCCGGCGGGGAGTACGGCAGCCAGGGTAGTTGCCGCCGCCGGTGCCAGGGTACTGTTGATAGAAAAGCGGGCCCGGGTTGGTTACCCCGTCCAGTGTGCCGAATACGTCCCGGCCCTGATTGCAAGTGAAGTTGATTTTGGGGAAAAAAGCATTGCCCTGGCTGTCGGCACCCTGGTAACTTTCTTTCCCGACGGTACCGTGACCTCCACCCCCGCCCCGGGCTATATCCTTAACCGGGAGGTCTTTGATGCCTCCCTGGCTGAAGGGGCCGTAAAGGCCGGGGCGGAGCTCTGGCTAAAGGCCACGGTAGAAGACCTGACTGATACCAGCCTGATCATCCGGCAAGCAAACGGCCGGCGGCAGGAAGTGGAGGCGGGGGTCATCATCGGCGCCGACGGTCCCCTCTCCCTGGTGGCCCGTACCCGGGGCTGGCCGCGGGCTACCCTGGCTGCGGCGGTCCAGGTGGAAATGGCCCTGCCGGAACCCATGCAGGTTACCCGGGTCTATTTCGACCCCCTTTACCGGGGCGGTTACGCCTGGGTCTTTCCCAAGGGGAAAACGGCCAACGTCGGGGTGGGACTGGTGCCGGGAGAAATCACCCCGGCTGCAGCCCTGACCCATTTTCTCAGACGCCTGGGCTGGCAGCAACAAAATATTGTCCGGCGCACCGGGGGACTTATTCCCGTCGCTGGCCCTTACCAGGAAGTCCATCGGGGCCGGGTGCTCCTCTGCGGCGATGCCGGCGGCTTCACCCATCCGGTTACGGGAGCCGGCATCCTGACGGCCATCCTGAGTGGCCGGCTGGCCGGGGAAGCAGCCGCCGCCTATCTCGGCTCGGGAGCACCCCTGGCGACCTATGAAGAGAGCTGGCGGGACCTCCTTGGTCCTGCCCTGGCCCGGGGCCAGGCCGGCCGCCGCCGCTGGCAGGAAGAATGGGCCCGGGACGGAGCCGCTTTAAGCAAGCTCCTGCGCCAGACGTGGATGGTTTAAGTTAAATGGAGGGAATAAATCAATGCCTGCAACCAGTCCGGAGTACGTTAAAACCAGTACCGCGGCGGCCATAACCCTGGGCTTTCAGCCCGGTAGCTTTCACCGCGACGCCCGGCTCACCGGCCTCAACCTCCTTCTGACTTATAACGAACCCTGTGCCGGCCGCTGTGCCTACTGCGGTCTCTCCGGTAACCGCCTACCTGACGCCGAACCGACCTTTATTCGCGTTGACTGGCCGGTTTATGCCCTGGACGCGATCCTTAAGGAAGTCCGGCGGGACTCTCGCGGCCTGGAGCGGGTGTGCATCGGCATGCCGACCCACCGCCGGTCGTGGGATGACCTCCTTAAAGTCGTCAACCGCTGGCACCGGGAAAGCGATCTCCTCATCAGCGCCCTCCTGACTCCTACCGCCTGCCGCGGCCGGGATTTTTTTGAACTGCGTGCAGCGGGTGCGGACATGGTCGGTATTGCCATCGATTGCGCCACACCGGAACTATTTGAACGTTACCGCGGCAGGGGGGTCAAAGGTCCCCATCGCTGGGAGGAGTACTGGGAGGGGGTCTCCCGGGCCGTAACCGTCTTTGGCCGCGGCCGGGTCGGCATCCATCTTATCGTTGGCCTGGGGGAAACCGAGGCCGAGATGATCCAGACCATCCAGAGGGCCCAGGATATGGGGGTCAGAACCCACCTCTTCAGCTTTTTCCCGGAAACCGGCACGATTCTGGCCCGCCGCCGCCAGCCGCCCCTGGGCCAGTATCGCCGGGTCCAGCTGGCCCGTTATATCATTAACGAGGGCCTGGGGCGGGCTGAGGACATGACCTTTAATGACGCCGGCCAGGTGATGGATTTCGGGATGGATATCACCCCCCTGGTCAAAGCCGGGGAAGCCTTCCGGACCTCCGGTTGTCCGGGGAAGGATGGTCGCACAGTAGCCTGCAACCGGCCCTACGGTAACGAACGTCCCTCCCAGGCCATCCGCAATTTCCCTTTTGCCCCGGAACCCGGGGATATCCGGGCCGTCGAGCGCCAGCTCCGGCAGGGTCTTAAGGGGGCCGTTGCCCATGCCGGTTGAACTGCGCCGGCAACTGGCCGAGGTCTATCACCTGCCCCTGAAAGAACTGCTGCCGGCTGCCTGGCGGCTGCGCTTAAAGAATTTCCCCCCCGTCCTGGGCCTGGCCACACCGGGAAGTAAACACTACGACAGCGGCGATCACCGGAACCATCGCCGTCTTTTTGTTACCATTAGTATTACCGGGCAGGGCTGCCGCCTGCAGTGCGAGCATTGCCGGGGGGAACTCTTAAAGAGCATGTACCCGGCCACTACGCCAGCGGCACTTCTCGAACTGGGCCGGCAACTGAAGGACGGTGGCTGCCGCGGGGTGTTGGTCAGCGGCGGTGCCGACCTTGGCGGCCGGGTGCCCCTGCTACCCTACCTGGAGGCCCTGGCCGGTCTCAAGGGCCTGGGGTTAAAGGTAATCGTCCACACCGGCCTGGCCGACCCGGCCACTGCCAGGGGATTAAAAAATGCAGGTGTCGATCAGGTGTTGCTGGATATTATCGGTGACCGGGAAACGGCGCGCCGGGTTTACCATTTGGAAATGGACCCGGCTGACTATGGTGCCGCCCTGGAAAACCTCCTGTCTGCCGGCCTGAAGGTCGTACCCCATATAGTCGCCGGGTTAAACTTCGGCCGCCTGGCCGGGGAACTTGAGGCCCTTTACCAGGTCTTGAGCCGGGATTGCCGGGACCTGGTCCTGGTGGTTTTAACACCCCTGCCGGGCACCCCGATGGCCGGCATTACCCCGCCACCTCCGGCGGCGGTGGGCCGCCTCCTGGCTACGGCTCGTCTGGCCGGGCCCCGTTTAAATATCCTTCTCGGGTGCGCCCGGCCGGCCGGCCGGCACCGTCTGTGGACGGAACTTTATGCCCTCAGGGCCGGGGTAAATGGTATGGCTTACCCCCATGAAGCAACTGTTGCCCGGGCGCGGCGCCTGGGCCTTAAGCCTTTTTTTAGCGATCTCTGCTGTAGCTTGCTTTAAAAGCCCCGCCGATGGGGAGGATTTGCCGGGGCAGGGGACGAAAAACTTTAAAGAAGGAAAGCGTTAAGGCAGGGGGCGGGGATGGCTGTTTTCCGGATGGATACCTGCGGCGAAATGTGCCCCATACCCATTGTCAGGGCCAGGGTGAAATTGAAACAAATGGCCCCGGGGGATATTCTGGTTGTGACCAGCGACCATAGCTGCACCAGCCAGTCCCTGGCTGAAACAATGGCGAAAATGGGGCACCGCGTTGAAGTAAGGGAAGTGGCCAATGGTATCTGGGAGGTTACCATCAAGAAGGTTTAATTAGCAGAAGGCCTTCTTGTTGGCCAGCAAGAAACGGAAAAACTTTTTCTGGAGGTTGGTGGCCGGTTTTCCCGCCGGATAAACGATGGTAAAGGTGCTGCGGAAGGAAATGCCCTTTACCTGCAGGGCCTTGAGACTACCGTTGTGGATTTCCCGCCGGGTGGCCAGGCGGGAAAGGAGGGAAACCCCGTGGCCGGCCGTGATGGCCGATTTGATGGCGTCGTTGGAGTTCAACTCCAGGACGACGTTTAGATTGGCTATACCCAGGCCATGCTCGGCCAGGGCCCGGGCGATGACCTGGCGGGTACCGGAACCCTCTTCTCTGAGGATGAGGGGCAGACGGCAGAGTTCTTCCAGGGTGATGCTTTCCTGGCCCTGCCAGCCGGCGGGGACAATTAAAAGTAATTCATCCTCGGTTACGCCCCGGGTGGCCAGGCCGGGCTGGTCTACCGGACCTTCGATGAGGCCGATATCGATGGTTTTATCCAATAGTTTCTGGATGGTTTCTTCCCGGTTGCCAACCAGTAGCTTGACATTGGCGTCGGGGTATTTTTCTTTAAAACTATAAATGGTACATGGCAGGGCATAGCTACCGATGCTGCTGCTGGCGCCGACGATGAGATGTTCCTGGCGTTCCTGGCCGCTTTTCCAGTTATCCAGGTCACGCCTGAGGTTTTCTGCCAGCTGGAGAAAGGTTTGCCCATACTCGTAAACAATTTCCCCCATCTCCGTCAGCTCCACCCCTTTCGTTGTGCGGGTGAAGAGCTCGACATCCAGGTCTTTTTCCAGTAATTGAATCTGGTAACTCAGGGAAGATTGGGACATATGCAGGATACGGGCTGCTTCGGAGATCGACTTCACCTGGGCTACGGTGCAAAAGGCCTCCAGGTGGTTGATGTTCACAGGGCAACCTCCTTTAACGGAAGTTACGGTTTTATTATAACATAAGAGCCGATAAGATGGTGGTAAGGCAGGGATTGTTGTGGCCCCGGATACGCAACTGGCACATATTAACTTGAAGCCCAAATCCCAGGAGCCCTACGCCCTGATACTGGCCCTGGCGGCGGCTGCTATATTCTGGCGGCTCCAGGGGCAGGGAATCGGCCTGGGTACGATGTGGCTTTTTGGCCTGGCCCTGGGCTATGTCCTCCAGCGCAGCCGCTTCTGCTTTGTAGCCTGTTTCCGTGACCCCTTTATCACCGGCAACACCTCCCTGAGCCGGGCCGTAGTCCTGGCTCTGGCGGTGGCTACCGCCGGGATGGCCCTGCTGGTCCTGGCCGGCGGTTCTCCGGTGGAAGTCTACCCGGCCGGCTGGCATAACCTGGCCGGCGGTCTCCTCTTTGGAACAGGTATGGTCCTGGCCGGGGGTTGTGCCAGCGGTACCCTGATGCGGGCAGGAGAGGGACACCTGCTCCAGTGGCTGGCCCTGGCCGCCTTCATAATGGGCTCCCTCTGGGGAGCCCATGACTTCGGTTGGTGGCAGCAGGTCAGCCTCAGTTGCTCCCCGGTGCTCTTTTTACCCCGGCTGGTTGGCTGGGGGCCGGCCCTGGTACTCCAGTTGCTGATCCTGGGTCTGATTTACCACGGCCTGTGGCGGATAGAAAAACAGGCCTTTCCAGATTTCAGCCCTCCAGGGAAGGGACGGTATGCCTTCAAACTGCGCCACCTCTGGTCGCGGCCATGGCCCTATTGGGCCGGCGGGGTCGTCCTGGCCGTCCTGGACGTGGCCCTGGCCTGGTGCACCGGCCGGCCCTGGGGGATTACCACTGCTTTCAGTTACTGGGGGGCCTGGCTCTGGCAGGCCTTTACCGGCCACCCGCCCGGCTGGTACTACTACTCTTTGCCGGAACACACCCGGGCCCTGGGCCTCGGTTTTCTGGCCGAACCCGGGACCATCCTCAACCTGGGGACCATCTGGGGGGCCGGGTTGTCGGCCCTGGCAGCTTTTGAGTTTCGCCTCCACCTGCCCCGGCGCTGGCAGGTAGTTCCCGCCGCCCTGGCCGGCGGCATAATGATGGGTTACGGCGCCAGGATTGCCATGGGATGCAATATCGGTGCCTTTTTCAATGGTATAGCCTCCCTCTCTCTCCACGGGTGGCTCTTTGGCCTGGGGCTGGCGGGGGGAGCCTACCTGGGGGGAAAACTGCTGCTCCGCTTTCTCGTCTGAAGTGGGGCTTATCGAAAGGTCTGGTAGCCCTCGAAATTACCGTTAAACAATTTATCACCCGCGGGGCTGTTAACCCGCATCATTCCTGGCAAAGGGGAGCTTTTATAGCTCCCCTTTGCCGTTCCAGGAGCCTAAGAGGGGGGGCAGGAGATGGGGAGGGGGGAGAGTAAAAAATATATTGTGAAAGTAACATTGTGAGCAAATTTCAAAGTAGCAGCATGTGTTAGCGCTAACACGTAGTAAACAAGAGGAAGCACATGTTGCGGCTGGCATCCCTTTTAACGAGACCATGTTTGTCTAATAGCGAGCCTCTAGCGGACGGGAAACGGCAGGCACTCAACTGGCAATGGTTTTTAGTTAAGTGCTGCAGAACATAGAGCGAAGGCAAACAAAGCCGGCCGGGGAAAGAGATGTTAAAGGGATGTTTTACGTGAGGAAGTATTTATACGGAGGTGAGGGCATGTTAGAACAAAAAATAACGCGGAGGACATTCCTCAAGGGATCCCTGGCGGCCGGAGCTCTGGCAACCTTTGGCGGCAAGCTAATCCCCATTGAACCTGCCAAAGCCGCGGCAGCAGGGCAGGCTGAGACCAGGGTGGTTCCCACCCTTTGCGAAATGTGTGGTGTTAAATGCGGCGTCCTGGCCCATGTTCGGGACGGCCGGGTCTGGCGCCTGACAGGGAACCCCAGAGACCCCCAGAGCGGCGGTCGCCTTTGCGCCCGGGGCAACGCCGGTACCAAAACCCTCTATGACCCCGACCGCCTCAAGGGCCCGATGAAAAGGGTAGGGGAAGGCCAGTTCCAGCCCATTAGCTGGGAGCAGGCTTTCCAGGAGATCGGCAGCAAATTAAAGGAACTGAAGGAGCAGTACGGGCCCCAGTCCCTGGTCTGGCTCGCCCACCCGGAACTGATCTCACCCCTGGAAAAACACTTCATGGCTGCCTTCGGCTCCCCCAATTATACCGGTCACGGCCCCACCTGTTACAGCAGCCGTAACGTGGCCTTCGAGCAGATGTACGGCGGCGTACCCGGGGTGGACTACCGCAATGTCAGGTACTATATCGCCTTCGGCCGTAATCTCACCGGTGGGATTAAGAACCCGGATGTGCAAAAGATCGTGGCCGCAAAGGCAGAAGGTGCCCACCTGGTGGCCGTGGACCCACGCCTGAGTGACTTTGCCTACTTTGCCGACGAGTGGCTGCCCATACGGCCGGGAACCGACCTGGCCATGGTCCTGGCCATGATTAATGTGCTTATCAACGAAAACCTCTATGACGCCGCCTTTGTGGCCGCGTATACTACAGGCTTTGAAGAGCTAAAAAAGGGGGTTAGCGGTTATACCCCTGCCTGGGCGGCCGGGATTACGGGCATCGAGGCCGGGACCATCAGCCGTATCGCCCGGGAACTGGCGGCGGCCAAACCGGCGGCAGCCGTTGACCCCGGCTGGCACGCCGTCACCGGTTCCCAGTACGGCAACAGCGTCCAGGCCGGCCGGGCCATAGCTGCCCTCAATGCCCTCCTGGGTAACCTGGGTGCCAGGGGCGGCCTGTCCCTGCCGCCGACCATAAAGTTGGGCAGTCCCGCCGGGATTATGGGTCCCAAGCCTCCGGCGGCAACGGCACCCCGCTGGGACGGGGCGGGCAGCGAAAAATGGCCCCTCAACAAAGATCATGGTATGATCCAGACTTTCCCCGAGAGGGTGAAACAGGACCAGCCCTATCCGGTTAAAGCGGTTATAATCCAGCACTTAAACCCGGTGCGCTCCAGCACCGATTCCCTCGCCTTCATCGAGGCCTTGAAGAAACTCGACCTGGTGGTGGCCATTGACATCCAGATGAATGACACCGCCTATTACGCCCATTACATCCTCCCCGAGGCCACCTACCTGGAGCGCTACGACCCCCTGATGACGGTGGGCAATAAAGTTCTCCTGCGCCAGCCGGCCATCAAGCCACTCTTTGATAATAAAGGCGCCGAGGAGATTATCGCCGGCATCGGCAGGGCTGCGGGCTTAAGTGAGTATTTTAACTTTACCCTGGAGCAGTATAACGACGCCCTGCTCGGCCCCCTGGGCCTCACCCAGGCCCAGCTGGCCCTGACGGGAGTGGCCGAGGTGGAGGCGAGCAAACCGGATTACAGCAAGCTGAAAACCCCCTCCGGGAAGATTGAGCTGGCCTGCCCGGCCTTCGTCAAGGCCGGCAGTACCCTGACCCCGGCCTGGGAACCGCCCCTGGTTGAGCCCCGAGATGATAGCTTCCGTTTAATTCAGGGCCACGTACCCATGCATACCCATACCACCACTGACAATAACAGTTACCTCCACGCCATCATGCCGGAAAACGAGCTCTGGATCCATACCAGCCGTGCCGGTAAACTGGGCATTAAGACCGGGGACCTGGTTGAGGTGGCTTCAAAGGTTGGTAAGGTCAGGGTAAAGGCCAGGGTGACGGAGGCCATCCACCCGGAGGCCGTTTTCCTGGCCCACGGTTTTGGCTGCCGGGTACCCCTGCGGCACCTGGCTTATAACCGCGGCGCCAACGGCGGTGACCTGATACCCATTATGACGGCGCCGGTCTCGGGGGCGGCGGCCCAGTGTGAGACCCTGGTAACGGTACGGAAGGCGGGATGAGTTAGATGGCGCATTATGCAATGCTTGTCGACCTGACGCGCTGTGTAGGCTGCCACGGCTGTACCGTGGCCTGCCAGGCCAAGTGGGACCTGTTGCCGGAAATCCAGTTTACCAAGGTGCACCGCTATGAGATAGGTAGTTTTCCCAAAGTCAAGGGTGGGGTGGTTACCACCCAGTGCATGCACTGCGACGATCCCCCCTGTGCCCGGGTCTGCCCTACCGGGGCCACCCAGAAAAGACCTGACGGTATTGTCATCGTCGATGAGAGCAAATGTATCGGCTGCCGTTACTGCCAGTCGGCCTGCCCCTATGACGCCCGGAGCTTCAACCCCCAGCGGGGTATCGTCCAGAAGTGTTATTTCTGTTACGACTTTGTAGCTCAAGGCCGGAAACCGGCCTGTGTGGATACTTGCATGGCCGCGGCCAGGGTCTTTGGTGACCTGGAAGATAAAGGCGGCGAGCTAAGCCGGGCTCTGGCCGCTAAAAAAGCCGTCCAGATAAAGGGGACCTCCATCTTTTACGTACCGCCGCGCAACCTGGATGCCTCGTACCTCCCCCCGGATTTCCGGGAGCCCGGCGCCGTACGCATCTGGCAGGATATCGTCCACCCCGGCGGTAAGACGGTCATGGGCCTGGCAGCCGGCGCCGTCGTCGCCGGCCTGGTAATCAATAATATCAAAGGAGGCGGGGCCAATGCCTGAGGAGAGGGTAGAACGCTTTAACCTGGCCGAACGCCTGGGCCACTGGAGCCACGGCATCTCCTTTGTCGTCCTGTTGCTGACGGGTTCAGCCCTGGTGTTCCACGGCTTCGGCGGCCTGCTGGGACCCGGGGGCCTGCGCCTTTTCCGCAGTGTCCACCACCTCATGGCCTATCCCTTCACCTTCCTGACGGTCCTTATCCTTCTTCTGGGAACGCCGCGGACCGCAGGCCAGTGGCTAAAGGAATGCCTGACCTGGCGGGCCGACGATTTGCGTTTTATCGCCGCTTTCCCCCGGGAGTTCTTCGGCCTTAAGGTCCAGTTGCCCGAACAGGGTAAGTTTAACGCCGGCGAGAAGCTAAACTCCCTGCTAACTATTTTCGGGTCGATTTTAATGGCCTCAACGGGCTGGATCTTGATCTTCCGGGACAGCGTCTCTCCGGCAGTTGCCGCCTGGGCCCTGCCCCTGCACTCAGCCGGTGCTCTGGTAATGGGGGGTGTTCTCCTGGGGCATATCTACCTGGCCCTGGGTCATCCCAACTCCCGGGAGTCCATCAACGGCATGATTTCCGGCCGGGTATCGGCCCAATTCGCCCGGCAACACCACCTCATCTGGTACCGGGAACTCAAGGAAAAGGAAAAGGACTCCCGGGGAAAGAAACAAAAAATAGCCTGAAAAAATCCCCTGCATGTTGCCCTGGACTAATTCCAGGGCAATAATTATTATATAGGAAGGATATCCTTAACCTGGTAGCGAATTATAAAAGCCTGTACCTTTGGAGCGACGTAGACAAGGCCATTTAATGAAAAAGCATTTTCAGGGAAATAGTCATTTGCGGAGGATAGTATATGGGCGTCAGTGCCGTGATCCCGGCTTATAACGAAGAGACCACCGTAGGCAGAATTATTGACACCCTGAAACAAGTAGCTGCAGTTACCGAAATCATCGTCGTCAGCGACGGTTCCGAAGATGATACCGCTGCCGTGGCCCGCCACCACGGGGCCAGGGTACTGGAGCTGGCCGTAAACAGCGGCAAAGGGGCAGCCATGACTGCCGGCGCCAGGGAGGCCAGGGAGGACATCCTCCTCTTCCTGGATGCCGACCTGGAGGGACTGCTGCCGGACCACGTCCAGGCCCTCATCGAGCCCCTGCTGGCGGGCCGGGCCGAGATGAGCGTGGGCATCTTCAGCCGCGGCCGCTCCATGACTGACCTGGCCCAGGTAGTGGCTCCCCACCTTTCCGGCCAGCGAGCCATCCGCAAAGATCTGTTTTTAGCTATCGGCGCCGACAGGAGCCGTTTCGAGGTAGAGGTCCAGCTCACCAGCGAGGCCAGAGCCCGGAATTGGCGGGTAGAGAAGGTACCCCTGGTCAACATGACCCATATTATGAAGGAAGAAAAAAGGGGCCTGTACCGGGGGGTAGTAGCCAGGATGGGTATGTATAAAGATATTGCCGGCTTTTTCTGGCGCCTGACCAGGAAGAAGTTAAAGGCGCGGCCGGTAGCCGTGTTGCTGCTCCTGCTGTCGCTGGGGGTGACCTTTAACTACGACACCCAGCGAGTGGCTTCCGCGGAAGCCGGCAGGATGCCTGATTTAAACCTGCCGGCAGCAGGACAGCGCCTGCTGGTCGTTTCGCCCCACCCTGATGACGAGACCCTGGGCGCCGGCGGCTTGATTGCCAAGGCCAGGGCCCGGGGGGATACCGTGAAGGTAGTATTTATGACCAACGGCGATGGCTTCCGCCGGGGGGTAGAGACAACCAGGGGCATTTTGCCGACCAGTGCCGGTGATTTTTTGACTTACGGCGAGAGACGCCAGCAGGAAGCCATCACCGCGCTGGGGAACCTGGGGGTGGGGCCGGCGGATATTATCTTCATGGGTTACCCGGACGGGGGGCTGGCCGCCATCTGGAGTAATTACTGGCAGGAAGACAAACCCTACCGCTCGGCCTGCACCCACAAGGAGGCCGTGCCCTATAGACTGGCCTTTAAACCGGGCGAACCTTATGCGGCCCCGGCCCTCCTCGCCGACCTGGAGGAGATTCTCCGGGAGTACCGGCCTACAGATATTTATGTTACCGACACTAACGACAGCCACCCCGACCACTGGGCCACCGGGGCCTTCACCTTGGCGGCAGTGGGGGAGCTAAAGGGGGAAGACCCTACCTTCAACCCCCGTATCTATACCTTTGTCATCCATACCGGCATGTGGCAAATGCTGCCGGTATTTGACCGGGACCATAAACCCCTCCTGCCCCCGGGGTATTTCCTGGCCCGGGGTACGCCCTGGTATAAATTGCCTCTGGCGCCGGCAATCCTGGAACTGAAAAAACAGGCTATCGCCGCTTACCGGACCCAGGAAATGGTCATGCCCACTTTCCTGGCCAATTTTGAGCGGCCCAACGAGGTCTTCTCCCGCCTGCCGGACCAGGAGGTGATTACCACAGCGACGGGCATGAGTGTCGACGGTTGGGTTAAGGAATGGCCCCGGGATGCCGTCATTGCCCTTGACCCCGCCGGTGACCTGGTGACAAAAAAAGTAGAGCGGGGCGGCGATCTCAAGGCGGCCTACCTGCTCCAGTCTGGCCGGACCACCTATTTGCGCCTGGACACCTGGGGCCGGGTCGGTTTTCCGGTAAATTACACCCTGAGCATCTACCTGTTGCCGGCTTCTCCCGGGGCCGGTAGCCAGCGCTTTACCTGGTCCTGGGCACCCGGCGAGAAACAGGTCAGGTGGCTGACCCGCCCGGCCGGTTACGACCCGAATGCCATCCGGGTAGCTTCCGGAGGCGACAGCCTGGAGATGGCCCTGCCGGACCTTATTCCTCCCGGCGAGCACTACCTGATGTTCACCGCCGTCACCTCTATCGGCAGGCTGCCCCTGGACCGGATCCCCTGGCGCCTCGTAAAGATTAAGGGAAGCGATTTATAAATGACGCCCCTGCGTTTTGGCCTGGAAGAAGAAGTCTTTATAACCGAACCCGACAAACCCACCCTCCAGTCCCTCTATTACCTGGCCCGGTTACTCTGGCTTGACCCGGGCTACTACTATACCCATACCGCCTGTAACTTCAACCGCGGTAAGGACCTGCGCTGGGGTCTTATGAGCGGCATTGAAATTTCTACCGGGGTTTTCCCGGACACCGGGGACCTCGTCGCCGACCTGCGTCGCCGGCGCCGGGAACTGGCCGCCGTTTGCCAGGGGCTCATTGTTCCGGTTGGCCACCTCTTTGACCAGGTCGCCCCCACCAATATCTGCGGCATGCACGTCCATGTCAGCGGGTTTCCCGACCGGGAACGGGCCTACCGCAACCTGGTCTACTTCTTACCCCTCCTGGCCCTGCTGGTAATCAACTCACCCATAGCCGGCAGCAGGCGCTACGGCCAATCCTACCGCTGGGCGGAAGCCTTTGCCATCGGGCCGCTGCGGGAGGACAGGCTTTATCGCTTTCAGGACCTCATTGAGTCCAAACGGCTGGGGACCCTGGAAATCCGGGTTTTTGACCCGGTATGGGACCTGGAGCGCATCCGCATCTTGCTGGAATGTATCCGCGCTGTCCTGGAGGCCGGGGTAGATTATCCGGGGGATATTGAAACCTACAATCGCCTGCGCCGGCAGGTGGCCCTGGAGGGTTACATCCAGGAACTACAGCCTATTTACCGGGAACTCTCCAAGCTCCTGCCGGTTCCCGAAGTATATTTCCAGCAAACTCCAGCTGATGCCCTGGGCCGGCTCTGGAAAGAGCAAGGGACCCTGGCCACTTATACGGCCCTGGATAACGCCTATCGCAACGGCATCCTTCAACCCCGGCCGCTGAAAACGATGCGCGTCCGCTGGCCCTTGATGCTGGCCGGGTTTTGCGGTTATTATTTACCCAGGATGCCCTATAGTATAAAGAAGGTGTTATCAGAATGGTAACTTTTTCTATGGCCCTGGCAATCCTGCCCGCGCTCTTCGTGGGTTTAAACCTTTTAAAGATCCTTCTCCTCCTGGCGGCTGTTATCACCGCCATTATGTGGTTTTTGCGCCGGGTATGGTTCTACCGCGACCCGGTCCGGGTGCCTCCAACAGAAGCGGGCACCATCCTGGCCCCGGCCGACGGCAAGATAGTTTACATCAAGCCTTTCCGTAACGGCGAGGTGGTGGCCGAAAAGCTGGGCCAGGCCATCCCTGTCCGGGAAATAATGAAAGCACCGGGCCTGGGCGACCGGGGCTGGATCATGGGGATTTATATGTCGCCCCTGGATGTCCACTTTAATTACGCCCCCATTGCCGGTAGGGTGGAGGATATGGTCCATACCCGGGCCAGGGTTAATCTGCCTATGGTGGATCTCTGGGAATACATCCGCTTGACCTACTTCCGGAGGGCGGTGGACCTCTTTTGCCACCGCTACCGCCTGGTAAATGAGCGCTTGACCATCTTTCTGGATGGTGAGGGCATTAAGATAGCTATGGTGGAGATAGCCGATAAGTTTGTCAACAAGATAAATAGTTTCATCAAGCCGGGCCAGGTAGTCGACCGGGGCCAGAAGGTATCCTTTATCGAGCGAGGTTCCCAGGTGGACCTGGTTATCTTTAGCGAGGACGTTGAGTTTACCGTCCGGGTGGGACAGCAGGTATACGGCGCCAGGACGGTAGTGGCTCGCTACCGGCCTCCGGGCGGGGTGGTGCCTTGACGGCCCTCCATGCTTACCTGGCTCTTTTCGGCCTTCTGGCTATTGAAGGAACGGGTTTACCGGGTGTACCCTTTGAACCGGCCTTCCTGGCCGCCGGCTATTTGATTGAACGGGGCGAAATGAGCTTCTGGGGAGCGGTGCTGGTCGGGACTGCAGGCAACCTCCTGGGGAACCTAATCGGTTACTGGCTGGGAGCCAGGCCCGGTCGCGGGCTGATTGAACGCCTCCTTCACCAGGGATGGGGTGAAGGAGGTATGACAACCGCCCGTTACTGGCTGGCCCGTTACGGGGCGGCGGTAATTATCCTGGCCCGCTGGTTTGGCCCTATCCGCACCCCCACCATCCTGGCTGCCGGGGTGGTTGGGATGGAGACCGGAATCTATGCCCTGTATTCAACCCTGGGTGCCTTTACCTGGACGTTAGCCTGGCAGTATGCCAGTTGGAAGGGGACCCATTACCTTTTGGGGTGGTGGCAGGTCTACCGCCGGTACGCCACCTGGTGGATGGACGCCCTGTTGATCCTGGCGGGATTGGCTATTACCACCATTTCTGTTTATTATTGCTGGCGGCGCTGGCGCCGGGATAAGGAACCTGCCTGATTGACAGGCGCTTATCATCTATGTTAGAATAGTAATGAAAACTAAATAAGCGAGCGCTGAATCCCTGAATAGGGAACGGGGGAACCACTTCTTGGGGTGAATCCTTTTTCAGGTAGGGTTAACTTTCGACCCGAACCCGGCAGCTAACTTCGTAAGCGTAGAAAGGTGAGGTGTAATACCGTTAGTTTTCTATGCCAGCAAAACCCCGGTTCAGGCCGGGGTTTTATTTTACCCTCAGGAAGGAGGAAATAGGTAATGAGTATTTACCCGGAGAAAGGCAGGTTGATGGGAAGGGAAGCTAAAAGGGAAATTGCTCTTGACCGGGCAGCCGAATTGAAAGCCAGGATTGTCGATTACCTGGAAGAAAGGGAGAAGATCGCCAGCGGCCTGGAGGCGGCAGCCGAGATCGAAGCCAGCAAGCAACGTATCCTGGCTTACTTTGGCGCCGGGGAAGCCGAGTGGCAGGACTGGCGCTGGCAGTTGACCCACCGTATCACCTCGGTGGCAACCCTGGCGGAACTGATTCCCCTGACAGAAGCTGAAAAGGAAGCCATACTAAAGGTAGAACGTACCTATCGCTGGGCGGTTTCTCCTTACTACCTGAGCCTGATGGGACCGGAACCTGATTGCCCCATCCGGCGCCAGGCTCTGCCCAGTGCCGCCGAACTGGAGGATAACCATGGCGTCCTGGACCCCATGGATGAAGAGTTGACCTCCCCGGCGCCGGCTATTACCCGCCGTTATCCGGATCGTTTGATTATCAACGTAACCAACCAGTGTGCTATGTACTGTCGTCACTGCCAGCGGCGTCGCAATATCGGTGAAGTCGACCGCAGTCGCAGCCGCCGGGAACTGGAGCAGGCCCTCCAGTATATCCGCCAGAATGAAGAGATCCGCGATGTCCTGATCACTGGCGGTGACGCCCTGATGCTCAGCGATGCCATGATCGACTGGTTGTTGACGGAACTCGATAATATCCCCCACGTAGAAATTAAGCGCCTGGGCACCAGGGTGCCGGTCACTATGCCCCAGCGGATTACCCCGGAGCTGTGCCGGGTTCTGGCCAAGCACCCGCCCATCTATCTCAATACCCAGTTCAACCACCCCCGGGAGGTTACCGCGGCCGCCAAAGAAGCCTGCGATCGCCTGGTCCAGGCCGGGGTGGTCCTCGGCAACCAGGCGGTTTTGTTAAAGGGCGTCAACAACCATCCCTTTGTGATGCGTAAATTAAACCAGGAACTCTTGAAAATAAGGGTACGGCCCTACTATATCTTCCACGCCAAGCCGGTGAAGGGGACCACCCACTTTATTACCTCCATTGAGGAGGGCGTGGAGATCATGGATAAGCTCCGGGGCTATACCTCCGGCCTGGCCGTGCCTACCTATATAATCAATGCCCCCCACGGTCTGGGCAAGACCCCCATCTTGCCACAGTATGTAATCGCCCGTAATGATCACCAGGTGATCCTGAGGACCTGGGAGAAGCGGATTATTTTTTACTCCAACCTGGGACGCCAGAAGGAACAGGCCTAAAGAATAGTATGGAGAATAGAAGCGCCGGGTGTTTCACCTGGCGCTTTTTATATTACTTCTCGCCCTTATGGGGCTCGGTGACGTTGTAGGCTTCCTTGAGGACGACGATATCCACCCGGCGGTTGCGGGCCATATCAGCCTCGCTATTATTGGGGGCCACCGGGCGATATTCTCCGTAGCCGGTGGCCGAAAGGCGTTCCGGTTTGATCCCGGCTTCGCTGATTAAAACCTTGACCACGTTGGTGGCCCGGGCCGTGGAGAGTTCCCAGTTGGATGGGAAGGCCGGGGTGTTGATGGGGAGATTGTCGGTGTGGCCTTCAACCCGTAAATAATTGGGTAGGCGGGCCAGGGCCCGGCCGACCTGGCGCAGGAGGTCCCGGGCTTCGGGGGTCAAATCGGCGGAACCCTTGGGGAAGAGGACGGCATCGGCCACACTGACCACCAGGCCCCGTTCCTCGGTATTGAGGGTCACCTGGCTTTCCAGGCCTTCCTGCTGGATATACTGCTGTAGTTCCGCCCTGGCCCTGGCCAGTTCGGCCCCTTCATCCCCCTGGCCCGGTGCCGGGGCGATACCAGGTACTATAGAGGTCAGGCCTCCGGACGTTAAGATTCCAGTCGTCGGGGCGCCAGTTAGGGTTTGAGCCAGGGAGTTGGCCAGGGCGGCCATTTTCTGGGCGTTGGTATCGCTGATGGCATACATTACGACAAAGAAGATCATCAACAGGGTAATCAAGTCGGAATAGGTCAACAGCCAGCGCTCATGGTTATCCTTGCTGGCGTGCCCTTCCCTGCGGACCGGCACCATCGCTCACCTCCCGCTCTTCCTTCCCGGCACCTGCCCTTTCCTTACCCGGGGCCAGGAAGGCCGCCAGGGTGTTGCGGATCAAGGTGGGGTTCTTGCCTGCCTGGAGGGCCAGGACGCCCTCCAGGATCATCTCCTGGTACAGGCGTTCCCGGGCGTCTTTATTTTTGAGCTTGGTGGCGATGGGCAACCATAAGAGGTTGGCCGAAGAGACGCCGTACAGGGTAGCTATAAAGGCCATGGCAATGGACGGTCCCAGCTTATCGGGGGTACTCAGATTGCTGAGGACGTGGACCAGACCCATGACGGTGCCGATGATGCCCATGGTCGGGGCGTAGCCGCCGGCGGCCTCGAAAAGGCTGATACCGCTGTGATGGCGTTCGCTGGTAGCATAAATGTATTGCTCCAGGACGTTACGGGTCTGTTCGGGGTCGGTACCGTCTACCACCAGCTGCAGGGCGGTGCGGAGAAAGTCGTCCTTGACACCGTCGAGTTCTTTTTCCAGCCGGACGAAACCTTCTTTGCGGGCCAGCACGGCGTAGTTGACGATGGCGTTGATGGTTTCATTTAAGTCCAGGGGTTTTTCCCGGAAGGCGACCTTTAATAGCCTGGGGATATTCAGGACCTCTTCCCGGCGCAAACCAATAAGGGTAGCACCTATAGTCCCGCCGAAAACAATCATGGCCGCCGTAATGGCCAGCAGGGCCCCCGGACTGCCTCCCTCCAGGATGAAGGCTGCAATCAGGGAGCCAAAACCTATCAACAGGCCCAGGATTAGATTGAGATCCAAGAACATACCGCCTTTCTTAGACCATGTTTTACCAAATATCTAGCATATTCGGCACAAAGAAACAAAATCCTTGTTAAATCTATATTAAATTGACCTTTAATTTGTCCTGTGGTAGGATAATATTTAGATTTAATTAAGATTAAATAAAAAATAAATGATACAATTCACGGGAAGGGAGATAAAAATGAATGATTTGCTAATCCGAAGAGCAAGGCTCATGGACGGCCAGGGGACAGTGGATATAGCCATCAAAGACGGATATATTGTTGCTGCCGGCAATAATGTGGCGGGGTCGGCCCGGCAGATGGTTGATGCCTCCGGCAGGCTCCTGATACCGGCCTTTGTCGACACCCATACCCACCTGGATAAAGCCCTGACGGCGACAGACGGCGGCGCCGGTTCCCTGGAAGCAGCCATCGAAGACTTCCAGCGCCGGAGTAAAGATATAGATAAAAACGACCTGCTGGCCAGGGGCCGCCAGGTACTGCGGTTGGCCCTGCGCCACGGTACCACAGCCATGCGCACCCACATCACCGTCAGTGAGAACCTGGGCCTGCGGGGCATTGAGGCTGCCCTGGAATTGAGGGAAGAGTTTGCCGGTAAGGTTGACCTCCAGGTGATTGCCATGTTCAGCGGTCCGGAGCCGGAGCCGGCACCCCCTTTAAAGGAACTCCTAGAGGAAGCCCTGCGGCTGGGGGTAGACGGCCTGGGCGGGGCACCCCATCTCTCGCCTGGTATGCAACAATGGGTGGACTATATCTTCGAACTGGCCGGCAAATACGATGTTCCCATTGACCTGCACGCCGACGAGACTGACGCTCCTTCGGTGGCTTCCCTGGAGTATATAGCCAGTAAGACTATTCAGGCAGGTTACCAGGGCCGGGTGGTTGCCGACCACTGCTGTGGCCTGGCGGCAGTTGATGAAGCTACTGCCGGCCGTACCATAGCCGCCGTCAAGGAGGCCGGCCTGAGTATCATTACCTTACCCTCCTGCAACCTCTACCTGATGGGCCGTAACGATAAAGGACTGGTCCGCCGGGGGGTGACCCGGGTACGGGAACTCCAGGCCGCCGGCGTCAATGTCGCCTACGCCTCCGACAACATCCGCGATGCCTTCCGGCCCTTTGGTAATGCCAACATGCTGGAGGAAGGCCTGATCACCGCCCAGGTTTTGCAGATGGGTACCCCGGCGGAGCTCGAACAGGTCATGAAGATGGGCACCTATAACGCCGCCGCTGCCATGGGATTGCAGGATTACGGCATCAAGGTCGGCGCCAGGGCCGACCTGGTCCTCCTGGATGCCACCACCCCGGCCGGGGCGATTATAGGCCAGGTGGAGAAGGTCTGCGTCATTAAAGGCGGCCGGGTGGCCGTGCGCAATGATAAAAAATCCGATATCATTATCTAAAAGGTTGCACCGGTGAGAAGCAACGGGTATACTACTAGATAGCCAGTCCCACTTTTTTACTCCTGGGGGAATGAATTTGCTAGTTGACCTGAATCCCATAGCCTTTCACCTGGGACCCCTGGCGGTCCGCTGGTACGGCATCTTTATGGCCCTTTCCTTCCTGGTGGGGTCCTGGTACCTCTACCGGGAGGGTCTGCGGCGTGGCCTGGACGAGGACTTTCTCCTCAACCTGGCTATTATCGTCATTATCTCCGGCGTTATCGGGGCGAGGCTAGTATTCGTCCTGGCCAACTACCCCGGCTGGTTCTTGACTGACCGCTTGCAAATTCTGAAGATCTATGAAGGGGGCCTTTCTTGGCACGGCGGTCTCCTGGGGGGCTTTCTGGCCGGATGGCTCTACGCCCGCAGTAAGAGGGTCGACGTCAACCAGCTGGCGGATATGGTCATACCGGGCCTGGCCTTCGGTTACTTTTTAGTACGGATCGCCAATATTTTTAACCAGGAGGTCCTCGGCAGGCCGACAGATTTCTGGTTTGGTCGCTGGCCGGCCCAGTTAATCGGTTCGGCCATCGGCCTGATCCTTCTGGCCCGTTACTTTTACGTCCAGAGTAAGAACCCCCCTTCAGGTTATCAGTTCTGGTCCTTCATTTTTTACCATCAGATCCTGCGGGCGGTGATCGAGGAGTCCGTCCGGGATAATCCCCTCTCTGTTCTGGGTTATGTCGTTCCCCACTGGGGCCTGGGTTTCTTTACCCTGACTCAGGTTACCACGCCACCTATCCTTATCCTGGCTTATTACTTCATGTGGCGTTCCCGCCGTTTGGGCAGGGGCGGCCAGGATAGTTATCGCCTCGACCTTACCCCTCGCTAAAATATAATAAAATAATAAAGGGGCCCTGCAGGCCCCGGTCCAGTACCCTCCGGGTCAGGCCGGAGGGTACTTTTTTATGGGCTATCAATTATCAATAAAAACCATTTCGGGTTGCGCCAGGACCCTTAAATTCTCCAGGGGGTTACCCCGGACGGCTATCAGGCAGGGCCGGTAGCCGGGACGGATTTGCCCCAGTTCCCCGTCCAGGCCCAGGGCAGCGGCAGCCGTGACCGTAGCCGCCCGGAGGATGGCCGCCGCCGGGATACCGGCCTGGTACCAGTACAACAGTTCATCCAGGTAGGATTCCCCGTGGTAGACACCGGGGGCACCGGCATCGGTGCCTACCACCAGCTTTACTCCCAGGCGGTGGGCCCGGGCAACCATCTCCTGCTGGGATTCCTGGGTCCGCCGGATTATATCAATTTCCCTTTCCGGGTAGACCTCTCTTTTCGCGGTGTGCAGGCGGTTGGCGATAGCGGCTACCGTCGGTACCCAGAAAGTACCCCTGGCAGCCATAGTCTCCAGCTGGGCCGTCGTGAGGAAATAGCCGTGCTCGATGCTATCTACCCCGGCGGCCAGGGCCAGGTCTACGCCGGGGGCCGAGTTAACATGGGCCATCACCGGTCGCCCGGCGGCATGGGCCGTCTTGACGGCTTCAACCAATTCAGCAGTAGCAAACTCCAGACTGCCAACCTCCCCGTAACGGTGGAAGGTAACCAGGCCGGAAACAACCACTTTAACCTGGTCGACGTTCCGGTTTACCAGGCTAGTAACCAGTTCCCTGATTGAGGCCGGGTCAGTGGTGCCAGGGCCAAGGAAAGAACCATATTTTCCTTTTTTATGGACGGCCATTCCTGTCGCTACCACCCGGGGGCCCGGGTACTTGCCGGCACGGACCCATTCCCGGGCCTGGAGGTTGAGACCTTCCCGGTCGCTGCCGTCCCTGATGGCCACCAGGCCATGCTCCAGGGTGACCCGCAGGGCCCGGGCCAGGACCCTCTCCCTGAGGAGCGGGTCCTGCCAGCGGTCCAGGGAAGCCTGAAAATCGATGCCATCGAGGGCCAGGTGGACGTGGGCGTCGATTAAGCCGGGCAGGACCGTAAGTCCTGTAAGGCGCATCTGTTGGGTACCGTTTCCCGTTCCCTGCATTTCTCTGGGCTGGACAGCAGCGATCCGCCCCCGGCGGATGCTGATGACTACCTGCTGCCGGTACCCTTCCTGCTGGCCGTCCCAGAGGTTGTCAACCAGGAGGTCCAGGTTGGTCTCCGGGCTAATGTGGAAGAGCTTCATGGCCACACCTCCAAACAGTAACTATCCTACACCTTTAAAGGGGTAGGAAGCAAGGGAGTTCCGGATAATCCGGAGCCCCGGGCAGCTAAAGAAAAGCCCCGGCCAGGGGCCGGGGTGAGGAGATTCAACCGGTTATCAAGTCAACCATTTTAAACTGCAGGGTGTCTACCAGGCCGCGGTTGGTCAGGCGTAACTCCGGCAGGACCGGCAGGGAAAGGAGGGCCATGGTCATAAAGGGCGACACCAGCCGGCACCCCAGTTCCTGCCAGGCCCGGTGGACGGCTGCCAACCGGGCGGCCACCTCTTCCACCGGCCTGTCCGACATCAGGCCGGCAATGGGCAGGGGCAGGAGGGCCAGAACCTGGCCGTCCCTGACGGCCACCATACCACCGCCGCATCCAGCCAGGGTGTTGCCCGCCAGGGCCATATCGGCGTCATTCATACCAACAATGAGGAGGTTGTGGCTGTCGTGGGCCACCGTAGAGGCCACGGCGCCGGCTTTAAAGCCGAAACCCCGGACAAAGCCCAGGCCGATACTGCCGTTGCCGCCGTGGCGCTCGACAACCGCCACTTTGGCCAGGTCGGCCTCGACCCCGGCTGTGACCTGGCCGTCCACCACCGGTACGGTGACTGTCAGGTGGCGGGTGTTGACATTGGCTTCAATAATTTCCATTACCCGGACCTGAACCCGGCTTTTGCCGGCCGGGGCGTTGATCCGGAAATGCCAGGGGGTCAGAGGTTCCTTTAAGTGTACCGAATGGCGCACCCTATCGGGGTAGGCGACTGCCGGCAGGTCCACCAGGAGCCTGCCCCCGGCGGCAACCACCCGGCCGTCGACCATAACCTTATCTATCGCTACCCGGGCCAGGTCCTTCAAGAAGAGGATATCGGCATAACGCCCCGGCGCAATGGCCCCCAGGTCCTGGGCTACGCCAAAGCACTCGGCCGTATTAATGGTTACCGCCTGGATGGCCCGGATGGGGTTCAGGCCCTCTTCGATGGCCCGGCGGACCACATGGTTTAAGTGCCCGGTGGATAACAGGGTTTCCGGGTGGGTGTCGTCGCTCACCAGCATGGCCCGGCGGCTGTCGACCCGGGTTTCTGTCAGACTCTTAATGGTGGCCTTGATATCGTGCCAGGCCGATCCCTCCCGCATCATGGCATACATGCCGAGGCGCAGGCGGTTGAGGGCGTCTTCGGTACGGGTGGATTCGTGGCAGGAAGAGATGCCGGCGGCCGTATAGCCGGCCAGGCCCTGAAAGTCGGCGGGCATGGCGAAGTGTCCGGTGATGGGTTTACCGGCCGCCAGGGTGGCCCTTAGTTCGCCGTGGACGGCCGGATCACCGGCCAGGACACCGGGGAAGTTCATCATTTCCCCCAGGCCGCAGATACCGGGCCACTGCATGGCGGCGGCCACCTCTTCCGGCCCAAAGCTGGCACCGGCGTCCTCAAATCCGGGCGCAGCCGGAACACAGGAAGGCATGGTGGCAAAGACCTTTAAGGGGAGTTCCCGGCCCTCGTCCACCATCAGCTTTACCCCGTCCATCCCCAGGACATTGGCAATCTCATGGGGGTCCATAAAAATCGCCGTGGTGCCGCCGGGGAGGACGGCCCGGGCGAACTGGGTCACCGTCACCATACTGCTTTCCACATGGACATGGCCATCCATGAAACCCGGGCAAAGGTAATAGCCGCTGGCGTCAATCACCTCCGTTTCCGGCCCCACAGCCGCGGATACGTCACCGACGCTGGCAATGCGGCCATTTTTGATGGCGATATCCCAGGGCAGTATTTCGCCGGTAAAAACGTTTACTACTTTGCCGCCCTTGATAACGGTGTCGGCAGGGAGTTTTCCAGTAGCCACAGCCACCAGTTCTCTGGTGACTTCAGCCAGGGGACGCCTGGTTGGGAGCACTGACAGCCATCTCCTTATCATAGAGTTAATTTCAGTATAGAGCTACATCAAAAAAATGACAAGATTTATTTAACAATACTTTACTGCAGGTTTATTTTTACTCTTACCCGCCGGCAGGATTCCCGCCTTCCGCGACGAATATATCTCTGTTATGGTAAAGTATTAGAGCGTTAGAGGAACAATTTATGGCGCTGAGTCGGGGATGTTCCGAAGCTACGAAACATAAGTGCCGGTAAAGGGACGGGCAGAGGGGGGTCATCCCCGGCCTTATGAAGTCGGAGGGTTAACAGGAGGCACAAAAATTGCTGGAACGAATTATCGCCCCCGGGAGCTACCTCCGGGGTCCGGCTGTCATTGAAAAAGCCGGCCAGGCTCTGGCAAGGCTGGGCGCCAGGGCCTGCCTGGCCGGAGGCCACCGGGCCCTGGCGGCGGCAGCCCCGGCCCTGCAGGAGGCCCTATCTTCAGCCGGGGTAGAACCGGCGGGGCAGGTCTGGTACGGGGGAGAATGTTGCCCGGAAAATATTGCCAGGGTAGCGACAACTGTTAAGGAAACAGGAGCCGATTTCTTGATAGGGGTTGGCGGCGGCAAGGCCCTGGATACCGCCAAGGGAGCCGCCTGGCAGGCAGGGGTGCCCCTGGTGACGGTGCCGACCATCGCTGCTACCTGCGCCGCCTTTACCTCCATTGCCATCATCTATGATCGGGAGGGCCACTTCTTGGCTATATCCCACGAGGCGGCGAATCCGTCTCTGGTCCTGGTAGACAGCCGGATCATCGCTGCCGCCCCTGGCCGTTACCTGGCTGCCGGCATGGGGGACACCATTGCCAAGTATATCGAACTGCGTGCCACCAGCACGGCAGCCGCCCGGCATCTAGCCCTGGAAGGCGCCCTGGAGTTGGCTCGCCTATGCTATGACAGCATCCTGGCCGCCGGGCCAGGTGCCAGGGCAGCGGTAGATGACCGGGCAGTCACCCCGGATCTGGAGAAGGTCATTGACGCCGTGATTCTTATCAGCGGGTTGGTCAGCGGCCTGGGAGGCGATGACGGGCGGACTGCCGGCGCCCACGGCGTTTATGAAGGCTTAACCGCTTCCCCCCTGACCCGTTCTTACTGCCATGGAGAACTGGTAGCCTTCGGCAACCTGGTCCAGCTGGTCCTGGAAGGGAGAGAGAGGGGGGAAATCAGGGGAGTGGCTGATTTTAACCGCCGGGTCGGCCTGCCGGTAACCCTGGAAGGTGTGGGGCTATCCCCGGAGGACGGGCCTTCCCTGGACCTGGTCAGCCGGGCGGCGGCAGAGAGCCCGGATATGGCCAACATGCCCTTCCCGGTGACGGCCACCATGATCCGGGAAGCCCTGCTGGCAGCCGACCGCCTCGGCCGGGAGACAGCTTAGCTGTTTTCGGAGGCTGGTAGAACTTCATTGACAGGGTAGCTATTTAAGAGGAGGTTTATCATGAAAAGAAAACTAAAGCGAATCGCCATCTTGTTCCTGGCGCTGGCCCTGGCCGGCCTGGCCCTGGCCGGTTGCGGGGGCGGTAGCAAACAGCAGGCTGCAGACCAGCAGACCGGGAGTAGCGGCCAGGGGCAACAACTCACCCCCGTCAAGCTCACCATGACCACCTGGTCGGGCTACGGTCCCCTCTTCCTGGCCCGGGATAAAGGCTTCTTCAAGAAACACGGCCTGGATGTACAGTTAATCGTCATCCAGGGCCTGGGCGAGCGCAAGCAGGCCCTGGCCGGTAACCAGGTGGACGGCATCGCTACCACCCTGGATATTGAAACCCAGATTGTAGCTGCGGGCATACCCCTGAAACAGATCTGGGCCCTGGACGATTCCTATGGCGGCGACGGCATCCTGGCCAAACCGGAGATCAAGACCATCAAGGACCTCAAAGGTAAAAACGTAGCCTACGACTTCGGCACCGCCAGCCACATCCTGCTCCTCTCCATCCTGGCCAAAAACGGCATGACTGAAAACGACATCCACCACGTCCAGATGTCAGCCAGCGACGCCGGGTCGACCTTCGTGGCCGGCAAAGTAGATGCCGCCGTCACCTGGGAACCCTGGCTGAGTAAGGCCGTTAAAGAGAACAAGGGTAACCTCCTGGCAACCTCCAAGGAGACCCCTGGGCTGATTATGGATACAGTCGCCCTCCGGAGCGACTGGGCCGACAAACACCCCCAGGCTCTCCAGGCCATGGTCGACGCCCTGGCGGAAGCCATGCAGTACTGGGAAAGCAATAAGGCCGAAGCCAATGCCATTATGGCCAAGGGACTGGGCATCAAACAGGAAGAGTTCGAGAGCAACCTGCAGACCCTGCGCCTCTTCAACCTGGCCCAGAACAAGGAGATGTTCGGCACGGCCGACAAGCCAGGAACCCTCTACACCTCCTTGCAGCAGGCAATCGACTTCGGCTTTAACAACAAAGTAATTAAATCCAAACCCGATGCTAAAGCCATGATCGACCCGACCTTTGTCAACAGGGCGAAAATATAACTTCAGTGAAATTCGGTGTTATCTAGATGGGCAAGTACTTTAAACTCAATACCCCCATTCCGGGGAAACTATATTTTAGCCTTAGCGTGGCCGCTTTTGTCCTCCTTCTGTTAGCCTGGCAGCTGGGGGTAACAGTTGGCCACCTGCCGCCGACCCATCTGCCGCCGCCCGGAGCTGTGGCCCGGGCGGCCGTCGAACTGGCGGGGAACGGTTTAATTAACGATATCGGCATCAGCTTTTTCCGGGTGACCACCGGTTTCCTCCTGGCCGCAGCTATCGGCGTACCCCTGGGTATCCTCATGGGCAGCCTGAAGGTGGTCGAGGCTTTTTTTGAGCCCCTGCTGGCCTTTTTTCGTTATATGCCGGCTTCGGCCTTTATCCCCTTGACTATTATCTGGTTGAGCATTTTCGAAACCCAGAAGATTGGCGTCGTCTTTATAGGGATATTCTTCCAGCTCGTGCTGATGGTCATGGACGTTACCCATAACGTCCCCCAGGACCTCATCGACACCGCCTACACCCTAGGGGCGCGGCCCCTGGAGGTGTTCCGGCGGGTCATCCTGCCGGCAGCCCTGCCAGGAATCATGGATACCCTGCGGGTTGCCCTGGGTTGGGCCTGGACCTATGTTATCGTTGCCGAACTGGTGGCGGCCAGTTCCGGCCTGGGGTTCTTGATCATGAATGCCGGGCGGCAGCTGAGTACCCCGGATATGTTCGTAGGGATTTTGACCATCGGCGTCCTGGGGATTATCTGCGATATGAGTTTTAAAGTCCTCTATCGCTGGTTGTTCCCCTGGACGGAGAGGGAGGTGTAGCTATGGCCCTGGCGGCGGCGCCCCGGGCTTCCGGAAAAAAGCTGGTAGTTGTCAACCTGACCAGGGAGTTTACTTTGAAGCGCGAAAGGATTACCGCCCTGGACGGCATCTCCCTGGAGGTTCGGGAAGGGGAGTTTGTCACTATCCTGGGGCCTTCGGGATGTGGTAAATCCACCCTGCTGCGCATCATCGCCGGCCTGGCGGAAGCCAGCAGCGGCCAGGTCTATAAAGACGGCCGTTTGATCCAGGGACCGGGGCCGGACCGGGGTATGGTCTTTCAGAGCTATACCCTCTTCCCCTGGCTGACGGTCCGCAAGAATATCGAGTTCGGCCTTACCCTGAAGGGGATGGATGCCGCCCGGCGCCGGCAGATTGTCGATCACTACCTGGATATTATCGGCCTGGCCGCCTTCGCCGACGCCTTTCCCAAAAACCTCTCCGGAGGTATGAAGCAGCGGGTGGCCATAGCCCGGGCCCTGGCCAACGACCCTGACATTCTCCTCATGGACGAACCTTTTGGCGCCCTGGACGCCCAGACCCGCCTGGTCATGCAGGAACTGCTTTTAAAGGTCTGGGAGGAAACCCGGAAGACCATCCTCTTTGTCACCCACGATGTCGAGGAAGCTGTCTTTTTAGGGGATACAGTTTATGTCATGACGGCCCGGCCTGGTCGCCTCAAGGCCCGCATCCCCGTGCCCCTGGCTCGGCCCCGGTCCTTCGAGGTTAAGAATTCTCGGCCCTTCCTGGAGCTAAAGAGCCGCATCCTGGAACAGATCCGGGAGGAGAGCCTGAAGGCCGCCACCATGATGCCGGGAGGGTGCGGTTAAATCTTAATTGAGATCTAATTTCATCTTAACCTGACCTTAACCCCGGGGAGTTAGAATATAAGCAAATAGAATGACAACCCAGGGGAGGTAGGAAAAATGCTAAAGGATAAGCTGCTAACGTTACTTAAGGAGTGCCCCTGGCTCCTGGAAAAAACCGTAGAAGACCCCCAGGTGCGGCACAAGATGCAGGAGCAGGTATACAAAAAAATCGCCGAGTTGGAGGGTGCAGGATATGGAGGGAGTTGCCTTCCCTCCAGGGAGATTGAGAAAGTTGCCTAGGGATTATTGAAGGCGGAGTGCTGGCTAACCGGTCAGGACCCCGCCTTTTAATTTATCCCTTACTTGGGGACCCGGATTAGCAGGTCAAAGTGATCCGGGTCATACAGGTAATTGAGGCGGCTGGCGATAACGTTGCCGTCGCCGTTTACCCGGCCCACGCCGGTGTTGCCCTTGGAACGGTTCTGCCAGCCCCGCAGGGTGTTCTCGCCATAAAAGGCACCGGCGTTATTATTAACGCTGACTATATTTACCCGGCCCAGGAAAATTTGCGTCTTCAGGACACCCCACCTCCTTTTTATTCCAGTAGCTTATGCAGGTATGGCTCCGCCAGCCATTCGTTACACAACATATCCTGCCAGTCGGGATCATCGATCTGGAAAGCGGGGTCAACCATGGAGTTGTAATCCCCGCTCAGGCGGCCAAAACCGTTGTTTGTCTTACTGCAGGTATGCCAGTCATAAAAGTAGTTATTGCCAATGGCCACCGCCGAACCGGTGTCTACATCGGCAATCCGCAGGGTATGGATGTTGATCTGGAGGACAAATCGCCCCATGGCCCGGCACCATCCTTTCTTAATAAAGGTTATGGCGCCAGAATCCAAAGGGTGACGGCAATGTAGTTGTTCAAATCGCCGCGACCTGCATAAACTGGTAGCATAGGGGGGCTAGCCCATGGCAGTGGCTGTTATTACTGGCATTATCCGCATCAACCAGTTCCGTACCAATGCCGGTATGGGTCAGGGTAAAAACGTCTTTGAGCCCTGGACGATGAATACAAAATCAAATATGGCCCTGGGCCAGGTGGCCGGCAATCTTAATTTCTTTTCCACAGGGGCTAATATCATCAATGATCCCGATATCATCGATAACCCCATCGTAGACAACGGCCTTAAGTCGAACTTTGCTCCTGCCAACCAAGAAGTCTTTTGAGGAGTAATGCCGTGATGTTCGGGCTAATCGGCAAGCGCTGCCGGGTTCCAGAGCGTTCCCCCGCGGGGGCGACGGTGCTAATCGGGCTCGAACGCCGGGTTGAAGAACTACAGGCCACCGTTAATAAAATGGCTGCTGATTTGACGGCTCTCCTGGGGCAACTGGTAGGGCAGGATCTCAATGTTCACGTAGATAAAGTATGCATCGATAAAGTAAACCTGGACCAGCTGACGTTTAACATTGATGGCATCGGGGTGAAAGACTTAAGCGGCTCCTTGAGCATTGGTCTTAATTATGGCGGCAGAGTTATCCGCCTCGGCCCACCAGCAAAACCACCCGGGGAAAAGAAGCCGGAAGGAAGCTCAATTCCTAACCCCCGCCCCCTGGGCGGGAAGCCTCCCCGGGTAAATTTTCAAGCCAGTCGCAGAGAGGGTGAAAATGATGACCGGGGAGTATAACCCCCTGGAGGCTTTAAAGAATATTCCCTATCTGGATGAAGACTTCTTTAAAGAAGTCACCGGCATGAGCTGGCCGGGACCCGCCGGTTTACTGAATCGCCTGACCAGGGGCAAATGGCCACCGGTAGATATAGTAGAGACAGCCGGCGAGATTATCGTTACGGTGGCCCTCCCCGGCCTGCGCCAGGCAGGTGACGTCCGAGTGGAGTTAAATGGAAATATACTGCGCCTGGAAGGGGAGATCTATCCTGAGATCCAGCTCCTGCCGGTGGTAAAGGTACACCAGCAAGAAAAAAAACAGGGGAGATTTAGCCGTTCCGTTACCCTGCCAGTGGCCGTAAACAGCAAGAGCGCCCGGGCCACCTATCAGCGCGGCCTCCTTGAAATCCGCTTTATTAAACATCCTGGTTCTCAGGGTGAGACCTTGAATATCGAATTCTTTAAGTAAAATACCCTGTAATTTGTCCGGGTTGCCTTCGGGGGCAACCATTTTTTATATCCTCATTCCTGACATTTCTGGCTTCGGCGACAATATCCTGCCATACCTGTCTCCAGTTGGCCTTGAGGTCACCCGGGCGGTCGCCGATGACTATACCATTTTTCACTCCCGTCACGGCGAGGGAGCGCAAGCCTTTACGGGCCGGCCCTGCGGGTCCTGGCCGTCGCCTATAGAGAGGATGGAGAAGCGGGCGCTCCCCTTATTTTTGCAGGCCTGGCCGGCATGCTGGACCCGCCCCGGCCCGGAGTTCGCCAGGCCATCGCCCGCTGTCACGCGGCCGGCATTAAGGTGGTCATGATCACCGGCGATCACCCGGCGACAGCTACGGCTATCGCCAGGGAGCTGGGGATCCTGACACCAGGCGGCATGGTCCTGACGGGGAGGGATCTGGAGACCATGCCTGACGAAGAACTGGATCGCCTGGTACCTGTCGTCCAGGTTTACGCCCGTACCTCGCCCCAGCACAAGTCGCGTATTGTCAGGGCCTGGCAGCGAGCCGGCGGGGTGGTGGCCATGACCGGCGATGGCCTAAATGATGCCCCGGCCGTCAAAGAGGCCGACATCGGCCTGGCCATGGGACAGAATGGTGCCGATGTCACCAAGGACGCAGCTAGCCTCGTCCTGGCTGACGATAACTTTGTCACCATTGTCGACGCGGTAGAAGAGGGACGCACCATTTATGCCAATATTCGCAAGGCCATCCGCTACCTGCTGGGGACCAATATCGGCGACGTGTTTCTGACAGCTACTGCCGTCCTGGCCGGCCTGCCTCTGCCCCTGCTACCCGTCCAGCTCCTGTGGCTAAACCTGGTGGGTGACAGCCTGCCGGCTCTTGCCCTGGTCAAAGACCCGCCGTCCCCCGGAATAATGAGGCAACCGCCCCGCCAGGTCCGGAGCGACTTTTTTGCCGGGGAGTTTAGCCGCCAGATCCTGACCCGGGGTGTTTTCATTGGCCTGGGAGGATTATTCCTCTTTGCCCTTAAGCTTTACCTGACCGGATCAGTGGCCGCGGCCCGTTCCCTGGCCCTGGCCGGTTTACTGGCCGGGCAGCTTTTCCACCTCTTCGACTGCCGCTTGATGGATGGCGGCGGTCAGGGTTACTTCAGCAACCCTTACGTCCTGGGGGCAGGGGTCTGGACCGTCGTAACCATGTGGCTGACGTTTATGAGCCGGCCGGTGCGGGGCCTGCTGCACACCGTTCCCCTGACAGGGTCCGACTGGCTCCTGGCTACGGTTACGGCGGCGACTACCGGCGGGACAGCACTCCTCCTGGGCTAACCCCGCTTTTGTTTACAACATTTTCCCCAAATCTTAATACAATTTTAATAACAGGCTAACACAAGCCTAACACCGAACTGTTATAATTAAATTGTTCCGGCGAGCGCGGCCGGTAAAGTCTCTTACTGAGGAGGACGAAAAGTGCTGAGTAAAGGTAAATGGCTGGCGATCTTAGTGATTGCCCTGGTGGCGGTACTGGCTGTAGCGGGCTGCGGTAAGAAAGAGTTCCCGGCTCCCCAGCAGGGTAGCAGCCAGCAAAACAGCAACCAGCAGTCCGGCGGGAGCGGCGCCATAACAGCAGCGGGTTCTACGGCCCTGCAACCCCTGGTAGATGAAGCGGCCAAGCAGTATATGGAAAAGAACCCGGGTGTTCGCATCGTCGTCAACGGCGGCGGCAGCGGTAACGGCCTCTCTCAGGTGTTCCAGGGTGCCGTCCAGATAGGCAACTCCGATATCTTTGCCGAGGAAAAGGACGGTATCGACGCCTCCCAACTGGTGGATCACAAGGTAGCCGTTGTGGGCATGGCGGCCGTTGTTAATCCTGACGTCAAAGTGGACAACCTTACCCAGCAGCAGCTTATTGACATCTTTACCGGTAAAATTACCAACTGGAAAGACGTCGGCGGTCCTGACCAGAAGATCAACATCGTCAACCGGCCCAAGGGTTCCGGTACCCGGGCGACCTTTAAAAAATATGCCTTAAACGGTGCGGAAGAAGCCCAGGGTATCGCCATGGAGCAGGATGCCTCCGGTACCGTGCGCAAGACCATTGCCGAAACCCCAGGCGCTATCGGCTACCTGGTTCTCTCCTACATTGATTCCAGCGTCCGGCCCCTCAAAATTGACGGGGTTGAACCTACGGCAGCCAATATTGTGGACAACAAGTACAAGGTCTGGGCATACGAGCATATGTACACCAAAGGCCAGCCGACGGGGGAAGTCAAGAAATTCCTGGATTTCATAATGAGCGACGAAGTCCAGAAGAACCTGGTAACCAAGATGGGCTACATCCCCGTAACCGACATGAAGGTTGAACGCGACGCCCAGGGAAATGTGACTCCCAAGAAGTAGCTCCTTACACTAATAGAGCCGCCTGCGGGCGGCTTTTTTGATGTGCGCCTGGCATGGGCGTTAACCCGGTGGGGTGAAAGTCCACTGCAGACGAGGCAGCACCAATCTACTAGCCAAAGGCAATGCCCATCGCGAGGTGGAATCCGAAGGAAGCTGGAGACAAGGCCACGGCCCGATGAACAGGAACCCCATACGAGGCTGTACCGCCCGGATGAGCTGGCACAACAAAGCGAAATCCGGGCTACGAAGGGGCGGTAGAGTATATGGGGCGGGCGCGGGGTATAGGTTAGCGATCTTATCGGGGTGGAGACCCACCGAAGGAGGGTGCTGTCAGGTAAGCCAGGTAAAGCTGGTAAATCAGACCAGAAGGTCCAGAAGAACTAGCAGGGCCACAGGCACCTATGAGGAAATCAACCTGTATCTATATAATAAGCGTCTGGGTATATCAGACGCTTTTCTTTTACTGGGGGTAGAGGCTTTCTACAGGTCAAACTACACTTAAAGACCGGTTTCCCGGGACCACTGCTAATCATCAATTGCAAGCGTCAAAAAAGCAAGCTCAAATATTAAGCTTCAACAACGAGAGCATATGAACGCAAAAAAAGTAATAAAGCAAGCAGGAATTATTAAAAACACGTAGAATAGATCAATTGTAATCATCAAAAAAGATTAGTTTCGCATATTAAGCTTCAACAATGAAAACGTATAAACGTAAAAAAGCAGCAAGACCAGCAGGAATTATTAAAAACATGTAGAATAGATTCACTTAGCAACAGAAACGTTAAAGAAAAAATGGGTAAGTAGAGGAAAAATGCGCATAAAAACATGCTAATAGTTGCAAATTGAAGTGCCAACGATATTATTACCGAAATAAATTCTAAATATAGGTAGTAGAAAAAATCAGAGAGAAAAATCAGGAGAGGGGAGGAGATGTAAATTAAAATGAACCGTTTAGTATTTAATATAATCTTTGGGCATCTGGGTTATGGTTAAGGTGCAGCGGCAATAAACCGATTTGTTGTGGTATTTAGTTTTTAGCTTGGTGAAGTGATTGCCTTTGTAAAATCTAAATAAAAATATAATAAGAAAGGAAGATCTTTTAATGATGCTAGGAAAAGAAATACGTTTAAGTAGGTTGTTGGATTCTGAATCAAAGCGTTTTGTTGGTATTACAGTTGACCATGCTATGGCCCGTGGTGTTTTACCGGGTTTAGTTAATATTAAAGAGACAGTTAGGAAAATAATCTTAGGTAAACCTAACGCATTAACGATGCATAAAGGGATTGCTGAAAAAGTATTTCCACCTTATGCGGGCAAAGTACCTTTAATATTAAAATCTACCACTTTTTCACCTTATCATCCAAAATATGACACGCCAGTGGCTGATGTTGAAGAAGCTTTAAGACTGGGAGCTGATGCCATTTCAGTTGGTGTTATAGTAGGTGGGCCAGAACAAGCAGAACAAATTACCCATTTAGCTCAAATTAGCAAAGAAGCCTCAGCTATGGGTTTACCCCTTATAGCTCATATTTATCCGCGCGGGTCCGAAGTAAAAGACCCCAAAAATGCTGATGCAGTTTCTTATGCTGTTAGGGTAGGAGCAGAACTTGGTGTGGATATCGTAAAAACTAATTGGACAGGTTCGGCAGAGTCTTTTGCTAAGGTAGTGGCTGCCTGCCCCAGCCGTGTAGTAATTGCTGGAGGTTCTTCTGGTAATGATTTATCATCTTATCTCCAGATGATTTGGGAAGGGATTCAGGTCGGTATGGCGGGGGTAACATGTGGACGTTTCGTTTGGGAAGATTCAAACCCGGCCGCTGTTATTGAAGCGATTAAGGCTATTGTCCATTCAGGTGCTTCAGTAGAAAAAGCCTTAGAAATTTATAGAGAATGCAAGGAGAGATAAGTTCTAATGAAGGCTTTAGTGTTTGAGGGACCTAACGAGCTTAAGCTAAGAGATGTACCACTTCCGGAACCGGGAGAGGATGAGATTTTAGTAAAAGTTGCTGCGTGTTTAATCTGTGGTACAGATCTTAGAATTTTTAGGGGGGCCAAAACAAGAGGGGTCCGGATACCCTCTATTTTGGGCCACGAATTTGCTGGGGTTGTTGAGGCAACTGGAGTTAATGTAAAAGAATTTCATGTTGGTGATAGAGTAGGTGTGGCGCCTGTTATTCCCTGCCATACATGTTTCTATTGTAAAAATGGATTAGAAAACGTATGCGCTAATCGTACAGCCCTGGGTTACGAGTATGAAGGTGCATTTGCAGAATATGTATGTATTCCAGCCCCTGCGGTTAAAGGGGGGAATGTGTATCACTTGCCTTCCAACATTTCCCTTGAGGAAGCAGCTTTAGCAGAGCCTCTTGCATGCTGTTTGAACGGACATCATAATTCTAAAGTAAAATTAGGAGATGTGGTTGTAATTTTAGGCGCGGGGCCAATTGGACTAATGCACTTGCAATTAGCTAAAAGTTCTGGGGCCAGTTATGTAATTATCAGTGAACCCAATGAACATCGACGTGCTATAGCCAAAGAATTCGGAGCAGATCGTGTAGTAGACCCTCAGACCGAGGATCTAAATAGCATAGTTAAAAATGTTACTGATGGATTAGGAGCAGATATAATTTTTTTGGCCATAGGCATACCGGCCTTAGCACAGGATGCCCTTACCCTTGTAAAAAAAGGAGGTACAATTAATTTCTTTGCTGGCTTTTCTGTTGGTGACAAAGCAGCACTTGATGTAAATCTCATTCATTATAACGAAATAAAAATCACTGGTACAAGTGCTGCAAGGCGTGATGACTATAGAAAGGCTCTGGATTTAATCGCAAAGGGTAAAGTAAAGGCTTCTAAAATGATCACCCATCGTTTCCCTTTAGATAAGGCGGAAGAAGCCTTTAGAATTGCAGGATCAAGTCAAGGTATTAAGGTGGCGATTATTCCTTGAAAAAACCACTTTTAATAGGCATAGATGCAGGAACAAGCAGCGTTAAAATTTGTATTTTTAATATTAACGGGGAACTAGTTCGACAGGGCGAAGTCAAAATTGCTTTTTCGAGTCCACGACCCGGTTGGATAGAATTAGATTTAAAGCAGTATTGGGATGCCACTTGCCGGGTTCTTCGGGAGATAACAACAGATTTAACAGGTTTTGCAGGATTGGGTTTTAGTGTAACGAGTCCTACCACTGTATTTTTAGATGATGAGGGTCTTCCGGTAAGACCTGCTATTCCTTATTTAGATATCAGGAGCAAAGAGGATGTCGAAGAACTAGTTAAATATTGGGGGGGAGAGGAAGATTTTCAATCTCATGTAGGGAATAAACCTATTCCGTCTACCTATTCTGCCGGAATAGTGCGTTGGATAATGAGAGAAGAAAATAATAGCTGGAATAGAACCAAAAAAGTTGGCTTTCTTAATACATTTTTATGTGGCCAATTAAAGGGGGAATGGGCAGTTGATCCTACTGTAGCATCTTTTTCTGGCCTGGTGCGTTTAGCCGAACCTTTTAAATGGTCAGATGAATTACGCGAACTCTTAGGAATTCCATCCTCGAAACTTCTTACAATTTTAACACCTTATACAAAAATTGGTGAAGTAACTCCTCAAGCGGCTAAGGAGACAGGATTGCCCACAGGACTTCCTGTCGCCCTGGGCTGTGCTGATACCGCGGCTGCTAGTTTTGCTCTGGGTTTATCACAGAAAGGCGACTGTTTTGAAAGTGCAGGGACCTCGGATGTGCTAACTTTTTGCCTTGATAGACCAGATTTTAATTCTATGTTTCTAAACAGATCTCACGTTTACCCGGGCCGTTGGCTTGCTCACGGGGCTATGTCTACTCCAGGTGCTGCTATCGAATGGTTGATAACTAATGTTTTTCCCGAATTAGGTACAGTGAGTGAACTAGAAAAAGAGGCAGAAAGATCCGAACCCGGTGCTCGTGGACTTATTTTTCTACCATATTTGGCGGGAGAAAGGAGTCCGATTTTCGATCCCAATGCCAAAGGCCTTTGGCTGGGTCTACGACTGGATACTAGACGAGCTGATATTATAAGAGCCGTATATGAAGGAATAGCTTTTGGTTTACGTCAAATCTTGAAATATGCTGAAGCACAGTGGGATTTAAAAATTAAAAGTTTACCTTGTGTCGGTGGTGCAGCTAAAAGCCAATTGGGATTAAAGATTAAAGCGGATGTATTAGGTTTAGAGTACCAGACAACAGATTTTCAGCATGTTGCAGCATTAGGTGCCGCATTACTTGGGGGTATAGCAGGGGGTGTTTATATGGGATGGGAGGATCCAGAAATTCCTTATCTTAAAAAATTCAACTCATGTTTTAAACCTAATTTCACAAATTACAAGATATATGACCAGTTATTTACTATTTATGAAAGGTTGTACCCTTCGACAAAAGAAGCAATGCACGCGTTAAATGTATATTAATGAATGTATCCAAAGGGGGGTAATTGATGTATTAAATGTTGTTACAGAGAGATTATAAGCAGTTTGGAAGGGGGAATATCGATTATAGAAAACAATAAAATTGAAGTGGATGGTAAGAACTAGCTGGCCAGGTCGCTTTCACAATTGCAAGTGCAGGGTAACATTAAGGCAAAAAATACAATTATGTGGGAGGGTATATAGTTGTCTCAGATAGTTACTGAAACGGGAAAAACACTTAAAAAATCAACTAATTATAGATGGATAGTTTTGCTCCTCATTTTTGTCGCTTATACTATAAACTATGCCGATCGATCAAATATAGGGGTAGTATTACCTTTTATTAAAAAAGATTTCAGTTTGTCCAACTTAGAAGCCGGTGCCTTAGCAAGTTTCTTTTTCCTCGGTTATGCCATTTCGCAAATTCCAGCAGGTTTTTGGTTTAGTAAATTTAGTACGCGTGGGTTAGTATCACTATCAATTCTTGGATTCTCTGCCTTTACCTATTTAATTGGTACCGCCCTCAATGCCACGGTTATGAAATGGTTTCGACTGGGTTTAGGGTTAGCTGAAGGCCCAACTCCTGTAGGGATGACTACAACTATTAACTCTTGGTTTCCTCCCAAAGAAAAAGCAACAGCTACTGGTGTTTATATTGCTGCAACAATGTTTGCGCCGATAATTGTACCCCCTATAGGAATTTGGATTACTTTACATTTCGGATGGCGCTATGTATTTTATTTGTTTGCTATACCAGGTATTGTAATGTCTTTAATTTGGTATCTGTTAGTTAAGAGTCACCCAGAGGAGAGCCCTTTTTGTTCTGCCGCCGAAGTTGAATATATCCGCAGTGAAAGTAAGGTTACTTCAAAAGATAATATACAAAGCAATTCTTTAGGATGGTTGGACAAGTTAATCCGTGCCAAGAGAGTAAAGCTTATAGATTCGAACGGGAAAGTCTTTACTTCATGGAATATTTGGGGTGACACGCTTGCATATTTTATGATGGTAAGTGTCCTTTACGGTCTAATGACCTGGATTCCATCGTATTTGGTTAATACTAAAGGATATTCATTTATGAAAATGGGATTTGTAGCAAGCACACCATGGATCGGTGGTTTTTTGGGCTCAATTATCGGTGGGTGGTTATCGGATAAAGTGTTTCTTAAGCGGCGTAAGCCAACTATGATTATTACTGCCTTAACTACAGCCATCATGATGGTTGTAATAATATCATTACCTCAAAACGTTTTTGCCGTATCTATTGGCTTATTCATGACAGGTTTTTTACTAAATATAGGTTGGCCTGCATTTACAGCCTATCCTATGGGTGTGACTAATGCTAACAGTTATCCCGTAGCCATTGCACTAGTGAATAGTGGAGGCAACCTTGGAGGTTTCTTTTCTCCAATGATCGTAGGAGCTTTACTGGATGCTTTTAAAAGTTATAATGCTGCATTCCTGTATTTCGGGCTATGTGCTATTATAGGCTTCATATTAATTTTGACGTTGGATGAACCTATATCGTAGCCTTTAATCCAGGCAGTGATCAGTCTTTAAAAACTAAGCACTATAATAAATATTAGATATACCTTTATTAACTTTTTTATATAATATGACCAACAGGGTTAAATTTCCAGTTGGTCATTTATTTTTAATCCGCATCATGGCTGAAGCCGATACGTGTAGTAACGTAACCCACATTTCGTACTCTGCATTGGCACCTCGGTATGAAGCCTGGAACCAGATTTCTGGTCACACTCTGGCGTTTCGGCTCATTTTTGTGGTATGATGGCATAGGTGGCGGTACATACGCATAGGGGCAGGTGGCCGCTACCTTTAAAAACATTTTGGCCTGGTTTTTCCTTGGGAGATGTTACGCCGTCCACCTAGGGTGTGGATGATATTTTTTCCCTTATTTGGCCTGAAACCACCTGGCTAGTTCGGTATGTAGCAGACGATTGGAGTGATCGGGTTGTTGGCGGCACAGCGGCGAGAGGAGATACGGAACGCCTTACAGCAGAAAGGTTGGCTATCTGTAACCGAACTCGCCCAAATCGTGGGGGCATCCCCCGCTACTGTCCGGCGCGATCTTAAGGAGCTTGAACGGGCAGGAGTATTGATAAGAACACGGGGCGGCACTTGCTTAGCTGACCGGCTGCCAGAAGAGATGACCGAGCACGTGCGGGCCCAAAAAAACTCCATGGAGAAGAAAAAAATCGGCCAGGTAGCGGCCAAGTTGGTGGAGAACGCAGGAAGCATTATTCTTGATGCGGGCACGACCACCTTGGAGGTGGCACGGGCTCTGAAACCTGCACAGCCGCTCCGCGTCATTACCGACAGCGTGGAGATTGCTTATGAACTCCGGGACAGAGAGAACATCGTGGTAATTGTGACCGGCGGTGTCATGCGCCCCCACGCCTACAACCTGTTCGGGGGGATGGGGGAACAAATGTTAGCCGGGATGCACGCCCAAATCTGCGTAATGGGCTGCAGCGCCCTCAGCCTGGAAGAAGGGTTGACCAAACATGACATCGAATCCATGCCCATCCGCCGGAAAATGGTGGAGATCAGCCGCCAATTGATAGCCGTTGTGGACTCTAGCAAATTTGGTAAAACAGGTTTAGTTAGCATCTGCCCCGTGACCCGGATTAGCACGCTGATCACCGACAGCGGAATCGATCCCGTTTTCCGTAGTGCTTTGGAAAGCGCAGGCGTACAAGTGATTGTCGCCGAGTAAATGAATCTAAGTATAGTGTAAGTCCTCACATTAATTAAATCCAAAAATGCTCCATATCAGATTTCGTATTTAAACCTTAAATATAGGAGGTGGCACTGTTGTTCCGCGTCCTGCACCTGGCGGACCTGCACCTGGGGTACCGGCCTGACCTGCCGGCACCGGTCCGGGAGGAGGTCTACCGGGCGCGCAACAGGGTTTTGCAGGCGGCCGTGGACCTGGCCCTGGACCCCCGGCAGGGAATCAGCCTGGTCCTCATCGCCGGGGACCTCTTTGACAACCACCGGCCGGAGGCTTCCCTGGTGGAGGAAACCATCCGCCAGCTAACCCGGCTGGAAGCCGCCGGCATCCAGGTGATAACGGTGCCGGGGAACCATGATGAGATTACATATAACGATGCGGTATACCGCCGGGAAGCCGGCCGCTGGCCGGGCCTCCTGGTGACCGATCCCATGCCGGCTAAAGTGGCTACCCTAAAAGTCAAGGGCGACACCTGTCACCTAATGGCCATGGCCTACACCGGCGGTGTGACCAGGGTTGACGGCCCGTTAAAGGCCTTCCCTCCGGCCGAGGGGGAAGGGGTGAACCTGGCGGTTTTCCACGGCTCCCTGGACTGGGACGGCGGGGAAAGGAGCTTGCCCCTGGATGGGGAAGCCCTGGCAGCCGCCGGGTATGACTACATAGCCCTGGGCCACATCCACCGCGGGGGACAAAGGAGGTTGGGCCGGGGACTGGCCGTCTACGCCGGCATGGTGGCCGGCAAGGGCTTCGCCGATCCCGGGACCGGCTCTTGGACCATAGTCACCCTGGGGGACGGCCCGGCCCGGGTGGAGCAGGTACCGGCCCGGGTAACGCCCTGGCGGCTCGTTGACCTGGACGTTACGGCTTTCCAGGAACCGGAGGAACTGGAGACGGCCGTCAGGGACGCCCTTGACCCCGGTGCCCTGATGCAGGTGCGCCTGACGGGCAGCCTCGCCTTTGATCTGGACCTTGAGGGCCTCCAGGCCCGCCTGGGTCACCCCTGCCCATACCTGGAACTGGTGAACGAAACGGCAGGATGGACGCCGGAAATCCTGGAGAGTATCGCCGCTGAACCAACCATCAGGGGCCTTTTTGTCCGCCGCCTGCAAGAAAAGCTTGCCGGCTCTGCGGGACCCGGGGAAGCAGAGGTGATCCGCCGGGCGATTTTTCGCGGCCTCCTGGCCCTGAAGGGGGGTAGCAGGTAATGCCAGCGGTAACCTGGCAGCGTCTGAGGCTGGCCGGTTTCGGCTGCTACCGGGAGGGGGTGACCGTTGTTTTCCAGGAAGGCCTCAACGTCCTCGTGGCCCCCAATGAAAAGGGCAAGTCAACCCTGGTTGCCGGCCTGGAAGCCGTCCTTTTCGGCCTCCCCAATAGCGGCAACCCGGAGGCCTTTGGCAGCGCCCGTTTTGCCAACCGGGAAGAGCCGGACCGGTTTGAAGGCGAGTTGGAATTCCTGGTGGACGGCCGGGCCTATGCAGTGAGGCGTCAATTTAATAATAACCGGGTGACCATTAGGACCAGGGGGGCTCATGGCTGGGAAGAGGTCTGGCGGGGGAGCCACAACCCGGCAGCCCACAAGCACAACCCGGTCTATAACGAGCACCTGGCTTCCCTACTGGGAATGACCTCCCGGGAACTCTTTGAAGCCACCTTCTGCCTGGGCCAGCCCCTGCCGGAAGGAAGGGCTTTAAGCAGTGAGGTGCAAAAGCTCCTTTCCGGCAGCGGCGGCCACTACCAGGAAGCCCTGAAAATGCTGGCTGACGACCTGAGGGCCCTGACCCGTTATTGCGGTGACCGGGGCGTGGGCAACAACGGGCGCAAGGATGCCCGGCTGGAGGAATTGCAGGCGGAGATTGACTCTTTACGGGCGCAGCAGCAGGCTACCGGCAGTACCATTGAAGAACTGGCTGCCGTGCGTTCCCGGCTCCAGGAACTGACGGCAGAGATTAAAGCAGTCCGGGTGCAACTAAAAAAACAACAGGACCTTCTGGCAGCCTGGGACGGATGGCGCGCCCTGCAATTGAGGTACAAAAGCGCCCTGCGCGAACAGCAGCAGGCCGGGGCGGTCCAGGAAAGAGCCCGGGAACTGGAGGAGAAGATCTGCCGGCACAAGGAGCTGGCGGCCCGGTCGTATCCCGAGTGGGCCGGCGCCCCGGCAGGTAGCGCCGGCAAACTCGACCGCCTAGCGGAGCTGGAGCAGGAAATAGCCCGCTTAAAGGGCGAGGCGGCGAACTGGGAGGCGCAGCTCCGGGATTTAAACGCGGAGCAGGAGGCATTAACAGCCAGGCTGCAGGGAGAACTGGCGGCGGTGGCTGATCACCCGGACATCCTGCGGGACCTGGAGGACCTGCAGAGCCTCCTCAAGGAGCGGGAGGAACTGGAAGGGCAGGTGCGTGAACTGGCGGCCCGGGCGGCAGAAACGGCTGCTGAGCTGGCCGCCCTGCCTGATTTCAGCTTGCTGGGAAACAGCCCGGCCACGGTCCTGGAGGGCTTGCAGGTGGCCGCGCGTCAGCTCCTGGAGGAATGGGGCCGCTTCCAGGAGCAGCAAAACCGCTATAAGGAACTGGAAGCGGAACTGGCGGGGGATCTGAGCTGTTTTGCCGGGCTGCTGCCGGAAAAGGAAACCCTGCTGGCCAACTACGCCGCCACCAGGCTCGCCCTGGAAAGGGAAGAGCAGGCGGCCCGGGACGCCTGCCGGCGCCTGGAGGAACAAAAGGCCGCCTACCGGCGCCGCGAGGAAGAGTTCCGGCGAGAATTCGGCGACCTGGAAGACCTGGGGGGGGAAGCCATCCAGGCAGCGACAGATAAACCCCGGATCCTGGAGGAATTACAGGCCAGGGAAGCAGCCAGGAAGGCGGCCCTGGCAGCCTGCAGGCGCAGGAGGCTGGCCACAGCCCTGGGCCTGGCGGGCGCCGGCCTGGTGGGGGGGCTGGTAACCGGCCTGGCCACCGGCAATTGGCTTCTCGCCCTAGCAACTGCCCTGGTCCTGGCCGGCCTGGGCTATGCTGCCGGATCTTACCTGGGCCGACCCGGTAGGGACATCCTGGACCTGACCGCGGCGATTACCACCCTGCAGGGGCGCCTGGCGCAGCTGGATGCTATCTTAGGCCCCTGGGCGGGGGCCACGGCGGCTGAACTGGGGGAGCTCCGCCAGCGCCTGCGGGAGCGGGATAGGGTCCGGGAGGAACTGGCAACCCTGGCCGCTTCTTTGCCCGGCACGGCTGAAGAAGAGGCGGCCCGGCAGGCTCTGGAGGCAGCAACCAGGGTTAGAAGCGATTTCCATACCGCTACCGCCGCCATCAGCGCCCGCTTTAGCGATGTGACGGCAGCCTACCGCCGTTACCTGACTACCAGGGAAGAAAAGCGGCGCCTGGCAGCTGAGATGGAATCATTTACCATAAAGGCTGTGGGAACACCGCCGCCGGCGGCTTTAACAGTACCCCTTGCCGGCCTGGGAGCCCCATGGCCGGGTCTTGCCTCCCTGGCGCGGCTGGCGGGGCAGGCTCCGGCCACGGTGGGCGAGCTTTTAACCTGGTTAAAGGAACTGGATCATGCCGCCTGGGAAGATTTCCTGGCCCGGGCGCGGCGGTGGGAAGAGTTGACGTATCTTAGCCGGCAGGTGCAAGAAAAGAGGGAGCAGCTCCTTAAACCGGATAAAGAGGGGCGGACGGCCCTGGAACGCCTGGCGAAGAAGATTGCCGCCCTGGAAAGACACGTGGCCCCCTTTACCGCGGCGATCGATCCCGGAGCCGTTGCCCCCCTCCTAGAGGAGGCGGGCAGGATAAAGGAACGCCTGGGCGAGCTGGCCGGCCGGCGGCAGGCCGCCGGGAGCCGGGTAAAGGATTTATGGGAGCAAATCCAGGAGCTGGAACCTGAGGCGGCCGGCTTGCGGGAAGATCTGGCCGCCATCCTGGCACCGGGCGGGGGAGGGGCCGGTAAAGCCCTGGAGCGCCGGCAGGCCTATGAACAATTGGCCCAGGAGTGGCAGGGCTGGCAGGAACAGCTGGCCGGCCTCCTGGGTGAAGGCGACCTGGAAGACCTGGCCACAGCTTATCTGGATGCTGCCAACCGGACCGTGGCCGTTCTGCAGGAATGGCAGGACCTGGTCCGGGAGCATCCGGGCCTGCCCGAACCCGGAGGGGAAACAAAAGGGGAGGAATTGGAAGAACAGTACAGGGCCCTCCGGGCAGGGATAATAGAAACGGAAGGCCGGTTACGGGGGCTGGAGGAAGAAGAACGTCAGCTCCTGCGCCGCCAGTCCCAATTGGAAGGCAGCCAAATCGCCAACATGGCCATTGTTGCCGAGACCCTGGCGGCCAGGGAAAAGGAGCTGGAGCGCCTGGAGCTGGAGGCCGGGGCCCTGGCCCTGGCCTACCGGGAACTGGCGGCCGCGGCCCGGGACTACAGCCAGAACTACCGGCGGGAGCTGGCCCGGACCGCCAGCCGCTATTTCAACCTCTTTACCGGCCACCGGGAACGACAAGTTGATATAACTGAAGATTTCCAGGTAGAGGTACGGGAAGCCGGGGTGGTTATGGCCCTGGCCCAGCTCAGCCGCGGCGCCCAGGATCAGCTCTACCTCTCCTTACGCCTGGCTATCGGTGACCTCCTGAGCGCCAACCTGACCCTGCCTTTTATCTTCGACGACTGCTTTGTCAACTGCGATGCCGCCCGCCGGGAGCGCATCCGGGAAAGCCTTGCGGCCCTGGCCCTCGAGCGGCAGTTGATTCTTTTATCCCATGACCCGGATTTTGCCGCCTGGGGGATGCCGGTGAAGATCGAAAAGTAAGGGCAACCTGTTAAGTTCTACTTTATGATCCTTTTGTCCATAAAACGGAGTGGGTACGGCGATGGTAGGTAGTGAAGGCGGCGACGCCCTTTAATAAGATTTAAACAGGGCCTTCAACGGGAGGTCCAGGGATGTTGAGGATGGTAAGACCGGTATTTTGGGTACAGGCAGGTGTTGACCTTTGGCTTTACGTCTGGTCCTGGGCCGCGCCGGGTCGGGCAAAACGCGCCTCTGCCTTGAGGAGATAAAGGCGATCCTGGCGGAGGGGCCGGCAGGCCCGGCCCTCATTATCCTCACCCCGGAGCAGGCCACCCTGCAGATGGAACTGGACCTGCACCGGGCGGCTGGTGTTCCCGGCTTCAGCCGGGTCCAGGTGTTGAGCTTTCGCCGCCTGGGCTGGCGAGTCTTCCAGGAAGCCGGCGGCGCGGCCCGGCCCCACCTGGGCGAGATGGGCAAGGCTATGGCCCTGCGGGCGGTAGTGAGCGCCCACCGGGACGACCTTGGCCTTTTCGCTCCCCTGGCCGGGAGCCCGGGCTTTATCGAGCAACTGGCCCACACCATCGCCGAGTTGAAGCTCTACCGGGTAACGCCGGCGGACCTGGACAGAATCCTGGAGAGGTACCGGGAGACAGGCCGCGAGCAAACCATCCTGGCCCGCAAGCTCCGGGACCTGGCCCTGGTCTACCGGGAGCTGGAGACTTACCTGGCGGGGCGCTACCTGGACCCCGACGACTATCTCACCCTCCTGGCCGGTCGGCTGCCGGAAGCAGCCTTTATCCGGGGAGCACGGGTTTGGGTCGACGGCTTTAATGGTTTTACTCCCCAGGAGGAGGCCGTTCTCCAGGCCCTGATGGCCGTCGCGGAGCAGGTAACCGTCACCCTGTGCCTGGACCCGACCTTGAGGCACCGGCGGCTGGGGGAGACGGAGCTCTTTCACCCCACCGGCGAGACCTATCACCGCCTGCGGCAGCTGGCCCTGGCAGCCGGGGTCCGGGTGGAAGACGACGTCTGCCTGGCGGGAACCCCGCCCCGTTTCCGGGAGGCGCCGGCCCTGGCCCACCTGGAAGCCCATTTCGGCCGCTGGCCCCTGCGGCCATTCCGGGGCGATGCGGCAGGCATCAGGCTCGTGGCCGCTGCCAACCGCCGGGTGGAGGTTGAGGCGGCAGCCAGGGAGATCCTGCGCCTGGCCAGGGAGGAGAACCTATCCTGGCGGCAGATGGCCGTCCTGGTACGGGACCTGGAGCCCTATCACGACCTTATCGTCAACACCTTTCGCGATTTTAACATCCCCTTGTTCATCGACCGCCGCCGGCCGGTGGGCCACCACCCATTGGTGGAACTGGTCCGGGCCGCCCTGGAGGCCGTCCTGGAGGACTGGGCCTATGATCCCGTGTTTCGTTATCTCAAGAGCGACCTGGTGCCCGTTCCCCGCGAGGAGATCGACCTCCTGGAGAACTACGTCCTGGCCCACGGCATCCGCGGCCGCCGGTGGCGCGATAGCCGGCCCTGGCAGTATGGAAATTCCCGGGATCTGGAAACCCCTTCGCCGCCGGGCAGTGCCGCCGGCGAAACCATTAACGCTATCCGGGAGCGGGCCAGCTGCCACCTGCGGCGCTTCGACGGGGCCCTCCGGGGCCGGCAACTGACGGGACGGGAGATAACCGCAGCCCTCTTTGACCTCCTGCAGGAGCTGGGGGTGCCGGAACGGCTGGCTGCCTGGAGCCGGCAGGCGGCCGCTGCCGGGGATCTGGACGCCGCCCAGGAACACGAGCAGATCTGGGAAGGCCTCATGGACCTCCTGGAGGAACTGGTGTTAGCCCTGGGCGATACTTCCCTGGAGCTGGAGGAGTATGCCGCCATCCTGGATACCGGCCTGGAGAGCCTGAAGCTCCGCCTCATCCCCCCGGCCCTGGATCAGGTAGTCGCCGGTACCCTGGACCGCTCCCGCCAGCCGGAACTCCAGGCGGCCTTTGTTCTGGGGGTCGGTGAAGGGGTCCTGCCGGCCCGGCTGCCCGAGGACGCCACCTTCAGCGACCGGGAAAGGGAGGAACTGCGGGCGGCCGGCCTGGAGCTGGCCCCTACGGGAACCCTGCGTCTCTTCCACGAGGAATTCCTGGCCTACCTGGCCCTGACCCGCTCCCGCCGCTACCTGTGGCTGAGTTACCCCCTGGCCGACGCCGAGGGCAAAGCCCTCTCTCCCTCGCCCCTGGTGCGCCGCTTGCGACAACTGCTGCCGGGCCTTAGGGAAGAGACCGCCGGCACGGAGCTCCCCGGGGGCGACGACGACCTGGTTTACCTGACCACGCCACGCCAGGCGGCCGGCCACCTTGCGCGCCTCCTGGGCCGGGGTCGGCCCCTGCCACCCCTGTGGCAGGAGGTTTACCGCTGGTTGCACCAGGACGCCAGGGGACAAAAAATGCTGGGCCTCCTGGAGGGAGGGGGGTATCGCAACCAGGTGGACCCCCTGGAACCGGAGTTGGCCCGGGGCCTCTACCCCCGGCCCCTGCGGCTCAGCATCTCCCAGCTGGAGACCTTTGCCGGCTGCCCCTTCCGCTATTTTTTAAGCTACGGCCTGGGGTTACAGGAACGCCGCCTCTACCAGGTGGACCCTGCCGGGATGGGCCAGTTCTATCACGCCGCCCTGAAGCTATTTGTCGAAGAGCTGGGCCGCCGGGGCCTTGACTGGGGCCGGCTCAGCGACAACGAAGCAGCGGCCATCATCAGCCAGGTCGTTGACAGCCTGGCACCTGCACTGCAGCATGAGATCTTGAGCAGCAACGCTCGCTACGGCTACCTGCGGAAAAAGCTCGAGCAGACCCTGCAGCGGGTAATGGAGGTCCTCAACGAGCATGCCCGGCGGGGCGAGTTTCGTCCCCTGGCTGTGGAAACGAGTTTTGGCTGCCGGGGGAAGCTGCCGCCCCTGCAACTGGACGCCGGACCCGGCCGAAGAGTTTTCCTGGAGGGGCGGGTGGACCGGATCGACGTGGCCCGGCGCCAGGGGCGCCCCTACCTGCGGGTGATCGACTACAAGAGCAGCCCCACCACCCTGGACCTCACAGCCGTCTATTACGGGCTGGCCCTGCAGTTGCCCCTCTACCTGCGGGCGGCCCTGGACGCGGCCCCGGAGTTGCTGGGGGAGGCGGCCGAGCCGGCCGGCATGCTTTACTTTGCCGTCAGGAACCCCCTGATCCGGCAAAGGGGCCCGGTTGGAAAGGAGGCCGCCGCCAGGCTCCGCCGCCAGGAATTGAAGATGCGCGGCCTGCTCCTGGACGATGTGGAAGTGATCAAGCTTATGGACCGGGAGATAGCAGCCAGCCCGGACCTGCTGCCGCTCCGCCTGAATAAAGACGGCAGCCTGCGCAAGGGCGCGCCGGTGGCCGGCCGGGAGGAGATGGCGCTCCTTTTGGACCTGGCCCTGGCCAGGGCGGCTGAACTGGCCGGCGCCATCCTCTCCGGCCGGGTGGAGATCAGCCCCTACCGCCGGGGCCAGGAAACAGCCTGCGATTTTTGCCCCTACCGGCCGGTATGCGCCTTTGACCCCCAGATCCCGGGCAGCGGTTACCGCCGCCTGGGAAACCTGCCGGGGGATTTCTGGCAACTGGCCGCCGCTTTTCTGGGGAGCCAGATGAAAGGGTGATTCCTTAAGGTGACTGCAACGGGCAAACGCGAGTGGACGCCGGATCAGCTAGCCGCCATCAGGGCCCGTCGGGCCAACATCCTGGTGGCCGCCGCTGCCGGGGCCGGTAAGACGGCCGTCCTGGTGGAGCGGATTATCCAGCGGCTGACTGACCCGGAGGACCCCGTCAGCCTGGAGAACCTGCTGGTGGTGACCTTTACCGAAGCGGCCGCCGCCGAGATGCGCCAGCGCATCGGCGCCGCCCTGGAGGCGGCCGTGGCCAGGGACCCCGAAAATGAGGCCCTGCGGCGCCAGCTCCTCCTCTTAAACCGCGCCCATATCAGTACCATCCACTCTTTCTGCCTCTGGGTCCTGCGCACTTACTTCTACCGCCTGGACCTGGACCCGGGCTTCCGGGTCATGGACCCGGCCGAAGTGGACCTCATGCAATTGGAGGTCATGGATCGGGTCTTGGAGGAGGCCTTTGCCGCCGAACCGGACGGCGGCCCGGTTACCGACCTGGCCGACAGCCTGGGGGGCCGCGGTGACGCCAACCTGGTGGACCTGGTGCTAAGGGTCTGGGAATTCAGCCGCAGCCTGCCCTGGCCGGAAGCCTGGCTGGAACAGGTGACATCCTCCTACAAGGTAACTCCGGAAACTCCCCTGGAATCCCTGCCCTGGTACGGTGAACTCCGGCAAATGATCACCCTGGAGCTGCAGGAAGCGGCCTGGTACCTGGAACAGGCCCGGCAGGCGGCCGCCGCCCCCGGCGGCCCGGCCGTTTACCTGGACAACCTGGAGAACGAAAAGGAACAGGTCACGCGGCTCCTGGAGGAAGTGGGGGACCTCCCCTGGGAGGAACTGAACGCTAAACTGGCAGCCGTCCATTTTGGCCGGCTCAAGGCCGCCCGGGGGGAGGATGTGGACCCCGTCCTGAAGGAAAGGGCCGGCAAGCTGAGGAACCAGGCCAGGGACCTCCTGTATGCCTTAAAAGAGGACCTCTGCCGGGATGAGGCTGCCGTCCGGGCCGAGCTGGAACGGTCCGGTGAGCTGGTAGCCACCCTGGTCGGCCTGGTCCGGCGCTTTGACGCCGCCCTCCGGGAAGCAAAGGGCCGCCGCAACCTGATTGATTTCAGCGACCTGGAGCACCTCTGCCTGCGGGTACTTCTGGACGAGGGCGCCGGCCCCGGCCGGCTGCAACCCTCGGACGTCGCCCTGGAGCTGCGGCAACGGTTTGCCGAGGTGCTGGTGGACGAGTACCAGGATATCAATACCGTCCAGGACGCCATCCTGGCCCTGGTTTCTCGCCAGGACGTAGCTGAAAACAACCTCTTTATGGTCGGTGACGTCAAGCAGAGTATCTACCGATTCCGCCTGGCCAACCCGGATCTTTTCCTGGCCAAGTACCGGCAGTACCCGGAGGGAGAAGGGGGGCCGAACCGCCGCATCCTCCTTAAGGCCAACTTCCGTAGCCGCCAGGGTGTGGTGGACGGGGTGAACTTTATCTTCCGCCAGGTCTTCTCGCCCCTGGTGGGGGAACTGGAGTACGACGCCGCCGCGGCCCTGGTGGGCCGGGCCGGGTACCCGGAGAACCCGGCGGCAGCAACCCCGGCGGTGGAGGTCTACCTCCAGGAGGGTAAGGTGGCAGCTGGCACCGGGGCCGGGGGAAGGACAGACCTGCCGGAGGCCGTTGGCGCTGGCAAGGGAGGGAAAATTAGCGGCGGTGCCGGGTATGGGGAAACCTTATCCGGATACGGGGCCGCCTCACCTGGCGGGGAAACTGGCGCACCGGACCTGGAGGATTTAACGGCCCTGGAGAGGGAAGCCCTGCTGGTGGCCCGGCGTATCCGGCGCATGGTCCGGGGCACCCCGGAGCGGCCCGGGCCGGAGTTCCAGGTCTGGGACCAGGAGAAGAAGGAGTACCGGGACCTGACCTACCGGGACATAGTTATCCTTTTGCGGGCTACCAGGGACCGGGCGCCGGTTTTTCTGGAGGCCCTAAAGCAGTATGGTATACCCGCCTATGCCGACCTGGGCAGCGGCTATTTTGCCGCCACGGAAATCGAGACCATCCTCTCCCTCCTGCGGGTCATTGACAACCCTCACCAGGACATTCCCCTGGCGGCCGTCCTGCGCTCACCCATAGTGGGCTTATCGGCCGGAGACTTGGCCCGCATCCGCCTGGCGGCCCCGGGGGAAGACTTCTTTACTGCTGTGGTGAAGGCGGCGGGAGCGCCACTGCTGCCTTTCACTGCCAGGGAGTCCGCCGCTCCTTCCTCCACCGCTACGGGATCAGGGGGGGCTTTAGATAACCAGCCTGGTCAGGACCCGGTCTGCATCGCTCCCTATATCGAAGATACCCAGGAACCGTGGCGCGACGATCATCCCGGTCCAGGGGCGGCGGCCGGCAAGGCCGTCCCGGGTAAGGACCGGGACCTGGCTTCCCTGCTGCGAGAATTTTTAGCCCGCCTGGAGCGGTGGCGTACCCTGGCCCGCCGCCAGCCCCTGGGGGACGTTATCTGGCAGCTTTACCGGGAGACCGGTTACCTGGAGTTCGTCGGCGGCCTGCCCGGCGGGGCCCAACGCCAGGCAAATTTACGCGCCCTCCTGGACCGGGCGCGCCAGTTTGAAGGCTTCGCCCGCCACGGCCTCTTCCGCTTTCTGCGCTTTATCGAGCGGCTGCAGCAGAACGAGGGCGACCTGGGAACGGCCCGGGCCCTGGGAGAGAACGAGGATGTCGTCCGGGTCATGAGCATCCACCGGGCCAAGGGACTGGAGTTTCCGGTGGTCATTGTCGCCGGCCTGGGCAAGGGCTTTAACCTGCGCGACCTTTCCGGCGACTTTCTCCTCCACGGCCGGCTGGGCCTGGTGCCCTTGTACCTGGATGCCGCCGCCGGCATTAAATACCCCACCCTGCCCTACCTGGCGACCGGCCACCGCCTGCGCCTGGAAGCCTTGAGCGAGGAACTCCGCATCCTTTATGTCGCCCTGACCAGGGCCCGGGAGAAACTCATTCTGGCCGGCACGGTCCGGGACCTGCCTCGCCAGGCTGAAAACTGGTGCGCCAGCCTCTTCCTGCCCGGCGAGCAATTACCACCTGTGCTCACGTCCCGGGCGGGTAACCCCCTGGACTGGCTCCTGCCGGCCCTGGCCCGGCATCCGGATGCTGCCGCTATCCGGGACCTGGCCGGGGTAGGCGGCGGTCATCTGTTGCCCGACCCCTCTTCCTGGCAGGTGGAGGTGGTAAGGGGAGGAGAGTTGCCGGACCGGGGGAGTGAGGAACCTGGGGTACAGGTTCGGGTAACGGCCGGGTATCAGGGAACAGAATCGGCCGGGCAGCAGGAGAACCCCGGCCTGTTATGCAGCGGCTGGCCTGGTGGCAGTAGGGAACTTGCGGGGGCCGTAACCCCGGTACAGGAAACCGCCGGTAAAACCGTTGCCCCTCCAGGCAGCAACATTGCAGAAGCCGGGGTGGAACCAGGTGTATCTCCGCCTGCGGGTGCAGTTTCGCCGCAGGATGAAACCGGCCCCACCTGGCTGCAGCAGGAAGTGGCCCGCCGCCTGGCGTGGACCTACCCCCGGCAGCCCCTCACGGCGCTGCCGGTTAAACTCACCGTAACGGATTTAAAACGGCGTTTTGACGTTTTTAACGAAGGCGAGACCCCCTTGCGGCCGGGGGAGAACACCTTCACCCGCCGGCCGGCTTTCCTCCAGTCCCACCAGGGCCTTACCGCCGCCGAGCGCGGCACCGCCACCCACCTGGTCCTGCAGCATGTCGACCTGAGCCGGCCGGTGACGGGAGAAAGCCTGGCCGGGCTGCTGCAGGAAATGGTAGAGAGGGAGATCCTGACGCCGGAGCAGGCTGCCGCCGTCGATATCAGAGCTATCGTAACCTTTTTTGCCGCCCCCCTGGGGAAACGCCTCCTGGCCCGGTGGGAGCAAGTAAAGCGGGAACTCCCCTTTTCCCTGGCCGTGCCCGCTGTCGAGCTCTACCCCGGCCTGCCGGCGGAAGCGGCCGCTGGCGAGATCATCCTGGTCCAGGGCATCATCGACTGTCTGGTCGAGGAGGAAGACGGCTTTTTGCTCCTGGACTTCAAGACGGGCCGAATCCCCCCCGATCCCCTGGCCGCCTACCGGGAGCAGGTACGCTTCTACACCCGAGCCGTAGAAACAATTTTTAACCGGAACGTTAAAGAAGTCCACCTCTATTTCCTTGACGGGGGCGTGGATTTTAAGGTAACAAGTTGATTTCCTTAATACCCTGTGGTACTATAACTTTGAATGGGAAAAATTGAAAATGTAAGTAGGATTGAATTGCAAGGTGGTAATAATCCCCCCCTCCTGGTGGTACCGCAACACCCCGCCAAGTGACGTGGAGCTGGAGGAGGAATTTTAGAAAACCGCTAACGGGAAAAGGAAAAAAAGATAGAGGCGATAAAATTGGCATCTCACTGTTTCCTAGTTGTAATCGAACAAGACGAAGATGGCAAATACATTGCTTCTGTACCCTCTCTTCCCGGCTGCCATACCCAGGCGGATAACCTGGCTGAATTGGAAGAGCGGGTTCAAGAAGCAATCAAACTTTACCTTAACGAAAACAGCGATTTTATCCCTGCACCAGACAAATTTATAGGCATCCACCAGGTTGAGGTGCAGGCGTGAGAAGGCTTGCTATTATTTCTGCTGAGGATATGGAACGCATATTAATCCACTTGGGCTTCGAGCGAAAAAGGCAGGTAGGAAGCCACGTCATGTTTGCCCATCCCGATGGGCGCTGCACAGTTGTTCCCTTCCGCAAGGGAGAAGATTTAGCCAGAAGTTTAATCAGAAAAATCCTCCGTGATGTAGACATATCCCCGGAAGAATATGAAAAATTAAGGCAAGAAATTTTATAAGAAACCTGCTACTCAATAGTTGTAGCAGGTTTTGGCTTATTTTAGCGATATGACATTTTTCGACACCGTTTTGCAAGGACAAGCGGTGAGCCCTATGGACTATATTAAGCAATCTGTTAAACAGCTTGTAGAAAAATATAAAACCAATGACCCCTACCGCCTGGAGCAGGATATGGGTATCGACGTAGATGAATTTCCTTTTCGCCGGATTAAGGGGAAGGTTGCCATTGTCCTTAACTCCAACCTCACGGAATGGCTGAAACGCGTCGTTTTGGTGCACGAATTGGGACACAGGCAATTGTCTCCGCAGGGGGCGGGATATTTTTTCCTTGCAGAACACACCCTGATGGAATAGAGTATGAAGCCAACAGATTTACCGTAGAATTGATTACCTGGGACGAAGAGCCGGAACTAAATGAAACCCTGGAACATTTTGCGACTGGTTGGGTTGCCAGTGGAAATGCTGCGTATAAAGTGAACTCGTAATAAAAAGGGGGAGACGATCCAAACTTTAATAAATCGATCAAACTTTAGCTAAACCACTAAAAACATTAGAAGGAGGCTAACATTTGCCATGAAATCTTATTTAACCCGCTTAATCGTTATTATTATGATTTTGGGGATCGTGATGTACGTAGCTGGATGTAGTAGCGCCAATACCACTTCCACTTCAAAAGCAACTCAGGAAGTCTTGAAAAACGATAAATTAGCTGAACTAACCACTGAACCGGATAAATTTAAGAATTATCCGGTGGAGCTAACTGGGAAAATTTTTACTGCCCCTGAAGTAAAAGACGGGAAAACCGCATTTCAAATGTGGGGCGACCCTCAAAAAAGCGAATTTAATGTGGTAGTTTATTATAATGGCACATCAAATGATATTAAATCTGATAACTACGTTAAAGTTAAAGGGACAGTAAAAGGGAAATTTGAGGGTTCAAATGCTTTCGGGGCCAAAATTACTGCTGTTGCAATAATGGCGGATGCTGTTGAAAAAGTTAATCCAGTTGATATTATTGCTCCTGCCAAATTAAAAATAGATGTGAATAAGGCCGCTAACCAAAAGGGTTACTCTATAACATTACAAAAAGTCGAATTTGCAGACAATGAAACTAGAGTATACTTAGCAGTCAAGAATGAGACCAACAATAAAATTTATTTCTGGGAACATAGCGCAAAGGCGCTTCAGAATAATAAACAATTGGATGTTAAAATGAATTTTGATTATCCTAGGGTACAGCCGGAAATTTTACCTGGCGTAGTCAGCGAAGGCGTTGTGGTTTTTCCTGCGCTTGATATAAACGCAAAAAGTGCCACGTTTGTTTTTGAGGGTTCTTCTGATGATTTTAATATACGAATTAACCCAATGTCGTTTGACGTTTCGTGGTAGCTATCTTAAAGTAAGTTAGTTGTGTCCTTATAGTTGCGGATAGAGTTTCTGCCTAAATCTTATCGCAACCCGATCCTCTCCCCGCCCTGCCTACTAAAGGCCTGGAACAGCTAGGCCGTTTCTATTGAAATCGTTGTATGGGTCTGGGAGTATGCTGGATTACTAGAGCCATGCAACGGTTTCCCTTCGGTGGGTTGCCAAAAGCGGTAATGGACCACCGCTCTGGAGGTCTTTTATAGTGGTCGAGTAGAGGTATGCCTTGCGGCATACCTCTACTCGACCACCTTACCCAGATATCCTCTGAATACGGTATTCACCCATCCATCCTTAACTATAGAAATGGTAGCTGCAGGGTTCTTTTTTTACGAAGAAAAATGACGGGAACCTTAAAAACTAAAAAGGACTTCCAGGTGCGGTGTCGAATAGTAACGAATAAAGATTTAATCTGCCCGGGTAGCCCTGCAAACCTGCAGGGGGAAGCCAGCGGGCGCTTTTAATATCCAGGCCATCACGGCACGGCCATCTAATCACTGGGGGCTGGCGGATGAAGCTTTTCGAGGTCATACCGGAACGCCTGTTCCAGGTTTTCAGCGGCCGTAACAGGTATATTTACGCCGAGGCCCTGCTCCTCCTTTATGAGCAGTACCGGGTCAACCGCTTTGGCATTCAGTATGAAGTTATGCGGGATTTAATGCAGGAGCTGATCGAGAGCCAGGAGGAGGCCGGCCTGGCGTTTGAGGTGGAAGAGGAACAGGAACAGGAGCCTGCTGCCAGCGGGCTTTTTAACGGCGACGGCGAGGACCAGGCCCGGTTGAAGGCCGGCGTTATTTTACGTCGGTTGGAAAAGCTGAAATGGATCCAGGTGGAAGTGCGGGAGAATTTCCGCCATTACATTGTCCTGCCCCACTACGCCAGCCGGCTGCTGGCCGTTTTCCAGGAATTATGCGAGAATCGGACCGTTGAATACCAGCGTTTTGCCTTCGTTACCTACCAGCTCCTTTCCGGTGAGGAGGCCAGGCAGCGGCCCGGCTTTGCCATCCTGGAGGCCCAGAGGATGACCCAGGAGTTCCTGGAGGAGCTACGGGTGCTGGCCAACAATATGAAATACCATATGGAGCAGGTGGTAGCCAAAACATCCATCCAGGAGGTCCTGGACCACCATTTCGAAGAGTACAAGGCCCACATCATCGACCGCAGCTACCACCGCCTCAAGACTTCGGACCATGTTTCCCGTTACCGGCAGCGGATCCTGGCCACGGTCCAGGAGTGGCTCCTGGACCCGGAATGGATGGCCCGGGCCGTGGAAGACGCCCTGCGCAACGAATTTTTTGCCACTCGGGAAGAGGCGGCGGAGCAGCTGCGCCGCGCCCTCATGGACATTGAAGAGATTTACCGCGGCCTGGACGAGATCTTTTACCAGATCGACCTGCGCCACAACCAGTACCTGCGCGCCTCCTTTGAGCGGGCCCGTTATTTAAGCCAGCACAGCTCCGGCGTCGACCAGTACCTGGCGCGGATCCTGGAATGGATGGCAGCAGGAATCAGGAGAGGCGACCTGCCGGAGGAAGATTGCCTGCCCGGCATGTTTAACCTGATGCGCCTCAATCAATTAAACGAGCAGTCCCTTTATACGCCGCGCCGGCGGCGGGCGCCCCACCGGCCGGAACCCCAGGTGGTGGTGGCTGTCCCCGAAGAACTGAAAAGGCAGCTGCGGGAGCAGAACCTGCAGCGGGTGCGGCAGGCCATTACCAGGGAAAAGGTGAGCGCCTACGTCCTGGGCCGCCTGGGCGAGCGCCGGGAGATGGGCATCGAGGAGCTGGCACCCACCAATATGGAGGAATTCCTGTATCTCCTCTACGTTTATCTCTACGGCTACGACGGCCTGGCCGGCTACCGGCTGGTGCCGCGGGGCGCGAACCGTATCCTCGACATCGGCGGCTATCGCTTTTATGATCGGCGGGTAGTGCGGGTGGATACGGGCAGGAAGGGGCGGGCCGTTTAAGGCTCCCGGCTCCAGGCCCCGCGACCCCGGCAAGGGGAGAGGGGGAAGGGGCGCTGCCTGTAAGACCCAGGAAGAGGTAAAGGGGGAAACCGGTGCTTAACCTCGGGGAAAACCTCAGTGAACAGGAAGCAGGGCGGTTGCGGGAGGTCATCAACCGCCTGCTGGCTGTAAATTTCCTAAACAAGGAACAGGAGCGGGAGCATTACCTGGTGGCGCGGCGCCACCGCCAGGTTCTGGAGGAGTTTTTCCGCTTCCTCGGCTGGGAGATCGTCTTTGACGACCGCCACGAGTGCCTCTTTGTCCTGTCCCCTGAGGCCGGCTGCCGGCGCAACCTGACCCGGGATGAGAGCATCTGGCTCCTGGTCCTGCGCCTCATCTACCAGGAAAAGCGCCAGGGCCTTTCTTTGAGCGAGTTTCCGGTGACCACCCTCCACGAGATCCGGGCCAAGTATGAAGCCTTCCGCCTGCCCCTTTTTAACAAAACCAGGCTGCAGGAACTGGTGCGCCTGGGCACCCAGTACAAACTCCTGGAACCCCTGAATGACGACATCAGGTCCGACGATTGCGCCTTCCGCCTGTTTCATACCCTTCTTTATGCCGTCCAGGCGGATACGGTAGAAAAGCTGTATCAGAAGATAGCTGCTTATGAACAGGGGAAGGAGGAACTGCCGAATGAAGTGGATGCGCCGCCTGCGGTTGATTAACTGGCACTATTTTTATGACGAAACCCTGGAGTTCGGCCGCCAGACTCTCATCGCCGGCCGCAACAGCGCCGGCAAGTCCACCATCATCGACGCCCTGCAGGTCCTCCTGGTGGCCAACCAGCGGCAGATCCGCTTCAATTCGGCGGCCCACGACGAGGCCAGGCGTTCCCTGATCAGCTACCTGCGGGGCAAAACCGGCGGGGAAGAAAGGAAGTATTTGCGGGAAGGTGATTTTACCAGCTATATCGTCGCCGAGTTTTATGACCAGCAAAAGAGGGAAAACTTTGTCGTCGGCGTGGTGATGGACGTCTACGGCGACGATACCATCGACGACGAATACTTTATCCTGTCCGGGGTTGAGCTGGCCGACCTGGATTTTTGGAGCCCGGCGGAACGCTGGAAAAACCGGGAGGAGTTTCACCGCTATTGTCAAAACCTGCCGGGACGCCATATCTTCGAGCGGAGCAAAACCGGCTACCAGAAGGCCCTTTTAAACCGCCTGGGGCAGGTAAGCGAGCGCTTCTTCCCTGTCTTCGTCAAGGCCCTTTCCTTTAAGCCCATCCAGAACGTGCGGGATTTCGTCTACCAGTATATCCTGGATGAGAAGGAGCTGCAGCTGGACCTCCTGCGGCAGAACTTTGAAATCCACGAGCGCTACCAGGCGGAGCTGGAAGCCCTGGAAGAGCGCCGGGAGCAGCTGGAGGCTATCTGCCGCCAGTTCGACACTTTTGCCCGGCTGCGGGATACGGTGGCTATCCAGGAGTATGTCATCCGGGGCCTGAAGCACACCCGGGAGGTGGAGCTGCGGGACCGCCTGGAGGAGGAGATACGCTTCCTGACAGCCGAGGTCGAACGGCTGGGCCGGGAGCTGGATCTGGCGCGGGCCAAGCAGCTGGAGGCCGGGCAGAAGGCCAGGGAGGCATATCAAAAGTGGCAAAGCCACCAGGCCAGGCAGCGGGAGCAGGAGTTAAAGGAAGGCCTGGCCCGTGTGGATAAGGATTTGCGGGAGCAGGGGCGGCTGCTGGCGATCCTGCGCCAGACCCTCGAACGGGAGAAGGCCCTGCTGGCCGGCCTGCAGGAGATGGAAGCGGATGAATACTGGCAGTGGCAGCCGGGGGAGCGGGAGCGCTTGGGACGGGCCCTGGAGCTGCTGTCCGGATTGGTTCCGGCCGGGGACGCTGATTGGTTACCGGGGGAGGATACCGTGGCCGCTGTGCGGGATACGGGTCTTTTCCTGGCCGGCCTGCACAGCCGCTGCGCCCGGGCTGTTGGCCGCCTGGAGGACCGGCTGGCCCTGCTCCAGCAACAAAAAGCGGAACTGGAGGGGCAGATCCGCGACCTGGAGAACAAGAAGCGGCCCTACCCCCCGCACGTCCTCAACTTGAAAAGGCTCCTGGAAGAGCGCTTGAACAGGCGTTCGCCGGTGTGGATCTTCTGCGAAGAAATGGACCTGAAGGATGAAACCTGGCGGGACGCCGTGGAGGGGTATTTATACACTCAGCGCTTCGACCTGCTGGTGGAACCCCGGGTCTTTGCCGAAGCCCTGGCCATTTACGAGAGGGAAAAAGGGAAGCACCAGATAGAAGGAGTCGGCCTGGTGGATACGGAGAAGGAGCAGAAGTACCTGGGTACGGCGCAGGAGGGTTCCCTGGCGGAGGAAATGGTAACGGGCAACCCGGTCATCCAGGCCCACATCGACCATCTCCTGGGCCGGGTCATGAAGGCCCGGGACGAGCAGGACCTGCGCCGTTACCGCACCGCCATCACCAGGACCTGCATGTCCTATCACAACCTGGTGGCCAGGCAGCTGGAAAAACACCGCTACGCCGTACCCTATATCGGCGCCCGGGCTATTGCGCGCCAGTTAGAAATCAAGCGCCGGGAGCTGGCGGAGACGAAAGAACAGATAGAGGTACTGAAGGATAAGAGGGAGAAGCTGGCGGCCTGGCTGGAACGCCTGGCCGACAAGAAGTCCCTTTACGCCGGCATCAGCGAGCAGCTGGACCTCCCCGCCCGCATCCGGCGTTTAGAGGAGGAGCGGGCTGCCCTGGCCGCCGAACTGGAGCGGCTGGACCTGGGGGAAGTGGAGCGGTTAAAGGAAGAATATTACTACTGGGAGCGCCGCGGCAAAGAGTTGCTGGATGAAGTCACCGAAATCAGCGGCCTTAAAAAAAGCCGCGAGAACGAGTTAAACCAGAAGCAGACGGAGCTGCACCTGCAGGAGACGAGGGTGCAGGAAGCCCAGGCCTTTTGGCAGTCCTGGCGGGAGCAGTATCCTGTCGAGCTCCTGCCCCGGGCCGAGGAACGCTGGCGGGAGGCGGCAGGGCAGGAACTGCCTGTGGCCAGCAAGCTCATCAACTGGGAGAACAGCCAGAAGGGCAATACTACCAGGCGGGAGCAGGAGTTCCAGCGCCTGCGCGACTTGCGCCACGAGTACAACCTGCGCTACACCTATAACGCCGATCCCGGAGCCCCGGATAATGAAGCCTACCGGCCCCTGCTGGCGGAAATCGCCACGGTGGATATTCCCCGTTACCGGGAAAAGCTGGCCGAGGCCCTGAAGCAGTCGGAAGAGGAATTTAAATCCCATTTTATCTTTAAGCTCCGCGAGGCCATTGAAGCAGCGCGGCGGGATTTCAACGAGCTCAACTACGCCCTGAAAAACTTTCCCTTCCACGAGGACCGCTACCACTTTGAGATTAAACCCAGCGAGAGGTACAGGCGTTTTTACGACGTGATCATGGACCCCGGGGTGATGGAGCAGGGTTCCCTTTTCGAGCTGCCCGAGGACGACCGGACGGCTGTCCTTCACGAGCTCTTTGAGAAGCTCATCCGCGGCGAGGCCGGGGAATTGGAGGAGTTCACCGACTACCGCAACTACCTGGATTTCGATATCGTGGTCACCAGCGGTGAACACCGCTATTCCTTCTCCCAGGTGCTGCGGGAAAAATCGGGCGGCGAAACCCAGACGCCCTTTTATGTCGCCATCCTGGCCTCCTTCAATCATCTTTATGACACGGGCAAGACAGTACGGCTGGTGGTCTTCGACGAGGCCTTCAATAAAATGGACGAAGAGCGCATCCAGACCAGCCTCCGGCTCATCAAGCGCATGAACCTGCAGCTTATAGCAGCCGTGCCCGACGAGAAAATGCAGCACATGGCGCCGGAAGTCGATACCACCCTGCTGGTGCACCGTAACGGCTTCCACTGTTTTGTGGACATGATCAGCCGCCAGGAAGTACTGGCCGGAGATGAAGTGCCAACCGGTGACGGGCAGCCGGCCGGCCCTGGCGATACCGACGGGGGCCGGGCAGGAGGGCATAAAGAAGCAGGCTACGGGGGCACCGGTGGTGAGGACTCCGGAGATGCCGGCGATGATGCTGATGATGCCGGGAATGATGGCCCGCCTCTAAATGATGCCGCCTCTTTATCTCGCCCCGCCGGGGGAGAAGACGGTCACCGGGGCCAGGCCGGCGGTAGCGGCGGTGAAGATAGCGGCCGGCCGCGGCGAGGGGGTGTAAGGAATGGCCGGGACGGGCAGAGACCTGCAAGCGCAGTACCGGTACAGGATTCTCTCTTTGCTGATCAGTAAATACGAAGGGAGCCGCTCTTTTCAAACCGGCACCCCGGGCAAGCAGCGGCCCCAGTTCGCCATGAAGAAGAGCCCCCTGGCCGGCGATTATTTTGATGAGATGGACCACCGCAAAAGGGAGGCCATCCACGCCGCCCTGGCCGAACTGGCGGCTGCCGGGGTGGTGGAGGTCACCTGGCCCCGCTTCCAGGAAGGCCGCCAGGTGGAAAAGGTGTATTTGAACTTTGACGCCATCCCCCGGGCCTATGAGCTGGCGGGGCTGGTGCCCAGGGCGGAACGGATCTGCAGGCTGCGCCAGGTCCTGGCTCCCCTGGCTACCCACCCCTGGGAGTGGGTGCGGCGATGGTGGGCCGGGGTGGACGCATCTTTAGGAGAACGGCGGTCCGCAGGCCTGGACCTGGAGGACCCGGAAGGCTACGGGGAACTGGTCAAGGTGCTCCTGGCCCTGCCGGGATTGGAAGACAGCACACCGGAGCGCATCTTCAGCCAGCGGGTCCTGGGGGATTCCAAGGCCTTCGAGCAAAGGGTGAAAAAGCGGTTGCTGGCCCTGCTCAAGTCTTACGGTCCGGAGGAATATGAAACCGACGCCGAATATCTGGACAGCGTCGGCCTGACCGATAATCCCAAAATGGTCCTGGTGGCCGGACCCATGACTTTCCGGGTGGGAAGGACCACCGTCAATGTGGGGGGACTTCCGGGCGGCCTGGGTCTGGCCGCTCATATGGTGCGGGCCATGGAGATAACGGCCGTTACCGCTCCTTGGGTTCTCCTGGTGGAGAATTTGACCAGTTACTATCAGGTTGTCCAAAGTGTAAGTGAGCTGGCTGTACCTTGCCGGGAAGGGGGAGGGGGCCGGGGTTTAGCGGTTGAGGGCCCTGCTGGCTTAGTAGTATATACCGGCGGCTTCCCCCACCGCGGCGTGCAGCTTTTTTTACGCCGGCTCCAGGATTACCGGGAATCCCCTGGAGCCACCGCCAGGCCCCCGGTCTACCACTGGGGCGATATGGACTACGGCGGCATCCGCATTTGCGAATATATCCGCCGCAACTTAATTCCCGATTTGCAGCCCTACCTTATGGATGTCACTACTTATACCAGGTATTTGCCGGCCGGAATACCCTTCGGCGACGAGTATGCCGCCAGGCTCCGGCACTTGGCTGAGGACCCGGCTTACGCCCCCTGGCACCCCCTCCTGCAGGCCATGCTGAAGCACCGCAAATGGGTGGAGCAGGAGAGCATTGCGATCAATGTAAGCTGGGCGTAATAGCCGGGCATAACTCATCTACCCAAGCTACGCCGTTGATGCCGTCCTGTTTCAACCCTCGCCCGGCATGGAAGCCGGGCGCGACGCTATGGATTTTGAGTCTGCCATGGCTGATGTTAGGTTTCAACCCTCGCCCGGCATGGAAGCCGGGCGCGACGGCTGGTCAAAGTAAACCCCTCCGGCACTTCGCAGGTTTCAACCCTCGCCCGGCATGGAAGCCGGGCGCGACGTGCACAACAAAGCGGCAGAGATGGGGCTTAAACGGTTTCAACCCTCGCCCGGCATGGAAGCCGGGCGCGACTGATTTATCCTGTGCCCTTGGAAGAGACACAAAAGGTTTCAACCCTCGCCCGGCATGGAAGCCGGGCGCGACGTATTAGCGCTGATGTCGCTATCAAGGCCCTTGTGGTTTCAACCCTCGCCCGGCATGGAAGCCGGGCGCGACATGAGATTTTTGTTTTGCGTTTCCTGCGCGACCAGGGTTTCAACCCTCGCCCGGCATGGAAGCCGGGCGCGACGATTCTGTTGGATGGCAAAGCTTACTTAGTGGTTGTTTCAACCCTCGCCCGGCATGGAAGCCGGGCGCGACTAGGCCCTCCAGGTAGCCGTTAATGGCAGCGCAGAGTTTCAACCCTCGCCCGGCATGGAAGCCGGGCGCGACGCCCACGAGGTTTATGAAAATGATTATTTTGTGCTGTTTCAACCCTCGCCCGGCATGGAAGCCGGGCGCGACTTGACGGCCTGAACCCCCATATGGCCGTGATCGATGTTTCAACCCTCGCCCGGCATGGAAGCCGGGCGCGACGTCATTGGCGAGTCAGGACAGGTATATGTAGACATTGTTTCAACCCTCGCCCGGCATGGAAGCCGGGCGCGACGACCGAATTTCGGCTCCGCTGCGGACTATAGAAAGTTTCAACCCTCGCCCGGCATGGAAGCCGGGCGCGACGACAATAGGCAGCATATGCCCCCGTATTCGGATTCGGTTTCAACCCTCGCCCGGCATGGAAGCCGGGCGCGACGGCTATTTGGCAAAACGATTGAGATGATACAAGATGTTTCAACCCTCGCCCGGCATGGAAGCCGGGCGCGACGACCTTCCGGTGGTCCTCTAGCTTCCGGCCCTGCAGTTTCAACCCTCGCCCGGCATGGAAGCCGGGCGCGACTTGCGTATCAGACGAAGGGTTAAAAGCACCGTCAGTTTCAACCCTCGCCCGGCATGGAAGCCGGGCGCGACTTTCGGCTTCGGGGCCTTATATTCCTTGCCATCCAGTTTCAACCCTCGCCCGGCATGGAAGCCGGGCGCGACGTAGATCCATATCCGATCAAGTCCAAGAATATGTTGTTTCAACCCTCGCCCGGCATGGAAGCCGGGCGCGACGCACCTTCACCTGCTTAAATTATACCACATTTCCAGTTTCAACCCTCGCCCGGCATGGAAGCCGGGCGCGACATTTGTTCGCCATTTGAAAGAGTGGCGAACGAGTGTTTCAACCCTCGCCCGGCATGGAAGCCGGGCGCGACCTCTCGCCCGAAAAAAATCCTCAAAAAATTTTTCGGTTTCAACCCTCGCCCGGCATGGAAGCCGGGCGCGACATTAGACGGTCTTACCAAAGGTCTAATCAGGACAGGTTTCAACCCTCGCCCGGCATGGAAGCCGGGCGCGACGATACGCCAGGCTGTGCAAGCCTTTCGGCTATACGGTTTCAACCCTCGCCCGGCATGGAAGCCGGGCGCGACACTTCGCGCTAAAACCCTTGGCGGACAACCCCTATATTACTACTCTGCGCGAACCTGATGACTAAATTAGAATACTTCATTATGCTTCACCTCTAAAATTAGCTTCAGGTCTTGATTCGCCAAAGAACGCGAACCTTTCGGCCTTTTGCCCCTTGCTATATGTTCGCGGGTTTACAAAACCAGGGGGGCGTCAAAATCAATCGTAAGGTTGACGCCATACTCCTGGATGTATTTTTTCGCGGGTTCGCGCAGTCGATAAATCCGCAGGCTATCGCTTTTTTCATCGATACACTGCAAGAGCCGGTGCTTTAACTGTTCAAACTGGGCTTCGTTGACCGAACACTCAAAGACGGACTTTTGCACCCTCTGACCAAAATCTTTACATACCTGGGCAACTTTACGCAGGCGTTTTTTACCTGCCTCTGTTTCTGTAGAAACATCATAAGTAATTAAAATATACATGTTATCTACACCACTTAAGAAAAGCGATATATTTACCGGTACATAAAGGGCAAATATTCCTCAGCATCTCCCCTCAGGACACGGGCGAGTAAACGGGCCTGGATATGGGGAACCAGCCCTAGGGGCACCTTTCTATTCAGGACGGGATGAAGTACTTCTTCCTGCTTGCGCTTCTGGTAAGCAATGGCAATCTCTTTCCTGGCGTTGTCATTAATATGCACGGCGCCACCAGGGCGTTCGACAAAATCCCTTTCATCGATCTGACGACGGTTTACTAAAGTCAGGGCCAAACGGTCAGCCAGGATTGCACGAAACTCCTCCATCAAATCTAAAGCCAGAGCTGGTCGCCCCGAACGGAGGACGTGGAGATATCCAATCTGGGGATCAAGCCCTACACCTTCGGCAGCGCTAAGACAATCGTTCAGCAAGAGAGCATATATATAGGATAATAAAGCGTTCATCCTGTCCAGGGGCGGCCGCCGGTTTCGGTGGGTGATTTTAAAGGCTTCTCGGTTAACTCTGACCATGCGATCAAGAGTTGCGAAGTAATGCCGGGCGGCGTTACCTTCGATACCACGAATTTGCTCTAGATCGGGGGAACGTGACAGGGCATCCAGTCCGTGAGCCAGTTCCCTGGCTGTTTCCTGGAGGGCTTTCCTATCGTCTTCGTTATCGGCTTCCCGGGCACCGCGTAGCACAACTTGCCGGGTATTGCGGATTTTTCCGGCGACTATATTTCTGGCGATAGCGGTTGTTTTTTTACTATCAGATAGGGCTTCATGCTGGGCGTGGCGAAGAAAAACGTTTCCTGATACCGGGCCTTCCACGCGGGCTTTAAAACGGCCATGCTGGTCGTGAAAGACAATCAAGCGTTTGTCCTCGGCACAGCGCATTATTAAGGGCGTGGTAAGTGTAACATCACCAAAACAGACGATGCTGCCCAGGTGGTGCAGGGGAATCTGCATTTTTAATTCCCCTTCCACCTCGATTTTTACCGTCTCGTGATCTAAGCGCACCAGGGTGCGCGGTGTCATAAGGTACAGGGTGTTTAACAGGATATGCATCGTTTGTCTTCAATCCTTGTACGGTATTTGGGTTCGGGTGTAACAAATGGCCCGTGAAATGGATATACGTTTCAAGTATCACCTTCAGGTTTAAACAATTCACATAGGAGCATGCGCAGCCGACCTTTCTCCTTTATTTGCGGCAGGCAGGAGTCCTGTAAAGAACATTCCCGGCAACGCTCATCGGCGGCAGGTGGGGGGAGGATGTTACTACGCTGCATCATGCGGATCCGGATAATTGCCGCTTCTACCTGTTCCCTTAAATAGCTGTCAAAAGTAACCTCCCTTCGCCGGTGGGATGAATGATGGTAAATAGCTCCCCTGGGAACCTGCTTGCCGGTCATTTCTTCCAGGCACATAGCCTGGGCACAGACCTGCAAATCGTCATGCTGGTGTTTGCGCTTGGGGCCATGTTTATATTCAACGGGATAGGGGATATTGCCGTGAAATTCGACTACATCGGCCTTGCCGATGAGGCCTAAGCGCAGGGACCAGATGGGCAGGGCGCGTTCAATATGCACCCCGCCCTCCATCTCCCCACATTCAACATCTACTAGATTATGAACGAATCGTCCTTTCAGGGTATACATATTTTCCGTAAAAGTTTGTTCTACATGGATGAGGGCACACTGGCGGGGGCAGTATGCATAGTGTTCCAGGGCCGATACCATGACGATATCCCTGTCGTCCCAACCGGGAAGTATGGTGCTTTCCATATATGCCACCTTTTGTTTGTTTATTTCAATCCACACCGGTATGGAGATATTGGAACCGGGCGTAACATTATGAGAAAATAATCCTATCCCACTAACCGTGTCAGAGTTACCCCAGGCGGCAAGTCCTCTTCATTAATTGTCACCTGGTAGTCGGCAAAAGAGCGCGCTGCTTTTACTCCATCCCGGCGTTTAACGGTGATGAGTTTAAAGAGATTATCCGCCGGAGCATTGCCCAGGGCGGATGCATGGCTGAAGATATAAAGTCCCCGGCAGGCCATCATGCCGCGGCTGGCGGAACGATCCACATCCCACATCCGCTGCAGGGCCTCCCAGAAGATCTCCAGGTCGGCGGCGCTGACGCCAGTATCGGCGGCAAAATGGGGGTTGAAAAATCCATAGCCCAGGTACAGGCCATAGGGTACCAGGGTTTTACGGCCCATTTCTGTGACCTTGCCTCCCTCACCCTGTTCGCTTGTAGCGGCATCTTCTACCCTGGTGATGGCGACGCGGGTGATGGAGATGTCCAGGGGAACGATGGGGTCGATTGACCGGGCAAAGGTTAGCTGCATTGGCCCCCGCACCTGGCCGCAGTTGACGCCGGTAGTCATTACGGCGCCGAACATGCGGATATCATAGAAGTTCTGGCACATCCACTGCCTGGCCTTGTCGACGATCTCCCGGTTTTGTTTGCTGCCGGTGGATTTTTCCCCGATGGCGTCATAGGCTCGCTGGTGCTGGGCGTTTAAAATGCCGTGATGCTGGACATAAATCTTCATGTTAGCCTCGCTGCCGCGGGTCATATCCACCCAGTCGCGGATTTTGCGCTTAAGGCAGACGTCGGTCACCAGACCCTGCATGGTTTCGGGGTCAAGGCGCGGCAGATTGCCGGCATCGGGATCGCCATTGGGGTTGCCGTCCCGGACGTCGAATAAGAGGACAAAATCATGGCGTACTTCGGGATTGGTATAAACGGTCATTTTAAATCTCCTCCTGTTTGATAATCAATTATTACCATGAGTAACAGGTGGTTACGTTATCCAACTGCATCAACTCAGGTAGTTTTAATGAGCTATGGCCGGGTTTCCTCCCCGTCTTCCTTAGAATTTGTGCCTTCCCTGTTAGCTGCCCGCTGGTGGTAATAACCCAGGGCAAAATAACCCTGCTCCTCCAGGGTTAAAACAGGAGGGAAGGACGACAGGTTTCCTAGAATAGATTCCAGGGCCTGCTGCCAGTAATAGTAAAGGCCGGGCTTTTCCTTGCGCAGCTTGCCCAGGTGGCTCTGGCTGCCGCGGAGCAGCCTGCTGAAGACCGCGGCCGGCGCCGTGGAAGCAGTCCCATAGAAACGGTCGACGATGGTGGCTTTTATCCCTGGAAGGGCAGACCACTGGATGCCTTCCAGGACAGCCAGGAGACGGCCGCACAGGTAAGCAGGGTTTCGGTTGGACGTGTCCAGCTTTTCCAAGGCAGATCCCTCCGCTAGATTTGGTTTTTGAGAGAAGAGAACCATTTTGATTAAAGCCGCCCGGGACCGGGTTATTTTTTCCTGATCCTTTTCTGCCCGGGCCCGCTTTATGGCTTCATAAAGAAGCCAGTGGGGCAGGGCACCGCCCTTGAGGGCGAAGTGCAGGAGGGCCCGAGTAGTTGTGGGCGGCAGGTCCTTGGGCTCCCGGACGGTGCTCCAAGCAAGGGGGAATAATCCCAGCGGCGGTCCTTCCCGGCCACCGGCATCGACTAGCCGCTGTAAGGCGAAGTAGTGGCCCAGGTTGCGCTTGACATCCCCCAGGGTCGTTTCCAGCCAGTCGCGCACTGCCACCCGGCCGCCACTGCTGCTCAGGGCCGTGGCATAAAATAGGTTGTCGTCTTCAAGGTCCGCCTGGCGGCCGGTATACACTGCGGCAAGGAGGGCTTTGACGTCCTCCGGTTGGGGATTGGAAAGGAGACTGGCGATGGAAAAATTGCTTGGCTTACGGGTCCAGAAGAGGTAGATACAGGAACCCAGGCGCAGGTGGGTGGCATCATTTTCAATTAAAGCATTGGCCGCCTTGCCGTAACGCTCGGCGCAGTCGTAGCAGATAGGGGCAATAAGGGAAGCCTGCAAGCCATAGGATTCAAAGGCGGCAGCGTTGGCCGACACTAGGGCCATACCTGCTGTCTGCCCGCCGGGGATGCCTTTGATTTTCACTGGGTGGCGCTCAGCCGGGGTTTTAAGCTGCCCGCAGAGCAGGCAGGTGGTAGCTTCTCCCTCCTGGGGATTGGTATAATCGGCCCAGAAGCTTTGTACATCTGGATCTTCTATCGGCAGGCGGCCATCGACCCGGAAGGTTAGATTATCGCCGGGATTAAAATCCTCGGGGAGTCTGGCCCCTTCGGGGTCCCAGTTTTCCAGGAAACGCAGGACCGCCTGAACGGATTTATTACCTGTAGAAATGGCGCACTGACGTACCAGGTCGATAAAGGCCCGGTGACATTCATTTACCCTTTCCAGTTTTGACTTTTCACTGGCCAGGCCCAGGACATAATCGCCCTTATCGGCCAACAGCTTTGGTTTAACTCCTGAGGAACGGACTATATTCGGGGCATACATTATTTTGCCGCGGTCCTTGCCCCGGGTTTCAGGCCCTGTAGCTGAAACAAAACCCAGCAAGTTACCCTGGCTGTCCAGATCGATAAACCAGCGGATGGGGGTTTTAACATACATGACCGGGGGCAGGTCCAGGCGGGTGGAATACTCCCGCAGGCTTTCTAAGAGCATGTGACGGTTTCACCTCCCGATTTCTTTATAAAGGTCTTGCGGCACCCGGAGGATGCCGTTTTCCAGGCGAGCGTTAAAGAATACGGGCCTGCCTTCGCCGCTGCCATCAGAATTGTATTTGAGGTCCAGAAGCATCTGGCCGAGATACTCACTATGCTTAATAGGTTGATCGGCAGGGCTAGACGGTCCGAAAAAGGCGCAGAACTCCCGGCAGCCCAGGTAAGGCCGGTGGTAGCACTGGCCGCGTTCCACCCGCCGCCGGAATTGGTCCCGGTATTTTGCCGGGTGGATATCCCGGGCGTGGGCGGCCATGACCTGTTCGGCACGGATTATGTAGGCTACTTCCCGCAGGGCCAGGGTATGGCGCTGGGCACGGTGCTGGGGTTGGTCAGCATAATAACCGCCGCCGTTCCTGGCCCAGCCGCGGGCGGTGGAAACGACCATTTTATCGTTTACTTCATTACGTAAGATGGAGAAATACCGGATGGGCTTCAATACTTCAATCTGCCGCACTCGCCAGCGAAACTCCGGCTTCCAGAAGATGGCCTCTAGTATTCCCCGGGCTGCCGATGGCGTCATAACGGGATAAGAAACCCGTTCCACCTTCATTTCCGGCCTGGTAAAACAGGCCAGATCACCCCACACTTTAACTGCCAGCCATCCTTCGACCCCCGCCTGATCTGACGATCCGGCGCCAGCTAAAGACTTCATACTTTTCCTTACACCATCCCTTCCGAGATTTTTATTAAAAACATTTGAGAGCTAAAACTCGCTAAAATACCAGCTCCTCCGGGTCGCGGGCCGTCGTCACCAGGCCACGAATTTCGTCGTAACCCCCCAGCCATTCATACAGGCCGGGAAATATTTCCTGGACCACGCCTTCCCTTTGGAGAGAATTAACAGTGTAAGCGTTGATATTTACCAGGTAGGGCTGCAACTGCCGCATGATTAGACGACTTACACCCCGGTGGCGGAGGGCGCTGATTAGTTCATCCACCCTCCGGTCATCGGGGCCTTCATGGTAGTTGACAATTACCGGAACCACCCTTTGCTCGATCATCTGGAATTTTTGCGCCACTTCGGGATAATTCAAGCTGCGGCGGCTGGCCTGAATTCCTTTGGCATCCAGGGTGCAGGACTGGTAGAGGCGCTGAAAATAGATCCGGTACAGGCCGGGGTCATGCAGGTCAACCCCTGTCACACTAGCGAGCAGCGTGGCGGCAATTTCGGTCCCGGTCTTATAGCTGCCAGGAGGAAGGCAGCCTTCTTCCGGATTGAAAATTATCACCCGGCCTTCTTGCAGCTTCCCTTCCCGGTTGCACCGCCCGGCGGCCTGGACAATCCTGTCCAGGGGACCCACAGCCCGCAGGACGAGGGGGAAATCCAGATCAACCCCCGCCTCGACTACCTGGGTGGCGACCAGGCGGCAGGGCCGGCCGTTTCCCAGGCGCCGGCGTACCTCCTGCAGGACCTTACGCCGGTGAGCCCCGCAAAGGAGCGTGGAGAGATGTAAAGCTTCAGGGTCATCCAGAGCCTCCAGGAGGGCCAGGGCATCCTGTTTGGTGTTAACAACAGCCATGGCCTGGCGGGATTGGCGTATTACTCCGGCTACCTGTTCCCAGCTCCATTTTTCGTTGCCGGCGGGTACCTGGTAACCCACCCTTTTGAGCAGGGCAAAGTATTTTTGCGGATCAGGAATTATTTCCCTTACGCCCTGCAGTCCCCGGAAAAAGGGGCTGGTCTCCAGGGCCGGCTGGGTGGCCGAGCACAGGATGACCGTTACTCCATAAAAGTGGACCAGCTGCTGCAGGACATCAAGGATGGGTTCTAAAAGATGTACCGGCAGGGTCTGGACCTCATCCAGGATGATGACGCTGTTGGCGATGTTGTGGAGTTTGCGGCAACTGCTGCTGCGGTCGGAGAATAAACTCTCAAATAGCTGTACCGTGGTTGTAACGATGAGGGTGGCATCCCAGTTCTCGCTGGCCAGGCGGGCCCACAGTTCCTCAGGGGTAGGGTTTTCGGGATCTAGCGGCGGGGCAACGGCGCTGTGATGCTCAAGGACATTGGCGTTACCAAAGATATCGCGGTAAACGTCGGCCGTCTGCTCGATAATGCTTGTGTAGGGTATGGCGACAATGATTCTCTCCTTCTGATAACGCAGGGCGTGGAGCAGGGCGAAGGCCATCCCGGAACGGGTCTTGCCGCCACCGGTGGGTACGGTCAAAGAAAAGAAACCTGGCGTTAGTTCGGCCGCCCGGCAACAGTGCTCGTAGATTTCCCGGCGGATCTGGTTGACATGGCCGCCGCTTTTATCCATTAGCCTTTGCTGGTTCGCTGCTAATAAAGACCATAAATTAGCAATGGAGGCTTCCTTTTGTCGCAATTTTGTCAGGGAAGGATCAAAATGCCTTTCCGTGTCAAGGAAATCGGCATCAACCAGGGAACTGAATAGAAGGCGCAGGAATAATTCAACCCTGCTAGCTACATCTACACCTGCTCCTTCCTGCAAAAAGGGCGGCAATTCCATATCCAGGGGTTGCTTCGGTTCTAAAGAGGGGATAACCCGGCGGGCGTTTTGCAGGGCGGTGTTATAACGTTTCAGCTGTACCTTATCTTTTAAGCGAGTCTTTAATTCTGCCCGGGCGGGCAGGCCGCCGTGATGGCCGGCGATAACGAAGGCCAGGGGTTCAAAATATTTTGAGGCCAACATGGCACCGGCGCTGGAATGGTTGGGGCCGCGGCGGCCGCCTTCGCCTTGCAGGTAAGCCTGGAACTCCGGATGGAATTTCCCCAGGTCATGCCACAGGCCGGTACGGTAACCAATATGTGGTACTCCCAGTGGTTCGTTAAATTTTTGGGTTAGGTTAGCAACCGCCTCAAGATGATCTAATAGTGATTGTTCTTTACCCTGGGAATTTGCAGTGTGGGCCAGGAATTGTTCCATGAATATCACCCAAAACTTTCAAAAATATACTTCTGGGTTCGACAGGTTTTTGTCAAAACCTTTTTTTAAGATGACTTTAATATAAATCATAACTCCGACATAAACTGTCGGGTACATTTGTTCCCTTTTAATTTTATCCCCCTGAAGGATTAAGGTAAAATTTGACGAATACACCTAAAGAAAACATTTCCAGGGGGAACAGGTTATGGCCACTGTTCTAAAGAGAAAGTCCATGGGCCTTGCTAATGTGAGCCGTCAATCACTAGCCCGGATTTATTTCATTCATCGCTGGATCGCCGCCGGCCGGTATCCCAACGTAGCCATTTTAGCCGAGCACCTTGAGGTTTCCCAGCGAACAGTGGAGCGGGATATTCAATTACTACGGGATTTTTTTGGCGCGCCAATAGTTTACGATACCTGGCATAGGGGCTACCGTTACGAAAAGACCTTCAGCCTGCCACCTCTCCAACTAACGGAAGGCGAATTCCTGACCATTTACCTGGGCCAGCGGTTACTGAGCCAGTTTGGTGGTACCCCCTTTGGGCAAATTCTTCGCAATGCTCTGGCTAAATTGAAGGCCATGCTGCCGGAAACGGTGAGTATTGACCTGGAGTGTCTGGAACGAGATATTTCCTTTGGAATAGAACCCCTGCGGGGGGATACGGAGCAATTGGTAGCTGTATATGGCGATCTCCTAATGGCCATCCAGGAACGCCATTCCGTCCAGATCATTTATTATACCGCCAGCCGGGACGCTGTCACTGAAAGGTTGATTGATCCCTATCATCTGCGATTTTTTCGCGGCGCCTGGTATGTGATTGCTTATTGCCATTACCGCCGGGAGATACGTTTCTTTGCCCTGGACCGCATCCGCCAGTGGTCTGCAGGAGGTTAAACGCTGGGTATTGGGCTTTGGCAGTCATGCCGAGGTCCTGGCACCACCGGAACTCCGCCAGGAGGTGTCCCGGGAGGCAACTGCCATGGGGCGGCTTTACCTGCATACCGGGGAGGAGGGGGCAGAGCGGTAGCAATTAGAAAACGGTAACATGGTAGCAAAAGACACGGCGTCCGGTAAAACAACCTCTTTAGCCACCAGCTGTTTATAGAAGACGGAAGACGACAAGAAACGTTTTTTAGTAACACGGGCCCCATAAAGCCGATCCCTGAAACCCTTGCGCAACAAGCTGTTGCGCTTATTGTTCACTTAGCAACTGTCGAACTCGGGATTTATATACTCTCTATATACTGTGACAAAAATCAAATAATACGTCATGAATATGTAAAGTAAGAGAGAGCCTTGACTTAGCAGGACTCTCTCTTTATGAGTCTAGATAATTTTACCCCTGCCATTCTTATTATCTAATTTTACTGGCAGTACCTTTTAGTAACTTTAGCTTGCCGTTTTCCAGGCCGACCTGGTAAGTGGCCTGGTAGTAACTGGTGCGCTCTTCACCCTGGTTGGTTCGCTCCAGCGCTTCAATAATAATGCTAATCTCTGCACTGTCCTGGTTAACCGCCACAACTCGTAAATCCTCAATTCTTGTCCATGAAGTGGTTATTCGTTTTGATGCCGTTGAGGCCCGCTGGATCAAGGAGCGACACTGGCATTCCAGTCAAGTAATTGAGGAGTTGCCGAATGGCGGCCTGGTTTTAAAAATGCGTCTGAGACTGAAAGTGTATTTAAATAGCCGGCCCGGAACTTCTCATAGGGCTGTTTGGCCTGCCAGTCACTTCCCAGCAGAGCATAGGCCCCTACATAATCCCCGTTATTGACACAAGTGTAAAAGTCCTCAACCAGGTAGGATGCAGCAGTGGCTAATTCTTTCTCGGAAATTTTCCCGACAGTACCGGTGGTTGGCTGCACCGGTGCTGTACTGGGGTTTTTTGACCAGTTTTCCACCAGGGGTAAAACCTGGGTGATGGGTATGCTAAAGCCGATATTTTCTCCCTCGGCCCCGGCGGAATTAACACCCAGCACCTCGCCGGTATGTCGATCCAGTAACGGTCCTCCGCTACTGCCATGCGAGATGGGGGCAGAAATTTGGTATAGCCCCTTATAATGATAATCCCCGATATCTAAATCCCGGTTGACACCGCTGATGATTCCTGTGGTGGCGGTATTTTGTAATCCAAGGGGACTGCCCAGGGCGATCACTTCATCTCCCACTTCTGCCATTCTATCCCGGGCAATTTTCATTGGTTCCTTACCAGCCAGTTCCGGCACCCTGACCAGAGCCACATCAATTTGTTCCCCACGCCCGATAACTGTGCCTTGATAAACTGTGCCATCGGACAATTTGACCCGGCAAGTTCTAGCGTCACCCACCACGTGGGCATTGGTTATTACATCCCCCTGCCGGTTATAAAGAAATCCGGAACCCTGTACCTTACCGTAATCAAGCTCAACCTCTAGACACACTACTAGCTTTTGATTCTCGGCAATAATGCTTTTTAAATCCTGGGACTTGGCCGACTCAGAGTGGTTCTCCTCGATAGGACCGAGTTTAGATGCCTCTGCAACCACTTGATTATGCATGTTATCGTAAATCCTGGCCAGACCAAAACCCCCGGCCATGATTAACAAACCGCTCAGCATAACGGCCAGCACAGTGTTCACATTGATTGATTTCATAAGCCTCTCCCACTACCTTAAATACCAGGTGATCCTGTTAATTTTTACTCGATTACCCTGCCACAACCCGTAAGAAGTGTTGTCAAAGCTACCCTGATCCCGGGGATTTAAATAATTAGGATAAACATAGGTACTATCAGTGGTCAGGGCATTACCGGCAGCATCATAGACGGTATAGTAAATCTCCACCATGTAGATGGGACGTGTGGCTACATTGCGTACGGTTCCCCATACCCGGAAATCACCTTGGGCAGTAACACTGCCGTCGCATTTTAACACTTCTACAGCCTGGGTATGATTTATGGCGTTTTCCCGGGCGGCAGCCAGTTGGGCTTGTTCCAGAATCATTTGCTCATTCTGCTCAAAGGCCGCCTTCTGTTGTTCAATGGTTTTTTGGAATGATAACAACTGCTGGTTCTCGCTATCGTAGCCCAGTCCCTGCTGCACTAAAGCCAGTGCACCGGCGAAATCCTTTTTCTTTAACAATTCATTGGCTTTGGTATAAATTAATTGGCAAATTTTGGTCTTTATAACTTTCGCTACTTCCTGGGCCTCCTTAACTTTAAAGGAAGATATTTTAGTCAATAAAGCAGCCAGTTCCTCGATAGAATTCTTATTATTCATCTCCTGTTTAACCTGCATAATATTGACCGCGGCTTTTTTGTCATTAATTAATTGACTAAGGTATTTGTAAAAATCTCCTTCCTTACCGGACACTTTTTTCTCCGCCTGTTCAATTAAGGACAGGGCTTGATTAAATTGCTGCTGCTTGGTATGTTCCCAGGCTTCATTTAACTCACTTTGCACCTCCTGACCTTCTCTAACATATGCAAGGTCAGCCTGCAGTGTTTTGTGCCGGGGCCGCTTGTTTAAAGCATTGCTAATCAGTTTTTCCGCCTTATCCAGATCTCCCTGCAGGGCCAAATTTTCTGCTTGCACCCGATCTTGCTCCACCAGCCGGTTAATATACTGTTCATAGGCATAATATCCACCCAATACCACCGCTACTAAAACCGCGGTAGCTAAAGGTAATAGCCAGATGCTTTTACCCTTGGCCGGTACCTGCTGTTGGGTCGTTGTATGCTCCGATCCTTCCTCCTGTTTGACTTGATCCAGGGACGGCCGGGCCAGAACAACTGTATCTTCATTATTAATTGACCTAAGTTCATGTCCACAACCACTACAAAAGCGGGACCCCGCTTCTATTTTTTTACCACAATACTGGCAAAACATATGTCCGCCCTTCTCCCCTTCTTTCGATAAAATTGCCCATATTTATATACTATAACAAAATTATCCTCTAGCAAACAACCGTTAAATTATTACCCTTGAAGCCCGACGGAAATCTATGCTAGAATAAAAAATGTAGATCTCATAGTAACAAGGGCAACGGCGCCCCCTTTCCGCTTACTCCGGGCGGGAAGGGGGCTTTATGATCCTGGAAAGGAAGTGCAGTCTATGAATGATGGTTTTCGGGCTGCCTGTGGAGTATGGGAAATTGGGGGGCAAACATTAGTCTAAAAGCCTTTTTGTGATCCGCCCGGGAGGAGACGAAGGTATTTCAGGCCGGGGCAATGTTGGCGGCCAGTACACCTACAATCCCGGCGTCTCCCCCATGCACCGGTACGGCAACAGTGATTGCCAGGCGGCCGGTTCCCTGGGTAATGAAAGGTTGAGTATGATATTCTTGCCCTCTTTTCGCCGCCTGGAACCATGGGCGGAAGGACCAATTGGTTACTTTGCCCGGCGGTTGACTATAGACGGTATTTCCGTCCGGGTCTACAGCCCGGATGGTCTTCACGATTGGCATTGTAGCTGCTGCTTCATCTAAAAGGGGTTTTATTTTATCAACTTCCATGGATTGAACCTCCGGCGTGGAGGCCAGCCGGCGGAGATTATCAAGCCCATCCCGTACCAATTTTTGGCACAGGTTTTCATCCCAGCAGTTTCTGGTATATTCGGAGGCCAGTTTAAAGAAATTGTCGGCCATCTGCGATATTTCCCGGGCATTCTTCTCTATCCTGGCCATTGCGTTTTGTTGTTCAGAACTGGAGGCATAAATCTGCTCTATGCTGGCTGCCGTTTGTTCAGCAACGGCGGCCATGCGAGCAGCGTTGTCGTTGGCCATCTTGACGTGGGTCAATTGTTGTTCAGTATACCTGGTTATTTCTTCGCTCGCCTTTGCTGCTTGGTTGACGGCGCGGCCGATGGCTTCAAAAGCTGTTTCTACCTCCTTGCTGCGAAGGGCGTTATTATTTACCAGTTCAGCGCTGTTTTTTACCTGGAGAGCAGCCCTGCCGGCCCGGGCCTGAATCTCTTCTGCCAGTTCGGTTATATGACGGGCCGCCCCCGCTGATTCTTCAGCCAGTTTTCTCACTTCTTCGGCCACCACCGCGAAGCCGCGGCCCTGTTCTCCGGCCCGGGCTGCTTCAATGGCAGCGTTAAGGGAAAGGAGATTGGTCTGGCCCGCTAGGTGATCGATTGTGTGCACAAATTCATTGATCCGTGCTATTTTTCCTTCCAGGTCTTCCATCTCTGTGGCCGCTTCGGTATTAAAAGAGGCTACATTTTTCATTTCGTCGATCAGTTTTTCTAGTAATTCCCTGCCCGCTTGTACCTTGGATAGTGCCTCTTTACCCAGGGTAAAACTCATTTGGGAACGGCTGGCGATTTCTTCGGCTAAATTGGTGAACTGACCAACATTTTCGGCTGTTTTTTGGGAGGCATGCGCCTGCTCGTCAGCGCCCCCGGCAATATCCTGCAAGGCGGCGGCCATTTCCCGGAAGCTGGTATTGCCAGCTACGGTTTCTTGTACGAATAATGAAGCTGTATAATTTAGTTCGTCGGCGACTTTCTGAATGAAAGCAATGATTTCAAAGAATCTTTCGAGAACCATGCGCGTACTTTCCCCCAGAGCCATAGAAAAACTATGGGTTCGAAAGAATCCTTCCGCTCGGACTATATCGCCCTGACCCAGGCTGTCGAGGAATTCCTTTAAATCTGCCTGGGCATTGCTATATCTCTTCCAGAGAACCACAGCCACAACCCATCCCGTTAGGGCGGTTCCCCATAAAGCAAAAGAAATCATTTTCTTTTATTCCCCCACTTTTACTAGAGCCTTTATCATTAAATTCGCTTAATTGGCAGCATGTCCTGCCGGCTGATATGGTTTAAATTTAAAACCTTCAACTAGCTTGATAAGCTTAACCAACCACTATTGAATCTTAGTCAAACTGGTCCAACCGTTTGATATGGTCCCGAGGAGGACGCAGATCGGCGGCAGTTAAAATGACTTATTTTGCCGGAAGGAAAAATGGGCCAGGCAGGGAATTGGTATATTGCAAGCTTTGTGAAGGGGGTTAAATGAATGTTACTCTGGCAATTGCCACAACAGCACCGGGAGTTCGCTACTCACCCGGCCCTGATCTTCCAGGACCGGAGGGTTACATACGGCGAGCTGGTCGAATGGATCGGAGCCTATGCCGGCATGTTCCAGGCCATGGGGGTTCAACCCGGGGAAAGGGTAACCATCTGCGCTCCCAACTGCCCGGAGTTTATCTACAGTTACCTGGGAGCTATTCAGGCCGGAGCTATTGTTGTGCCTCTGAACCTGATGCTCACCAGGGATGAAATTGCCTATATTGTCAAAGATGCCGGCTGCAGCACCCTGGTAATTCACCGGGCAATTGTAGAACGCCTGAACCTTGTGCCCCAGATGGCCACCGCCCTGGGGCTTAAGCACCTGGTTGTCCTGGACGAGACTACGGCAGCGAGGGCCAAGGCAGCACCTCCAGCCACCATGGTGGCGGCGAAGGAAGAAGACATCTGCGTTTTCCTCTACACCTCCGGCACTACCGGCCGGCCCAAAGGGGCCATGCTCAGCCACCGGAATTTCTTGGCGGATATTAAGGCCATGGACGCCGTTTCCAACCTGGGCCCGGAGGATAACTTCCTCTGCGTTCTGCCTATGTTCCACAGCTTTGCCTGGACAACCAGCGTCCTCCTGCCTTTATACCTGGGCAGCACCATCACTATCAAAGAGAGCTTCCAGCCTAAGGATACTTTAAAAACCTTATCCGAGGGGGATATCACCGTCTTTTGCGGCGTGCCTTCCATATATGCCGTCCTCTGGCGCCTGGCGGAGGAGGGGCAATTTAAATCCCTTAAGTTTGCCATTTCCGGTGGGGCCCCCCTGGCGGCGGAGATCCAGCGCGGCTTTGAAACTAAATTTGCCTTCCCCCTGGTGGAGGGTTACGGCCTGTCGGAAGCCGCACCTGTGGTCTGCCTGAATCCCCTGGACGGTGTCCGCAAACCGGGATCCATCGGCATCCCCCTCCCAGGTATGGAGGTCAGGCTGGTAGACGACGATGACCGGGAGGTACCCCGCGGCGAAGTGGGCGAGCTGGTGGTTCGCGGGCCCAATGTCATGGCCGGCTATTACAACCATCCGGAGGAAACGGCAGCTGCCCTGCGGGGTGGCTGGCTTCATACCGGCGACCTGGCCCGCCAGGATGAGGACGGCTATTTCTACATCGTCGACCGCAAGAAGGATCTGATCATCCTGGGCGGTTTCAATGTCTACCCCCGGGAAGTGGAGGAAGTCCTCCTGGCCCATCCGGCCGTTCTGGAGGCGGCGGTAGTCGGCGTAGGCGACCCGGTTAAGGGCGAGACGGTTAAAGCCTATGTAGTGCTGAAGGAAGGAGAGTCTGCCGACCGGCGCCAGCTGCAAGATTTTTTAAAGGAACACCTGGCCCTTTACAAGATCCCGCGCCTTTTTGAGTTTGTACCGGAACTCCCCAAGAGCCCAACTGGCAAGGTGATGAAGAAACTGTTGAAAACCCGTTAAAGTTGTACCCGGCGGTAAAATAGTAGCTAAGGAAATATGCCAAATTTAGGTGCGGATTTAGCAAAGAGGCTTGAGACCGGTCGGTTTTTAAGGTAAAATGTAAACAGGCGGGAAGAGGAGTGGTCCCGGTGTCGGTGGCACCAGAAGCGGCGGCTTTGCTGGAACGCCTGCGTAACCATAGCATGACGACCTACCAGCACTCTTGCAACGTCGGCAACCTGGCCTCGGCCCTGGCTGAAGGGTTGGGTATGCAGCAGGACGAGGTAAACGTTATCACCCTGGGCGGCCTGCTTCATGATATTGGTAAAGTCAGGGTGCGAACGTCCATCCTGCATAAGGCTGCCCGGCTGACCCCGGCTGAGTGGGAGGTTATGCGCCGGCACCCGGACTTCGGCGTCCAGATCCTTGCTACCCTGGAGAAGTTCGATATTATCGAGCCCCTGGTGGCCTATCACCACGAGCGCTGGGACGGTAAAGGGTATTATGGTCTGGAGGGTCACGATATTCCCCTGGGCGCCCGGATTATTGCCCTGGCCGATGCCTTCGACGCCATGACATCCTCCCGGGCCTACCAGTATTCCAAGAACCTGCAGGACGGCATCCAGGAATTGGCTACCGGGGCCGGCAAGCAATTCGATCCCCGGCTGGTGGAACTCTTTTTTGATATTATGCCTGCCGTCCTGAAACGAAACAGCCGTCGCGCTTCTTAGGGACAGGCCCCGGGAGGTATACCAGCTCATGGTACGGGCTGTTTCCAGGTAAACTGCACCAACTGGGGAGCAATTGAATTTGCTAAACATCTGCGAGGAAGTCTAATGGCGCAGGTAAGCCGCCTGTTCTCGCAGCCGTATGGGGGATAAAACCAAGCCACCGGTGGGTATGCCGGTGGCTTTAAGTTAACTGTTTTTCCGGGATTGGTAAGCCTGGAGGAGCTTCGGGCCCACCTCCGGGTTATGGCGGCCCACCTGCATCAGGTAGGCGGAAGCGCTACCTTCATAGTCGAAGTTTTCTCCCAGGAGGGCCAGTTCCAGGGCACGGCGGGTGACGTTAATAACGCATTCCTCTTCGTGGTTGTCGCGGCAGTTCTGGCATTGGTGCAAAACCTCCGCCAGGGCGTTGATAAGATCCTCCTGGTAGTAGACCCTAAGGTCGTCCTGGGGCACCAGTTCGTGGCCCCGGGGTATGCGGGTGGTGTTCTTCTGGCGGGCGTAGGCCAGGGCTGTCTGGGCGAAACCAACCAGGCAGCGGGCCCGGTCGCATTTGCCGCACTCACTCTCCGTCTTACAGCAGCGATCGATAAAGTGTTGCATCTTATCGAGATCAATATTACGGACGGACATCTTGAAAAACCTCCAATCTGAAATTCCGCCTACCTCACAGCCCAGCGAAGGTGAGGAAGGCGTTGTCTTCCCGGGGCCGGTAGCCTTCAAGGAAGCCCTCCGGCGGCAAGAACGCCTCCAGCCCCACCCGGGCGATGGTGTTGCAGAGGCGCTCCCGGGGTTCGGCCAGGGCGTCATAGCGTTCAAGGATCCAGGCCAGGAGGTCCTCGACCCCCTTGCCGGTTATGCCGGTGGCAATTCGGGTGGCGTGGATGGGTTTGCGGCTGCCGCCCCGTCCCCCTAGATAGACGTCGTAGGTATCGTTGCCGGTGGCAATAATGCCGTAGTCGGCACACTGGGGATCGGTGCAGCCCCGGTGGCATCCGGCCAAGGCGATTTTAAAATCGCAGGGGGTGGGACGGTTCATAAAGCGGTCCTGGAGCACGCCCCCCAGTTCAAAGACATCGCTTAAAGAGCGCTGGCAGAGGTCTTTGTTGCCGGCGCAGGCTTTGATGTTGCGCACTATTTCGCCAAAGACACCAACCTGTAGGCCCAGGGCGGTAACGCCGGCCCGCAGGTCTTCCAGCCTGTCTTCCGGAATGATAAAAATCAGGGTCTGGCGGGTCGTCAATTTGCAGTACTGGCAGTCAAGGGCACGAGCCAGGTCGCCAAGGCCGGCCAGCTGGTCAGGTGTAAGTATACCGCATCTGGCCACGATACCCACGCCCAGGTAGCCGGAGCGCTGTTTAAAAATAGCATCACCCATACTTCCACCTCCATTGTTATCAGTAATAATTCTTCATAAGGGCGGGAAATCCTGCTTATAGGGTAAACTTTGGCGGGCCATACTAAAGTGGAAGCCTGAAAGGGAGTCATCCTTTCCAGGAAGAAGGTAGAGAAGGGGTTTGCCAGGAGATTCTTGCCAAAGGAGGAGAACAAAGATGGGCGCCGATAATGCCCCCCTGAGTTACCGCTGCAGCCGTTGCGGCAACACCTTTAAAGTCAACCCGGGCAGTCCCAATATTTGCCCGATTTGCGGGTTCAACTGCGGCCCGGACAAGTGCCGGCGGTTGGAGACATCCGACGAAGGTTATTAGGTTATAACCAAGAAAATTTTGGGCTGGCACTTGTTCACAGCGAGGACCAAACAAACCCAGCCAGGAAAAGGGGCATTTTCAAAGTAAAAAGGGGGACCGGGGGAGTGGGCTCCACAAAGCTAACAAAGGAGCTGAAGGAATGGGCCGCGGCGCGGGGCCTGGTACTGGGAGTGGCCCCGGTCCGGCCCTTTGAACGTGGCCGGCAGGCCCTGGCTTGGCTGGCCCGCCGGGGGCTGGCCACACCCTTTGCTACCGGCCGGCCGGAAGAGCGCTACCGTCCGGACCTCCTTTATCCGGCAGCCCGTTCCCTGATCGTGGTGGCCAGGCCCCACCCACAGCCGGTCCGGCCACCGGGCCCCGGGGAGGGGCGCATCGCCCGCTACGCCCTGGGACCGGATTACCACCTTGAGCTCCGGGCCAGCCTGGAAGCTCTGGCCGGAATGCTGCAGCGGGCCGGTGCCAGGCTCACAGCCGTCCAGGTGGACAACGGCCCCCTCCTGGAGCGAGAGGCCGCTTACCTGGCCGGCCTGGGCTATTACGGTGCCAGCTGCAACCTGATTATCCCGGGCCTGGGCACGGGCTGCGCCCTGGGACTCCTCATCACTGACCTGGAGCTGGAGGCGGGCCAACCCCTGACTCAGGCCACCTGCCGCAACTGTGGCCGCTGCCTGGCGGCCTGCCCCACAGGCGCCCTGGTGGCCCCCGGCCGCTTACACCCGGAGCTTTGCCTCTCTTACCTGACCCAGAAACGGGGGGTGATTCCGGTAGAATTACGCCCGGCCCTGGGCCGGCACATCTGGGGGTGTGACGCCTGCCAGGAGGTCTGCCCGGAGAATCGGGCGGAATTCTCCCCGGCGGACCAGGGGGCGTCCCGGGCGGGGCCGGATGGTCAGTGGCAGGGGCCCGGCAGGGACCTGCCAGATGGCGGTACAGGAACCGGCCTCATCTACCCCGAACTGGCGACGATCATCACCATGGATAAGGCCGGTTTTAACCGCGTCTTCGGTGGGACGGCCCTGGCCTGGCGGGGGAAAACCCTCCTCCAGCGTAACGCGGCCATTGCCCTGGGAAACCTGGGCGACGCCCGGGCCCTGGGACCTCTGCAGCAAGCCCTCCGCGCTCCGGCGGCCGTCCTCCGGGGTCACGCCGCCTGGGCCCTGGGCCGCCTGGGGCCGCCCGCCCGGCCGGCCCTGGCTGTAGCCCTGGCTACCGAGACAGATCCCTGGGTCCGCCGGGAGATCAGGACGGCCCTGGACAGCTGCTGAGGGCCGGGGTGAACCCGGGCGGTGAGCCATAAAAAACCCCCGGTAGAGGGTCTGCCGGGGGTTTGCTATTTTTGCGGGTCTTTTTTACTTCAGAATTTTAAAGGCTTCGGGTTCGGCGATAAAGGCCTCGTAGAGGGATTTATTCTTCACGGCGCTGACGGGCTGGGTGAGGCTGGGGGCAGCCACCAGCTTCAGGGCAACGGAGTTCTGGTAACGGGGATTTTTGACGAAGTCGCCTTTGCTGTCCTCGCCCTCCAGGTAGTAATAGGCAGCACCGCGTTTCTCCCGGAAGGGGCCGTACAGGGAAGAGAAGTGGCTCTCAATGAGATTGGCCATGACCAGGGGCTTGTTGCCGGGATTGATGGTTACATGGCCGTAGGCAGGGGGAATAAAGACTTTATCGCCCTTTTTAGCTTCAATGGCCATGACTTCTTCCACGTCGCCGCTGCGGTTGTTCTTCTGGAAGAGGTAAATGGCCTCGCCATCGAGAACCTCGTAGTATTCGGGATAGGTCTCGGAAGAGTGAGGCTTCAAGGGATGAAAATGGCCCACGGTTTTAATGTATTCTTTGCCAATGGTACCGGGCAGGATGACGGTGATATCATAGCGGATATCGTGCTGTTGGTAGAGTTCCCGGTCGTTTTCCAGGCAAACGCCCCGGTACATATAGTAGAGGGGCCGGTCACTGGGAGGGACATCAGCATATAATACCGGTAAAGCATCGGCCAGGCGCCGGACGTCTGGTTCCGGGGCCAGTACCCCGGCGGCAAAGGTTAACAGGCCGTTTGATTCCACTGTGAAATGCTTGCCTAAAATCATGGAGGCTGACCTCCTTGAAAGATTTTTCTTTTCCATTATAACCTAATGGTACCGAAAAACAACCCTTTCCGGGTTCTGAAACTGGCTCAAACTTGTTTTTGGCCGTACATTTCCCGGAAGATTTTAGTTATAACCCTCTTTTCCTCCTCGTCAAAGAGGCGGGTAATAGTGAATTCCACCACCGTGGTCAGGGAACCGTCCGGTAACTCGTAGATTTCCGATTTAACTATACGGCCATAACCCAGGACTTCTTCGCTTTTAGTCACAATAAGGGCTTCCATGCCCACGGGGTGGGCCAGTTTATGGCCCTGGCGGAAAAAGCCCAGGATGATATTGCCGCTACTGCGTTTCCACAACAGTAGGTTTTCCCCGTCCCCTTTTTGCTCGCCGGGTTCCTGGGGCAGTTCGTCTACGGGAAGGCGGATCAGCCAGGTAAACTCGTATTTATACCCCACACCCATCACCTCGCCGATATTTTTTGCCGATGCAACTATTATCATTCGGCCTTTCTTCTGTTTTTCCTGCTTCTGTCAGTTCCCTTCTTTTTCGGGGCACTCCTTCATATTATATAATACTCCCGCTTATTACAGCCTGTATTTTTACCGGGAAGGAGGAAGAGCCGGTGGAGATATTGCAACGGTTGGAGAAATACCGCCAGGAAGCCAGGAAGCTTCACTGGGAAGGGACTTTTGCTGAGTATTTAAAAATGGTGATAGCCAATCCCAAACTGGCGCGGCTCGCCCATGCCCGTATATATGACATGATTGCCGGTTACGGGGTGGAGGAGATCGATGGGGTTAAGCACTACCGGTTCTTTGAAGGGGAGATCTTTGGGCTGGAGCGAACCCTGGAAAAACTGGTGGAGGAGTATTTCCATTCCGCAGCCAGGCGCCTGGACGTACGCAAGCGGATCCTGCTCCTTATGGGTCCGGTCAGCGGGGGTAAGTCGACCATTGTAACTATGTTAAAACGGGGCCTGGAGAAATACAGCCAGACCGACGCCGGCGCCCTCTATGCCATTAAGGGCTGCCCCATGCATGAAGAGCCCCTGCACCTGATTCCCCGAGAACTGCGGCCCGAGTTACAAAAGGAATATGGTATTTATATCGAAGGCAACCTGTGTCCCGTTTGCCAGTTAATGGTTGAAGAGAAATATGAAGGCCGGGTAGAAGAGGTCCCGGTGGAACGCATCATCCTTTCCGAGGAAAAGCGGGTCGGTATCGGCACCTTCAGTCCCTCGGACCCTAAATCCCAGGATATTGCCGAACTCACCGGTAGTATCGACTTCTCAACCATCGCCGAGTACGGTTCCGAGTCCGACCCCCGGGCCTACCGTTTTGACGGGGAACTCAATAAGGCCAACCGGGGAATGATGGAGTTCCAGGAAATGCTGAAATGCGATGAAAAATTCCTTTATAACCTCCTCAGCCTTTCCCAGGAGGGCAATTTCAAGGCCGGCCGCTTTGCCTTGATCTCAGCCGACGAGATGATCATTGCCCACACCAACGAAGCGGAGTACCGGGCCTTTATCAGCAACCCCAAGAACGAGGCCCTGCAGTCCCGCATCATGGTCATTCCCATCCCCTATAACCTGAAGGTCAGGGAAGAGGTCAAGATCTACCAGAAGCTCATTCGCCAGAGTGATATCGACGTTCATATCGCTCCCTATGCCCTCCAGGCGGCCGCCATCTTCTCCATCCTCTCGCGCCTGAAGGAATCCAAGAAGCAGGGCATGGACCTGTTAAAGAAGATGAAACTCTATGACGGCGAAGATGTGGAGGGCTTCAAGCAAAAGGACGTTCTGGAGCTGATGAACGAGGCCGAGGCCGAGGGTATGAGCGGCGTCGACCCCCGCTACGTCATCAACCGTATCTCCAGCGCCCTCATTACCGCCGACACCCGCTGCATCAACGCCCTGGACATCCTGCGGGCTTTAAAGGACGGCCTGGACCAGCACCCCTCCATAACCAGGGAAGAGAAGGAGCGCCTCATCAATTTTATCGCCATGGCGCGCCAGGAATACGACGAGTACGCCAAAAAGGAAGTCCAGCGGGCCTTCGTCTATTCCTACGAAGAATCCGCCCGGGCCCTCTTCAACAACTACCTGGATAACGTCGAGGCCTTTGTCAATAAAACCAAGGTTCGCGACCCCATCACCGACGAGGAACTGGACCCCGATGAAAAGCTCATGCGTTCCATTGAGGAGCAGATCGGCGTCACCGAGAATGCCAAAAAGTCCTTCCGGGAGGAGATTCTCATCCGCCTCTCGTCCTACGCCCGCAAGGGGAAGACCTTTGATTTCAATTCCCACGAGCGCCTGCGGGAGGCCATCGAGAAGAAGCTCTTCGCCGACATGAAGGATATCGTCAAGATAACTACCTCTACCCGTACGCCGGATCCGGAGCAGCTGAAACGCATTAACGCCGTCATCGACCGCCTGATTTCCCAGCACGGTTATTGCCCGATCTGCGCCAACGAACTCTTGAAATACACCGGCAGCCTGTTGAACCGTTAAAGGGGAGGTGAGGTCCGATGCCGGTGGAGTACAACCTTTCCCGGGAAGACTGGTCCCTGCACCGCAAGGGTTACCTTGATCAGCAGCGGCACCAGGAAAAGGTCCGGGAAGCCATTAAAAAAAACCTGCCTCACATCATAGCTGAAGAGAGTATCATCATGGGCCGGGGTAAAAAGGTGGTCCGGGTGCCCATCCGCAGCCTGGAGGAGTATCACTTCCGCTTTAACTACAACCAGGGGCAGCATGCCGGCCAGGGCAGCGGCGGTACTCGGAAGGGGACCGTTATTGGCCGTGAGGTCATCGAAGGCGCTGGCGGGGGGGCCGGGGCCGGCGACGAACCGGGGATGGATTACTATGAGGCCGAGGTCACCCTGGAAGAGGTCCAGGAGATGCTCTTCCGGGACCTGGAGCTTCCCAACCTCCGGGAGAAAAAGAAACCGGTGATGGCTTCCCCCGCTTATGAGTTTCGCGACGTGCGCCGCAAGGGCCTCATGGGCAACCTGGATAAAAAACGTACCCTCCTGGAAAACCTCAAGCGTAACGCCATGAAGGGCAAGCTGGCCATCGGCGGTATTACGCCGGAGGACCTGCGCTTTAAAACCTGGGAGGAGAAGATCCGCTACGAGACCAGCGCCGTAGTCCTGGCCATGATGGATACCTCCGGCTCCATGGGGACATATGAGAAGTATATCGCCCGCACCTTCTTCTTCTGGATGGTGCGTTTCCTGCGCAGCAGGTACCAGCAGGTGGAACTGGTCTTTATCGCCCACCATACCCAGGCCCGCGAGGTAACGGAGGAAGAGTTCTTCGCCAAGGGTGAGAGCGGCGGTACCCGCTGCTCCTCGGCCTACCGCCTGGCCCTGGAGATCATCGACCGGCGCTATCCACCGGCGGATTACAATATCTACCCCTTCCATTTTACCGACGGCGACAACCTCCCCAGCGACAATGAGGCCTGCCTGGAGGCTGTCCAGGAACTCCTGCCCAGGGTCAACCTCCTGGGTTACGGGGAGATTGTCAATCCCTATTACCGTACCAGCACCCTGATGAATGTCCTCAAGCGCATCAAGGACGACCGCCTGGTGACGGTGGCGGTCAAGGATAAGAGCGAGGTCTACCAGGCTCTGCGGCAATTCTTTGCCGGGTCAAAAGGGGGAGAAGCTGGTGGAACAAGAATTTAAAACCATCGCCCAGGCTATTGAAACCATCCACGACCAGGCCAGGAAATTCGGCCTGGACTTTTTTCCGGTCTACTTCGAGCTCTGCCCGGCTGACGTCCTCTATGCCTTCGGCGCTTACGGTATGCCCACCAGGTTCGCCCACTGGACCTTCGGGAAACACTTTTATAAAATGAAGCTCCAGTACGACTTTAACCTCAGCCGTATCTACGAACTGGTCATCAACTCCAACCCGTGTTATGCCTTTCTCCTGGAGGGCAATGACCTCATCCAGAATAAACTGGTCATTGCCCATGTTTTCGCCCACAGCGATTTCTTTAAAAACAACATCTATTTTACCGCCACCTCCCGCCAGATGGTGGAGACCATGGCCGTTCACGCCGCCAAGATCCGGGAATACGAATTCAAGTACGGTCACCGGGAGGTGGAGATCTTTCTCGATGCCGTGCTGGCCATCCAGGAGCATATTGAACCCCCGGGCCCCTTCGGATATAAAGAAGAAGAGAATGAAGAAAATGAGGATACCAGGCCGCACCGCCGGGAGACGCCCTACGACGACCTCTGGATCCTGGACGGCAGACCGAAGGAACCCCCGCCGGAACGCAACTGCAAAATACCACCCCGGCCTACCAAGGACATGGTCGGTTTTATCATGGCGAACAGCCCCGAACTGGAGGACTGGCAGCGGGAGGTCATGGCCATGATTCGCGAGGAGATGCAGTACTTCTGGCCCCAGATGGAGACCAAGATCATCAACGAGGGCTGGGCCGCTTACTGGCATGCCCGGATTATCCGGGAACTGGATCTGACCCCGGCCGAAACTGTTGATTTTGCCCGCCTGCACGCAAGCGTTCTTCAACCGGGCTACCGGCAGATCAACCCCTACCTGGTTGGCAGCAAGATCTTTGAGGACATTGAGAAGCGCTGGGAAAACCCCAGCCAGGAGGAGCGGGAACGCTACGGCCGTACGGGAGGAGAGGGCCGCTCCAAGATTTTTGAGGTCCGCTCCTGCGAGAATGACATTTCCTTCCTGCGTAATTATCTGACCAGGGAACTGGTCGAGGAATTGGATCTGTACCTCTACCAGAAGGTCGGCTCCGAATGGGTGGTGGTGGAAAAGGATTGGGAAAAGGTCCGGGACGGCCTGGTGAGCCGCCTGATTAATTGCGGTTACCCGTACATCGTTGTGGAGGATGCCGACTACCAGCGCCGGGGCGAACTCTACCTTAAACACCGCTACGAAGGCCTGGAACTGGATGTCTCTTACCTGGAAAAAACCCTGCCCCACGTCTACCTCCTCTGGGGCCGGCCCGTCCACCTGGAGACCATCATCGACGGCAAAACAACTGTTTTTAGCTATGATGGCAAGAAAAATTGCCGGCGCTAAAATTTAGCACCGGCTTTTTAGCAGGAATTCCCTCGCTGGTGTGGAATTATCTATATCCATATGGTGATAATGGGGGGTACAGGTTTGTACTGGAACGAGAGATATGAATGTATGCCGGAGGCAGAACTGCAGGAACTCCAGCTGGAACGCCTCCAGGCAACAGTCAGGAGGGCCTTTTTTGATGTCCCCTTTTATCGCCGGGCCTTCCAGGAGATCGGCCTGGAACCGGGGGACATCAAGAGCCTGGACGACCTGCAAAGACTGCCTTTCACCACCAAACAGGATTTGCGGGATAACTACCCCTACGGCATGTTCGCCGTGCCCATGAGCGAGATCGTACGTATCCACTCCTCCTCGGGCACTACCGGTAAACCGACGGTGGTTGGTTACACCCGCCACGACATCGACGTCTGGTCCGAACTCATGGCCCGGGCCCTCGTCTGCGGCGGCGCCACCCGGCATGATATCATTCAAAACGCCTACGGGTATGGCCTCTTTACCGGTGGCCTGGGAATCCACTACGGCTCCGAACGCCTGGGGGCCTCCGTAATTCCAATTTCCGGCGGCAACACCAAGCGCCAGGTAATGATCATGAAGGACTATGGTAGCACCGTCCTGACCTGTACTCCTTCCTATGCCCTGCATATCGCGGAAGTAATGGCGGAGATGGGGATCAAACCCGAGGAAATAAAGCTCCGCTGCGGGATCTTCGGTGCCGAACCCTGGTCGGAAAGCATGCGCCAGGAGATCGAGAAGCGCCTGGGCATCAGCGCCGTCGACATCTACGGCCTGAGCGAGGTTATCGGCCCCGGGGTGGGGATTGAGTGCCAGGAGAAAAACGGTCTCCATATCTTTGCCGACCACTTTTTGATTGAAATTATCGATCCGGTGACCGGGAAGCAACTGCCCCCGGGCCAGAGGGGCGAACTGGTGATTACCTCCCTCACCAAGGAAGCCCTGCCGGTCATCCGTTACCGCACCCGGGATATCACCAGCCTGATCCCCGGACCCTGTCCCTGTGGCCGCACCCACCCGCGGGTAGCCCGTTTCACCGGTCGTACCGACGACATGCTCATTATCCGCGGGGTCAATGTCTTCCCCTCCCAGGTGGAGAGCGTCCTCCTGGAGATGGGGGGTACCGAACCCCACTACCTCCTCATCGTCGACCGCCAGGGCTCCCTGGATACCCTGGAGATCAAAGTAGAAGTCTCTGAAACCCTTTTCTCCGATAAAGTCCGGCGCCTGGAAGATTTGGAAAAACGCCTGCGTCATGAACTGGAAAGCACCCTGGGCATCAGCGTCAAAGTAACCCTGGTCGAGCCTAAATCTATCCAGCGGAGCGAAGGCAAAGCCGTAAGGGTTATCGATAAAAGGAAGATTTAGGAGGAGGCGAGCCAGGTGAAGATCAAGCAGATCTCGGTTTTCCTCGAGAACAAATCCGGCCGGCTGGCGGCCGTAACGCGGCTCCTGGCCGGGCACGGCATCAACATCCGCGCCCTCTCCATCGCTGACACTTCGGATTTCGGCATCCTGCGCCTCATTGTCGACGACCCGGACCGGGCCTACACCGAACTGAAGGGGGCCGGCTTTACCGTCAGCTTGACGGAGGTCCTGGGGGTAGAGATGCCCGACCGGCCCGGCGGCCTCAGCAACATCCTCTCCATCCTCGAAGAAAATGGCATTAACATTGAATACCTCTACGCCTTCATCGGCAGGGGGGATAACGGCGCCCTGGTTATCTTCCGCGTAGAAGAACTCGACGCGGCCATCGACGTTTTACAGGCCAGGGGCATTACCGTTCTTGATGGTGAGAAAATCTACCGCCTCTAACCGGCGGTTGCAGGACAAAGGAGATGAAGAACCAGTGGCTACCGTTCCCAAGTGTCGTGAAGCCATCCTGAGCATTAAACCATACGTTCCGGGGAAACCCATTGAAGAGGTCCAGCGTGAGCTGGGAGTTAAGGATGTCATTAAGCTGGCTTCCAATGAAAATCCGCTGGGACCTTCCCCGGATGCCGTCCAGGCCTTGCAAGAGGCCAGCGATAGGATCTTCCTCTACCCTGACGGCAACTGCTATTATCTTAAAGAAGCCCTGGCGGCCAAACTGGGGGTAAAACAGGAGAACCTGATTATCGGCAATGGTACTGATGAGATCCTGAAGATGCTGGCCGAGACCTACATTAACCCTGGCGATGAAATCGTCGTCGCCGACCCGACCTTTTCCGAATACGAATTCGCCGCCCAGGTAATGGGGGGACGGGCCATAAAGGTTCCCACTCGTAATTTCCGCCACGACCTGGCAGCCATGGCGGCAGCTATTACTCCCAGGACGCGGCTGGTCTTCGTCTGCAACCCCAACAATCCCACCGGGACGATTGTCGGCCAGGCCGCCCTGGACGGTTTCTTAAAGCAGGTGCCTCCTTCCGTACTAGTCGTCCTGGACGAGGCCTATTCCGATTATGTTACCGCCGAACACTATCCCAACAGCCTGGCCTATGTCCGGGCCGGCAGGGCCAATGTCATAATCCTGCGCACCTTCTCTAAAATTTACGGCCTGGCCGGGTTGCGGGTCGGTTACGGGGTCGCTGTTCCCGAGATTATCAGGGACTTGAACCGGGTACGGGAGCCTTTTAACGTCAACCTTCTCGCCCAGGTTGCCGCCGTTGCTGCCCTCAAGGACGAAGCCCACGTAGGTAAGAGCAGGGAAGTTAACAGCGAGGGCAAGGACTATCTCTACAGCCAATTTGAATCCCTGGGACTAAAGTACGTTCCCACCGAAGCCAATTTCATCTTTGTGGATATCCAGCGGGACAGCCGGGAGGTTTTCCGTCAACTGTTGCAAAAGGGAGTTATCGTCCGGACTGGCGATATCTTTGGCTATGATACCTTCCTGCGGGTAACCATTGGTACCCGGCGCCAGAACGAAACCTTCATTCGCGCTCTGAGGGAAATTTTGGCTTAGACTAAAAAAATTAGTAATATATCCCTCCTTGTCGCGATATGTATGTTAATAGCAATCTGAAAAAGGAGGGATATTTTTTGCGGTGGCGTAAGTATTTAGCAGTTGTGACGGGCCTGTTGCTCATGGTTGTCATGGTCAGCGGCTGTGGCCTCACGGACAGGTTGAGGGGCGATACCCAGCCACAGGTCAAGGTCCAGGTTCCTCCTCCTGAAGCAAGTGTTCCGACGCCGGCGCCTGAGAACAAGGTCGGGGAACCGGCCAAAACGACCCAGGTAGTCCTTTATTTCAGCGATTCCAGCGGCAACTATTTGGTGGCGGAAAAACGTAGTATTCCGGCCGTCGAAGGGATCGCCCGGGCCACCATCGAAGAGCTGATCAAGGGTCCCGCTCCCGATTCCAAACTACTGCCGACCATTCCCAAGGGAACGGTATTGAAGGATATCAATATCCGCCCCGACGGCCTGGCCAGGGTTGACTTTAGCAAGGAATTGGTGGCCAACCATAGCGGCGGCTCCCTTGGGGAGAGCCTGACTGTTTATTCCATTGTCAATACCCTGACCCAATTTCCCACGATTAAACAGGTCCAGTTCCTGGTAGACGGTCAGTACGTCCAGACTATTGCCGGCCATGTCGATGTTTCGGCTGCCATGAGTCGCAACGAGAGCTTGATCAAAAAATAGGAACCTTTATTTATACAGTTGGTATTTATACACCTGGTTCGCAAAGAGGGTCGCTTGAGGCGCCCCTTTGTTTTTTCGACAAAAATTCGCAGGTGGGAAGGAAAGCCACTTCCGGTAGCGAATAGTATAACCGGAAGTCGTAAAAGGGTGAAAGGAGAAAGGAAGGGTGATGGTTAGACGCCTGACAAATGGCCGGTGGGGCCTGACGCTGCTGATACTGGCGTTGATGTACATAATTGCGCTGGGGCTGATGGCCCGGCCGGCTGCAGCTGACCCCGGGATTACTCTAGTCTTGAACGGCAGCAGGGTTAACCCCTCGGTTCCAGCCTACACCGACAGCAACGGTCGTACCATGGTACCTGTGCGTTTTGTCATGGAACACATGGGGGGCAGGGTGGAGTGGCTGGATGCCGAGCAGGGGATAGTAGTCAGCCGGGGAGCGACAACTTTAAAAATGTGGATTGGCAAACGCCAGGCCCAGGTCAACGGCCAGGCTATTGACCTGGATACAGTACCTGTCCTCCAGGATGGCACCAGCATGGTACCGGTGCGTTTTGTCGCCCAGGCTTTCGGCGGGAAGGTTGAATGGGATGATGCCTCCCGGACAGTTAGCATCTGGCTGGGTACGGCGTCGCCCGCCGGCCAGGTGCGGATAACCGGCAGTTATGTCAATGTCCGGACCGGGCCGGGGACTTCCTATGGGGTAATTGATGTCCTGCCCAGGGACACGCTGGTGCAATTGTTGGCTACAGGCGATGGATGGTACCAGGTGCAGTTGCCGGATGGACGCCAGGGTTGGGTTTCGGCCAGTTATTCCGAAGTGCTCCAGGGCAACAACCAACCCCAGGATACCAATCCTCCCGGCAATAATCAGCCCGGGAACGGGCAGTCGCCAGGCAACAACCCGTCACCTGGCAATAATCAGCCGGGGAATGAAGAACCACCGTCCGGACAACCCTTGGGCACAGCGATAATCGGTAACAAGCCGGTGGCCATTTTAGCCGGACCTAACCCGGTGGAAAAACAAGTCGGTATGGCACCGGCCGGCAGCCGGTTACCCATCTGGCAACAGCAGGGTGACTGGTGGTTGGTGGAGCTGGATAATGGCCTGCGGGGCTGGCTGGCCAGTTCCCTGGCAACCTTTTCACCCGAAAAACCGGGCCAGGATAATGGCGGGTCCGAAACGGGTAACGGTGGGACGGCACCTGGTGAAGGTAATCAGGGAGTGGGCAACAGTGATAGCAACAGCCTCAAGATAACCGGCGTCACGGTAAATCCCGGGCCCGATTGGATTGAAGTAACGGTACAGGGTACCCGGCCCTTTACCTTTAAAAGCTCCCGTTGGGCCGACCACCTGATTTTCGATATACCAGGAGCCACCCTGGCGGTAGCACCGGGGCAGGACAAGGTGGAAGTGAACCGGCAGCCGCTGGCCCGGGTGCGCCTGGGACAGTATGATGCCAACACCGTGCGAGTGGTATGCGATCTTAATGGGGCAGCCAATTTTACCACAACGACAGCCGGATCTACTATAACCATCAGGCTGCAAAAACCCTCTGTCCGGGGGGCTAAAATTGTCATTGATCCCGGCCATGGTACCGACCCGCAAGGTTCTGACCCCGGGGCTATCGGTCCCAGCGGCGTTCAGGAGAAGGACGTCAACCTGGCCATCTCCCGGAAATTGGCGGAACTCTTGCGCGCCGCCGGGGCGACGGTTTATATGACCCGTGATGGGGAAACAACTCCGTATACCCTATCCGGTAGGGCCTATTACGCCAACGAAGTCGGCGCCGACCTTTTCATCTGCATTCACTCCAACGCGTCCCTGAGCCCTTCAGCCTCGGGTACATCAACCTATTTCTATGCACCGCCGGGGACGGCCCTGGGAGAACAGCGGGATGCACGCCAGCGCCTGGCCACCCTTATCCAGAGGGATCTGGTAGCTGCTATCGGCCGGCGCGACCTGGGGGTTAAAGAGGCCAATTTCGCAGTCCTGCGCAATACCAAAATGCCCTCGGTGCTTGTAGAGACGGCCTTTATCTCGAATCCTACGGAGGAGCAGCTCCTGGCCAGTCCTGATTTCCAGGCCCTGGTGGCCCAGGGGATCTTTAACGGCATCAGTGACTACCTCTCCGGCCAGTAGGCTGGTGAATAAAGGGGCGGGGGTCTGCAAATTGCTTGCAGGCCCTCGCCTTCTCTGTTACAATGGGAAGGCAGGAAATAGACATTACCAGCTTAATTTCCAGCATATAATATTCAGTACTTGGTGTTTAGAAAGAAGAAGCACCTCGATAAGGAGTTGAAGGCGGTGTTTCCCGTCCAACCGGTAGGGGTTTTTGATTCCGGAGTCGGCGGCTTGACAGTAGCCCGGGAGATTACCCGGCAACTGCCTGCCGAGACGATAATTTATTTCGGCGATACGGCCCACGTACCTTACGGTTCGCGGCCGGTAGACGAGTTAATCCATTTTGCCGATACTATAGTCGGCTTTTTAATTGCCCGGGGGGCAAAGGCCATTGTTGACGCCTGCAATACTACTTCAGCCGTGGCCCTGCCTTACTTGCAACAGAAGTACTCTATCCCCATCATCGGGGTCATTGAGCCCGGCGTCGAAGCCGCCCTGCAGGCGACTAAAAACGGGCGGATCGGCGTTATAGCCACGGAAGCTACCATCGCCAGCGACGCCCACAGGCGAGCCCTGCTGAGCCGGGGAAAGGAGGTCCAGGTCTTTACCCGGGCCTGTCCCCCCTTCGTACCCCTGGTGGAAGCCGGTATAGTTGCCGGTCCCCGGGTCGAAGGGGTGGTGGCCGAATGCCTGGAATCCCTTTTGCAAGCCGGTATTGATACCCTGATCCTGGGCTGTACCCATTACCCTTTTCTGGCGCCGGTCATCCAGGACCTGGCCGGTCCCGGAGTTACTCTGGTAGACCCGGCGGCGGCCACGGTACGGGAGCTGAAATCTGTCCTGGCAGCCGGCGGTGGCCTGCGGGGACCCCACGGTTCCCGGGCCCATGAATTCTATGTCAGCGGCGACCCACGTTCATTTAACGAAGTGGGTTTTAAACTGATCGGATGGCTGGAACTGGCCAGAACCAGGAAACTTGCCTTAGACTTTAGGGAAAAAGGTACCCCCGGGTAAGAACGAAGGAGGCCTGGAGCTTTGCTACGAGCAAATGGTCGCGGTTTGCGGGAATTGCGCCCGGTGACCATTGAACGCCATTATCTCAAATATGCCGAGGGTTCGGCCTTAATCACCGTAGGTGACACCCGGGTGATCTGCAGTGCAACGGTGGAAGAAAAGGTTCCTCCTTTTTTAAAAAACACCGGCAAGGGCTGGATTACGGCGGAGTATTCCCTGCTGCCCCGGTCCACCAAGGAGCGGACCATACGCGAAGTCACCCGTGGCAGGCTCACGGGCCGGACCCAGGAGATCCAACGGCTAATAGGACGGTCGTTACGCAGCGTGGTCGACATGTCCCTCCTCGGGGAGAGGACCATCTGGCTGGACTGCGATGTCCTTCAGGCTGACGGCGGTACGCGCACAGCCGCCATTACCGGTAGTTTCGTGGCCCTGGCTGAAGCTTTGGCCGGCCTGGTGGCGGCCGGGGGAGTGCCGGCCATGCCCCTTAAGGATTTCCTGGCGGCAGTCAGCGTCGGCCTGGTGGACGACGAGCTTATCCTGGACCTGGATTTCCAGGAGGACTCCCACGCCGGGGTGGACATGAATGTCGTCATGACTGGTTCCGGCCAGCTGGTGGAGGTCCAGGGAACGGCCGAAGGCCGACCCTTTACCCGGGAACAGCTCACAGCCATGCTGGATCTGGCCGGAGAAGGTATAGAGAGCCTGATTGCCATCCAAAAGCAGGTTCTTGGTGATATTGCCAGCCGGGTGGGGACAGGCAATGATAAATAAACTGGTTTTAGCTACCAAAAATGCGGGTAAAGCCAGGGAGTTCCGGGAGCTTTTGCAGGACCTGGGGGTGGAAATCGAGACCTTGCTCGATTTCCCCGGGTTCAACCTGCCGCCAGAGACAGGCAGCACCTTTGTCGACAATGCCCTTTTCAAAGCCCGGCTGACCGCCAGCATGACTGGCTTACCGGCCCTGGGCGACGATTCCGGCCTGGAAGTTGACTTTTTAGAGGGTGCGCCGGGAGTTTATTCGGCCCGTTTTGCCGGTGAACCCACCGATGACCGGCGCAACAACGCCAAATTACTCCAACTCATGGAGGGAGTGCCCTGGGAGAGAAGGACGGCTCGCTTCCGTTGTGTGCTGGCCCTGGTTACTGAGGATGGCGATACCCACCTGGCAGAGGGCACCCTGGAAGGGCTGATTGCAACGGAACCCCGGGGCCACCAGGGATTCGGCTATGACCCCCTGTTTTACTTGCCAGAGTATGACCTGACCCTGGCCGAGCTGGGGGGTGAGGTTAAAAATAAATTGAGCCATCGTGCCCGGGCTGTAAAGAAGATGTGGCCTATCTTGAGGCGGCTCTGGCCGGCAAAATAGCCTCCATGCCGGCCTGCCGCCAGCAAAAAGGGTCTTGCCAGGAGCAGGCCGGTCAATTATAATAAATAATGCTTTTTTCATGGTGGTTCAGCAAAAATTATTTTTGACGGGGAAACGTTTTTGTGGTAAAATAGAATTTGCCTGCGGGTGTAGCTCAATGGTAGAGCTCCAGCCTTCCAAGCTGGCTACGTGGGTTCGATTCCCATCACCCGCTCCAAACAGGCGCCTGTAGCTCAGCTGGATAGAGCAGCGGCCTTCTAAGCCCCGTGCCGCAGGTTCGAATCCTGCCAGGCGCGCCAGAAAAAGACATGGTGGGTGTAGCTCAGTTGGTTAGAGCACCAGGTTGTGGCCCTGGGGGTCGTGGGTTCGAGTCCCATCTCCCACCCCATTTTATTTATATTGGGGCGTAGCCAAGCGGTAAGGCAACGGACTTTGGATCCGTCATTCCGCTGGTTCGAATCCAGCCGCCCCAGCCAATAGCGTGAGCCATTAGCTCAGCAGGTAGAGCACCTGACTTTTAATCAGGGTGTCCGGGGTTCGACTCCCCGATGGCTCACCATTTTTTTGCGGGCGTGGCGGAATGGCAGACGCGCCAGACTTAGGATCTGGTGGGGTTAACCCGTGGAGGTTCAAGTCCTCTCGCCCGCACCAAATATAGATATTTCAAGGTTTTCCGGGTTTGAAGCCCGGATTTTTTTGCTGTATCACTGGAAAGGGAAAAGGAGGGGCGCTCAAAAGAATCGGCCGGCAGCGAAGAGCGGAACGCGGCTATGGAAAAAATCGCCGCTTTCGGCTGGCGGGGTGACCATCCTGGTGCAAGAATTGCAGCCGATTGCCGCGCGGGTTAAATATAGAATTTTTAGCCTAATCCGGCTAACTGCCGCATTTTTCATGAAGGGATGGACATGGTAGGCGCTACATGCATGCTGTTTCTTTAAATTCAACGGCCTCAACTACTACTACCGGTTTTTTCAGTCTTTTGGCTTTGGTTGAAGCCAGGCTGGCCATATTGACCAGGTTTTTGACGATATAGCTGCTGTCTTTACCACATTCGCGTATTTTTGAGCGACGGCCTCCGGCTACGCCAGCAGAGATGGTGACCTTTATTTTACCGGGCCAATTTTCGTTGGCGAAGGCCGTGACAATTTGCCGGGCTAATTTTTCTGCTGCAGCCAGGGACCTGGTGGTAACAATAGCAAATTCATCGCCGGCATAGCGGCACAGGGTATCCTCATTCATGTTAATTAAATTTTTTAAGATTATAGTGGCCTGGCGCAGGACATTGTCACCATAAATATGGCCGTATTCTTTATTAATACCCCCAAAGTTATCCAAATCCAGAAAGATTATTGCTATCTCCTGGCCTCGTCTTAATAACTCCAGGGCTTTTTCATAAAAGATTTCGGCTTTGTTTAAACCCGTAAGGCTATCGGTATATTTGCCCAATTCCAGCATGATCTGGGCGTAGGTAATTATACCAACAATGTTGCTTTCCGAGGTAACTACCAGACGCTCAATCTTATTCTTGACCATTAATTTTTGTGCTTCTGTCAGGGAAGCTGTTGGTGATATGGTGATCACTTTTCTCGTCATGGCATCGGCAACCAGCCGGTTTGGGTGAAACCTCCTGACATCCCTGGAAGTGATAATGCCTACCAGTTTTCCCTCTTCTACTACCGGGAGGCTGCCTATACCATAGCGTTCTATAATAGCGGCCGCCCGACCGACGCTTGCTAACGGGTCAATTGTATAAAGCTTCTCGCTTATAAGGCTTTTTACCGTGGGCACTACAAATCCACCGTCCTGCTGACCTGGATGGTAATATTTATCTGGGCCTTAAGCACCATTTTATCGTCGGCGATGCGGTTACTTTCTTCGATTACTACTGGGAGAAGCTTTTCTTTAGGGAGAAGCCTTAATAAAGATTTTTTTACTACTACGGCTTCGAAAGTCTCATGGTTTAGGCGTACTATCTCATATTGTTCCGGCGAAACTGCATCTACCATACGCCTTACGGCTTCGGGACCGATAGGTGCTTTTTTACCAACGAACAAGATGTCCTGCATGGGGGGGATTTCAAATTCAGATAATTTTATGTTTACATCGGCTTTACGTAGCGGTTCTCGCGAGGAGGAAGTTTCCTGGGCCATAAAAAGCGGTCCTCCTTTCTTGCCTAAACACACATCATTTATTATACCCTTTTTTACTAAATTTGCCCATGGGGTTTGATATTAATTTTTCAAAGTCAACCACCCTGACAGTTAAAAAATAGTTAAAAGTGACGATAAATATTTGTGAAAACCGCTAAAGGCGAACCTGACCGAAAGGCGGGGGCGCAAAGCCACGGGCCTAAAGCCTCAACAGGCCATGGCAGCCGGGTTGCCGGATAAGCCAATTTGAATATTGCTGGCAATTAGGGGCAACTACGGTTTTTGCGGGTTGTCTTAAAATTTTATAGGGGGTATGCAGGATGAAGTACAAAAAATTAATCAGTATGCTGGCCATAGCGAGCCTGCTTCTGCCGGCGGGGATGGCTTATGCCCGCCCGGGCAATGGTAACAGTGACCATGGGGCCGGTAAGTATGTAATGGCGTCGGGAACGGGGAATAATCATGAAGAAGATAGTCAATTAGGAGATGAATTGAAAGATCAAGAAAGGGGAGAACAAGGAGAAGCAAACATTGAAGAAGAAAATGGATTAAACGAACAGGAACGGGAAGCCAAGGGAGAATCCCAGGAAAATGATTCTCACCATTCTGAGCAACAGTTGAAAAAAGAGGTGCGGCAAAGGGAAGAAATCCAGGTACGTGAAGAAGCCCAACACGCTGGATTGGAAAAATTCCAGGGCCGAATCCGGGTTAAAAATAAAGAAATTAATTTTGATGTGCCGCCAGTGATTAAAGCCGGCCGCACCCTGATCCCTGTCAGAGCGGTTACGGAAGGTCTGGGCGCAACTGTTAACTGGGATGAGGCAACAAATGCCGTGACTATAGCCAAAAATGGAGTTACGGTAGTACTTATCCCCGGCAGCGCGGAAGTAACCGTTAATGGCACAAAAATAAATTTGGATGTGCCAGCTCTATTAATCAGCAACCGTACTTTTGTGCCCTTGAGGTTCTTGAGTGAAGTATTTAAAGAAAAAGTAAATTATAATGACGCCACTGGCGACATTGATGTTGAAGAAGGCGAGGGAGAGGCGACCTCCACGACTCCGGCAACGTCACCGAGCACCAGCCCGACTGCTACAGAAGTTCCAGCAGGTACGGACACTGTGTCCACAGCCGGCAACACAGCCAGCACTACCACGACCTCTCCTCCTTCCATCCCTGCGCCAACTACAACTACCTCCTCAATACCTGCCGCTTAAGTGGTAACCAAAACCCTGCTCTAAAAAGCAGGGTTTTTTACCGAAGATAGGCTAGCCGCGGCCCACACACCCACCGGGGCAGGCTATGATTTCTACATAAAGTTAAATTGCTTGCCGGTGTAAAATTAATTTAATTTTAAAGGTGGCTTAATACGTTTATAACGACCGCGTGCTATCATAAACCTTGAGCAAAGCCCTCTGACCTCCTTTAAAATATATACCCTACCACACCCGGATATATCCGGGATTTTTTTTACAGGGATAAATAGAGACATTGGCGCAGCTGTTGAGGTTACGGAGGAAACGGCGGCCATGATTGATGAGCAGGCAGGTATCGGTCGGGCGGCCCGGGAGTTTTTTGTCGCTATAGCGACGGCGGTAGGTGATATACGGCAGGAAAATGGCCGCCAGTGTGGAATAGAATCACTCTAGCAAAAGGTTAATACCCAAGGGATGGGGTTCCCTTTAAATCTGCGCTGGTGCAGTGATGACCCCTACGCGGGGGGGTAAAGTTTCCCCGGGGTAGGGGTTTATTTTTTGCCGCCATGGGAGGAATGATATTCACCATGCTCTACCTTTACCTTGCCGTAGGAGGATTTTGTGGCGCTGTCGGCCGTTATTTCCTGGCTAGTTTTATCAACCGTCTCTGGCCAGGTTCCTTTCCCCTGGCTACCTGGATCATTAACCTGGGCGGTTGCCTGGCCATGGGCTTTATCCTGACCTATACCCTGGAACGACTGGTCATGGGCCCGGAATTGCGCCTGGGGCTTACTACAGGGATGCTCGGTGCCTTCACCACCTTTTCCACCTTCAGTGTGGAAACCCTCCACCTGCTCCAGGGAGAAAAAATTCCCCTGGCCCTCCTTTACCTCTTCGCTTCCCTGGCCGGGGGACTTATCTGTATGCAAACCGGTATTTTTTTAGCGCGCCTGCCCTTATCTTCAAAAGCATTGAGTAGTATAATAACCAGGGAGGATGGGGAGGAGTAATGGCCTGGCTCTATGTAGGCTGTGGCGGGATTGCCGGGACCCTGGCCCGTTTCCTGCTAAGTCGCTGGCTGGGAAATCGCGTCCGGGGTACCTGGCCCCTGGGTACCCTGTTCGTCAACTTAAGCGGAGCCTTTCTGCTAGGCCTGCTCCTGGCCCTGCCCCAGGGAAGGTTACCGGCTAACGTGACCCTGGCCTTGGGGACAGGGTTTGTGGGAGCCTATACTACCTTTTCAACCTTCACCTATGAAACCGTCACCATGATTGGCGATGGCGAGGGTAAACGGGCCCTGGCCTACAGCCTGGGGAGCATTCTGGGAGGCTTGCTCCTGGCCTGGCTGGGCTGGCTGGCGGCAGGGAGTTTATTTTAGGCTGGAGGGATGGGTATGACCGGCACGAGGGCCAAGCGTTTGACGGTTTATCTGGGGGAGGGTATGAAGTGGCAGGGTATGGCCCTTTACCATGCTCTGGTTCTCGAATTAAAGGCCGCCGGCCTGGCTGGGGTTACTGTAGTCCGTGGTATCGAGGGATATGGCAAGCGTAAGCAGCTGTATGCCTCACGCCTCCTGGAGCTCTCCGCCGATCTGCCGGTTCTTGTTGAGGCAGTGGACAGCCCCGAAAAGATAAACGCCGTGTTGCCCCGGGTCCGGGAGATGGTCCAGCAGGGCTTGATTACCCTGGCGGATGTGGAAATCATCTCCTCTGCCGGAACTGCCAGCAACAAGGAAAATAGCCCCGGCCCGGGGAGGAGAGCTTGACAGGGCCAGGGGTTTTTGCTAATATATCGCTACGGAAAGCCGTGATGGTACCGAATAACGGGCGGAAGTAGCTCAGTGGTAGAGCATCGCCTTGCCAAGGCGAGGGCCGCGGGTTCAAATCCCGTCTTCCGCTCCATATTTTTGCTTATTAGTACCTCGGACCTGACCCGTCCGAGGTACTCTTTCACAGGCTATTTTTTATTATTTTAGCAGGAAAAGCTTCAGGCACGGCGAAATAAATCCTGAAGGTATTTTTAGACAAACGGATGGTCATAATGAATGGCGTCCAGTAGTCGGGAGTAGGGAGGAGCAAATAAGTAGATGAAGGCTGCCGTAGAAAAACTGGATAAAAACCAGGTACTCCTGGAAGTAGAAGTTGAAGCCCCCAGAGTCCAGAAGGCTATAGACCAGGCATATCGTCGACTGGTAAAGCAGGTCAATATTCCAGGATTCAGGAAGGGCAAAGCCCCTCGCTTTATCCTGGAGCAATATATTGGCAAGGAGCCTATTTATAACGAGGCAGCGGAGATTGTTATTCCTCCGGCTTATGAAGAAGCTGTGGCCGAACACCAGCTGGAACCCATCGACCGGCCGGAGGTTGAGATAGTTAAAGTAGAAGATGGAGAACCCCTGGTTTTTAAAGCCAGGGTGGAGGTTAAACCGGAAGTCCAGCTTGGTCCCTACACCGGCCTGGAGGTGGAACGCCAGGAAGTAGAGGTAACAGAAGCCGATATCGATGCTTACCTGAAGCGGCTGCAGGAGCGTTATGCCGAGCTGGAGGTAATCGAGGACGAACCGGCAGCAGCCGGTGATATTGTTACCATTGACTTCAAGGGCACCGTGGACGGCCAGCCTTACCCGGGAATGGAAGGGAACAACTACCCCCTGGAGCTGGGTTCAGGCACCTTTATAACCGGTTTTGAGGAGCAACTGGTTGGTGCCAGGGTAAATGAAGAACGCACCGTTAATGTCACTTTCCCTTCCGACTACCACGAAAAGGATCTGGCCGGTAAAGAAGCCGTTTTCCAGGTCACCGTGCGGGGGATAAAACGTAAGAAACTGGCTCCCCTTGATGATGAGTTTGCCAAAGATGTGAGCGAGTGCGAGACCCTGGCGGACCTGCGCCAGGATATCCGCCGGCGCCTGGAGGAAAGCCAGAAACAGCGAGTTGAAGCCGCAGTTCGGCAGGCCGTGGTGGAAAAGGCTGTCGCTGCGGCCACGGTGGAACTCCCGGAAGTTATGGTGGAACGGCGTATCGATGCCCGGATCCGGGAACTTGAGCGCAACCTACAGGCCCAGAAGATGACCCTGGAGGAGTTCTTAAAGAACACTGACAAGACTATTGGTGATTTAGAAAAAGAATTCCGGCCCGGGGCCGAAAGGGACGTAAAAACGGAACTGGTTCTGGAAGCTATTGCCAAAGCTGAAAATATCCAGCCCAGCCAGGAAGAGATTGATGCCGAAATCGAGAGGATGGCCAGGATTTTCCGGCAAGATCCGGATACTGTACGGAAGAATTTGGGCGACTTGTCCGTCCTGAAATACGATATAATGATTAAAAAGACCATAGATTTTCTGGTAGAGCACAGCAAGCCCGTACCGCCCCGGGAACAGGGCGCGGCAGGGGAAACAGCAGAAACAGCGGAAGCTACGCCGGCTTAACTGTGATCTCTGAACGATTTTAACGTGGAGGTGTGTTGGCAGTGTCAGTTCTGGTACCAATGGTTGTCGAGCAGACCAGCAGGGGCGAACGGGCTTATGATATCTATTCCCGCCTATTGAAGGACAGGATCATTTTCCTGGGGAGTGCCATTGACGATCATGTAGCCAACCTGGTCATTGCCCAGATGCTTTTTCTGGAGGCCGAGGATCCCGACAAGGATATTCACCTTTATATAAACAGCCCCGGGGGATCGATTTCGGCAGGCATGGCCATCTTTGACACCATGCAGTATATCCGGCCCGACGTTTCCACAATCTGCGTCGGCCTGGCGGCCAGTATGGGTGCCTTCCTCCTGGCGGCAGGGGCCAAGGGCAAGCGTTTTGCCCTCCCCAACAGCGAAATCATGATTCACCAGCCCATGGGTGGTACCCAGGGTCAGGCCGTGGATATCGAGATCCACGCCAAGAGGATTCTGGCCATACGGGACAACTTGAACCGTATTTTAAGTGAGATAACCGGTAAACCCCTGGAACAGATCGCCAGGGATACCGACCGGGATCACTTTATGACAGCCAGGGAAGCCCGGGAGTATGGTTTAATCGATGAGGTGATCACCAAGCGCGAGTTGCCCGCTAAATAAGGGACAGCGAGGTGAAGAAAATGTACAAATACACCGATGACAAAGGCCAGTTGAAGTGTTCCTTCTGCGGGAAACTCCAGGACCAGGTCAAGAAACTGGTTGCTGGCCCGGGTGTATATATCTGTGACGAGTGCATCGAGCTGTGCAATGAGATAATCGAAGAGGAGCTAAGCGAGGACCTGAACCTGGAAATGGGTGAACTGCCCAAGCCCAAGGAGATCCGGGAGATCCTCGATCAGTACGTCATAAGCCAGGATCAAGCCAAAAAGGCCCTGGCTGTAGCCGTTTATAACCATTATAAACGCATCAACCTGGGTATGAAGATGGATGATGTTGAACTCCAGAAGAGCAACATCATCATGCTGAGTCCCACCGGTAGCGGTAAGACCCTGCTGGCCCAGACGCTGGCCAAGATTCTCAATGTGCCCTTCGCCATCGCCGACGCCACCTCCCTGACGGAAGCCGGCTATGTGGGTGAGGATGTGGAGAATATTCTCCTCAAGCTCATCCAGGCGGCCGACTATGATGTGGAGAAGGCAGAGAAGGGTATTGTCTATATCGACGAGATCGACAAGATAGCCCGGAAATCAGAGAACCCATCCATTACCCGGGACGTATCCGGGGAAGGGGTCCAGCAGGCCCTGCTCAAGATCCTGGAAGGCACCATTGCCAGCGTGCCGCCCCAGGGAGGCCGCAAGCACCCTCACCAGGAGTTTATCCAGCTGGATACGACCAATATCCTCTTTATTTGTGGAGGGGCCTTTGACGGCCTGGACAAGATCATCAAGAATCGCATCTCCCAGAAAACCATGGGCTTTGGCGCCGAGATCCGGGGCAAGAACGACGTCCAGGTGGGGGATATCCTGAAGCAGGTCCTGCCCGTTGACCTGCTGAAGTACGGCCTGATCCCCGAGTTTGTTGGCCGCCTGCCGGTGATTGTCACCCTGGACGCCCTGGACGAGACTGCCCTGATCAGGGTCCTTACGGAACCCCGCAACGCCCTGGTGAAACAGTACCAGAAGCTCTTTGAAATGGACGGGGTAACCCTGGAATTTAAAGAAGACGCCCTGGTTACTATCGCCAGGGAAGCTATCAAGCGAGAAACCGGGGCCCGGGGCCTGCGGGCCATCCTGGAGGAGATCATGCTCGACGTTATGTACGAGATCCCCTCCCGGAACAATATCTCCAAGTGTATAATCACTAAAGATGTTGTCCTGCGCAAGGAAGAACCCTTGCTCCTTACGGTAGAAAGGAAAAAGAAAAAAGAAGAAACAGCCTGATTGCCAAGGGCGGTGGGTATTACCACCGCCCTTTTACGTCCCCCTGGGAACCAGTGGAGGGTCCCTGTGGGATAAAATTTTCCTTTCCGGATAAACTTTAGGTGATCCTTTTATTGCGGAAAGGAGTACCCTTATGACCGAATGGGGCCAGGGCCTGGGCGGAGTCCTGGGCTTTGTCCAGATATTCTTTGCCGTGGTAATTGGCCTTTACTTCTGGAACCTCCTGCGCAACCAGCAGGGCAGCCGGGTGGCTGTGGAAAGGGAATCTCGCAAAGAACTGGAGAAACTCCAGCGGATGCGGGAGATCTCCCTCACTGAACCCCTGGCGGAAAAGACCCGGCCCAGCACCTTTGCCGAGATTATCGGCCAGGAAGAGGGCTTGAAGGCCCTCCGGGCCGCCCTCTGCGGTCCCAACCCCCAGCATGTTATTATCTATGGCCCGCCGGGGGTGGGTAAAACAGCCGCCGCCCGGCTGGTCCTGGAGGAAGCCAAGGCCAACCCCCTTTCACCCTTTAAAGAAAACGCTAAATTCGTCGAAGTCGACGGTGCGACCTCCCGGTTTGACGAGCGGGGCATTGCCGACCCCCTGATTGGTTCGGTCCATGACCCCATCTACCAGGGAGCGGGCCCCATGGGCATGGCCGGTATTCCCCAGCCCAAACCGGGGGCCGTGACCCGCGCCCATGGTGGTATCCTGTTTATCGATGAAATTGGCGAACTGCACCCCATCCAGATCAACAAGCTCCTCAAGGTCCTGGAAGATCGCAAGGTTATCCTGGAAAGCGCCTATTACAGCAGTGAAGATACTAATATTCCCAGCCACATCCATGATATTTTTCGCAACGGTTTGCCGGCCGATTTTCGCCTGGTAGGGGCGACCACCCGCCTACCCCAGGAGATCCCGGCGGCCATTCGTTCCCGCTGCCAGGAGATCTATTTTCGGCCCCTGCTGCCCCATGAAATCGGGTTAATTGTCCAGAACGCCGCCCGGAAAATAAACTTACACATTGCCCCGGAGGCCGTGGAGGTAATCAAACAGTATGCCACCAACGGCCGGGAAGCAGTGAACATGGTCCAGCTGGCCGCCGGCCTGGCCCTGACGGACAGGCGCCAGGAGATTACCCGGGCCGATATCGAGTGGGTGGTGACCAGCGGCCAGTATACCCCGCGAATGGATAGCAAAGTACCTCCTGAACCCCAGGTGGGGGTGGTCAACGCCCTGGCAGTCTATGGCCCCAATATGGGGCTGGTGGTGGAGCTGGAGGCCAGCGTGAACTTCGTCGGCCACCGGCGCGGGCAGGTTATCGTCACCGGCGTGGTGGAAGAGGAAGAAACCGGGAGCGGCGACGGCCGCCGCGTCAGGCGCAGGAGCATGGCCCGTAACGCCGTGGACAATGTCCAGACGGTTCTCAGGCGCCTGCTGCAGGTGGATCTACGCGACTACGACATCCACTTGAACTTTCCCGGCGGCGTACCGGTGGACGGTCCCTCGGCCGGGGTCAGCATGCTGACAGCCGTTTATTCCGCCCTCACCGAGACACCGGTCAACAACCTGGTAGCCATGACGGGAGAAGTAGCCATTCGCGGTGGTGTGCGACCGGTGGGAGGCGTAGTGGCCAAGGTGGAGGCCGCCCGCCTGGCCGGGGCGAAGAAAGTGCTCATCCCCAGGGACAATTGGCAGGAGATCTTCCGTAGCCTGCCGGGTATCCAAGTGATCCCGGTCCAGAACGTCAACGAAGTCCTGGCAGAGGCCCTGTTGCCCCCGGCCCAGGTGGCCAGCCCGGAAAGGTTCAAGGCCCGTCCCCAGATTTTAAGTGCGGCACCAAACATTGGCCGGCCGGTGGGCTGCTAGGTTATTGCAATAAAAACAGTCCTGTCGTAGAATATAAAAGAATAATTACCTTGGGAGAGAAAGTTATATACGGGGAGCACCTTGGAGGTGTAAAAGTTTGCGTCGAGCCCTGCCCCTGTTGCCCCTGCGCGGGGTTATTGTTTTTCCCTACACGGTTATTCACCTGGATATAGGGCGGGAACGCTCGGTAAGTGCCATTGAAGCTGCCATGCTTGGTGATCGGGTCATTTTCCTGGCCATGCAAAAAGAGGCTCAGGACGACGACCCCGGCGAAGATGATATCTATACTACCGGAACCATAGCTGAGATTAAACAATTATTGAAATTACCTGGAGGCACCATCAGGATCCTGGTCGAAGGTATCCGCAGGGGGGAAATTAAGGAGTATATCAGCCATGATCCCTTCCTCAAGGTAGAAGTCGAAGAGGCTCCGGAGCCGGCAGAGACCTCCCCGGAGATCGAGGCCCTGATGCGTTGCCTGATTGACGAGTTTGAAACCTATGTCAAGATGGCCAAAAAGATACCTCCGGAAACGGTGGTAGCCGTCGTCAGCCTGGAGGAACCGGGGCGTCTGGCCGATGTGGTGGCCTCCCACCTCAACCTCAAATTGACGGATAAACAGGCCGTCCTGGAGGCTGTGGATATCAAAACGCGGCTGAATATCCTCTGCGATATCCTGGCCAAGGAAAAAGAAATCCTGGAACTGGAGCGGAAGATCAGCCTGCGGGTACGCAAGCAGATGGAAAAAGCCCAAAAGGAGTACTACCTGCGGGAGCAGATCAAGGCTATCCAGAAGGAACTTGGCGAGAAAGACGACCGTGTGGCCGAGGCCGAGGAACTGCGGGAGAGGATAGCTAAAGCCAGGCTGCCTAAAGAGATCCGGGAACGCGCCCTGAAAGAGGTTGAAAGGCTGGAGAAAATGCCACCCATGGTGGCGGAGGTAACCGTCGTCCGCAACTACCTGGACTGGATCCTGGCCCTGCCCTGGCACAAGCAGACCAGGGACCGCCTGGATATCAAGGTAGCCGAGGAGATCCTGGACGAAGATCACTACGGTTTAAAGGAAGTTAAGGAGCGTATCCTGGAATACCTGGCCATTCGCCAGCTGGCCAAAAAGATGCGGGGCCCCATCCTCTGTTTTGTGGGACCGCCTGGGGTGGGTAAGACCTCCTTGGCCAAATCCATCGCCCGGGCCCTGCAGCGCAAGTTTGTCCGTATCTCCCTTGGAGGTACCAGGGACGAAGCCGAGATTCGCGGCCACCGGCGGACCTATGTGGGCGCCCTGCCCGGACGGATTATCCAGGGCATGAAACAGGCGGGGACGAAGAATCCGGTCTTTTTATTGGATGAGATTGATAAGTTGAGCAGCGATTTCCGGGGCGATCCCGCCTCGGCGCTGCTGGAAGTCCTGGACCCGGAACAAAACTATATGTTTAGCGATCATTATATTGAAGCTCCCTTCGACCTCTCCAAGGTAATGTTCATTACCACGGCCAATGTCGAATACTCGATCCCCCGTCCCCTCCTGGATAGGATGGAAGTTATCCGTATTCCCGGCTACACCGAGGAAGAAAAGGTCAAGATTGCTGAACTGCACCTGCTGCCCAAGCAGCTTGAGGAACACGGCCTTAAGAAGCAGCAACTGGAAGTATCGGAAAACGCCTTGCGGCGGATTGTCCGGGAGTATACCCGGGAGGCCGGCGTCCGAAACCTGGAACGGGAAATCGCCACCATCTGCCGTAAGACCGCCCGGGACATCGTCAGCGGTAAAACCAAAGCCGTTAAAGTAACGGCCAACAATGTGGAGCAATACCTTGGTATTCCTCGTTTTCATCATACGCAAGCCATCCGGAATGAGATGGTGGGTGTGGTCAACGGCCTGGCCTGGACGGAGGTTGGCGGCGAGGTCCTGAATGTCGAGGTGTCTATCCTGAAGGGGAAAGGCAACCTGACCCTGACGGGAAAACTGGGCGACGTCATGAAGGAATCCGCCTACGCCGGTTTCAGCTACCTCCGCTCCCGGGCCGCCGAACTGGGCCTGGAGGAAGACTTCCACGAGAAGTTTGACCTGCATATCCACGTTCCCGAGGGTGCCATCCCCAAGGACGGGCCTTCGGCGGGCATCACCATGGCTACGGCCATGGCCTCAGCCCTAAAGGGCGTACCGGTGCGGAGCGACCTGGCCATGACCGGGGAAATCACCCTGCGCGGCCGGGTACTGCCGGTGGGAGGTATTAAAGAAAAGATTTTGGCCGCCCACCGGGAAGGGATTAAAAACATCATCTTGCCCCGGGAGAACGAGAAAAACCTGGAAGACATCCCGGCCAACATCAAGCGCAAGATGAACTTTATCCTGGTCGAGCACATGGACGAAGTTCTGAAAGAAGCCCTGGGTAATAACTAGACAGCTCTTGACAGAAAGAGTCAGAAATCGGTAAGATAATACGGTAAGGAATGGTCAACGCGGAGCAGCACCCCTCGTCCGTCCGGGCGGACGGGGGGTTTTTTGTAGCGGGGTTCCAGAGAGTTTTTTTCGAGGAGGCAAGTGTATTTTGGCTATACTGGATAAGGTCTATAATCCTAAAGCCGTAGAAGAAAAGTGGTATCATTACTGGTCGGAAAACGGATACTTTCGTGGTCACCTGCCGGCAAAGGGCCAGCCGGCCTTCAGCATAGTCATGCCGCCACCCAATGTCACCGGGAGCCTGCACCTGGGCCATGCCCTGGATAATACCCTGCAGGACATCCTCACCCGCTGGCACCGGATGCGTGGTGACGCCACCCTGTGGATACCGGGCACCGACCATGCCGGTATAGCCACCCAGGCCCGGGTGGAAGAGGAACTTGCTAAGGAAGGCCTGAGCAAGTATGACCTGGGCCGGGACAGGTTCCTGGAGCGGGTCTGGGAATGGAAACATCAGTACGGCGACCGGATCACCAGACAGCTGCGGCTCCTGGGGTCCTCCTGCGACTGGAGCCGGGAGCGATTCACCATGGACGAAGGCTGTTCCCGGGCGGTGCGTGAAGTCTTTGTCCGCCTCTATGAAAAGGGCCTTATCTACCGGGGCAGTTACATCATCAACTGGTGTCCCCGCTGCCGGACCACCATTTCGGATATTGAAGTCGAGCATATAGAAGAGGCGGGCCATCTCTGGTATATCCGTTATCCCTTTAAGGACGGTAGCGGCAGCATTGTCATTGCCACTACCAGGCCGGAGACCATGCTGGGGGATACGGCGGTAGCCGTAAATCCCAGCGACGAGCGTTACCGGGATGTTGTGGGTAAAACCCTGGTTCTGCCCCTTATCAACCGGGAGATACCGGTTATCGCCGACGAGTATGTCGACCCCGCCTTCGGAACCGGCGCGGTTAAGATAACCCCGGCCCACGACCCCAATGACTTTGAAGTAGCCGCCCGGCATAACCTGCCGTCCATTACCGTTATTGGTAAAGACGCCGTCATGACAGAAGAAGCCGGTCCCTACGCCGGTATGGAGCGCTATGCCTGCCGCGGTCAGCTGGTAGACGACCTGAAGGCCCAGGGTTTCCTGGTCAAGGTGGAAGAACATACCCATGCCGTCGGCCACTGTTACCGTTGCGGGACGACCATTGAACCTCTGGTTTCACCCCAGTGGTTTGTCCGTATGGCGCCCCTGGCCGAGCCGGCCATCCAGGCGGCTAAAGAAGGCCGGGTACGCTTTGTGCCCGAGCGTTTTACTAAGATTTACCTCAACTGGCTGGAGAACATTCGCGATTGGTGTATCTCCCGCCAGCTCTGGTGGGGCCATCGCATCCCCGTTTGGTATTGCCAGCAGTGCGGCGAGGAGATCTGCAGCCGGGAAGACCCCGAAGAATGCCCGGCCTGCGGCAGCACCGCCCTCGAACAGGATCCCGATGTCCTGGATACATGGTTTAGCTCCGCCCTGTGGCCCTTCTCCACCCTTGGCTGGCCGGATAGGACGCCGGAACTGGAGGCCTTTTATCCAACTTCGGTCCTGGTAACCGGCCGCGATATCATCTTTTTCTGGGTGGCCAGGATGCTCTTCATGGGCCTGGAATTCATGGGGGAGGTACCCTTCCGGGAGGTCCTCATCCACGGCCTCGTCCTGGACGCCCAGGGGCGGAAAATGAGCAAGTCCCTGGGTAACGGCGTCGATCCCATGGAGGTGATCGAAAAATACGGGGCTGACACCCTGCGCCTGATGCTGGTGACCGGCAACACGCCGGGGAACGATCTGCGTTTCCATCCCGAACGCCTGGAAGGCACCCAGAACTTTGCCAATAAGATCTGGAACGCTGCCCGTTTTGCCCTCATGAACCTGGAGGACTACGAACCGGCGCCATTAGAGCGAGAGAACTTAACCCTGGCTGACCGCTGGATCCTCAGTCGTTTAAATAAACTGGTCCTGGAGGTAAACGCCTGCCTGGAGGCCTATGAAATCGGCGAGGTCGCCAGGATGCTCTATGAATTCTTCTGGGGTGAATTCTGCGACTGGTATATTGAGTTAATCAAACCGCGGCTCTACGGAGAGAACCGCCGGGAGCGGCAGGTTGCCCAGGAGGTGCTGGTAACGGTCCTGGGCAAGAGTCTACAGCTCCTCCATCCCTTTATGCCCTTTATTACCGAGGAGATCTGGCAGCACCTACCCGGCGAGCGGGGAAGTATCATGCTCAGTTCCTGGCCCCGGCCTGTACCGCAGGATGAAGACGAACAAGCCGAGACTGCCATGGGCCTGGTTATGGCCGTCATCCGGGCCGTCCGTACCCTGCGCAGCGAAATGAATGTGCCCCCCGGCCGGCGGGCGGAAGTCATCCTGGTTAGCGGGTCCCCGGAAGACAGGGAAATTTTGCAGCGGGAATCGGTTTACCTGGAGAACCTGGCTGCGGCTGACAGGGTCCAGGTGGTAGCGGCCCTGGATCGACCTCCTTCGCGGGCAGCGACGGCTGTTACCAGCGGGGTGCAGATCTTTTTGCCCCTGGCCGGCCTTATTGACCTGGAGAAAGAACAGGCCCGCCTGGAAAAGGAACTGCAAAAGGCTAGGGCCGAGTTGGAAAAGGTTGAGAAAAAACTGGCCCGGCCTGATTTCCGGGCCAAGGCCCCGGCAGCCATTGTAGCCAAGGAAGAGGCCCGGGCAGCAGAATTAAAATCTACCATAACGGCTCTCACCAAACGTCTGAGCTATCTGGGGAGTTAGGAGAGAAGCAGGTGAACTACCAGGAAGCTCTTGAATTTTTGCGGCAACTAACCAAGTTTGGTTTTAACCTGGGCCTGGGGCGAATTAAGGAACTCATGCGCCGGGTCGGTTCGCCCCAGGAGCGCCTGCGCTTTATCCATATCGGTGGGACCAACGGCAAGGGCTCGGTCTCGGCCATGGTGGCCAGTATCCTTAAGGCGGCTGGCTACCGGGTGGGACTATTTACCTCTCCCCACCTTCATTCCTATACCGAACGGATCCAGATTAACGGTCAGAATATCCCTGAGGAACGCCTGGCAGCCCTCCTTACCTGGTTTAAACCACTTTTGACGGCTATGGTAGCCGACGGTTATGAACACCCGACGGAATTCGAAGTCGGCACTGCCGTAGCCCTGAAGTACTTTGCCGACGAAGGGGTAGACCTGGTAGTTCTGGAAGTAGGACTGGGTGGGGCCATTGATTCTACTAATGTGATTAATACTTCACTGGTGAGCGTTATAACAAATGTCGGCATGGACCACATGCAGTATTTGGGGAACACTATAGCTGAGATCGCCCGGGTCAAGGCCGGTATTATCAAACCCGGGGGGATTGTGGTTACTGCCTCGCGTTTGCCGGAAGCCCTGGAAGTTATCAGCACCACCTGCCGGGAAAAGGGGGCTACCCTTTACCAGGTAGGCCGGGATGTCACCTGGCGGGAACGACGGGTATCCCTGGCGGGAGGCGAATTTGATTGCCGGGGTTTGCTGGCTACCTATGAAGGCCTCAAGGTTCACCTCCTGGGGCGCCACCAGCTGGAGAATGCGGCCACGGCGGTGGCGGTAATCGAAGCAGCCGTCCGCCACCACGGGCTAAAGGTAACACCGGACCACCTGCGCCAGGGCCTGGCCGCCGCCACCTGGCCGGCGCGCCTGGAAATCATACAACGGGAACCAATGGTCATCATTGACGGCGCCCACAACTTTGATGGGGCCGTAAGTCTACGCCTGGCCCTGGAAGAGATTTTCCGCTATCGCCGCCTGATCCTGGTCCTGGGAATGCTGGCTGATAAAGAGCGGGAGAAAGTGGTGGCCGTACTGGCCCCCTTGGCGGCGGCCGTGATTGTCACCCGGCCCAATAACCCCCGGGCCGGGAACTGGCAGTCCCTGGCCGACAGCGTGAGACGTTATGTCGGCGTGGTGGAGGTTATCGAAGCCATTCCTGCGGCAGTCGAGAGGGCCCTGGCCCTTGCCGAGCCCTCCGACCTCATCTGTGTTACCGGTTCCTTGTACATGGTGGCAGACGCCAGGGAATGGCTGAAGAAGTTTAAAAAAGAGGAATCTCCAGGGGGGTAGCGAATATGTCTTGTGAAAGAAGTACGGAGCCATAAGGGGGCAGACCAGGTGAAGACCTTAAAGATTCCCGAGGCGACCATTACCCGGTTATCAGTATATTCCCGTTACCTGGCCCAGGTCGACCGTCATGGGGTAACCACCATTTCCTCCGGTGAGATTGCCGAAGGGGTGGGTGTCAGCCCGGCCCAGGTCCGGAAAGACCTGGCCTACTTTGGCGAATTCGGTACCCGGGGCGTGGGCTACAATGTTAAAGACCTGTACTGGCATATAATCAAGATCCTGGGACTCAACACCACCTGGTCGGTGGTCATTATCGGCGCTGGTAACCTGGGTACGGCCCTTTCCATGTACGGTGGCTTTCGCGAGCGGGGCTTTAAAATCGTGGGTATCTTTGACAACGCCCCCCACAAGATCGGCTACCGCCTGAACGGGGTCGAGGTCTACCCCATGGAGCGTCTGGAAGAGATAATCGAACGGGAAAAGGCCCAGATCGCCATTATTACCGTCCCGGCGGAACATGCCCAGGAAGTAGCCGACCAGCTGGCCCGGACCAGCATCCAGGGAATCCTGAACTTCGCCCCGCGGGTACTGAACGTCCCCGATCACATTGAACTCCGGAACGTCGACCTTTCCGTAAATCTGGAGATACTGACCTTTAACCTGGCCTTTCGCCGGGCGATGAAGAACGGGAAATAATAACCCTGGGGAAGAAACGCTTATGAGCAAACTTGTTCTGGCTTCGGCATCCCCGCGGCGGCGGGAACTCCTGGCCAGGCTAGGGTTACCCTTCACCATCCAGCCCAGCCGGATTGATGAGAGCGTTTACCGGCATCTGCCCCCGGCGGCCAGGGTAGAAGCCCTGGCCCTGGCTAAGGCCCGGGCGATGGCCGCCGGTCTCACTGACGCCCTGGTCCTGGGGGCTGATACGTTGGTGGTGTGCGAGGGGCGGGTTTTGGGCAAACCGGATTCCCCCGCTGCTGCTGCCAGGATGCTGGCCTTCTTGAGCGGGCGCACCCATACCGTCTATACCGGGGTCGCGGTCGTCCAGGCCCCCAGGGGTCCGGAAGGGGTTACCCACGCCAGGACCGCGGTGACCTTTCGTCACCTGACGCCGGACCAGATCGAAGCCTATGTAGCCACCGGCGAACCCCTGGATAAAGCCGGCGCCTACGGCATCCAGGGTCGCGGGGCCCTGTTGGTGGCCGGGATTGAAGGCGATTATTTCAATGTCGTCGGCCTGCCCCTGGTGCAGGTGGAGGAACTGCTGGCTATATTTGGAGTTGATGTATGGGGGAGAGTATAGATGACCGGAGGACAAGGGGTTACTATTAAAGAACTGCCGGCCGAACTGCGGCCCCGGGAGCGACTCCTGGCCGCCGGGGTCCAGGCCCTCTCCAACGCCGAACTCCTGGCCATCCTCCTGCGGACGGGTACCAGGACGGAATCGGCTCTGGACGTGGCCCGCCGGCTCCTTTCCGGGCCCGACGGTCTCCAATTCCTGGCCGGGGCCACCCTGGAAGAACTGCAGCAGCAAAAAGGGATAGGCCTGGCCAAGGCAGCGGAGCTCAAGGCCGCCCTGGAACTGGGCCGGCGCTTGGCCGCCTTCACCCTCAGCCGGACCGTTATCAGGAATCCCCGGGATGTGGCAGGCCTGCTCCTTGATGAGATGCGCTACCTGGACCGGGAGAATTTTCGCACCGTTTCCCTGAACACTAAAAACCAGGTCCTGGGGATCGACAACGTCTCGGTGGGGAGCCTGAATTCCTCCCTGGCCCATCCCCGGGAGGTCTTTAAAGACCCCATCCGCCGCAGCGCAGCGGCCATCATCCTGGCCCACAATCACCCCAGCGGCGACCCCACCCCCAGCCAGGAGGACATTATGGTAACCCGGCGCCTGGTGGAGGCCGGCCACATCCTGGGTATTGAAGTCCTGGATCACTTAATTATCGGTGACGGACGTTTTACCAGCCTGAAGGAACGAAATTTACTTTAGTGTGCAGGTTAGTTTACAGGCCGACATCCTTCGACCTTTTAACGTACAGGCAAACTTAACCTCTTGCCCCGGGATTAACCCTATACTATAATGGGCACGAATTAACCAGGAAGGAGCTAAGGTTATGATCTTCGCCCGAGACCTCGGGATTGACCTTGGTACGGCCAATACCCTGGTTCACGTCCGCAATAAAGGTATCATCCTGCGAGAACCATCGGTGGTGGCCATCCAGCGGGGGACCGGCAATGTCATGGCCGTTGGCGAAGAAGCCAAGCGAATGATTGGCCGGACGCCGGGGAACATTGTTGCTATTCGTCCTTTGAAAGACGGCGTTATTGCTGATTTTGACGTTACCCAGAGTATGTTGCGTTACTTTATTGAGAAGGCCATACCCAAGGGTTTTCTGGTACGGCCCCGGGTGGTCGTGGGGGTCCCCTCGGGTGTGACGGCAGTAGAGGAACGGGCCGTCCGGGAAGCGGCTCTCCAGGCCGGGGCTAAGGAAGCCTACCTCATTGAAGAGCCTATGGCAGCGGCCATCGGTGCCGGTTTACCCGTCTATGAGCCTACGGGGAATATGATTGTGGACATCGGCGGTGGTACCACTGAGGTCGCCGTTATCTCCCTGGGGGGGATAGTGACCAGCCGTTCCATCCGCATCGGTGGCGATGAGATGGACGAGGCCATTACCCAGTATATTAAGCGCACTTACAACCTGATGATCGGTGAGCGGACGGCTGAAGAGATAAAGATTGAACTGGGTGCCGCTTACTTTGGGGATACCGATGAAGATCGGGAACGCCAGCAACGTACCTATGCCGTCCGGGGCCGGGACCTGGTAACCGGTTTACCCAAGACCATTGAGATTACGGCTACAGAGGTCCAGGAGGCCCTATCGGAGCCGGTGGCGGCCATTCTGGAGGCTATTAAAGTCTGCCTGGAGCGGACTCCCCCCGAGCTGGCAGCTGACCTCATGGACCGGGGTATTGTCCTGGCCGGTGGCGGGTCCCTACTTTGGGGTCTGGATCGCCTGGTCAGCCAGGAAACCGGTATGCCTGTCAATATGGCCGAAGATCCGTTGACAGCAGTGGCCATAGGTACGGGTAAGGTGCTGGAGAATATCGAGGTTTTGAAACGGGTGCTTTTACCGGCGCGGCGCTCGGGTTAGAGGGAGTGAGGAGCTTTGAGCCGTCGGTGGCGGAAGCTCGTTGCCCCGCTGATCCTGGTGCTGGCGGCAGCCGGCCTGGTAGTAGTTATGCGCTGGTCGGCCCAGGAGAGGAGCCATTTAACCATTCTCGAAGGTAGCCTGCGGGATGTCCTGGCACCGGCCGAGAGGGGTATAACCCTGGTAGTTAGCAAGGGTATGGGTTTGCTGGCGGCCATCAAGGACTACGGCCGCCTCCAGGCCGAGAACCAGGCTTTGAAGCAGCAGGTAGCTGATTTAAAAGCAGCCACGGTGCAAATGGAAGAGTACCGCCAGGAGAATAGTCGCCTGCGGGCTCTTCTTAATTATAAAACCACTTACCAGCAAGCCTTCGATTTCGTGGTGGCCCCGGTTATCGCCCGTAACCCTAATAACTGGTATCATACCCTTATCCTGGGCCTGGGGTCGAGGGATGGTTTACAGAAAGACCAGGTGGTGGTGACCTCCCAGGGGGTAGTGGGTAGGATTATCGCCGTTACACCCAGGACGGCGGAGGTCCTGTTGATCCTGGATCGGGAAGGGGCCATCGGTGGTATGATTCAAGCTAATAGAACCCCGGGTATAGTAGAGGGCAGCCCGGATTACCGGGGTTATCTGCAAATGGTCCATGTACCCCGCGACGCCCAGATAATGCCCAATCAGGTGGTCATTACCTCCGGCCTGGGGGGTGTTTTTCCCCGGGGCCTGTTACTGGGGACGGTAATTAAAACCCTGCCCGAACCGGACGGCCTGACGCAACGGGCCATCATCGCCCCGGCGGTAGATTTCGATCGCCTGGAGGAGGTCCTGGTCATTACCCGGATCAAAGGGGGCATTAATGATGCAGTTTCTGGGGTTACTGGCGCTGGGGCTGGGGGGACTGGTCCTGGAAGCAACCCTGCTACCGGCCCTTAAACTGGCAGAGGTCAAAGCCGACCTGTTAACCATCGTCCTGACCATCTATGCCCTGTTCCAGGGCCCTTCCCGGGGGGCAGTCCTGGGTTTTGGCTATGGGCTCCTGGAGGATTTATACCTGGGTAGATACGTAGGCCTGAACGCCCTGAGCAAGATGCTCACCGGTTATATCATCGGCCTGGGTAAAGACCGTCTCAACCAGGATAACTGGCTGGTGCCCGGTATCATGGCTTTTTTCGCCATTATCTGCCAGGGCCTTCTGGTTTTATTCCTAACCCTTTTGGCTGGTTTTCGTTTTCCTTTGCTGGCCGGCCTGGAGGCTGTTATCCTGCCAATGTCTTTTTATAACGCCTGCCTGGCACTGCTCGGTTATAATCTTTACCAGGGGGGGATAAAATGGGCAACCAGGAAAAGGAGAATTGGAAGCCCCGGTTAAACCAGCGCCTCAAGGGCTTTCTGGCCGCCATAATCTTTATCTTCCTCCTGCTGAGCAGTCGCCTTTTCTTTCTCCAGATTGTTAACGCCCAGGAATTTAGCAAACAATCGGCAGAGAACCGTATTCGCATCAATCCCATCGAGGCCCGGCGGGGCGACATCCTGGCCAGGGGGGGCGAGGTCCTGGCTACCAGCCAGGTGGTTTATGTTATAACCATTCGTACTATGCCCAACCAGGATTTGGATACAGTCATCAATAATCTGGCGAACCTTCTGGGCGATCCGGAACTGACCCCGGCGGCCATCAAAGATTTGATTAAGAAAAACCCCTACCGCTATGAGCCTACAGAGATTAAAAGGATCCCGGCCAATGACCCCGCAGCCGCAGCCCTTATCGCCAGGCTGGAGGAACATCGCGAGGAGGTGCCAGGGGTTAATATCATTGAGGAACCCCAGCGATACTACCCCAACGGCCCCCTGGCCGGTCACGTCCTGGGCTATGTGGGTCAGATAACCCAGGAAGAGCTCGACGCCCACAAGGAAGATAATTACAGCCCCAATGATAAAATCGGGAAAAGCGGCATCGAGAGTTTCCTGGAGTATAGTAACGTAAATGGGCAGGAGATCGGCCTGCGGGGCAAGAATGGTGCCGAACAGGTAGAGGTTGACGCCCTTAACCGGAAGGTCCGTGACCTGGTAACCCTGCCCCCCACCCCGGGGGATACAGTCCAATTGACCATTGACTTCAAGCTCCAGCAAACCCTGGAGAAGGCCATGGATCAGGTCATCGCCAGTACTAAGAAGATAAATCCTAAAGCCGGTGGCGGTGCGGCCGTGGTCTTAAATGTCAAGACCGGGGCCATCCTGGCCCTGGCCAGCAAGCCCGATATCGACCCCAACGACTTTGTTAATGGTAACTACGCTAAAAAGGCGAGCTATTATAATGATCCGCAGTTAAGACCCATGTTTAATCGGGCCATCCAGGGAGTTTACGCACCCGGGTCAATTTTCAAGCCCATTACGGCTATGGCTGCCCTGGACGCCGGCGTGGTCAAACCTTCGGATACGATATACGACGCCGGTCGATACTGGAAACCAGGTGGTATCACCTGCTGGATACCTTCGGGCCACGGCAATGTAGACCTCAACCGGGCCATGGCTGTCTCCTGCAATACCTATTTCCAGTGGGCCGGCGATTTAGCCGGTATCGGCAAGATCGACGATGTGGGGCGGCAGTTCGGCCTGGGCCAGCCCACCGGTATTATCGGCCTCCAGGGCGAGGCCCGGGGCGTCCTCCCCTCACCGGAGTGGAAAAAGGAAATCAACGCCCCTATATGGGACCGGTGGTTAAAAAATAAAGAGGCCGAGATCGAAAAGAAGTATGCCGGGCTCCTTGCTGCGGCCAGCCCCGAGGAAAAGGATAAATTGTTGCAACAAAAGGAAAACGAACTCAAAGCAGTTAGGGCCAAGTACCAGATTAACTATAATTTTGACACCGCCTGGCAGCCCTATAACACCTATAATACCTCCATGGGCCAGGGCGACAACAGTTATACCGTCATTCAACTGGCCAACTATATAGCTACCCTGGCCAACGGCGGTACCCGCTGGCGGCCTTACTTGATTGAAAAAGTCATCGGCGCCGACGGTTCCCTGAAAAAAGAGTACCAGCCTCAGGTGGCTGGTAGGGTTACGGTTTCCCAGCAGGCCATGGCCGAGGTACGGCGGGCCATGCTGGAGGCGACCCAGTCCCGGGAGGGCACGGCGAGTTTTCTTTTCAGCGACTTCCCTCCAAATATCAAAGTGGGTGCCAAGACCGGGACGGCCCAGTCGGGACCCGGGGGTGAACTGAATGGTACCTTCGTGGCCTTCGCTCCCTATGACGACCCCCAGATAGCCCTGGCAGTAGTTATCGAGCACGCCAAGCACGGCGGCGATTCTGCCGGGGTAGTGGCCCGGGAGGTTCTCGCCCAGTATTTTAATCTTCCGGATATCTTAAATAAGCCGTTTAACGGCGTTTCGGTGGAATAATGTCCGCCGGTGTCTGTTTTTGGGGAGAAGACGGGGAAAAAAGGCCCCGTCTTTTTTCCTATGCCGGCAGGATTTGCCTGATCGGTGTAGAAAAATAACTAAGCCGAAGCGGATTTTGCTGCCTGGTATTTAAGGAGGAAAATGGACGTGCTTTCAGCAAATGAAGGCGAAACCAGCGCCGGCATTTCCCAAGGGGCGATTCCGTCTGGTACCAGGGCTCAGCCCGGGAAGGACAACCATACCTTCCTGGTTTGCCGCACGGTGCGCTCGGGACAGGTAATCAAGTACCCTGGTAATGTCGTGGTCATGGGGGATGTTCACCCGGGAGGTGAAGTCGTAGCTACTGGTCACGTAATTATTATGGGTACTTTAAAGGGAGTAGTTCATGCCGGCGCCGAGGGTAATGAAAAGGCCGTCGTCCTGGCCTTTCACCTGCAGCCCACCCAGCTGCGGATTGCCGGCTACATAGGCAGGGCTCCCGATGATGGGGATAATACCGGGACCGGCGGGCCGGAAATGGCCCGGGTACAAGATGATACGGTTGTTATCGAGAAGTACCAGCCCGGTAACGAAAAGCGCTGGTTGACCCAATCATGACGCAGAAAGAGGAGGAACAAAATGGGCGAAGTGATCGTCATCACTTCCGGTAAAGGCGGGGTTGGCAAAACGACTACTACCGCCAACCTGGGCACCGGCCTGGCCAGCCTGGGGAAAAAGGTCGTCCTGGTTGATACCGATATCGGGTTAAGAAACCTGGACGTGGTAATGGGCCTGGAAAACCGGATTGTCTATGATCTGATCGATGTGGTTGAAGGACGTTGCCGTTTAAAACAGGCTTTGATTAAAGATAAGCGGCTGGAAAATCTCTATCTGTTGCCGGCCAACCAGACCAGGGACAAGACGGCCGTCAGCCGCCAGCAGATGATCGATTTAACCTCCCAGCTGCGGGAGGAGTTCGAATTCGTCCTCATTGACTGTCCGGCCGGCATTGAGATGGGCTTTAAAAACGCCATTGCCGGAGCTGAAAAAGCCCTGGTGGTTACGACACCGGAGGTTGCCGCCGTGCGCGACGCCGACCGGATTATCGGCCTGCTGGAGGCGGCGGAAATGGAACCCCCCCGCCTGATTATCAACCGCCTGCGGCCCGACATGGTTCGCAAGGGTGACATGATGGATATCGAGGACATGCTGGAGATCCTGGCCATCGATCTCATAGGTGTGGTGCCGGAGGACCAGTATATTGTCATCTCCACCAACCGGGGTGAACCCGCCATCCTGGACAAGCATTCCCGGGCCGGACAGGCTTACCGCAATATCTCGCGGCGTCTCCTGGGGGAAGAAATTCCCTTTATTAATTGGGAATCCGGCGGTTTCATGTCCCGGATCAAAAAACTCATGGGCCTGGGCTAGGGAAGGAGGCGCATTTAATTGCTGGAGTTTTTACTGCGCTTTTTTGGCCGTGATACCGCGAGCAGTAAGAAGGTAGCCAAAGAACGCCTGCGCCTGGTCCTGGTCCATGACCGGGCCGGGGTTTCCCCCCACCTTCTGGAATCCCTGAAGAACGATCTAATCAAGGTGATCTCGGAATACCTGGATATCGACACCGACGGGCTGGAGGTCAGCCTCACCCACGAGAATGACGCCGTGGCCCTGGTGGCCAATATCCCCATCCTGCGGGTGAAGCGCACCTTTAAAAGTGTCCAGGAGCCGGCCTTTAAGGTATGAGACGGTCCCCCTTTCGGGAGGGGGATTTCCTTTTGCCGGCAGGCCTGTGGGATTTTGTTATGGTCCTGGTGCCGTGCCTATAATATAATGGAGGGGTGAAGGCGGGGGAAATTAATGTTTGAGCGCAGACTATGGCGAAACCTCGATTATTATTTTGTTGGCGGCGTTATCGCCCTGCTGGCCATCGGCCTGGTGGTCTTGAATAGTGCTTCAGCTAATGTAATGCCTGATCCCTATTACTTTGTGAAAAAACAGCTCATCTGGATCTTATTCGGTCTGGTGGGACTTGTCGCTGTCCTATCTATTGACTATGAGCAGCTCAAGCACTACCACCTGCCCCTCTATGTTTTGAATATAATCATGCTGGCGGCTGTAGCCCTGGTAGGCCATGAAGCCAAGGGAGCCCAGCGCTGGATTAACCTGGGTTTTTTCCTCCTGCAACCTTCGGAGTTTGCCAAGACCATCACCGTTATTACCCTGGCCTGTTTCCTCGATAAACGCCAGGGTAAGCTCAACTGCTGGCAGGACCTGGTGGTCCCTTTTCTCTATGTGGCTGTTCCCCTGGTTTTGATTTTAAAGCAACCCGACCTGGGTACCGCCCTGGTGCTCCTGGCCATCCTCTTTGGCATGCTTTATGTTAGTGGTGCCAACTGGAAACTGTTGCTTATGATCTTCGGCGGCGGCCTGTTGCTTACCGGGCTGGCTCTCTTTGCCCATTTCCATTTCGGCCTGCCCCTGCCCTTGCAGGACTATCAGATGCGGCGGCTGGTAGTTTTTCTCAATCCCTATAACGACGGCAAGGGAGGGACAGGGGAGGGTTACCACGTCATCCAGTCCCAGATTGCCATCGGTTCCGGCGGTTGGTGGGGGGTAGGCCTGCACCAGGGCTCCCAGGTCCAGCTCAACTTCCTGCCCGAGGCCCACACAGACTTTATCTTTTCCGTGGTGGGCGAGGAGCTGGGGTTTGTCCGGACGGTAGGTATTATTGCCCTGTATTTTCTGGTCCTTTACCGTATGATTCGGATCGCCGGCCAGGCCAAGGATATGTTTGGGGCCCTGCTGGTGGGCGGGGTAGCCTCCATGTTTGCCTTTCACATCCTGGTCAACGTTGGTATTACGACGGGTATTATGCCGGTGACTGGGATCCCTTTGCCCCTCTTCAGTTACGGCGGCAGTGCCATGCTGGCCAATATGCTGGCCCTGGGGCTGGTTCTCAATGTTAACCTCAGAAGGCAAAAAATACTTTTTTAGAGGTTACTCTATTGACAAGGGGTAACCCCTTGTGTATATTAGTAATTGGCTGTTAGCACTTGAGTCCGGTGAGTGCTAACAAACCCCCAGCTCATGAAAGGAGGAGTTTTTACATGCTCAAACCACTTGCCGACCGGGTTGTCATCAAGGTCCTATCCAGCGAGGAAAAAACCCAGGGAGGTATTGTCTTACCGGATACCGCCAAGGAAAAGCCCCAGGAAGGGGAAGTAATCGCCGTTGGGCCGGGCAAAATCCTGGATAATGGCACCAGGGTAGCGCCGGAAGTCAAAAAAGGCGATGTGGTGGTATTTGCCAAGTATAGCGGCACCGAAGTAAAGTATGAGGGCCAGGAATACTTGATCATCCGCGACAGCGACATCCTGGCAATTAAAGAATAAGTAAACCTAGTAAATTTACCTGTTAAAGGAGGTAGTACCTATGGCTGCTAAACAGCTGGCCTTTGATGTAGAAGCCAGGCGGGCCCTGGAAAAGGGCGTCAGCACCGTTGCCCAAGCAGTGAAGGTGACCTTGGGCCCCAAGGGACGCAATGTGGTTTTGGAGCGTAAATTCGGTTCCCCGGTAATTACCAAAGACGGGGTAACCGTTGCTAAAGAAATCGAATTAAAGGATCCCTACGAGAACATGGGTGCCCAGCTCTGCCGGGAAGTGGCCTCCAAGACCAACGACGTGGCGGGCGATGGGACAACTACAGCTACCGTCCTGGCCCAGGCCATTATGCTGGAGGGCTTAAAGAATGTAGCCGCCGGTGCCAATCCCATTTTCGTCAAGAAGGGTATTGACCGGGCAGTTGAAACCGTAGTAGACGAAATCAAGAAGATCAGCATCCCGGTGGAGTCCAAGGAAAGTATCGCCCATGTAGCCTCCATTGCTGCCAACGAACGTGAGATCGGCGAACTCATTGCCGATGCCATGGAGAAGGTTGGCAAAGACGGCGTCATCACCGTGGAAGAATCCAAGGGTACTGCTACCACTGTTGAGGTAGTAGAAGGTATGGAATTCGACCGCGGTTATGTATCACCGTACTTTGTGACCAATACTGAAGCCATGGAAGCTGAGTTTGAGGAACCCTATATACTTATCCATGAAAAGAAGATCTCGGCCATCAACGACCTCCTGCCCCTGCTGGAGAAAGTCGTCCGTACCGGCAAACCCCTGGTAATTATTGCCGAGGACATTGAAGGCGAGGCCCTCGCCACCCTGGTGGTCAACAAACTGCGGGGCACCCTGAACTGCGCTGCCGTCAAAGCCCCTGGTTTTGGCGATCGCCGCAAGGCCATGATGGAGGATATCGCCATCCTCACCGGCGGCACCTTCCTCTCCGAAGACCTGGGGGTCAAGCTGGAGAACGTCGACCTGAATATGCTTGGTCGGGCCAAGAAGGTTAAAATTGCCAAGGAGAAGACCACCATCGTTGAGGGCTACGGCAAGAAAGAGGCTGTTGACGGCCGGATAGCCCAGATTAAGAAACAAATCGAAGAAACCGACTCCGATTACGACCGCGAGAAATTGCAGGAGCGTCTGGCCAAGCTGGCCGGTGGCGTGGCCGTCATCCGTGTTGGTGCGGCTACCGAAACTGAACTGAAGGAAAAGAAACACCGGGTTGAAGACGCCCTGGCAGCTACCCGGGCGGCCGTTGAAGAGGGTATCGTTCCCGGTGGCGGTGCTACCCTGGTACACGCCATCCCGGCCGTGGAAAAGATCCAGGCCGAGGGTGACGAGGCTGTCGGTGTCAGGATTGTCCGCCGGGCTCTGGAAGAACCCCTGCGCCAGATTGCAGCCAATGCTGGTCTGGAAGGTTCGGTTATTGTTGAGCGGGTACGCAGCGAGCAACCCGGTATCGGCTTTGACGCCGTGAAGGAGGAGTATGTGGACATGATTAAGGCCGGTATCGTTGACCCGGCCAAGGTCACCCGCAGCGCCCTCCAGAACGCGGCCAGCATCGCCTCCATGCTCTTGACTACCGAGGCCATTATCGCCGAAATTCCCAAGGAAGAAAAAGCGCCTGCCATGCCGCCCGGTGGCGGAATGGATTACTAAAAGGCCGGCAGGGCCGGGGATAAACCCCGGCCTTCTTTGTTTATCCCGGGGCCCATACCCGCACTAAGAGCGAAAATATTTACGCTATTTAAGGGAAAGCCCCCCGGATTATCTTTGCAACCAGGTATTCACCATGTTAAATTATAAATAATTAAACCGGAGGGGCTCCTGTTAGGGGCCGAGAAAGGGCTAGTGAGCACCTGACCCGTTGACCTGATCAGGGTAATGCCTGGGTGTTCTTCCAAAAGAGGGCACCGGTTTTTTGTTAAGGGGGGATACGCCTGGCCTGGCTCTATGTCATCAGCAACCGCCGCCTAGGGGGCAGCAGGTCCCTGGTAGATCTGGCTGCCGGTATGGCGGGCGCCGACTACTTCCAGCTGCGGGAGAAGGATCTCCCTGCCGGAGAACTTTATAATCTGGCCCGGGAGATAAAACGTGTTTTGCCTTCGCGGGTGCGCCTGATCATCAATGACCGTCTGGACGTCGCTATGGCCGCCGGGGCCGACGGGGTCCACCTGGGTGAGGCCTCCTTGCCCACGGATGTGGCCCGCCGGTTGCTGGGGCCGGGAAAAATACTGGGTGTCTCCGTCCACAGCGTTGCTGCCGCCAGGCAGGCAGCGGCAGCCGGGGCCGACTACCTGCTCTTCGGCCATATCTTTCCCACAGCCTCCAAAGAGAGCCTCCCCCCGCGCGGGCTGGTCTCCTTAAGGGAAGTTGCCGCCAGTGTTGGTATACCAATTTTCGCCCTGGGGGGCATCACGGTAGACCGGGTCGCCAGCTGCCTGGCTGCCGGCGCCGGGGGCGTGGCCGTCATGTCGGGTGTCATGGCGGCCGCCGACCCGGCGGGGGCAGTCGCCGCCTACCGGAAGGCCCTGGACATGGTGGGGTAAGGAGTCAAGACAGGTGCAGGTAAGAATTAACGGTGAACCCGTGGAGGTGGGGTCAGGAAAATAGATTAGTCATAGCTCCCCCGGCCGGGCATATAAATATAACAAAGAAAATGCTTGTCCGGGGGGACGTGCGGTGCGCGACAACTGGGACTGGGAAGAGATCAAAGGTGAACCCCTCGGTGGGTGGTCCGGGCCGGCGCGGACCCTGCCACCGTCGCGGTATCCTCGTCGCTGGTTGCGGCAGGCCGTAGTTGCCGGCCTGCTCTGGCTCGGTATTACCCTCTTGTTCCGGCTGGAGGGCCCCGGGGTGCAGCAGTTGCAGGTGGGGTTACGCCACTACTTGGCCGACCCCACGGCCGATTATACAGCCGTGGTGGCCAGTGCGGTACGTTCGGGTATGTGGATGGATGCCTATGACCGGTGGGTTTTTCATACTCTGAAAAACCCGGCCGCCGCTGTCCCAACAACGGCCAACCCTTCCCGGGTGGTCATGGCCCTGCCTCTTTCAGGGCAGATCACCCGCCCCTACGGGCGAGTAGAAGAAGACAACCAGCAGTACTTCCATAACGGTATCGATATCCGGGCTGACGGGGAGACGGCCGTTAGGGCCGCTCTGGACGGGCGCGTCGTCAGGGTGGGGGAAGACCCGGTTTTAGGATTGGTAGTAGAGATTGACCACGGCCAGGGCCTGGTAACGGTGTATGGCACCTTGGGCCAGGTCAAGGTTACCAGGGGCCAGGAGGTATCCAGGGGAACAGTAATCGCTACCCTGACCGCTGGCAAGTCAGCCCGGCTCCACTTTGAAGTCCGCCAGGACGGCCAGGCGGTAGACCCGGCGCCCTACCTGGGAGCCCAGGATAAGATCTAGACCATGCGTGTCGGCCGGTTGGGTTCGACGACCCTGGTCCTCAATGACTACTTCCTGCTCCTCATGGGCCTTTATTTTCTCCTAGGGGTCCTTCCCCAGGCCCTGCTGCTCTTTGCGGCCGTGGCCTGCCACGAAGGCTGTCACGCCCTGGTGGCCAGCCGCCTGGGCTGGCAGGTCAAGAGCGTGGAACTTTTTCCCTTCGGCGGGGTGTCCCGCCTGTACAGGCCTGCAGGGTGGCGCCTGCGGGAAGAAGCCATCATTGCCCTTTCCGGGCCGGCGGCGAGTTCCCTCCTGGCGGCCGCGGTTACCCTGGCCGTTAATTACGCCAGGCCCGCACCGGTCTGGCTCCTCTTTTTCCGCCAGGTAAACCTGATTCTGGCCCTTTTCAATCTCTGGCCGGGGCTGCCCCTGGACGGTGGCCGTATCTACCGGGCCTTAAGGGCCCGGAGCCACGGCCTGGCCCGGGCTACCCTGGAGGGTTCTTACGGGGGACAACTGCTGGCCGTTTTTCTGGGTATTGGCAGCATCGCCGGCTTTTACCTGCACCTGGTGGACCTGCAGGGCCTGGTCCTGGCCCTCTTTATCTTTTACACAGCGCGGCAGGAGGGGGAGATGGCACCCTATATGTTCTGGCAGGACTTCTGGCGGCAACGGGGTATAAAAAAAGTTAACCCTTCCAGGGCGGGCCGGGTCTTCTGGCTGGTGGCCGACCCGGACCTACCTTTAAGCCGGGTGATCCGCTCATTTGCCCCGGACTCCTTTAACCTGGTGGCCATAGTGGGTCGGAAGGGCGGACTGGAGGGGATCGTTACAGAAACGGAAATTCTGGAGGAACTCCTCTCCGGCGGGAGTGCCACCACCCTCACCAGCTTGCTTAAAAAATAACTTCTTTTTGGAAGTCAAAGGCAAAAAGCTATTGACATCCGGTGGCGGTGCCGCTATACTACATTTAAGTATAGATACAGGGTCGTATCTATTACGGCGAAGACGCCTTAAACGGGTAAAAGCCCGTTAAAGGCGTTTTTTATTTACCCCGGCACAGCTAAATATCCCATCAAAGGCGAGGAACTGGCGAAGGCGCTTTTCAGGGGCATGGGCTTCTGAAAGAGCGCCTTTTTTGTATCAGTATCAGTCTCAGCCGGCAAAGGTGCCGTATCCCTATGGGGGTGCGGCATTTTTTATATCACAAGCTGTACTGGGTTTTCCCGGCCTGACCGCCTGTAAAGTGCTGGGACGGGGGAAACAAAAGGGCATCCTGGGGGAAGTCACCTTCAATGTCAGCCCGGAACTGCAAAAGCAGGAAGGGGCCATGAAATATGTTCCCAAGAGAGTGATCTCCCTGGTTGTTGCTGACAAAGACGTACCCTTAGTAGTGGCCGTGTTAATAAAAATCAACCGTACCGGGAAGGTCGGGGACGGGCGCATCTTTGTCTGCCCGGTAGAAGAAGCGGTGCGGATACGTACGGGCGAAAGGGGCCAGGCTGCCCTGTGATTGCAAGTAGTAAAGGGGGAAGGAAACCATGCCCATGGTAAAAATGAAGTGCGACGAGCTCATTCCCGAACGGTATAAGCATATTTACTACACGGAAAAAGGGCGGTCCGTCATTCCAGCCTGCAATATCGCCACCATTCCCGGAGATATGACGGAACGCGGGTGTGCCTTCGCCGGTGCCCGGGGCGTAATAGGTGGGCCCATTGCCGATGTTATTGCTATGGTTCATGCACCCGTAGGGTGCGCCTGGTATACCTGGGGTACCCGCCGCCACCTGTCCGACCTCTATACCTGGGCCACTCCCACCCGCCTCACCAATGTGGCCTTTAACCGGCGCTACTGCGTCTGTACCGACATGCAGGAGAAAGACGTGGTTTTCGGTGGCATAAAAAAGCTGGAGCAGGCCTGCCTGGAGGCCATCAGGCTCTTCCCCGAAGCGAAGGGGTTGATTATTTTCACCACCTGTACCACCGGCCTCATCGGTGACGATGTCCAGGCGGTGGCCCGGAGCGTGGAAAAGAAGACCGGCCGGCTGGTCTTCACCGCCGAATCCCCCGGCTGCTCCGGGGTGAGCCAGTCCAAAGGGCACCACGACTTCAACATCCAGTTTTACCGCCAGGTACGCAGTTTAAGGGAGCGGCGGCCGGAATTAAAGATGCCCGAAACAGAGAAAACCCCGTACGATATTTGCCTCATTGGCGACTATAACATGGACTGGGACTTAAAGGCGATACGTCCCCTGTTTGAAAAGATGGGTTTGCGTATCGTGGCCGTTTTCTCAGGGAATGAACGCATCGAAAACCTGGTCAAGATGCCGGACGTCAAATTGAACGTGGTCCACTGCCAGCGCTCCGCCGAATATATCGCCCATATAGAGAAGGACGGCTATAACATCCCCTTTATACGGGTCTCTCTCTACGGTATCGAGCAGACCTGTAAGGCCCTGCGGGAAACGGCTGCTTTCTTCGGCCTGGAGGAGCGGGCCGAAGCGGTGATTGCCGAAGAGATGGCCCGGGTGGAAAAGAGCCTGGCCTTTTACCGTGAGAAGCTCCAGGGTAAGCGGGTGGCCATCTATGTGGGCGGGCCGCGGGTCTGGCACTGGATCAAATTGATGGAGGAACTGGGCATGCAGGTGGTGGCAGTAGCCTGCACCTTTGCCCACGAAGACGACTACGAAAAGATCAATGCCCGGGCGCCGGAGGGGATGCTGGTCATCGACGCCCCCAATGAGTTTGAGCTTGAAGAGATGCTCACGTCAACTAAACCCGATCTCTTTTTAACTGGCTTGAAGGAGAAATATCTGGGGCGCAAAATGGGTATTCCCACGGTGAATTCCCACTCCTACGAGAAGGGCCCCTATGAGGGGTTTGCCGGCATGGTTAATTTCGCCCGGGATATCTACCAGGGCATATACGCCCCGGTATGGAAGTTCCAGTGGGGCCTCGACAGCACGCCGGGTATGACGGGGAGGGATGAGCAATGCAGTTAAAGGAAATTCCTATCACCGGCATTCCCTATGACCAGCTGTATATTGAGAAGCTTCCTGCCACGCCGGAGTATTGCCGGCGGCCGGCGGAACTCCTGCCTGCCGGCAACCGGAGCGTGGTTGTCAATCCCAACCGCACCTGTATGCCCCTGGGAGCCATGTGGGGCGCGCATCTCTCCCGGTTAAAGGAGAAGGTGGACCTGGAGCTGGAGTTCCACGGGCATAACGACTTCGGCCTGGCCACGGCCAACGCCCTGGCGGCCGTCAGGGCCGGCGTTCGCTGGATTGACACCACCGTCGGCGGCCTGGGTGAAAGGGCCGGTAATACCTCCCTGGAGGAACTCTACCGGGTCCTGACGCGGCTTTTTGACCTGGACCCCGGCCTGAACTCCCGTTACCTCCCCGGACTGGAACGCTACGTGACCCGGGCGGCAGGTCGCCTGCCACCGGCACCAGTTGATAACGTCCCTGAAGGTCCCACTTTTCCCCGGCCGCCGGCACCCCGCGGCCCGAGGGTAGCGACGGGGAACCTTGCGCTCTTCAACTGATTTTGCTAAAATAATACTGGAAGAATATTAAAGGCGATATACCCCGGTCCCGCCCCAGAGCGGGAACGGGGGTTTTTTATGATGGCGGTCCCACGTTTACGAAGGAAGGGAAGCCTATGCGCATAGCCATGGCCCAGCTCGATCCTACTATCGGAGATATAGGGGGCAGCCTGGCTAAAATCCGGCAGGCGGTGGCTGAAGCCCGGCAACACGGCGCCGGGCTGGTGATATTTCCCGAACTGGCTGTAACCGGTTACCCGCCCCGGGATCTTCTATGCCGGCATGACTTTCTGGAAAGGGTGGAGAGGGCCCTGGCGGAAGATATAGCCCCCTTGAGCCGGGAGACGGCTATTATTATCGGCGCCCCGGTCCGGGGGAGGGGGAATCCGGCTTTCCTGTATAACGCCGCCCTTCTCTATAGCGGGGGAGAACTCTGCGGCCGTCAGGACAAGAGCCTGCTGCCGAACTACGACGTTTTTGATGAAAGCCGTTATTTCAAGCCGGCGACACGGCGCCTGCCGGTGTTCCTGGAAGGGCTGCGTCTGGGCCTGACCATTTGCGAGGATATCTGGAACGACAAGGACTACTGGAACCGGCAGTTATATGATATTGACCCTGTAGCCGAGATGCTGGCTCAGGGGGCGGAAATCCTCATCAATATCTCCGCTTCCCCCTATCACTACGGGAAAATTGCCTTGCGCGCGGATATGCTCCGGAGTCTCGCCCGCAAGTACGGCCGCCCCATTCTCTATATCAACCAGGTCGGGGGCAATGATGAACTGATCTTTGACGGCACCAGCCTGGCTATAGACGCCAACGGCAACGTAGTCTCCCTGGCCGCCAGCTTTGCCGAGGACCTGGTACTCTTGGATTTAGAACGGCCGCAGGCCGGGGCGGCTTTAACCCTGAAACCGGTTAAAAGGGCCCGTCCCGGTGCGATACCGGCCGGCGTGGCACCGGAGGCTGGCCGGAACGAAACGGAATTCCTGACCGGGGAAGAAATCGTAATTAGCGAGGACATCAGCTATGTCTACCGGGCCCTGGTCCTGGGTATCGCCGACTACCTCCATAAGACCGGTTTCCGGAAAGCCCTTGTCGGTTTGAGCGGGGGTATTGATTCCTCGGTTACCGCCGCCCTGGCCGCCGCCGCCATGGGGCCGGAGAATGTCCTGGGGGTGGCCATGCCTTCCCGTTACTCATCCCCCGGTAGCCGTTCCGACGCCCGGAAACTGGCGGCCAACCTGGGTATCGCCTTCCGGGAAATTCCCATTGAGGGTATGTTTAAAGCCTACCTGGAGGCTATGAACGGGGGCGGCCCACCCCGAGGCGACCTGGCGGAAGAGAACGTCCAGGCCCGCATCCGGGGCAATATCCTCATGTTTATCTCCAACCGGGAGGGCTACCTGACCCTGACCACCGGCAACAAATCGGAAATGGCGGTAGGTTACTGCACCCTCTACGGCGATATGTCCGGCGGGCTGGCGGTCCTGGCGGATGTACCTAAGGTCATGGTTTATGACCTGGCCCGTTATATCAACCGGGACAGGGAGATCATCCCGGCAGACGTCCTGGTCAAACCCCCGTCGGCGGAACTGAGGCCAGGCCAGGTGGATCAGGATTCCCTGCCGCCCTATGAGGTCCTGGACGCCATTCTTCAGGCCTACATTGAAGAAGAGAAGTCGGCTGAAGAGATTGCCGGCCGGGGTTTCGATCTCGATCTGGTCCGGGAGATAATCCGTAAAGTCGACCGGGCCGAGTACAAACGCCGTCAGGCGGCACCCGGCCTGCGGGTGACTTCCAAGGCCTTCGGTATGGGCCGCCGGATGCCTATCGCCTGGCGGGTCGGTTAGCAGGGGGTATATTTTTACTCTCTTTCCTGTTATACTAAGGACCAGGAATTAAGGAGTCCCTCATGGGGGCTGACGCCCTCTCCATGAACCGTAAAAATGTGGGTTAAGTCAAGGGGCTGGGGGTACAGGCGGAGGGAGACTTGGCTAGCTTAAGCACCCGAAGCCTGGAGCCTCTACTCTCCAGCCCCTAAAGAAGCTGGAAGGCAATCAAACCAGTAATCACCATTTTTGCCAGAAATCTATTTTCGGATGAGCGTGAGGCGAGGTAATTGCCAGATACTGTTATTATGAAGTTGTTAAGCCAGGTCACCAAACCAGCCCGCTACCTGGGTACGGAATGGAACGCCGTTCATAAGGACTGGGAGGAGAACCCTGCCCGCATGGTTTTTATCTACCCGGACCTTTACGAAGTGGGCATGTCCCACCTGGGGTTGGCCATCCTTTACGGTGCGGTCAATGAACAACCGGGAATGCTTATGGAGCGGGCCTTTGCCCCCGGACCGGATATGGAAGCCCTGTTGCGGGAGAACCACATCCCCCTTTTCAGCCTGGAATCCCATAGGCCCCTGGCTGATTTTGATGTTATCGGCTTCACTCTACAGTATGAAATGAGTTATACTACAATTCTAAATATCCTCGACCTGGCCGGGATCCCCGTGCTGGCAACAGAACGCGGGGCCGGCTATCCTTTAATAATTGGCGGGGGGCCGGGGGTGGCCAATCCAGAGCCGGTTGCCCCCTTTTTTGATTGTTTCCTCCTGGGGGACGGCGAGGAGGCCCTGCCGGAGTTCCTGAACCTGGTGGGCCAGTTAAAAAAGGAGGGACTGTGGGACCATCGCCGTGAGGTCCTGGACCGGATCGCGTCTCTGCCGGGTTTTTACGTACCCTCCTTTTATGATGTGACCTATAATAGCGACGGTACCGTGGCCGCCGTTGTACCCAACCGGCCCGGCATACCGGAACGGGTGTCGAAAAGGGTCCTCCCGGACCTGGACGAGGCTTACTTTCCTACCCGGCCAATTGTCCCCTTCCTGGAGGTCGTTCACGACCGCATTATGCTGGAGGTCATGCGGGGCTGCACCCACGGCTGCCGCTTCTGCCAGGCCGGGGCCATCTACCGCCCGGTGCGGGAAAGGGACCTGGCCGTCCTCCTGCGCCAGGCCGAAGAGCTGGTGCGTCATACCGGCCATGAAGAAATATCCCTCACTTCCCTGAGTACCGCAGATTACTCCCGGGTGGAGGAACTGGCCCGCGCCCTGGTCGCAGCCTATGGGGACCTGGGGGTCAGCGTCTCCCTGCCTTCCCTGCGGGTGGATGCCTTTAGTGTCCGCCTGGCGGACGCCGTCCAGCAGGTGCGTAAAAGCTCCCTTACCTTTGCCCCTGAGGCCGGCAGCCAGCGCCTGCGGGATGTGATTAACAAGGGGGTTACCGAGGACGATATCCTGACGGCCACGGCCGAGGCCTTCCGGGCCGGCTGGCAGGCCATCAAACTCTACTTTATGCTGGGACTGCCGACCGAGGGGGAGGAGGACCTCCAGGGCATTGCCGGCCTGGCCCGGCGGATTCTCTACCAGGGCCGTGAGCTCGCTCCGGGAAAGAAACCGACGGTAACAGTCAGCGTTTCCTCCTTCGTACCCAAGGCCTGGACGGCCTTTCAATGGGAACCTCAGGACCAGGTAGCGGTACTCAAGGAAAAGCAGCAGCTCCTGCGAAACCATATTAAGGGGCCGGGTCTGCGTTTTAACTGGCACGACGCCGAAATAAGTTATATCGAGGCCGTTCTCGCCCGGGGGGACCGGCGCCTGGCCGCGGCCATTATGGCCGCCTGGCGTCGCGGGGCCAGGCTGGAGGGCTGGTCGGAATACTTCAGCTATGCCTGCTGGGAAAGGGCTTTCCAGGAAACAGGCCTTGATCCTGCCTTTTACGCCAACCGGGAACGCCGGGAGGAGGAGGTCTTCCCCTGGGATCACCTGGATTTCGGCGTCAGTAAAACCTTTTTGCTCCGGGAACGCCGGCGGGCGCGGGCCGGCCAGTTGACGGCTGATTGCCGCTCGGGCCGTTGTACCGGCTGTGGCGTTTGCCCGGGCCTGGGGGTTGACCTGCGCCTGAAGGGAGGCCCGGAGGATCGTGCGCCTGCGGATAAAGTATAGTAAAACCGGCCAGATGGCCTTCCTGGGGCACCTGGAAATGCTGCGCCTCTGGCAACGGGCTATGCGCCGGGCCGGGTTACCCGTAGCCATGAGTCAAGGGTTCAATCCCCATCCCCGCCTGGCCTTCGGACCGGCCCTGGCTTTGGGGCTAGAGAGCCTGGCAGAATACCTGGATGTGGAATTAGCGGCGGACCGGGAGCCAGACCGGGTCCAGGTCGAACTCCAGGCGCAACTGCCCCCTGGCCTGGAAATCCTTCTGGTCCGGACCATTCCGGACCAGGCCCCGGCCCTGACGGCAGTCATCGACGTGGCCGCTTATCGGGTCACCTGGCTGAAGGAAGTCGATCCCGGTTTACTCCAGCAACGGGTGGAATCTTTACTGGCCCGGCAGGAAGTCCTGGTGAGGCGTACGGGCAGAGACGGCCGCCCCAGGGTCAAAGATATTCGCCCGGGAATCTTGAAGCTGGTCCTGGACCCCTCCCCGGACTTGGTTATGCTCCTCCAGTGCAGCCAGGCAGGGAGTGTCCGGCCGGAAGAAGTCCTCAAAGCCCTTGCCCTGGAGACCCCGGCCCGGATGGTGCGCACCGGCCTTTTTGCCCGCCGTGGTGACGACCTTCTGGCCCCCGAGGACATTAGCGGCTAATCAAGGGGTTAAATGTAGGAAGGTAGAGATGGGTGCTAAAAGAGATTCTAATTCAGGATGATGCCGAGGAAACGGCCGTGGCCCTCCTGGAAGACGGCCGGTTAATGGAAATCTACCTGGAAAGGGATAGTAACCAGCGCCTCGTTGGCAATATTTATAAGGGCAGGGTGGCCAACGTCCTGCCAGGTATGCAGGCCGCCTTCGTGGATATCGGCCTGGAGAAGAACGCTTTTCTCTTTGTTGATGATACCAGCGGTATTGAGGCCCTGGAAGGTGAGATTGTTTCCCGTTCCCGGCGCCGCATCAGCGACGTCGTCCGGGAGGGGCAGGAGATCCTGGTCCAGGTGGCCAAAGAACCCCAGGGTACCAAAGGGGCCCGGGTTACCACCCAGATAACCCTGCCGGGGCGCTACCTGGTCCTCATGCCCACGGTTAATTATATAGGCGTATCCCGCCGGATTAGCCATGAGGAAGAGCGGGAGAGGTTAAAAAACCTGGCCCGGGCGGTAAAACCCCGGCGCATGGGCCTGATTGTCCGTACCGTAGCTGCCGGGGCGGGCCTGGAAGAACTCCAGGCGGACTGCCAGAACCTTACCCGGACCTGGAAACGCATCCGCCAGGCGGCCCGGCGGAGCAAGGCCCCCCGCCTGGTCCATCACGACGTTGAGCTTTCCCTGCGCATCCTGCGGGACCTGTATGCTGATGACGTCAATCGCCTGGTGGTGAATTCCCCGGCCACCTATGCCAAGGTTCTCGAAGTCCTGGCCGGCCGGGCTCCCAACCTGCGGCAGCGGGTGATTTTAAGGGAGAACGCCGACCTCTTTGCCGTCTACGGGGTACAAAACCAGATCGAGCAGGCCCTGAAACGTAAAGTCTGGCTCAGGTGCGGCGGCTACCTGATCATCGACCAAATGGAAGCCCTGACGGCCATTGATGTCAATACCGGCAAGTATGTCGGCCGCCACAACCTGGCCGAGACGGTGCTGACCACCAACCTGGAGGCAGCCGTCGAGGTGGCCCGCCAGCTGCGGTTGCGGAATATCGGCGGCATCATTGTGGTCGACTTCATCGATATGGATAACCCCCTCCACCGGGAGCAGGTCATCAAAGTTCTGGAAGGTGAGTTGACCAAGGATAAAACAAAGACCCAGATCCTGGGCTTCACCCGCCTGGGGCTCCTGGAAATGACCAGGAAAAAGGCCCAGCAGCGGCTGGAGAGCGTGTTGCAGCAGGATTGTCCTTATTGCCATGGCACCGGCAAGGTCCTTTCAGCGGAAACGGTAACCCTCAAGGCTCGTAAGGAGATCCTGCAACTGGCGGCTGTCAGCAAGGCCCGGGCCATCCTGGCAGAAGCCAATCCAGCCGTGGCGGCGCCCCTCATCGGCGTCGGTGGCGCCAACCTGCGGACGCTGGAGCGGCGGGCCGGTAAGAAATTAATCATCAAGGGGAACGAAAATTTTCACCTGGAGGAAGTACGGCTGCGGGAGCTCTTTGACCGGGAAGAAATCGCCAATCTCTCTACGCCCGTAAAGGTAGGCCAGGTCCTCCAGGTAACCATTGAAGGTGTTCATACGGGCAACGGCGGCGACGGTATCGCCAGGGTAGCCGGTTTCGTCCTGGATATCCCCGGCGGTGCCGCCTACCTGGGACGGGAAGTACCGGTAGAGATAACCCGGGTTTTCCGGACCTATGCCCGGGCGCGGCTACTGGCCAATGCTTGACAGTTAATGGGAGGATGTGTTAAACTGCAGAAAGCGCAGTACCCAAAGTTTTAAACCGCACGCCGCAGGTAGACAAACCACATGGTACCTGGCGGCGGCGAGTCTTAGCCTGGGAGGAATTGCCTGTGTATGCCATTATTATGACCGGCGGCAAGCAATACCGTGTTAGCGAAGGGGACACCCTGCGGGTCGAAAAGCTGCCGGCGGAAGTAGGGGAAAAGGTGGTCCTGGACAAGGTCCTGGCTGTAGGTGAGGGTGCCGACCTGAAGGTAGGTAACCCTTACGTTGAGGGTGCTAAGGTTACGGCCAGTGTTCAGGCCCAGGATAAAGCCCCCAAAATTATCGTCTTCAAGTATAAACCCAAGAAGAATTATCGACGGAAACAGGGACACCGCCAGCCCTACACCCAACTCCAGATCGAAAAAATCGAGATTCAATGATCCGGGTTACCTTCTGGCGGGGTAGGGACGGCGAGCTGGGGGGCTTCAGGGTTACCGGCCATGCCGGTTATGGTCCTAAAGGCGGAGACATAGTCTGCGCCGCCGTGTCGGCCCTGGCCCAGACGGCCGTTTTGGGCCTTGAGGATCAATTGGAAGGTAAACCACAGGTTACCATTAGAGATGGTGACCTCCAGTGCCGTCTACCGGCGGACTTAAGTCCTGCGGGAGCCCGGACAGCCCGGGTGATCCTGAGAACCTTGGAAGTCGGCTTAAACACTATCGCCACCGACTACAGGCCATACGTGCAGGTGGAGTATAAAACATTGACCAGCGAAACTTAAAAGCCACAGGTTGTGACTTACCGTCACCAGCCAAGGTACGAAAATTTCTGGCTGGCAAAGTTCAGGTCCGATCGGCGGAGCGGCTTAAGATTGTGCCAAGACTAATTCTTAGGCTGCACGGCTTTTAATTCTGTTTGCTCGGAGGAGGCAAGGCCAGTGTTCATGGATTTACAACTATTTGCCCATAAAAAAGGTGTCGGCAGCTCCCGTAACGGCCGCGACAGCGAGGCCAAGCGCCTGGGAGTAAAAAAACAAGACGGCCAGCTGGTCAAGGCTGGTAACATCATCGTCCGGCAGCGCGGAACGCGGATTCACCCAGGCCGGAATGTAGGTATAGGTAAAGATGACACCCTCTATGCCCTCATTGACGGTAAAGTTCATTTTGAGCGCAAGGGTCGCGAGAAGAAACAGGTCAGCGTTTACGCTTAAAATCCGGTTCAGGTACCCATCCGGTCGCCAGCCGTCCCTTACAACCCCTGGATTGTTCCAGGGGTTTCTAGTATCGGCTCGTATCCGTATTGAGGGAGGTTTTAGTTATGGCCTGGCAGGCCAGGGAGATTATTTCTTTACTGCGCTGGCAAAGGCATGATTTTCTAAACCACCTCCAGGTTATTTCTGGCTATCTCCAGTTGAAAAAGAACGACCGGGCCCTGGCATACCTGCGGCAGGTAATCGACCAGCTGGAGCAGATCGGCCGGATTATGCACCTCCAAGAGCCGGCTCTGGCCCTGACAGCCCTGGCCAGGATAGAAGGAGCCGTAGCCAGGGGTATCTCCCTGGAAATGAAGATTAGTACCCGCATGGAAAAACTGGCCCTGGAACCGGGAACGGCCAGGGCCCTCTGGGAGGCAGCCTGGGACCTGGCTTTGGCCCTGGCGGGGGATGGTAACACCCTCCGGGTCGAACTTACCAGTGAGGCTGAGGGTTATCGGCTTCTTTTTTACACCCCGGTACCAGCAACGTTACCTGCCGGAGCGGCAGACACCCTGGCTGACCTTACCCGGAGGCAGGAACTGCCATTTACGTGGCAGCCGGAAACCGGTAAGCTGAGCCTTATCTTTAAATCTCGTTAAACGTTAGCTTTCATCGCGGCTTAAACCCTGTCACTGGAAATCCATACTTAGGGACGAGAGTTGTTTTCGGAGGAGCCCCCACAGGGGCTAATGCCCTGGCAGCGAACCATGAAAGTGCAGCTGGCAAGGGACTGGATGGTACAGGCGAAAGGGCGACTTGGTTCGAGGCGTAAGTAAGAAGAAGCTGGAATGCACCTCAACCAGTAATCACCATTTTTGCCAGAAGTCTATTTTCGGAGGAGTCTTCCCCTTGTTTTATGACGAAGCCAAGATTTACGTAAAAGGCGGAGACGGCGGCAATGGCATCGTCGCCTTTCGCCGTGAAAAGTACGTGCCCCGCGGCGGGCCGAACGGGGGTGACGGCGGTCGTGGCGGCAGCGTCATCCTGGAGGCTGATGCCGGGTTGCGCACCCTGGTCGATTTTCGTTACCGCGCCCACTACCGGGCTGAACGGGGCCAGCATGGCCAGGGGAAGAACAAACACGGTCGCAGTGCTCCGGATCTCATTCTGCGGGTTCCGGTCGGGGTAGTCGTCCGGGATGCCACCAGCGGCCAGGTCCTGGCGGACCTGGTAGAAGATGGCCAGCGGGTCGTAGTCGCCGCCGGAGGCAGGGGCGGCCGTGGAAACGCCCGTTTTGTTACCTCTACTGATCGCGCCCCGACCTTTGCCGAAAAGGGTGAACCGGGGGAAGAGCGCTGGCTCGTCCTGGAATTAAAACTCCTGGCCGATGTCGGCTTAATTGGCCTGCCCAACGCCGGCAAATCAACCCTCCTGGCCCGTATCTCGGCTGCCCGGCCGAAGATTGCCGATTATCCCTTTACCACCCTGACGCCCAATCTTGGTGTAGTGCGGCTGGAAGACGGGGATTCCTTCGTCGTTGCCGATATCCCCGGCCTGATAGCCGGCGCCCACCAGGGGGCCGGTCTCGGGCTGAAGTTCCTGCGCCATATCGAGCGGACCAGGGTTCTGGTTCATGTCCTGGATACTTCCCAACCAGGAGAAGACGTTCTGGCCGGCTGGCGGACGGTTAACGACGAACTCGCCCATTACAATCCGGAGCTGGCCCGGCGACCCCAGGTGGTGGCAGCCAATAAAATGGATATCCCAGGGGGGGAGGAAAAGGTGGCGTTTCTTAGAGAACGTCTGGGCGATTCTTACCGTATTTTTCCAATTTCGGCCGCCACCGGCGAAGGCGTCCAGGAACTCCTCTATCATGTGTCCGGCCTGCTGGCCACCCTCCCGCCACCGGCTCCGGTAACGGCTCCAGAAGAAGAAAAGGTGACCGCTTTGGCTCCGGAGGAGCTAACTATCGAACGGGAAGGGCAGGTTTTCATCGTTAAAAACCCGGACGTCGAGCGCCGGGTGGCCATGACTTACCTTGACAATGAAGAAGCCGTGCGCCGGTTGCAGGTTTACCTGAAGCAAAAGGGCGTTGACGACGCCCTGCGGCGAGCCGGCGCCGCCACCGGTGCCATCATCCGCATTGGCAAGTTTGAGTTTGAGTATGTGGAAGAGCCCTAAAGAGGGCCCTTCATAGGAATATCGTTACGCCAGCAAGACGTAGAAATGCGGGCATTAGGAAGGGGTAAAGCAGGTTCCCGCTAACGTCGCAATCGGAGAGTATAAGCTCCGCCCCATACGCGACCAGTACCAGAAGGGAACCAGCCCCACCCGAGAGAGTTGCCATGAGAGCAGCTAAACCATCTTTAAAAGGGGCGAGGGTGCTTGACGGAAAGGGAGTGCCGGCTGGCTTTGAGCCAGGCGCGGCGGCTGGTAATAAAGGTGGGGACCAGTACCCTGACCCATAAAACGGGCAAACTAAACCTGGGACGGATGGAGCGTCTGGTGCGGGAGCTGGTGGATCAGGTCAACGCCGGCCGCCAGGTGGTCCTGGTAACCTCCGGAGCCGTGGGAGCCGGTATGGGCCGCCTGGGTTTGAAAGAAAAGCCCCGGACCCTGCCGGAAAAACAGGCCGCTGCCGCCGTGGGCCAGGGGCTGCTCATGCATATGTACGAAAAGTTCTTCAGCGATTACGGCCTGCTGGTAGCCCAGGTGCTTTTGACCCGGGCCGACCTGGCCGACCGCAGCCACTACCTAAATTCCCGCCATACCCTGGCGGCCCTCCTGCGCCTGGGAGTTGTACCCATTGTCAACGAGAACGACACCGTAGCGGTTGAGGAAATCCGCGTCGGGGATAATGACACCCTCTCCGCCCTGGTGGCCGGGCTGGTAGACGCGGATATCCTGTTTTTACTGACTGATACCGGAGGCCTCTTTACCGCCAACCCGGTTACCAGTGACGATGCTGTCCTGCTCCCCTGCGTGACGGAGATTACGCCGGAGATAGAAGCCCTGGCCGGGGGGGCGGGTTCCACCTGGTCAACGGGGGGCATGGCCACTAAGATCCAGGCCGCCCGCCTGGCCACCAGCTTCGGCATCCCGGTGGTCATCGCCAGCGGTCTCCAGGCCGGGCAAATCGAAGCCGTCCTGAAGGGTGAGGAAATAGGCACTATTTTCCTGCCCCGGGAACATCGGGCCCACACCAGGAAACGCTGGCTCGCCTATGCTCCGGCCGTCCAGGGGCAAATCCAGGTTGACGCCGGGGCAGCCCGGGCAATATGTAAAAATGGCAAGAGCCTCCTCCCCGGTGGCGTTATTGCGGTGGATGGTGATTTCGACCAGGGGGCTATAGTAAGTATCGTTGATCCCGCTGGTAAAGAGATCGCCCGGGGTATGGCCAACTATCCGGCAGCGGCTATTTCTCGGATTAAAGGCAGGAAAACGGGCGAGATTGGCGAAATCTTAGGCTATAAGGATTACGACGAGATTGTTCACCGGGACAATCTAATTGTCCTGGGGTAGGGGAAAGGAGCGGTTTTGGTGAATGTAGCCCTGGAGGTGCAGACCAAAGGCCAGAGAGCCAGAGAAGCCGCCCGGATCCTGGCCGGCCTGGGAACCAGCAAGAAAAACGAGGCCTTACTGGCTATGGCCCGGGCCCTGGAGGAAGAACAGGAAGCCATCCTGGCCGCCAACGCCAGGGACATGGTCGCCGGAAAAGAAAAGGGCCTTTCCCGGGCCCTCCTGGACCGCCTTCTCCTCAATGAGAAGCGCATCAGGGATATGGCTGCCGGCCTGCGGGAACTGGCTGCTCTGCCGGACCCCGTGGGCGAGGTGACCTCCATGTGGACCCGGCCCAACGGCCTGCAGATTGGCCGGGTACGGGTGCCCCTGGGGGTTATCGGTATTATTTACGAGGCTCGGCCCAATGTCACCGTCGATGCCGCCGGGCTCTGTCTAAAAACCGGCAATGCCGTCATCCTGCGGGGCGGGTCCGAGGCCTTTTATTCCAACCAGGCCCTAACCCGTGTCATCAGCCGGGCGGCAACGGCTGCCGGAGCGCCGGAGGGGGCCATCCAATTAATCGAGACCACCGACCGGGAAGCTGTAAATCTTTTATTGCGGGCCAATGATTACCTGGATGTTTTGATTCCCAGGGGCGGGGCCGGCCTGATCCGGACCGTGGTAGAAAACGCCACCGTGCCCGTCATTGAAACCGGTGTGGGGAACTGCCACGTCTATGTCGACGCCGAAGCCGACCTGGATATGGCCCAGAGGATTGTCATTAACGCCAAGACCCAGCGTCCGGGTGTTTGTAACGCCATGGAAACTCTGCTGGTCCATGAAAAGGTGGCGGACTCCTTTCTCCCCTCCCTGGCCGCGGCTTTAAAGGAAAAGGGAGTCACCATCCGGGGCTGTGAACGTACCCGGGCCATCATACCCTGGGCGGAAGTTGCCACCGAAACCGACTGGGCCACTGAGTACCTGGATCTCATCCTGGCCATAAGGGTTGTCGACTCCCTTGAGAGCGCCCTGGAGCATATCCATCGTTACGGCACCAAACACTCGGAAGCCATTGTTACGACCAACTACCAGACGGCCCGGGAATTCCTGGCCCGGGTGGATGCGGCGGCCGTATACGTCAATGCCTCAACGCGTTTTACCGATGGCTACGAGTTCGGTTTCGGGGCCGAGATTGGTATCAGTACCCAGAAACTCCATGCCCGTGGTCCCATGGGGCCGGAACAACTAACAACTTTTAAGTATATTATTTTTGGTAGTGGACAGATCCGCCAGTAATTGATAAAATAACTTCATAGGGAATCTGGAGGAAATGATGAATTTAGTTACCCGTCCCGGACGGGTAGGGATTATGGGCGGGACCTTCGATCCCATCCATTACGGTCACCTAGTGACTGCGGAAGCGGCTCGCTGGGAGTTCGCCCTGCAAAAGGTGATCTTTGTCCCATCCGGGCGCCCTCCCCATAAAAAGGACTACCCGGTCACCGACGCGGAATACCGTTACCAGATGACCCTGCTGGCTACAGCCAGTAATCCGTATTTCGAGGTATCCCGGAGCGAGATTGATCGGGAGGGTTTTTCCTACACCGTCGACACAGTTGCTGAGTTCCGGCGGGAGTACGGCCCTGAAGTCCAGCTTTACTTTATTACCGGTGCCGACGCAATCCTGGAAATCTTGACGTGGAAGGATGTCGACACGCTCCTGCGTGAGTGTCATTTTATTGCTGCCACGCGACCTGGTTTTCAGTTGAACCGGCTCGAGGAATCCAGGCCCCAGTTACCGGTCGAGGGTAGGCACCGTATTCATCTCATCGAAGTCCCGGCTCTGGCCATTTCTTCTACTGACATTCGCTGGCGGGTAAAAAACAACAAACCTATAAAATACCTGCTGCCGGAAGCAGTAGAAGAGTATATCCGCTCCCGGGGATTATACCGGCCCCGGTTAGATGGTGTATACGAAAAGGGCTAGGACTATATACTACTAAATAACATCTAAGAAGAGGTGAAAGGCATTGGTGCGTACCCTGTATGTGGGTAACCTTCCCTGGGCTACCAGTGAGGAAGAACTGGCGAGGGCCTTTGCTTCCCACGGCGAAGTGTTGAGCGCACGTATTATCACCGATCGCCAGACTGGCCGGTCGCGGGGCTTTGGCTTCGTAGAAGTAAACGATGCCGACGCAGATCAGATGATCGCCGCCATGAACGGGGCCGAACTGGGCGGGCGTATCCTTACCGTCAACGAAGCTCGGGCTCGTTCCTAGGCCCATACTGCCCGGGCGTATTGAACCTCCTATTAATATAATAGGGGGTTTTTGTTAAGCATCAGGGCGGAGGGAAGAAAGAAAGTGGAATAGGAACAATGGCTAACTATCAGGAGATTTTAGCTGCCAGGTTATCAGAAAAGCGTTATCTGCATAGCCTGGGAGTAGCCGGTACAGCTGCCCGGCTGGCAAGCAAAAATAAGGTCGATCCGGAGCAGGCCCGCCTGGCGGGCCTGTTACACGATTATGCCCGGGATTTACCTCCTGGGGAGCTCCTGACCCTGGCCGCAGGGGCCGGACTGATAACCTGCGAACTGGAAAGACGGCTCCCCATTTTGCTCCATGGCCCTGTTGGCGCTTTACTTATCAAACAGGACCTGGGCATAAAAGATCGGGCGGTTCTCCAGGCCGTCGCCCGGCATACGGTAGGAGCCGTAGCCATGACGGCCCTGGATAAGATTATTTACCTGGCGGATGTTATTGAACCGGAACGCCGTTTTCCCGGGGTGGAAGAACTGCGCCGGCTGGCAGCCGCAGATTTAAATGCGGCCCTGCTGAAAGCCTTTGAAACCAGTATTCTTTACCTCGTGGGCAAAGGCCAACCCCTCCACCCGGTCACCATCGAGGCCCGAAACTATCTCCTCCTGTCCGGCCAGGAGGAAACCAGCGCCTGAAAGTAATCTTTCCACCCTAATTCATATGCGGACGGGCCGCTTATGACGGCCAGCAATCGCCAGCAAAAGAAAGAAAATCTGGCATGGAGTTAATATAGTTCAAACCAGCCCCCAGGAAACCAACTAATAGCCTAAATTGTAGAACCCTATTTACGTAGGAGGCTAAAATTTATGGATGCAGGCCGGGTAGCCCAGCTGGCGGCCCAGGCGGTGCTGGAGAAAAAAGGAATTGATCCGGTTATCCTTGACCTGCAGGGCATAACCCTCATTGCCGACTATTTCGTCATCGCCAGCGGTACCTCCACCGTCCAGGTTCAGGCCATAGCCGGCCGGGTCGAAGAGATCCTGGACGCAGCCGGGGTGGAACTCCTCCACCGGGAAGGCCTGGAGGCGGCTCGATGGGTATTGCTGGATTATGGTGCCGTAGTAGTCCATATCTTTCTCGAAGAAGAGCGCCGGTTCTACGACCTGGAGCGCCTCTGGGGCGATGCCCGGAGAGTAGCCATAGAGAGCCCTTGAGTCTGGTAGTATGGAGTGACATTTATGGAAGCACGCTATAACTTCAAAGAGATCGAACCCAAATGGCAACGCCGCTGGGAGGCCAGCGACCTGTACCGGGTAACGGAGGATCCCGATAAGCCCAAATTTTACTGCCTGGAGATGTTCCCCTACCCTTCTGGCAACTTGCACATGGGGCACGTCCGGAACTATTCCATCGGTGATGTAGTGGCCAGGGTCAAGCGGATGCGGGGTTATAACGTCCTCCATCCCATGGGATGGGATGCCTTTGGCCTGCCGGCGGAAAACGCCGCCATCCACCGGGGCATCCCGCCGGCGGAGTGGACCTGGAGCAATATTGCCAACATGCGCCGCCAGCTCCATGCCATGGGCATCAGCTACGACTGGGACCGGGAGGTGGCCACCTGCCACCCCAACTACTACCGCTGGACTCAGTGGCTTTTTCTGCAAATGTATAAACACGGCCTGGCCTACCGCAAGAAGGCTGCTGTCAACTGGTGCCCCTCCTGCGCTACCGTCCTCGCCAACGAACAGGTGGTAGACGGGGCCTGCGAGCGCTGCCATACCCCGGTAATGCGTAAAGACCTGGAGCAGTGGTTCTTCCGCATTACCGATTATGCCGATCGCCTGCTGGAGGATTTGAAAAAGCTCCCGGGCTGGCCGGATAAGGTAAAGATCATGCAGGAGAACTGGATTGGCAAGAGTTCCGGTGCGGAAGTAGTCTTCCGGGTGGAGGGTAGCGGCGAAGAGATTCCTGTTTTCACCACGCGACCCGACACCTTGTACGGCGTTACCTACCTGGTCCTGGCGCCCGAACACCCCCTGGTGGAGAAGTTAACCGCCGGGACGCCCTATGAGGGGCCGGTGGAGGAATTCGTCCAGGCGGCGCGCTATTTGAGCGCCCTGGATCGCACCGCCACGGAAAAGGAAAAGGAAGGTCTTTTTACAGGTGCCTATGCCATTAACCCGGTAAATAACGAACGGGTGCCCATCTGGATTGCTAACTATGTCCTCATGGAATATGGTACCGGTGCCGTCATGGGGGTACCGGCCCATGACCAGCGGGACTTTGAATTTGCTCGCAAATACGACCTGCCTGTAAAGGTCGTTATCCGGCCCGCCAGTTCGGAGTTGCCGGCCGGAGAGCTTGCAGCGGCCTATGTAGAAGACGGCATTATGGTGAATTCGGGTCCCTTTAATGGCCTGCCCAACCGGGAGGGTATTCAGAAGGTTACTGAATACCTGGAGAGTATCGGCAGGGGCAGGGCCAGGGTGAACTACCGCCTGCGGGACTGGCTCATTTCCCGCCAGCGTTACTGGGGCGCCCCCATACCCATGATCTACTGCGACCAGTGCGGTATTGTGCCGGTACCGGAGGAAGACCTGCCGGTTATCCTGCCCGAAGGAGTGGAATTCAGACCCACAGGGGAATCGCCCTTAACCTATTGCCCGGAGTTTGTTAATACCACCTGTCCCCGGTGTGGCGGCCCGGCCCGGCGGGAAACGGACACCATGGACACCTTCGTCTGTTCTTCCTGGTACTTCCTGCGCTATACCAGTCCCCACAGCCAGGATCGGGCCTTTGAGAGGGATAAAGTCGACTACTGGATGAACGTGGACCAGTATATCGGCGGGGTGGAGCACGCCATCCTCCATTTGATGTACGCCCGTTTCTTCACCAAGGCCCTCCATGATTTCGGCCTGGTAGGGGTGGAGGAGCCCTTCCAGAACCTCCTGACCCAGGGAATGGTCCTTAAGGACGGCAGCAAGATGTCCAAGTCCAAAGGCAATATCGTCAGTCCTGAGGAGATAATCAATCGTTACGGGGCGGATACGGCCCGCCTCTTTATCCTCTTTGCCGCCCCGCCGGAGCGGGACCTGGAGTGGAGCGACCAGGGAGTGGAGGGTTGCTACCGCTTCTTAAACCGGGTCTGGCGCCTGGTAGGTTCCTACGCTGACGCAGTCCGCAGGGCGGGAGGCAGCCTGGAAATCAGGAGCCATGCTGACCGGGAGCTCTGGCGCCTCCTCCACGCCACCATCAAGAAAGTTACTGAGGATGTGGAGGAACGCTTTAACTTTAATACGGCCATCAGCGCTATTATGGAACTGGTCAATGGCTGTTATCGTTACCAGGACACTGTTCCGGAAGAGGAGCAGAATCTGGTTCTCATGGGAGAGGTCTTGCGCAAGCTGGTAACCCTGCTGGCTCCCTTTGCCCCCCATATTACTGAGGAACTCTGGCAGGGCCTAGGTGGACAGGAAAGCGTTCACCGGGAATCCTGGCCCCAGTACGACCCTGAGGCCCTGGTGGAAGAGGAGATCACTCTAGTAATCCAGATTAACGGTAAGGTAAAAGACCGGATGCAGGTGCCGGCAGGTTTGGCCAGGGAGAAAATCGAGGAACTCGTCCTGAACCGGGATAAGGTGGCAGCCCTGCTGGCCGGACAGCAGGTGGTAAAGGTCATTGTTGTCCCTGATAAACTTGTCAATGTGGTAGCTCGCCGGGCCAGTTGATGGACATCTAAACCTGTTGAACCTGGGGGCCTTCCAAATCGGGGTAATTTCTGCAGGACAGAGACTGTACCCCCGCGACAGCCGCCAGGGATCATCGGCGACCCTGACCGGGAGTTGGAGCCTAAGGGCAAAAAAGTCATCCACCTGGGATAACAGGGCCCCGCTCCAGGTCAGGGTAACCCCCTGGTGGACAAGATTCACTATCCAGGGGGGCGATGTTTTTTTATTATGGAATTGGCCCGAAAATTGTATTCTCAGAGAAGGGACAGGTGGAGATGAGCATTAAAAGAGTTGCGGTATTAACCTTGCTTCTTTGCGGCTCTTTTTTGCCCCTCGGGGGGGTGGCATGGGCGGCGACAGGAAACGAGCTGGGTAAAATGTTACCTTTATGGAGCGTATTACCCTTTGTAGGGATGCTCCTGTCCATTGCCATCTGGCCGCTGGTCAACGCCTCCTGGTGGGAGCACAACATGGGGAAGGTAAGCTTGTTCTGGTCCCTGGTTTTCTTTGTACCGTTCTTAATTGCCTTCGGGAGCGGTACGGCCTTTACCCAGGCAGTGGAAGTGTATCTCCTGGATTACCTGCCCTTTATCATCCTTCTCTTCGGTCTCTTCGTAGTGGCAGGGGGAATCATTCTTCGTGGTACCCTGCGGGGTAATCCGGGTGTGAACGTCCTGCTCCTGCTGGTGGGCACGATCCTCTCAAGCTGGATTGGGACCACCGGAGCCAGCATGCTCATGATCCGGCCGGTTATCCGGGCCAACGAGTGGCGGCGTTACAAGGCCCACATAATCATCTTTTTTATCTTCCTCATTTCCAATATCGGCGGGGCCCTCACCCCCGTAGGCGACCCGCCCCTGTTCCTGGGTTATTTACGGGGGGTGCCCTTCTTCTGGACCATGAGGTTAATCCTGCCCATGGGATTTAATGTACTAATCCTCCTCACCCTTTACTACTTCCTGGATAGTTACTTTTACCGTAAAGAAAAGGTGCCCCGGGCAAAGGGCGGGCAGGACCCCTTGCGGGTAGAGGGTTTACAGAATCTTATTTACCTGGGTATCATTGTCGGCGCTGTTATTTTAAGTAGTATCCTGGCCAAGAACCCGGCCTTTGCCGACCAGCAAACCGGGAACCTTTACGGCATTACTATCTTCCGCCACGGCGAAGAAGCAGTGGTGCTGCCCTACACCAACATAATCCGCGACCTGGCCATTCTCCTGGCGGCTTTCCTGTCATGGAAGACTACTTCTATGGATATTCGTAAAGATAATCGCTTTACCTGGGGTCCCATCAAGGAAGTAGCCATCCTTTTTGCCGGTATCTTTATGACCATGATTCCGGCCCTGGCCATCCTCCACGCCCGCGGCGCGGAACTGGGCTTAACTCACCCGGCCCAATTTTTCTGGGCCACGGGAGCCCTTTCCAGCTTCCTGGATAACGCCCCGACGTACCTGGTATTCCTGACCACCGCTACCAGCCTGGGGGCAACCACCGGGGTGCCTACCACCCTGGGTGTCGTGGCTCCCAAGATGCTCCTGGCCATATCCTGCGGCGCCGTGTTTATGGGTGCCAATACTTATATCGGTAATGCCCCCAACTTTATGGTGCGGTCAATAGCGGAAGAGAATAATATTCGCATGCCCAGCTTTTTCGGCTACATGGGCTGGTCGATAGGGATTTTAATTCCTTTATTTATCCTGGACACCTTGATTTTCTTCCGTTAAAGGGCCGCCCCGGGGCGGCCTTCCATCATTCGCCGGGATCCAATCCCGGCGAAAATTATGTCGTCGCTGGCAGGAAGATGGCCTTTTGAGTCGTAATTAATTCCAGGAAGAAATTTCTTCCGGGGTGATGCAGCATGTGGGAGTGGGACAGGCGCGTACGCTGGCTGGCAGCAGCCCTGGCGGTGGCTCTCATCTTCGGAGCCGGCATCCAGTATGGTAGCTGGCGGGAACGGCAGGCGGCAGCAGACCTGCCCCGGGTGATACCAGGGGAGCAGGCCGGGGCTCCTGGGAACAGCAGTAATGGCGCTGGCCAGGGACAGGCGGCCGCCAATAATCCGGCTACCATTCAGGTCCATGTGGCCGGGGCAGTAAAAATGCCGGGCGTTTACGAGCTCCCAGCCGGTGCCAGGGTCAATGAGGCCATCCACCTGGCCGGCGTGCTCCCGGAAGCGAACCCCAACGCCCTGAACCTGGCCGCTCCTTTAAGTGATGGCCAGCAGGTAATCGTACCCCGCCAGGGAGAGGAAGCAAGGGTAAATGCCCCGGCCGGCGCTGCCACCGGCCCGGGAGCGGCCCCGGGGAACCCAGCTGGCAGCTCTTCGTCCAGGACCGGGGGCAAGGTAAATATCAACACCGCCGGTCTGGCCGAGTTGGACAGCCTGCCGGGGATTGGCCCGACCCTGGCCCAGCGCATTCTCGACTACCGGACCCAGAAGGGTCCCTTCCGCACCATTGAAGACCTGCAAAATGTCTCCGGTATCGGTGCCAAAAAGTTTGCCGATCTCAAGGACCTGATCACCGTAAATTAAATAATTAATTACCTGACGGAGCCTATAGGACCTTGACACCCGCCAAGGGCCAAGATAAACTTGGTCTGTAGTGCTTACCAGTAAAGGAGCGCATGGATAATGACTGTTTTGCAGGCCATAGTCCTGGGCCTCGTCCAGGGGGTGGGTGAGTTTTTACCCATCTCCAGTTCCGCCCACCTGATTTTAACGCCCTGGTTTTTCCGCTGGCCCGACCCGGGGTTGACCTTTGACGTCGCCCTGCACCTTGGTACCCTGATTGCCGTGGTAGCCTATTTCTGGCGGGATATAATCGAACTGGTCCTCAGCGGCCTGGGCCAACCCCGGAGCCAGGACGGCCGCCTGTTCTGGTATTTAATCGTCGCTTCTATCCCCGGGGCCATCTTTGGTGTGCTTTTTGAAAAACAGGCGGAGACCATTTTCCGCTCGCCCCTCCTCATTGCCCTGACCCTTACCCTCATGGGCCTCGGCCTCTGGTGGGCCGACAGGGTGGGCCGCAAGAGGAGACAGCTGGACGACGTCAACCTCTTTGACGGTATCATAGTCGGTATCTCCCAGGCCCTGGCAATCATTCCCGGCGTTTCTCGTTCCGGCATTACCATGACGGCCGGGCTCCTCACAGGCATGGAACGGGAGACAGCCGCCCGTTTTTCCTTCCTCATGTCTGTTCCTATCATCGCCGGGGCGGCGCTTTTAAAGTTAAAAGAGTTACCCCTGCACGAAGTCAATCTGGCCTTTATCGCCGGTGTCCTGACAGCCGCTGTTGTCGGTTTCCTGGCCATCAAGTTTTTGCTCCAGTACCTCCGCCGCGGCAGCTATCTCCTGTTTACTGGCTACCGCATCTTGCTGGCCGCCCTGATCGTGGCGGTTTTCTGGCTTCGCCGTTAAACTTGCGGGGACGTTCATGGCGATCGCGTAATCAGAGCCTGAAGGTAATCTGTACCAGCGGGCCGGGGGCAAAAAAGGTCGCAGGATAAGAAAAAATTGCGGGCTAGAAAAAATATTGAGCAGGAAAATACCGGTCGAGGGCGAAATTTGTTCCATCCAGGAGAAAAAGGGGAGGTTCGCCAAATGGTGGCTAATGATGCCTATGCCGAACAGTTACGTTTCCTGACCCTCAGCGAGGCTGAACTCGGCCTTATGGAGGCTGAAAAGGAGATCTTTATCAAAGAGGCTGATGCAGTAGTCAAGACCTTCTACGATCACCTCTTACAGTACCCCTACCTGGAGAACATGATTAAACAACATAGCACCCTCGAACGGCTGACCCAGACCCAGAAGGCTTACTTCATCAGCCTGACCGCGCCGCGCATAGACGGGGAGTACATATCCGGCCGCCTGCGCATTGGAAAGAAACACCAGAAAATTGGCCTCTATCCCAAGTGGTACCTGGGGGCCTACCGGATTTATCTTAGCGAGATCCGCCGCGTTATCTGGCACTATCATGCCGACGATCCAGATTTATGTTTGCGCCTGCTGGAGGCCTTTACCAAACGGATTATTTTTGATATGCAGCTGGCCATCGAAAACTACATCATCGACCAGCTTCAGCAGCTTGGCCACTTCCAGGATGAGATTGCTGCCGTGGCCAAGATTATCGGCGATATTGCCGAACAGACCAAGATTCTATCCCTTAACGCCTCCATCGAGGCCGCCCGGGCCGGGGAGCACGGCCGCACCTTTTCTGTCGTCGCCCAGGCGGTACGGGACCTGGCAGCCAGGACGTCCCAGTCCGCCAGGGATATCACCCAGAAGGTCCAGGAAAACCACCGCCTCCTGGCGCGCATGCAACAAACAGGGAAGGAGTAGTTTTTATAACTTCGCACTGTCATAAGCACCCGCGTACCCCGCAGGCTGGCGGTGGGAAGGGGGGATAGCTTCTTGACCGGTCCGGGGACCGGTTTTTTACACCTCCGGGGGAATTGCTCCTTTGATCAATTAGTGGAGGTAGATAGAGCCTTTGCAGTGGGTAGAAGTGGAGGTGCTGACCACCGCGGAAGCGGTGGAAGCCGTGGCCGTGATCCTGGAGGATTACGGGGCCACAGGGGTGGTCATTGAGGATAGTGCCGACCTTACCCGCAAATGGGAAGATCGTTACGGAGAGATCTATGCCCTTGACCCGGCTAATTATCCCGCGTCCGGGGTACGCGTCAGGGCCTACCTTCCCGTGGTTTCCTGGCAGGAAGAAAGGGCCGGGGAGATTCAGACCAGGGTAAAGGCCCTGGCAGCAGTGGGCCTGGACCCGGGAGCTGCGACTGTCAGGTACCGCTTGGCCAGGGAAGAGGAGTGGGCCTACGGATGGCAGAAATACTACCACCCGGTGCGGGTAACGAAGGGGTTGACCATCAAGCCTACCTGGGAAGAATATACTCCTTCCCCCGGGGAAACAGTTATCGAGATAGATCCCGGCATGGCCTTTGGTACGGGTACCCACCCGACAACTATCCTCAGCCTCCAGGCCCTGGAGCGGGTCCTCAAGCCCGGGGCCAGGGTCGTCGATGTCGGCTGCGGTACAGGGATTCTAGCCCTGGCCGCCGCTAAAATGGGTGCTGGTGCGGTGCTGGCCCTTGATCTGGACCCGGTGGCGGTGGCGGTAGCCCGGAAAAATATCGCCCGTAACGGTGCCGCAGACAAAGTCACCGTCAGGAATAACGACCTGCTTGCCGGTTTGGAAGGCCCCTTTGACCTGGTCGTGGCCAATATTCTGGCGGAAGTTATTCTTAAAATGATCCCGGATGCCGGCAGGGTATTGCCAGCCGGGGGAACCCTTATCGCCTCCGGCATCTCCAGGGGTAAAGCCGGGGTTGTTGAGGACGCGTTGCTGGCTAACGGGTTTGCCGTCGAGGACACCCTGACCTCAGGGGAGTGGGTCACATTTATTGTCCGGAACCTATTGCCGGACCCTGTCGAATGTTAATCCCAGTTCTGGAATTATGGCTCAGGTATTGCGGTAGGAGGCTTTAAGTTATGGCAACAAAGAAAAACCGTTCCTTGCTGGAGATCATTCCTAAGTACTTTACATTATGGGTGATAGTTTTTGCCGCCCTGGCCCTGCTCAGCCCCAACTCCTTTCAATTCCTTGGCAAATATATTTCTTATCTCCTGGGCGTGGTCATGCTGGGCATGGGCATGACCCTGACTATGGGGGATTTTGCCGGGGTTCTGCAGCAGCCATTAAATGTGGTAGTTGGTGTGGCCCTCCAGTTTATCATTATGCCCTTGCTGGGCTTTGCCATTGCTACCATATTACGATTGCCACCGGAGCTGGCCGCCGGGGTGGTACTGGTGGGGTGCGTCCCTTCCGGGACGGCCTCCAACGTGATGACCTTTATTGCTCAAGGAGACGTAGCCCTGTCGGTAACCATATCTTCGATCACGACCCTGATAGCACCTTTTATTACTCCGTACCTTTACTTGCTCCTGGGCGGGAAGTTTATTCCCGTAGAACCCCTGGCCCTGCTTATTGACATCGCCAAGATTGTCCTGCTGCCGATTATTATCGGCCTGGTCATCAGGCAGGTGCTGGGCAATGAACGGGCCAGGGTGGTTAACCAGGTAATGCCCTCAGTTTCCGTCATCGCCATCGTGATAATTATCGCCGCTGTGGTGGCCGGTAGCGCCGCCAAACTCGTCAACGTCGCCGGCGCTGTGATCCTCGCCGTAATCCTCCATAATGGATTGGGTTTCCTCATGGCCTATTTTGTCGCTAGATACCTCTGCCGCATGACCGAGGCCCAGGCCCGGGCCGTTTCCTTCGAAGTGGGTATGCAGAACTCTGGCCTGGGGGCGGCCCTGGCCATGAAGTTCCTTACCCCGGTGGCGGCTTTGCCCAGCGCCATCTTCAGTGTCTGGCACAACTTGAGCGGTTCCTTCCTGGCTAATTTCTGGGCCCGGCGCGCGCCGGCACCGGCCGCCCGGCTGGCCAGGAGGTAGGAGATCAGAAGGGCAATATCTTTACGGGCGGGCAGGAATCTTTTCCCTGACTGGCGAAGTTTAACCCATGCGTGATCGACCGCTCCTCTGGGTTACCGTAGCCTATATAGTCGGCCTGTTGCTGGCGCGCTTTCAGGAGGGGGCGGCAGGAGCGGTAGCGCCGGGGGATACCGCGGTGCTGCTCTCTCCCCTGGTCATAGCCTTGGCCCTCTGGGCCCTGGCCTACCTCTTCTGGCGGCCGCCGCAACGGCCCGCCTGGATGTACTTGCTCCTGGCCGGATTTGTGGCCATGGGTTTTTTTATTAGTACCTGGGACAACTGCCTTCACCAGAGTCAACTTGCGGGCGATCGCGACACCTATCTCGACCTCACCGGGATGGTGACAGGGGAACCGCAGCTTTATCCCGACCGGGTCGTTTATACCCTGGCGGCCCGGGAGGTCAGTCAGGGCGCATATAGTAAAAAGATAAAAGAAAACGTCCAGGTAGTTATCTACCGGCGGGATAGAAACAAAAGCCTGCCCCGGTACCATTACGGCGACGTTCTCCGCGTCCACGGCCAGCTCACAGCGCCACCGCCGGCCCGCAACCCCGGCGAGTTTGACTATCGCGCCTACCTCGCCCGACGCTATATTTATAACCGCATGTTGCTCAATGACCCCCGGGCCATAGTCAAGCTGGAAAAAGAGGCAGGTAACCCCCTGGTACGCCTGGCCCTGGCAGCCAAAGGCAGGGTAAAAACGGCTATTGCAGCCGCCCTGCCACCGCGCCAGGCGGGGATTCTTGCCGCCCTTCTCTTCGGCGACGTCGAGGAATTAACGGATCAGGACAGCGACACCTTTAAAAACCTGGGGGTTTTCCATTTCTTCGCCGTCAGCGGCTCCAACACGGCCCTGGTTTTACTTATAGTCATGGCTATAGCCGGCCTCCTGGGTCTAAGAGCAGAGACAGCGGTGGCCCTGGGGCTGGCCGGTCTGATCTTTTATGCCGCTGTCACCGGTTTCACACCCTCGGTAAACCGGGCGACCATTATGGCCGGCCTGGGGCTTATAGCCTTCTGGCGCCGCCAGCGCCGCGATTTCTACACCGCCCTGGCCCTGGCAGCCCTGTTAATCCTGCTGGTACGCCCCCGTTCCCTTTATGACAGCGGTTTTCAGCTTTCCTTTACCGCCACGTGGGGCATCGTGTATCTTTACCCTTTGTTGGATGACCTTCTGGCCTGGCTTCCCGCCTGGCGGGCCTACCTGGTGATCCCCCTGGCGGCGCAGGTAGCTACCCTGCCCCTGGTAGCCTATTACTTTAGTTTTGTTTCCCTTCTCAGCCTGCCAGCCAACCTGATCACCGCCGGCCTGGTGGGAGCCATTGTCACTCTGGGCCTGGCGGCCTCCGCCCTGGCCCTCGTGAGCCTGCCCCTGGCAGGGACCGTGTTTAACGCCCTGGGCCCCCTCGTCAACCTAATGCTAGCCTTCCTCGCCGGCCTGGCCGGCTTGCCGGGGATGACCCTGCCCCTGGCCACACCCTCGCCCCTGGGGGTGGCCGGTTATTACCTGGTCCTGATCATCCTGAGGGAACTCTGGCTGCGCCGCCGGGAACCGCGCTGGTTGGCCTTGTGGCGGTGGCATCTTCGCGAGCTTGGAGTGGTGGCGGCCCTGACCCTGGCAACTTTGCTGGTCTACCTTTACCACCCGGGGCAGCCGGGAGAACTAGGGGTGACCTTTATCGACGTCGGCCAGGGGGACGCCATTTACCTGGCCACCCCCGGCGGCCGGCACATCCTGGTCGACGGCGGCGGTCGGCCCTTCGAGCAGGGCGATTTTGACGTCGGGGAGAGGGTGGTGGTGCCCTTCCTCCACCGCCAGGGGGTGCGGCGGTTGGATGCAGTCGTCAGCACCCACCCGGATACTGATCATCTGGGCGGCCTCATGGCCGTGGTACGGCAGATGCCTGTCTCCCTGGTCGTCGTCCCCCCCTTGCGGGGCAGTATGGTTAACGAGTACCGTCCCTTCCTGGCGGAACTCCAGGCCCGGGGTATCCCCTGGCAGGAGGCGGGACGGGGGGCCACCCTGGCCCTGGACCCGGTAGTGGACCTCCAGGTCCTGCATCCCGGCCGGGAGATCAGCGGCAGCAACTCCGACAGCAACAACAATTCCCTGGTCATGAAGGTGGTTTACCGGGACTTCAGCCTTCTTCTGGGCGCCGATATTGAGGCTGAAGCCATGGCCGATCTGGAGAGGGCCGGGATGAATGTCCGCAGTACCGTCTTTAAAGTACCCCACCATGGCAGCCGCTTCGGCCTGGAGCCGTCCTTTTTGCAGCAGGTGTCCCCCCAAGCGGTGGTTTTCTCCGTGGGGGAGAGAAATAACTTCGGCCACCCGGCGCCGGAGGTAGTGGGCTACTGGCAGGGGCGGGGCGTCCCCATTTATCGCACCGACCGGCAGGGGGCAATTAGCATCAGGAGCGACGGGGATAGCTGGCAGGTAAAGACTGTTCTCCCTTAAGAACATGGCAACCAGCATGCTAAGGGTTAAAATAAGGGTGGACTGGTAAATAGCGCCCATAGATTATAAACGCGGCTCCCGGCAGGCTTTTCCTGGGAGCTTTACCAGGAGGGCTGAATTTGGACTGGCAGGCAATGGTTGAGGAGGTAAAGCAGGGCTACATCGCCCCTGTCTACCTTTTTTACGGTAGCGAGGGTTACCTTAAGGAGCGGGCCCTGAAAATCCTGGAAAAAAAACTTATCCCACCGGAAACAGGGGACTTTGACTACCAGGAACTGGACGGGCGGGAGTTAACGGGGGCGGAAGTGATCATGCTGGCGGCTACCCTGCCGGCCATGGCAGAACGCCGCCTCGTGGTGATTAAAGACCCCGCCGGGGAGATTTGGCAGGATGAGGATTTCCTAAAATATTTAACCAAACCGGAACCTGCAACCTGCCTGGTGCTGGTGGTTAACGGTAGTATTGACAAACGCCTGAAAGCAGTCAAGGAAATAAATAGTACCGGCCGGGTGGTAGAGTGTTCACCCCTCCAAGGAGAAGATCTGGCGGCCTGGCTGATAAAGGAAGCCCGGCAGGAAGGCTACAACCTGCCGCCGGCTACGGCGCTGATCCTGGCCCGGGCCGGCGGCGGCGACCTGCGACAGGCTCGCAATGAACTGGACAAGGCAATGGCTTATACAGGAAAACCGGGTACCATTACCCCGGCTACTGTCCAGGCCCTGATACCGGAGATCGAGGCTGAAAATACCATCTTCCAGCTTGTCGATGCCCTGGGAAACAGGAAACCCGAACTGGCTATCGGCTTTTTACGCCAGCTCCTGGAGCGGGGTGAAGCCCCCCTGGGGATCGTAGCCATGCTGGCGCGCCAACTGCGCCTGATTTACCGGGCGCACCTGGGAGGGGATAAGAGAAATCTGGCCGCCAGGCTGGGGGTTAAACCCTTCGTAGCCCGGAAAGTGGCAGCCCAGGCTCGCAATTTTTCCCTCCCGGTCGCCGGGCAGGCCCTGGAGGAACTATTAAAAGTAGATACCGCCCTGAAAACCGGCCAGGGAGAGGCCGGACCCCTGCTGGAGCAGGCTATCTGGACCATCATTGCCATGGGGGAGCATTGAATGCTCCCCCATGGTAGGCCTATTTCTTTTGCGTCTTTTCACGGTTTGCCTCGTAACCCGTCTTGACGTTGGTGTCGACCCTGGTGCCCGGAGCCGTCACATCGGCGGCGAATTCATAATTGGTCCCGGCAGCACCCTCGGTCCCCAGTTCACCTTCCCGGCGGCGGGCCGTTTTTTCAGCCGGGTTTTTAACGGTGCCAGGTTTTTCTGCCATAAAGTAAAATCCCCCCCTTCTGCATAGCCTTTTCTTATTATGGCAGGACAACGGGGGGAAAATTACATTTGTAAAAATTTTATTGGCTGGTTTTAAGCGGTTGTTTTGTTAAAATAGCGCTGAAGGCTGGACTTTTTCCGGGCCGCGGTGTTGGGATGTAAGACGCCTTTGGTGACGGCTTTATCAATGGCGCGGATGGCCTGGCGCAGGTTAACGGCAGCGTTATGATTATCACCCTGTTCCAGGGCGGTACGGAACTTCTTTATTGCCGTTTTAACGCTGGATTTAATAGCCTTATTGCGCAGGGTACGAATACGGGTCAACTCCACCCGTTTCATAGCTGACTTGATATTGGGCACCTTATTCACCTCCCGGACTATTTTAACATGGGAACCTGGCAAAAGCAACAAGCCGGACCCCGGATCAACTGGCCGGGTTTTCCTGCCGCAGGTCTTTGATTACCGCCGCCAGGACCCTGGCTACCAGGCGGGCGGAACCTTCAGCCTCCTGGAGGGTATTATTGTCGCTGCCGAATTCCAGGAGCAGAGCCCGGGGCAGGAGATGCTGGTTGTAGCGCCCCTCCTGGACCCGGACTCCCAGGCACAGCCCGGGATAGAGTTCATCCATTTTTTTGGCCAGTTGCCTGGCAAAGGCCTCATTCTGGCGCCAGTTGGGGTGTTCCAACCGGGCGTTGCTGCCGACGATGATGAGCACCTGGGCGACTTTCTGGCCGTCAATTTCGACAACAGGCGGTGACGGCAGGCCGGCGTCCCGATGGACGTCCAGGGCCACCAGGACCGAGGGGTTGGCGGCCAGCATTCGCTTCAAGGTTTTCTCGGAGTTGGCATAAGCCAGGGTAAAATCGGGATAATCATGGATGGTGGTTGAACGAACCACCGGGATTCCATAATCTTTACTCAGGCTGTCGGCCAGGGTGGCAGTCACCTGGCTGACGCCGCCGTTTTTGCCGGGAAACTTGGCGCTACCCTCACTGGGCTGGTAGGATTCCGCGTTATGGGTGTTGTATATAGCCACCAGGGGGTTTTTGGAGCTGGTGGTTTCGACCTCTGATGGCGCCGGGGGCGGGCTTTCTTCTACCGGCGGTTCCGGCTGGACATACTCCTCTTCAGTTGTCAGGAGACTCGGGGTCTTCTCCTGTCCAGGTAAAACTACCAGGGGCGAGGCCAGGACCTGCAGGGCCGTTGTCAGGGCCTCACCGGAAGTATTCCGGGGGGCTTCTCCTGCCTGCAGGCCCAGGGCCGGCAAACCCTCACGCAGGATGCCCTCCAGCAGGGGCATAGGTAGCCTGGCGGGGGAGCCGGACAGCACCTGGCTACCGGTCCGGATCAATTGCCAGGCCCCGGTGACCAGTCCCATAATAATTAACCCGGCCAGGAGCACCCCTTTGAGGAAAGCTCCCAGGGCCCGGGCCTGCCGGCTGGTGATGACCTGGATACGCACATCAATGCCCCCTCGCTGGTAGCCATTTTATTCCTGAGAGGGACAATTTAGACCTGGGCAGCATCCTGAGGCGGTTATCGCCTCGCCCACCAGAAAATATTTTCGGAGGAAAAGTGCCTAAATGAACCAAGAACAACTCAAGGACTTGTTGCTGGCCTATAAAAACGGCCAGACCGACCTGGAGACGGTCATGAACCATTTAAAGCACCTGGGGGACGAAGACCTGGGCTTCGCCAAGGTGGATCACCACCGGGCCCTGCGCAATGGGTTTCCGGAAGTCATCTTCGGCCAGGGCAAGACAAGGGAACAGGTGGTCGCCATTGCCTGCCGCCTGGCGGCTGCCGGCTCGACGGTGCTGGTGACCCGGACCGACAGGGAGACCTACCAGGAGGTAGCCGCCCGCCTGCCGGCAGCCGAGTTTAATGAACTCGCCCGGACCATCGTTGTGGACGCAGGGGAAATAAGGCCCACCGGCGGCCGGGTGGCCGTCCTCAGTGCCGGCACGGCCGATTTGCCGGTGGCCGAGGAAGCGGCCGTCACCGCCGCCGTGATGGGAAACGAGGTTGAGAGAATCTACGACGTCGGCGTTGCCGGTATCCACCGCCTCCTGGGGCGGGTGGATCTGGTGCGCCAGGCCGATGTGGTAATCGTTGTGGCTGGTATGGAGGGAGCCCTGGCCAGCGTCGTCGCCGGCCTGGTCGACCGGCCGGTCATTGCCGTACCCACGAGTGTCGGCTATGGAGCGAGTTTCGGCGGCCTGGCAGCCCTCCTGACCATGCTTAACAGCTGCGCCAGTGGTATAGGCGTCGTTAATATTGACAACGGTTTCGGCGCCGCCGCCCTGGCGACTACTATCACCAGGTTAAAAGGGCAGCCGGCTGAAAAAGATTAACTGGGAGACCAGGAACTGTATAAATAACCTCCTTTCTGGGCAATGCTATAGCCGGGTGAAAGGAGGTGAGGGTATGACCAATTGGGTAGGTGCGGTAGTACGCTTTGTTGTTTCGGCCCTGGTTTTAATGCTGGTAGGCTTTATCCTTCCCGGTATCAGGGTGGCAGGCTTTACCGGCGCCCTCATAGCGGCCGTCGTCATTGCTATCCTGGGCTGGGCAGTAGAAGCCGTCCTTGGCAAAAAAGTCTCGCCCCACGGTCGCGGCATAGTTGGATTTATCGTTGCCGCCATTGTAATCTATGTAGCCCAGTTTATTATCCCCGCGTACTTAAGCGTCAATATCCTGGGTGCCTTGCTGGCAGCCCTGGTAATCGGGATAATCGACGCCTTTGTACCCACCGAATTACGCTAGATGGAACAGAAAGCGGGCCGGGCTTTTAGCCCGGCCCGCTTTCTGTTATAATTAAGCCAGATTGCGGGGGAGGAAAAAGATTGTCGGTGGAACAAAAATATATCCGTAATTTCTGCATCATTGCCCATATCGATCACGGGAAATCGACCCTGGCCGACCGCCTCCTGGAGTATACCGGCGCTTTGAGCAAGCGGGAGATGGTGGACCAGGTCCTGGACACCATGGATCTGGAGCGGGAGCGGGGTATTACTATTAAACTCCAGGCCGTGCGCCTGCACTATAAAGCCCGGGACGGGCAGGAGTATGTCTTAAACCTGATTGACACCCCCGGGCATGTTGATTTTACCTACGAAGTCTCCCGCAGCCTGGCCGCCTGCGAAGGGGCCCTGCTGGTGGTCGACGCCGCCCAGGGTATCGAGGCCCAGACCCTGGCCAATGTTTACCTGGCCCTGGAACATAACCTGGAGATCATTCCGGTGATCAATAAAATCGACCTGCCCAGCGCCGAGCCGGAACGAGTGCGGCGGGAGATTGAAGACGTCATCGGCCTGGATGCCAGTGAAGCAATACTGGCCTCGGCCAAGACCGGCGTGGGGACAGAAGAGATCCTGGAAGCCATTATCCGGCGGGTGCCACCGCCACGGGGCGACGGGGAAGCGCCCCTCCAGGCGCTGATCTTTGATTCTATTTTTGATAGTTACCGGGGCGCCATTCCCTACTTTCGGGTTGTCCAGGGTAGAGTTCGGAAGGGGGACAGGATTCGTTTCATGGCCACCGGGGCCGAGTTCGAGGTTAATGAGGTCGGCGTTTTCACCCCGGCACCGCGTCCGGTGGAATCCCTGGCGGCAGGTGAGGTGGGCTTCCTTTCGGCCAGCATCAAAAACGTTAAGGATACCCGGGTAGGCGACACCATTACCAGTGCCGAGCGGCCGGCTCCCGCACCCCTGCCAGGCTACCGGAAGGTTATGCCTATGGTCTATTGCGGCCTCTTCCCGGTGGAATCCGAGCGTTACGACGACCTGCGGGACGCCCTGGAGAAACTCCAGCTCAACGACGCCTCCTTGACCTTCGAGACGGAGACCTCGGTGGCCCTGGGCTTCGGTTTTCGCTGCGGTTTTTTAGGGCTGCTGCACATGGAGATCATCCAGGAGCGACTCGAGCGAGAGTATGGCCTGGAACTCATAACCACGGCTCCCAGCGTAGTCTACCGGGTGGTGGGCACCAATGGCAGCGTTATCATGGTCGACAACCCTACAGCCTTGCCGGCGCCGAACCTCATTGACCACATAGAGGAACCCTTTGTTGAGGCCACCATCATGACACCGAAGGATTTCGTAGGCCCGGTCATGGAACTCTGCCAGGAAAAACGGGGGAGCTTCTTAAATATGGACTACCTCTCAGAAAAGAGGGTGGCCTTGAAGTACGATCTGCCCCTGGCGGAGATTATCTATGACTTCTTTGATCAGTTGAAGAGCCGCACCCGGGGTTACGCCTCCCTGGATTACTCCTTAAAAGGTTACCGTCCTTCGGAACTGGTGAAGATGGACATCCTGATCAATAATGAGGTGGTAGACGCCCTCTCCCTGATCACCCACCGGGACCAGGCCTACCAGCGCGGCCGCGCCCTGGTGGAGCGATTGCGCCAGTTGATACCCCGCCAGCTCTTTGATGTGCCCATCCAGGCCGCCATAGGCAGCCGCGTTATCGCCCGGGAGACCATTCCGGCCCTGCGCAAAAACGTCCTGGCCAAGTGTTACGGCGGTGACGTCACCCGGAAACGGAAGCTCCTGGAGAAGCAAAAGGAAGGCAAAAAGCGGATGAAGCAGGTGGGGACGGTGGATATCCCCCAGGAGGCTTTTATGGCCGTTTTGAAAGCGGGGAAATCGTAGTTATGGGGACAATGTCTCAGGCTGGCTTTGTAAACAAAGCCAGCCACATCTATATCCACATACCCTTCTGCGTCCGCAAGTGTAACTACTGCGACTTTATCTCCTATCCCGAACAGTCACCGGAGGTGATGGCCGTCTACTGCCGCCTCCTGGAGGAAGAAATGAAGCTGGCGGCCGGGACGTGGCAGCCAGGGCCGGCAGCAACGGTTTTCCTGGGTGGCGGTACGCCGACCATCCTTCCTGCCGACCTGCTGGAAAGGATTCTGGTTGCTGTCGAGGGCTATTTTAACCGGCAACCGGAGGCTGAAGTTTCAGTAGAAGCCAACCCTGGCACCATCACCCTGGAAAAACTACGGGTTTTGCGCTCCGCCGGGGTTAACCGCCTTTCCCTGGGGGTCCAGTCCTTTGACGACCGTCTCCTTAAGGCCATGGGTCGCATCCACCGCCGCCGGGACATCTACCAGGCTTACCACCTGGCCCGCCGGGCCGGCTTTGCCAATATAAACCTGGATTTAATTTTCGGCCTGCCGGGCCAGACCCTGGAGAACTGGCAGGCTACTTTAAGGGAGGCCCTTGCCCTCCAGCCCGAGCATCTTGCCGCCTACAGCCTCCAGGTGGAGGAGGACACGCCCTGGGGCCGTCTGGCGGCAGCAGGCAACCTGAACCTTCCGGGCGAGGAACTGGAACTGGCCATGTACCAGGAGGCCCGGGAAAAGCTGGCTGCGGCCGGCTACCAGCAGTACGAAATTTCCAACTTCGCCCGGCCGGGGTACCGCTGCCGCCATAACGTCACCTACTGGCTGAACCATCCTTACCTGGGCCTGGGGGCGGCGGCGGCTTCCAGCTGGCGGGGAGAGCGCTGGCAGAATTACAAGAACCTTGAGCAGTACGGCGCGGCCCTCTCCGCCGGCCGGCTTCCCCGGGCAGAGATAGAGGTCACTACACCCCGCCAGCAGATGGCTGAAACTATGTTTATGAGCCTGCGCCTGCTGGCCGGTGTTAATCTGCAGGCCTTCCGGCAGCGATTCGGTAAAGACGCCCGGGAGGTTTACGCCGGCGAAATGGAACGGTTGCTCCGGGCCGGCCTGATTGAAGTGCAGGGGCATCACCTCAAACTGACGGAGCGGGGCCTGCCCCTGGCCAACGAGGTTTTCGCGGCCTTTGTCTGAGCGACTTCTTCTTGACAAAACCTGAGGGGGGTGGTATGTTTTAGTTGAAGCTCTTAGCACTCGGAACATAAGAGTGCTAACAAGAAGGTGAAACCAACCATGCGGATGGATGAGCGGAAACAGAAAGTCCTGGCAGCCGTTATCCAGGACTATATCCTTACGGGTGAACCGGTAGGTTCGCGTACCATTGCCCGGCGCTACAACCTGGGAGTCAGTCCGGCCACCATCCGGAATGAGATGGCCGACCTGGAGGAGATGGGTCTTTTGGAGCAGCCCCATACCTCAGCCGGTCGGATACCTTCGGATCAGGGTTATCGTTACTACGTCGATTGTCTGATGCCACCTGCCCATTTAACGCCGGAGGAGGAGGAGTATGTCCGCCGGCGGTACAACCAGAAGATGCTGGAAATCGAACAGGTCCTGGCGGAAACAACCCGGTTAATCTCCGAGATGACCTCTTATGCCGCCATTGCCCTGGGCCCTGACCAGGGCCGGGCTTCCCTGGAGGAGGTCCAGGTTTTACCGATCCAGGTGGCTAATAAAGCCCTGCTGGTAGCTGTTACCAGTACCGGCGTAGTGGAACACCGGGTCTTAACCATCCCGGAGGGCGTAACCCCGGAGGACCTGAACCGGATCTCCCGGGTATTAAATGCCCGCCTCCAGGGCCGGGCCCTGGAAGACCTGCGCCAGATGGTTTTAAGCGATATCTACCAGGAACTGGCCCAGCACCGGAATCTGGTTAATCTGGTCCGCGACCTGTTGCAGCAGCTTCTATCCCTGGAGAGCGGCGAAAGGGTTTACCGGAACGGGACCTTGAATATTTTAAATCAGCCCGAGTTTAAAGACCTGGACCGGGTACGGGAGATCCTCTCCTTCCTGGACCAGGACGAGGCCCTGCGGCGGATTTTTATGACCACACCCTCAACCGGTTTAACCATTCGCATCGGCCAGGAAAATAAAATTGAGGGTATTGACAAGTGCAGCGTAGTGACCATCAGCTATGCTGTAGAGGGAAAGATTATGGGCAAGGTTGGTCTCCTGGGACCGACCCGGATGCAATATTCCCGGGCCATTTCTGTTCTCCGGTGTGTTGCCGATGCTTTATCCCAGACCCTGGAGCAACTCTACCGGTAAAGCGATGGGTCACCTGCAACCGGCCGGTGCCTTTGGGTGCTGGCTTTTTTTGCGAAAGGAGTGAAGGGTTGTTTGAAAGATCAGGAGCAGCATAAAATGAAGGATGAAATGACCTGTCCGGAACCGGGACCGGGTGCGGCTGCCCCGGAGACAACAGGAGCCGGTACTACCGGAGACGAACCTGTACCCGCAAAGGGCGGGGCAGGACCGGAACAGGCGGAGGCCATGGACGCAGCCGGTGAAATTGTAAATTTGACGGAGGAAATCAATAGCCTGCGGGCGGAGGTAGAAAATAAGACTGCGGCCCTGGCCGAACTGCAACAGCGCTATTTGCGGTTGCAGGCGGATTTTGATAACTATCGCAAGCGCACCCGCCGGGAACAGGAGGAACTGACCCGGATGGCTGCCGCCCGGCTGATTACCAGCCTGTTGCCGGTGCTGGATAACCTGGAACGCGCCCTGGCGGCGGTGACGGATAACAAGGCTGAAGGCTTGGCCACGGGGGTAGAAATGACCCTGCGCCAGTTAAAGGAGATCCTGGAGCAGGAGGGATTAACCCCGATTGCGGCCCTGGGCCAGCCCTTTAACCCGGAATTGCATGAAGCCGTGGCCAGGGAGGAGACGGAAAACCCGGAGCAGGCCAACATGGTGGTGGCAGAGTTCCGCCGCGGTTATACCTTGAAGGGCAAGCTTTTACGGCCGGCCATGGTAAAAGTAGCCGTAGCCGGAGCAACCGTTAAGGAAAACGGACAGGAGGTAGATAAAGATGAGTAAAGTAATCGGTATTGACCTTGGTACGACTAACTCCTGCGTGGCCGTCATGGAAGGCGGTGAGGCAGTAGTTATTCCCAATGCCGAAGGCGGCCGGACCACTCCTTCCGTGGTCGCCTTTACCAAAGAGGGCGAGCGGATCGTGGGCCAGGTGGCCAAACGCCAGGCCATAACCAATCCTGACCGGACGGTAATATCCATTAAGCGGCATATGGGGACCAACTACAAGGTAAAAATTGATAATAAAGAGTATACGCCGCAGGAGATCTCAGCCATGATCCTGCAGAAACTGAAAGCCGACGCGGAAGCCTACCTGGGCGAAAAGGTTACCCAGGCCGTCATCACCGTGCCGGCTTACTTCACCGACAGCCAGCGCCAGGCAACCAAGGACGCCGGGCGCATTGCCGGCCTGGAAGTCCTGCGCATCATCAACGAACCGACAGCAGCTTCCCTGGCCTATGGCCTGGATAAAGGCGAGGACCAGACCATCCTGGTTTACGACCTGGGCGGCGGCACCTTTGATGTTTCCATCCTGGAGCTGGGAGACGGCGTCTTTGAGGTTAAAGCCACCAGCGGTAATAACCGCCTGGGAGGCGACGACTTCGACCAGCGAATAATGGACTATCTGGTGGATATCTGCCGCCGCGAGCATGGCGTTGACCTGACCCAGGATAAGATGGCCATGCAGCGCCTGAAGGAGGCTGCCGAGAAAGCCAAGATTGAGCTTTCCGGCATGACCAGCACCAATATCAACCTGCCCTTTATCTCGGCGACGCCCAACGGCCCCGTCCACCTGGATGTCAACCTGACCCGGGCCAAGTTTGAGGAACTCATCGCCGACCTGGTAGAGAAGACCGTGGGTCCGACCAGGCAGGCCCTGGCCGATGCCGGCCTGGAACCCAAAGATATCGATAAAGTATTGCTGGTAGGCGGTTCCACCCGGGTGCCCCTGGTACAGGAGACGGTGCGCAAGATCTTGGGCCAGGAGCCCCATAAAGGCATCAACCCCGACGAATGTGTTGCCCTGGGAGCGGCTATCCAGGGAGGCGTCCTTGCCGGTGAGGTCAAAGACGTGCTGCTGCTGGACGTCACGCCCCTTTCTCTGGGCATTGAAACCCTGGGCGGCGTGTTTACCAAACTCATTGAGCGCAATACAACCATTCCTACTTCCAAGAGCCAGATCTTCTCCACTGCCGCCGACAACCAGACTACGGTGGAGATTCATGTCCTCCAGGGCGAGCGGGCTATGGCCGCTGATAACAAGACCCTGGGCCGCTTCCAGCTGACGGGGATCCCTCCGGCGCCCCGGGGAGTGCCCCAGATTGAGGTCAAGTTCGACATTGACGCCAATGGTATCGTCCACGTCTCGGCCAAGGATCTGGGTACCGGCAAACAGCAGGCCATTACCATCACCTCGTCCAGCGGCCTGAGCGAGGAAGAGATCCAGCGCATGGTCAAGGAAGCCGAGGCTTCGGCTGAGGCCGACCGCCGCCGTAAGGAAGAGATCGAGACCCGCAACCAGGCGGACTCCCTCATCTACCAGGCCGAGCGCACCTTGAAGGAGTTCAAGGACAAAGCCGACCAGAATGATGTAGACCGCATCGAAAAGGCGAAGAAAGAGCTCCAGGAGGTCCTGGACAGCAAGAATAATGACAAGATCAAAGAAAAGATGGAGGCCCTCTCCCAGGCCCTTTATACCCTGACCACCAAGGTGTACCAGCAGGCTGGTGCTCAAGCCGGAGCCCAGGGCCAGGGCGCGGCCGGCGGCCAGAAACAGGACGGTAACGTCTACGACGCTGACTATAAAGTCGTCGACGACGACAAGAAAGAATAGCCGGTGATCTACCATGGCTAAGCGCGATTACTACGAGGTCCTGGGGGTTTCCCGGGACGCCTCGGAGGCGGAGATCAAGAAGGCTTACCGCCAGCTGGCGCGCAAATACCACCCGGATATGAACCCCGGGGATAAAGAGGCCGAAGAAAAGTTTAAAGAAGTTCAGGAAGCCTACGAAGTCCTCAGTAACGCCGAAAAGCGGGCCCGTTACGACCAGTTCGGCCACGCCGGTACCGAGGCTGGCGGTGGGCCCGGATTCGGCGGTTTTGACTTTGGCGGCGCCGGGGCCGATTTTGGCTTCGGCGATATCTTTGACATGTTCTTTGGTGGAGGTTTCGGCGGTGCGGCCCGGCGTCAGGGCCCCCAGCGAGGCGATGACCTGCGCCTGGACCTGGAGATCTCCTTTGAGGAAGCCGCCTTCGGCGTAGAGAAGGAGGTAGGCATCCCCCGCCAGGAGAAATGTCCGGAGTGTGGCGGTAGCGGGGCGGCGCCCGGCACCCACCCGAAGACCTGTCCCACCTGCCACGGGACTGGACAGATTCGTATCGCCCAGCGGACGCCCCTGGGCCAGTTCCAGACCATTCGCACCTGCCACCAGTGCCACGGCCAGGGGACGATCATTGAGACGCCCTGTCCCAGGTGTCGCGGCCGGGGCGTAGTCCAGCGCACCCGCAAGATCAGGGTCAAAATTCCTCCCGGCGTGGATACCGGCGCCCGGTTACGCATGGCCGGCGAGGGCGAGAGCGGCCTGCGCGGCGGCCCGCCCGGGGATCTCTATATCTATATAAACGTCCGGCCCCATAAGCTCTTCCGGCGGGACGGCTACGACGTTTTCTGCGAAGTACCGGTTTCCATGGTCCAGGCCGCCCTGGGTGACAGTATCAAAGTACCCACCCTGGACGGCAAAGAAGAGCTGCATATCCCGCCCGGTACCCAGAGCGGTACCAGTTTCCGCCTGAAGGGCAAGGGCATACCCCGCCTAAACGGAGTCGGCCGGGGCGACCAGCACGTCCGCATCCACGTCGAGACCCCGACCAACCTCAACGAAAAGCAGAAAGAATTATTGCGGGAATTTGCCCGGCTCTACGGCAGCGAACCCCGTGGCGCCAGGGAACAGGACAAAGGCTTTTTCAGAAAGGTAAAGGACGCCTTTATGGGTTAGCCAGGCGTAAGTAAACTTTGCGCGAAGCCTTGGGCTTCGGCGGCCCGCCGCTTAAGCGCCCGAAGCCTGAAGCCAGTACCCCCAGCACCAGGGAAGCCAACAAATAATCGCCTAATGTGGTAAAACCCTATTTTCGGCAGGAGGGTGAGCCGTATGGCCCACCATTTTTTTCTACCAATAGTGGTCGCCCCCGGAGAGACAGTCCTCCTGGAAGGCGAAAACGCCCACCACGCCATCCGCGTCCTGCGCCTCCGGCAGGGAGAGAGTATCACCCTGGCTGATAGCAACGGCCAGGGATACAGGGCGGAAATTGTAGCCATCACTGAAGGCCGGGTGGCAGCTGCCATCAAAGACCCCCTGGACAGCCCGGAGCCCAGGGTCAGGGTCACCCTTTACCAGGGCTGGCCCAAAGGGGATAAAATGGATTTAATTATCGAGAAATGCACAGAACTAGGTGTGGACAGGATTGTCGTCCTGGCAACGGAGCGCTCTATCCCCCGGCCGGACCAGCAGACTTGTGCCCGGCGCCGGGAGCGCTGGCAGCAAAAGGCCCACGCCGCAGCCCGCCAGAGCCGCCGCCACCGCATCCCGGTAGTGGACGGTCCCCTGGGGCTGGCCGAGGCCCTGGTTAAACTCCGGCCGGACACCCTGTTACTGGTCCCCTGGGAAGAAGAACGCACCCGGGACCTGAAGTCCATCCTGGCTACCGTTCCGGCGGACCGGGAACTGGCCCTGCTTATTGGCCCCGAAGGAGGCCTGAGCCGGGCCGAAGTTGACCTGGCCTGCCGGTTCGGTGGTTTACCCCTCACCCTGGGCCCCCGCATCTTGAGGACGGAGACGGCCGGACTGGCCTGCCTGGCGGCCATTATGTACGCCATGGGGGAACTGGGGTAGAGATAAAAGCGTCATCCATGAGGTGGTGAATATCAGGTGCCAGCACCCCGGGTAGCCCTGGTGAGCCTGGGCTGCAAAGTCAACCAGAACGAGGTGGAGGCCCTCAAGCACCTTTTCCAGGAAGCCGGCTACCAGGTAGTCCCCTTCCCGGAAGAGGCCGACGTCTACGTCGTCCACACCTGTACCGTCACCCATATCAGCGACCGCAAGTCGCGCCAGCTGATTCGCCGGGCCATCCGGGCTAACCCGGAGGCGGTGGTCGCCGTTACCGGTTGCTATGCCCAGGTGGCGCCGGGGGAAGTCCTGGCTATCCCCGGCGTCGACCTCGTGGTGGGAACCAGGGACCGGCACCGCCTGGTTGAACTGGTTGCCAGGGCCAGGGAGGGAACTGCCCCTATAAACGCCGTCAGGCCCCACGAAAAAGGGGAAACCTTCGAAGAGCTGCCCCTGGTGGAGGTCAGCCGGGCCCGGGCTTTCCTGAAGATCCAGGAGGGTTGCCAGGAGTTCTGCACCTACTGCATTGTCCCTTATGCCCGCGGGCCTTTACGTAGCCGCGACCCGGAACTCATCCGGGCGGAGGTGAGGCGTTTGGTTGATGCAGGTTACCTGGAGATTGTCCTGACCGGTGTGCATACCGGGGCTTACGGCCGTGACCTGGCGGGAGATATCGATCTGGCTGGCCTTTTGAAAAATCTCGTACAGGTGCCGGGTCTCAGGCGCCTGCGCATCAGTTCCATCGATCCCCTGGACTTTACCCCGGAGCTCAAGGCCGTTTTGACGGGTGAAGGGATTATCTGCCCCCACTTCCATATCCCCCTCCAGAGTGGCGACGATGCCATCCTGGGCAGGATGGGCCGGCGTTATACCGGCCAGTACTACCTTGAGCTCATTGCCAGCCTGCGCTCGGGCCGGCCCGGGGCGGCCTTCACCAGCGACGTCATGGTCGGTTTTCCCGGAGAAACAGAGGCCCAGTTTCAAAATACCCTGGCCGTCGTTAAGGAGGCCAGCCTGGCTGGCATCCACGTCTTTCCCTATTCCCCCCGCCGGGGTACACCGGCGGCAGCCATGCCCGGCCAGGTGGCGGCAGAGGTAAAGAAAGATCGTGAAAGGCGCCTGCTGCAACTCGGCCGGCGCCTCAGCCGCCAGTACGCCCGGGAATTTCTAACTCAAACCCTGGACGTCCTGGTAGAAGGGCCCCTCCCCGGTTGCCCGGACTGCCAGGAGGGCCTCACAGGCAACTATCTTCGGGTAGCCTTCCCGGCGCCGGCTGACCTCACCGGCCAGCTGGTACCAGTCAGGCTGCAGGAGTTGCGCGGGAGTTTAATTTGGGGTAAATTAGAAAAAGATGTTAGCGACAGGCAGGAAAATGGCTGGCGAGGGAGAACTTAATATACCGGGAGAAAATAAAAGGGAGAAGCCGGGGAACGGGACCCCGGGCAACCACGAAAGGAGTAAAGGGCGCGTGGCTGAAGATTGTATCTTTTGCCAGATAGCGGCAGGTAAGATCCCTTCAGAAGTGGTCTACCAGGACGACCGGGTTGTAGCCTTTAAAGATATCCGGCCGGTAGCCCCGGTCCACATCCTGATTATCCCCAGGAAGCATATCCCTGACCTGACGGCCATTACACCGGAGGATGGCGACCTCATCGGTTATATACACCTGGTGGCCGTAAAGCTGGCCCGCGAGTTCGGCCTTGCCGACCGGGGCTTCCGGGTGGTAAATAACTGCAAAGAGGAAGGCGGCCAGGCCGTTTATCACCTCCACTTCCATCTCCTGGGTGGCCGGCAGCTGCAGATCCTGGGTTGACGCTGCAAAAGGGATCTACTATAATAAAATTTATGCAAAGCTGTGAGGGGACAGCTAACCACCGGGTTGGCGGAGGGAGGGAAACAGTAGTTGAGCGAGGTAAAGATTGGTAAAAACGAATCCCTTGATGCCGCTTTAAGGCGTTTCAAGAGGATTTGCCAGAAATCCGGGGTCCTTTCTGAGGCCCGGCGGCGCGAACATTACGAAAAACCGAGCGTCAGGCGCAAAAAGAAATCCGAAGCCGCCCGCAAACGTCGCTGGCACTAAAGGTTAATGTCTTCCCAACCCCTGAAACAAAAAATTTCCGGTGGCGAGCTTATGGGAAAAACCCGGTCCGATAGGACCGGGTTTTTTGCGGTCTTTTTTAGCCTCCAGGTGCATAGAGTATTGGCAGGAGGGGGCAGGATGGCCAAGCACAGTTTACGTCGCCGGCTGGCCGCCAGGGTCAGGCATATAGAAAAATCGGTAACCGAATTTCTCGATCTACCCCCGGAGGCGGCCCTGGATTTACCGCGCTTAACCCTGGTTGGCAACAGCCGCCTGCTATTGGAAAACCACCGGGGTATCGTCACCTACAAGCCTGACCTGGTGAAGTTAAAACTAACCGCCGGGGAACTGGAGATTAAAGGAACAGGCCTCTTTCTCCGGGAGATTAAGCCTGACGCCATCGCCCTGGAAGGCACCATCCGTTCCCTCGAGTTTTGCTAGGAGGTGCGAGGTTACGTGACCGTACATAACTGGCAGGCCTACCTGACCGGCTACCTGGTCCTGACCATCAGCGGCGACGACCCCGAGGCTTTTCTCAATCTGGCCCTGGCCCGGGGCCTCACCCTCCTGGACGTTACCCGCACCGGCAAGGGCCAGATTCTGGTCAAAATGCCGGTTAGCGAGTACCGGTTATTACGCCCCCTGGCCCGGGAGAGCCACTGCCGTGTCCGTATTGTGGACAAGCGGGGCCTGCCTTTTTTCAGCCGCCGCCTGCGCGGCCGGCAGCTATTACTTGCCGGCGTCCTTTTCTTTTTGGTTGCCATCTACATCCTCTCGGCCTGCGTCTGGGTGGTAGATGTCCGGCCCGAAAAGGGAACCCTGCGCCAGGTTACACCGGACCAGGTTATAGCCGCCGCCAGGGCTGAAGGCTTGAAGCCCGGTGCCTGGAAGGGCAGGATAGACATCCGCGCTCTGGAGTACGGCCTGGAACAGCGCCTGCCCCAGCTGGCCTGGGTGGGGGTCAGCTTCCACGGCACCAGGGCAGAAATTAAGGTCGTCGAAAAGATACCCCCCCAGCAGGCGATGACTATGAATTACCGGCCAGCATAATTGCCGCCAAAGACGGGGTGATTAAACAGATCCTGGTGATGAATGGTGAAGGGCGGGTGGCTGTCGGCGATACGGTTCGCCGGGGAGAGGTCTTGATCTCCGGCCTGATCCTGCCTCCGGAGCCGGAGAAAAAACCGGGTGAAAACCAGCCGCAGCAGCAACCACGGCCCGAACCCCGCCTGGTCCGGGCCCGGGGTATTGTCCGGGCCCGGGTCTGGTATGAAGAAGAAAAGGAGATAGAGCGCCTGCAGGTCCGGGAACAGGCCACCGGACGTCAGCAGAGAGCGATAATAATTAAGACTCCCGGACGCCAGGTCGTTCTCAGGGGTCCGGCCCGGTCCCCCTATGCCCATTACCTGCAGGAAAATAAAGTAATCACTTTACCGTCCTGGAGGAATTTCCCCCCTCCCGTCGAACTTATCATCAGTACCTACCGCGAGATCCGGATCCAGAAGCAACAACTGGGCTACGAAGAGGCTGTCAGGGTCGCCGGTCAACAGGCCCTGGCCAGCCTGAAAGCCCGGTTGCCGGCAGGGGTAACCATTACCGGTGAGAAAATAATCCCCCTCACTGGAACGGGGGAACAGAGAGTCCGGGTGCGGGCCTGGGTCGAAACCGAAGAAGACATCGGCCAGGTGGTCCCTCTGCATGGCCGGACGCCCCCCGGCGGTAACCCTCCGGCGACCCCCGGGTAATCATTATCCATCTTTACTAAAGGACAAATGAAAGCTATAATAATTTACTAAAGCCTTCAATACTATCAGGGGAGATGATGATCAAACCATTGGCCGATATTTATGAAGTAAAACTCACCACCGGCAATAACGGTGAGGCGGCCAACATCTTTGGCCACCAGGATGAAAACCTGAAATTTATTGAGAGCCACACGCCGGCCCGGATTATCGCCCGGGGTAACGAAATAACCTTAAGCGGCGACCGGCGGGAAGTCCAGGTGCTGGAAAAGCTTTTCTGGCAACTAATAAAACTCGCCCGGGCGGGAACAACCATCAATACAGCAACCATCAACTACACCTGGAACCTGGTCCGCAGGCAGGACGGCAGCCAGGATCAGCCGGACCTGGCCCAGGCTCTGGGTGAAGTGATTTATGTTACCCCCCGGGGTAAGCAGATCCGGCCCAAGACCCTGGGACAATTGCGTTATATTCAGGCCATGCGCCGTTATGATATCGTCTTTGGTATCGGCCCGGCCGGTACCGGTAAAACCTACCTGGCAGTAGTTATGGCCGTCAATGCCCTGAGGGCGCGCAGCGTAGAAAGGATCATCCTGGCCCGACCGGCAGTAGAAGCGGGAGAGAAGCTGGGCTTCCTCCCCGGCGACCTGCAGGAAAAGGTCAATCCCTACCTGCGCCCCCTTTATGACGGCCTTTATGACGTTTTAGGACTGGAAACGGCACAAAAGTATATGGAAAAAAATATTATAGAAGTAGCGCCCCTGGCCTATATGCGGGGACGGACCCTGGACGACGCCTTTATCATCCTGGATGAGGCCCAGAATACTACTTCCGAACAAATGAAAATGTTCCTGACCAGGATCGGCTTCGGCTCCAGGGCGGTAATCACCGGCGATATCACCCAGGTGGATCTGCCCCGGGAGACAACCTCCGGCCTGGTGGAAGTCCAGAGGATTTTAAAGGGCATTGAAGGCATTGCCATCGAGTATTTAACGGAAGCCGATGTGGTTCGGCATCCCCTGGTCCAGGAGATCATCAAGGCCTACGAGAGGAGTGACCAGATGTGCCATGGCAGCGGTTAGAGACGCTGCTGCACCCGCTGCTGGCCCGGCTCGGCCCCAGGTTTCTTACCCGGCGGGCCGTCTGGGGGATGGCCCTGTTTGTCATAGCCGTGGCCATTATGGCCCTTGATTTCCTTCCCCAAAAACTCGATCTCACAGTTGGTCAACCCAGCCCCAGGGACTTTAAAGCTCCCCAGGGCATTGTTTATGAAAGCGAGGTTTTAACCCAGAAGGCCCGGGAGGAAGCGGCCCGGCAGGTAGCACCGGTTTACCGGGTGGATAATACGGTGGTCGCCTCCCTTACCGGCCAGGTAGATAGTATTTTCCAGTCAATCAGGGAAATTAATAATAGTACCGGCGATGCTAACGAGCGCGTGGCCCGTTTAAAAGAGCGCCTGAACCAGTTCAAGCTGACGCCGGCAATTATCCAGGCCCTGGCCACAGCCGATAGCGGCACCATCAATAACCTGGCAACTGCTACAAAGAGCATTATCAACCAGGTGATGGGCGAAGCCGTCCCCCAGGACGCTTTAAATACCGCCAGGGATAAAATGCTGGCGGCAGTTGAGACTTCGGGCATTGACGCCCGGTACCGGCCCCTGGTGGCAGCCCTGTTGAGGGAGCTCGACTTAAAACCCAACTTGATTTACGACGTTGCCGCTACCATGCAGAAACAGGAAAAGGCCCGGGCCGAGGTAGTTCCGGTGCAGGTGACCATCCGCCAGGGGGAAAAGATCGTTAGCGACGGCGAACTGGTGACGGCGGAGGATATTGAAGCCCTGCAGAAGCTCGGCCGGCTGCGCACCGGCACCTCGTGGGGAGGCTTTATAGGGCTGATTCTCTTTCAGGGTATCCTGGTAGCCCTCATGCTCCTTTATTTACGCTTTTTTAAACCGGATATCTATGGTGATAACCACCTCTTACTTCTACTCGGCCTTTTGTGGTTGATTTTTCTTGTTTTCTCCCGGGGCGTAGTGGCCATCAGCCTGGGGGGGCGGCCCGACCTGGCCCGGCTGGTAGGTTACCTCATGCCCGTTGCAGCCGGTTCCATGCTGGTGGCCATCCTCCTGGACGCCCAGGTGGCGGTCATCTTTACTGTTTTTCTGGGCCTGGAGGCCGGCATTATTAGCGGCAACTACTACCAGTTTGCGGCGGCCGGATTCATCAGCGGCCTGACGGGGATTTACTGTGTGGCCCATTTAAGCCACCGCTCCGACCTGGCCCGGTCAAGCCTGTTTTTAATGCTGGCCAATCTCTTGAGCGTGGTCGCCCTGGGTTTGATGCTTAAAGATACCCTTTTCCAGCTCAGCATCGCCGCCGGCCTGGCCCTGGCCAATGGTCTCCTTTCGACGGTGTTGACCATCGGCTTTTTACCCTTCCTGGAAAATAGCTTTGGCATCACTACGGCCGTCAAACTCCTGGAGCTGTCCGATCCCAACCATCCCCTGCTAAAGAGGCTCCTCCTGGAGGCACCGGGCACCTACCACCACAGCATCCTGGTCGGGAATCTCGCCGAGGCAGCAGCCAACGCCGTGGGAGCCGACTCCCTTCTGGCGCGGGTAGGGGCCTACTATCACGACATCGGCAAGTTGAAACGGCCCTATTTCTTTATCGAAAACCAGGTCACCCCGGAAAACCCCCATGACCGCCTGGCGCCGACCCTGAGCACCCTGATTATTTCCTGCCACGTGAAGGACGGCCTGGAAATGGCCCGGGAGTTCCACCTGCCCCGGGTAATCCAGGACATCATCGCCCAGCACCACGGGGCCACCCTGATGTCTTACTTTTACCATAAGGCCTGTGAAAACAGCCGGGATGAAAAAGAGGTGGCGGCTGACGATTTTCGTTATGAGGGACCCAAGCCCCAGAGCAAAGAGGCAGCCATTGTCATGCTGGCCGATAGCGTGGAGGCCGGTATCCGTTCCCTGCCTAAAGCCACTCCCGGCCGGATGGAAGGTTTTATCCGTAAAATCATCAAGGAAAAACTGGAAGATAACCAGCTGGAGGCCAGCGACCTAACCTTCAGGGAACTGACAGTAATCGCCGAAGCCTTCATGCGGGTTTTAAACGGCATTTTCCACACACGGGTGGAATACCCGGAGGTGGTCGTCAAGGAGATAGAAAGGAGAAAAAACCGTAATGGAGTGCTCCATAAACAATCAGCAGGCTGATTACCCTGTGGGCGAGGAACTGCTCTCCACCCTGAACCGGGTGCTGCAGGCCGCCGCCGCCGCTGAAGGGGTGGCAGGGGAAGCCGAGGTAAGCCTGACCCTGGTGGATGATGCGGCCATAAAGGAGCTCAACCGCACCTACCGGGGGGTGGACGCCCCTACGGACGTCCTTTCCTTTGCCCTCGAAGAGAAGGGCCCTGATGAGCCCGCCTACGCTGACCCCGGGGGGGACAAGCTCCTGGGGGACATCATTATCTCCGTACCCACGGCAGTCCGTCAGGCCGGGGAATACGGCCACTCCCTGGCCCGGGAACTGGCCTTCCTGGCCGTCCACGGTTTCCTGCATCTCCTGGGCTACGACCACGACACGGCAGCAGGGGCGGCGGATATGGAGGCGCGCCAGGAGGCCATCCTGGCCGGGGTAGGGCTGAGGCGTTAATGCTGGCCAAATTTCGGGCGGCCGGGGCCGGGATTGTCTACTGCCTGCGGACGCAAATCAATATGGCCGTCCACCTGCTGGCCGCCATGGTGGTCATCGGGGCGGGCTGGTACTTCCGGATCGCGGCCTGGGAATGGGTGGCCCTTACTATAACTATCACCATGGTCCTGGCGGCCGAAGCCTTGAACACAGCAGTGGAAGTTACCGTGAATCTCTATACGAAGCAGTATCATCCCCTGGCGCGGATCGCCAAGGATGTAGCCGCCGGGGCCGTCCTGATTACGGCCCTGGGGGCGGTAGCTGTAGGCTACCTTATCTTTGGACCCCGCCTGGGCTTTTAGGAGGCTTTCTTTTGCGCCGTTTACGCCGTTTCTTTCTCACCGGTATTATAGTAACCATGCCGGCGGCAGCGACCATCTACGCCCTGTGGCTGGTCTTCAGTTTCCTCGATCAGCTGGCCGGACAGGCCGTAGGCCTGTTCCTGGGCCGGCGGGTCCCGGGCCTGGGCCTGGCCTTGACATTGGCCGTGGTTTTAATAGCCGGCTTCCTGGCCACCAACTTTATCGGCCGCTTCTTCCTGAACCTCTGGGACGAGGTTATGTACCGCATTCCCCTGGTCAACTCTATCTACCGGACCGTCAAGCAACTGGTAGAGGCCATCTGGCGGGACGATAAAAAGGCCTTTCAACATGTAGTTATGGTCGAGTATCCCCGCCGGGGTATTTATTCCCTGGGCTTCCTTACCGGTCCGGCCCCGGCCGAGGCCAGCATGCGGGCCGCCAGCGACCTGGTCAATGTTTTCGTCCCCACCACACCCAACCCCACCTCCGGCTTTTTGCTCCTGGTCCCCCGGGAGGAGGTTATTCCCCTGGAGATGCCGGTAGAAGACGGTTTAAAGCTTATCATTTCTGCCGGGGTGGTCGGCCCGGCGGGTAGGACAGCCAGCGGGGGCGCAGGCTGGGGCCGGCTTCTACAAGGACTGACCGCCAATGGTACGATAAACAACCCCGGTTGGAGGAGAAGCCGGAATACCGCCGAGTAAACCCCACTCTGCCAGGAGTTCTTTCAACCCGGAGGTGAGGGGATAGTCAGCTATTTTCGGTAGAGGCACCCAGCAGGCAGCGGTAGCGTCGTCGGCCGGATTCAGGCTGCCGCCCCGGTACTCGGCCCAGAAGTCGATCAGGACATAGTGGTATTTTACCCGGCCCCTGTTGTCGGTATAAATGCTGTCCAGGACAGCGATGGGCGGGCCGGCGGCTATAATAAGGCCGCACTCCTCATAAACCTCTCGTTCAACGGCCCGGGGCAGGGTTTCCCCGGTTTCCTGGGCACCGCCGGGCAGGCTCCAGAGCCCCGGGGACGGCGGCTTCCCCCGCCGCACCAGTAACAATTTTTCTTCCCTGACAACTACCGCCCCTACCCCCACCAGCGGTTGAGACGGGTAGCACCGTTTCTCCATACTTTCACCCCGCCTTTCGTCTTTTTCTCCCAGTTTAGCATTTCTTACCGGTACGGCCAAGAAAACTTTGCTTGTTGCCCCTGACAATGGTAAAATTAAAGCAGGGATTGCCACATGAAATATGACCTGCAGGATTTAATTGCCATGGCGGCGGCCGCCAGGGATAAAGCCTATGCGCCCTATTCCCACTTCCGGGTAGGCGCCGCCCTCCTCACGGCCGGGGGTAGAGTCTATACCGGCTGTAACATCGAAAACGCCTCTTACGGCCTGACCGTCTGCGCCGAGCGGGTAGCCCTGTTCCAGGCGGTAGCCGCCGGCGAACGGGAGTTTACCGCCCTGGCGGTCGTCGGCGGTGACCTGGAGGCCTGCTTTCCCTGCGGTGCCTGCCGTCAGGTCCTGGCCGAGTTTGCCCCCGACCTGGAGGTTATCACCGGCCGTCCCGGGGGCTCTATCCACCGGCGGCGTTTAAAAGAACTCTTACCGGATACTTTTACCTTGAAATGAGGTGCACGTTCCTTGGCCGAAGCTTACCGTTCCGGCTTTGCCGGGCTCATCGGCCGGCCCAACGCCGGTAAATCCACCCTCCTCAACCGGCTGGTAGGTCGTAAAGTGGCCATTATGTCCGATAAGCCCCAGACGACCCGCAACAAGATCCTGGGGGTCCTGACTGCAACCGCGTATCAAATAGTCTTTCTGGATACCCCCGGCATCCACAAACCCCGGCATCAGCTGGGTGAGTACATGGTAGCCGTAGCCCGGAACACCCTGGCCGAGGTTGACGTCGTCCTTTATGTCGTCGACGCGGCGGAAGAACCCGGCGCCGGGGAGGAGTATATCATCTCCCGGTTAAAGGAAGTTGACGTGCCAGTAATCCTGATCCTCAATAAAATGGATCTGGTAGCGGGGGAGACCCTCATCCGGCGGGAGGAATTCTTCCGCGCCCGCCTGGATGTGGCCGCCGTCCGCGCCGTATCGGCCCTGGTGGGCACCAACCTGGACACCCTGCCGGATCTTATCAGTACCTACCTGCCCCCGGGCCCCCAGTATTACCCGCCGGATATGGTTACCGATCAGCCGGAGAAATTCGTCATGGCAGAACTCATCCGGGAGCAGGTCCTCCGGGCTACCCGGGAAGAGGTGCCCCACGCGGTGGCCGTGGTAGTGGAGGAGATAGCCGAACGCCCCAACGACTACCTCTACGTCGACGCCGTAATCTACGTGGAGCGGGATTCCCAGAAGGGGATCATCATCGGCGAAGGCGGACAGAGATTGAAGGAAATCGGCAGTCAGGCCCGCCGGGAAATGGAGGCCCTCCTGGGCAATAAGATTTTTTTAAATTTGAGGGTCCGCGTGAAGAAGAACTGGCGCCAGCAGGAGCTTACCCTGAGGCAACTGGGTTACGACCGCCGCCATATCCAGTAGAACACCAGTATAGGGCTTTGCTTTTGGGTCCAGGATAACTAATACCCGGCAGGAGAAATTCAGAAAGGATGACTCCCATGGAAATAAGCGAAGCCTGGTGGCAATTGTTTACCCTGACGGGAAGTATCGAGGCTTACCTTCTCTACCGTGATAGCTTGAATGCCGGCGGCTTCCCTCCGGTCTCCGGTGAGCTGGCCGCCGTCGGCGAACAGCCAGGTACCAGTGACAAGTAAGACTGGATAGACTTCTGCCGGCGCCCGACTCTTCCAGGATCACAACCGGAAAAAGGTGGAGATACCAATGCCGGGACTATTCCAGGCTGAGGGTATTGTTTTAAAAAGCCGTGACTACCAGGAAACCGACCAGTTGCTGACCATCCTCACCCGCACCCACGGCAAGCTGGAAGCCATTGTCAAGGGGGTGCGCAAACCCCGCAGCAGCCTGCGCAGCGGTACCCAGCAGCTCTGCCGATCCCGTTTTTTATTTTATGCCGGCAAGAGTCTGGCCACCGTCACCCAGTGCGAGGTCCAGGAGATCTATGGTCCCCTGCGCCAGGATTTAAAGCGCCTGGCCTACGCCTATTACCTGGTCGAGATCGCTGACGGCGTGGTTATGCCCGGTCAGGTGAACCAGGCCATGTACCTCCTCCTGCAGCAGGGCCTGGAAGCCCTGGGGGAACTGGAACCGGCCCTGGTGGCCCGGGCCTTTGAGGCCCGCACCCTGAAGCTCCTTGGCCTGGCCCCGCGCCTGGAGGCCTGTGCCCTGTGCCAGAGGGAGCTAAAAGGCAACGGGCGGGTGGCCATAGCTCCGGCCGCCGGCGGCGCCCTTTGCCCTGAATGTCGGGGCCACCAGGGGCGAGAGTACCTGGTATCCAGGGGAGGTGTAAAAACCTGGCAGCAGCTAAACCGCTTGAACTGGAGCTACTTAAAAAGATTGCAGATTAACCCCATGTTGATGGGGGAGCTAGGGGAAGTTATGCCGGCGTTTTTGGAATACTATTTAGACAGGAGACTGCGATCCCGTGCCTTTATCAACGAAATAGGAGGCGATAATATTGACGGACCTGGAAAAAATCGACCAGTTGCGCAAGCGCCTGGGACTTAGCTACCGGGAAGCCAAAGAGGCCCTAGACCGGGCCGGTGGCGACCTGCTGGAAGCCCTGATCCAGTATGAGGAAGGGGTCAAGGAAGAAACCCAGGGCGCCCTGGGCAACTGGGGCAGCAAATTGATGGAACGGATCCGGAACATTCTGCACCAGGGCAATGTGACCAGGATCAAAATCAAAAAGGATGGCAAAACAGTCGCCGAGATCCCGGCCACTGCCGGCGCCCTGGGCATCCTGGGCGTCCTGGCCAGCAGCGAGCTGGCAGTCCTGGCGGGTTTGAGTACCGTGGCGGCCCTTTTCAACCGCTACACCCTGGAGGTAGAACGTCCCGACGGCCAGGTGGAAGAACATTCCCTGGCTTCGGATGAGCAAGTTGACAAGTAGCGGCTACTTTGTTAAATTATTGTCATGTGAGGCTGGCCAGGGGCCGGCCGGTATGCTGTTACGGAGAGCAAGCTCCCGTCCCTGGCAGGGCGGGAGCCTCTTTTTTAAGTAGCCGCCCATGGGGGCTGGTGCCCCCGTCACGAATAATGAAGTGGGCTAAGTCAAGGGTCTGGATGGTACAGGCGGAGGGCGAATTGGTTCGAGGCGCTAGCAAACTCAGCGAAGCCAAAGCGAGGCGGCGGTGAACGGGATGGGGATCGCAACGTGACTTCAGGAATGAGAAGTATCACACCCCGCTGTGAATGATCGAAGAGATAAAGCCAAGCCACCCCCGCCGCCGAGCAAGGCTGAGCGTAAAGTTTGCTAGCCGAGAACCACCGGAGCCCGGAGCCTGTACCCCCAGACCCAAAGAAGCTGGAGTACAGCCCAACCAGCAATGATCACCATTTTTGGCAAAACCCTATTTTCGGAGGAGCTATAAAAAAATTATGGGCTGGCAATTGTCTGCGGTCCGAGTGCAAACAATGCCAGCCCGAGAGAGGAAGAACCCACTTGAATTTCCAGGAACTCATAATGACCCTGCAGCGGTTCTGGGCAGAACAAAACTGCGTCATCCAGCAGCCCTATGACCTGGAAAAAGGCGCCGGTACCATGAACCCGGCCACTTTTTTACGCGTCCTGGGGCCGGAGCCCTGGCGGGTAGCCTACGTGGAGCCTTCCCGGCGGCCGACAGACGGCCGCTACGGGGAGAACCCCAACCGCCTCCAGCACTACTACCAGTACCAGGTAATCTTAAAACCGTCGCCGGATAACGTCCAGGATCTTTACTTACAGAGCCTGGAAGCCATGGGCATCAATCCCCTGGAACACGACATCCGTTTTGTTGAAGATAACTGGGAGTCCCCCACCCTGGGGGCCTGGGGCCTGGGCTGGGAGGTGTGGCTGGACGGCATGGAGATAACCCAGTTTACATACTTCCAGCAGTGCGGCGGTTTTGACTGCCATCCCGTTAGCGCCGAAATCACCTACGGCCTGGAGCGCCTGGCCATGTATATCCAGCAGGTCAACAGCGTCTACGACATTGAGTGGGTGGACGGCATCACCTACGGCGATATACATCACCAGACGGAAGTCGATTACTCCCACTACAACTTCACCTTTGCCGACACCGCCATGCTCTTCAACCTTTTTAACGCCTATGAGGCCGAAGCTATGCGGGTGGTCGAACAGGGCCTGGTCCAGCCAGCCTATGATTACACCCTCAAGTGCTCCCACACCTTTAACCTCCTGGACGCCCGCGGGGCTATCAGCGTCACCGAGCGGACGGCCTACATTGGCCGGGTGCGCCACCTGGCCCGCCTCTGTGCCGCCGCCTACCTGGAACAGCGGCAAAAGCTCGGCTATCCCCTGTTAAAAGCTAGGCAGCAACAGCCCGAAGCCCCTGCACCTGGGCCGGCAGCCGTGGTGGGCGGCCGGGACCGCAAGGACGCCTGCGATGTGAAGGAGGGATAGCCATGGCCCGCGATTTAATCTTTGAAATCGGTACGGAAGAGATTCCTGCCCGCTTTATGAACCCGGCTCTGGAGCAAATGGCCGCCGTAGCCAGCCAGCTCCTGCAGGAATACCGCCTGCCCTGCCAGAAGGTAGCCACCTATGGCACACCCCGGCGCCTGGCCCTTTATCTAACCGCCCTGGCGGAAAACCAGGAGGAACTGGTCCAGGAAATCAAAGGGCCGCCGGTAAAGGCCGCCTTTACCGCCGACGGCCAGCCGACGAAGGCCGCCCTGGGTTTCGCCCGGAGCATGGGCGTCGCCGTCGAGGAACTGGTAACCCGGGAGTATAATGGCGGCCAGTACGTCTTTGCCATCAAGAGGGAACAGGGCCGGCCGGCGGTGACAGTCCTGCCGGAACTGCTCCTGGCCGTGGTTAACGCCTTGAGTTTCCCCAAACCCATGCGCTGGGGCTCCCTTGAGATACGCTTCGCCCGGCCCATCCGCTGGCTCCTGGCGCTCTTTGGTAGCGAGGTCATACCCGTGGAACTGGCCGGCCTGACTGCCAGCAACCAGACTTACGGCCACCGCTTCCTGGCTCCCGGTCCCCACCAGGTACCAACTGCCAGCGCTTACTTCCAGGTTCTGGAGGAAAACTACGTCCTGGTGGACCAGCACCGCCGCCGGCAGCTTATCTGGGAGCAGATTACCGGCCTGGCCAGCCGTGAAGGTGGCCGGGTGGAGAAGGACCCGGAACTTTTGGAGGAGATAACCTACCTTGTCGAATACCCCACGGCCCTGGCCGGCCACTTCGACCCCGAGTACTTGAAGCTGCCCCAGGAGGTAGTCATTACACCCATGCGCGACCACCAGCGCTACTTCCCCGTCTGGAACGCGCAGGGTGAACTCCTGCCCCGTTTTATTACCGTCCATAACGGCACTGCCGACCACCTGGAGAACATCAGCCGGGGCAATGAAAGGGTACTGGCAGCCCGGCTGGCCGACGCGGCCTTCTTCTACCAGGAAGACCGGCAAACGCCCCTGGCAGCCAAAGTCCCCAAACTGGAAGAGATCGTCTTCCAGGAGAGCCTGGGCACCATGCTGGCCAAAACCAGGCGCCTGCAGCGCCTGGCCGTAAATCTGGTCAATACCCTGGACCTCCCGGCCGAACTGGTTCCCCTGGTGGAACGTACGGCTGAACTAGCCAAGGCCGACCTGGTTACGGCCATGGTCTACGAGTTCCCCGAACTCCAGGGCATCATGGGCTCTTATTATGCCGCCCACGACGGCGAAAGGGCTGAAGTATGCCAGGGTATCCGCCAGCACTACTGGCCGCGCTTTGCCGGCGACCGGTTACCGGATTCCCTCACCGGCATGGTCGTTGGCCTGGCCGACCGGCTGGATACTCTGGTTGGTTGCTTCGGGGCCGGCCTCATCCCCACCGGTTCCCAGGATCCTTATGCCCTGCGGCGCCAGGCCACGGGCGTGGTAACCATAGCCGTGGAGTTCAATTTAAAGTTTTCCCTGACCGCGAGTATTGCCGCCGCCTACGAAGGCTATACTGCCGGCGGTATCCAGCTGGCCAGGCCCCTGGATGTCGTCCAGGAGCAATTGGTCCAGTTTTGCCGTCAGCGCCTGGAGCACCTCCTAGAGGAAAAAGGCTACCGCTACGATGTAATTCAGGCCTGCCTGGCGGCAGGCAGCGATGACCTGGCGGCAGCTTATCATCGCACCAGGGATTTGAGCGCCTTCAGGGAAGAAGAAGGTTTTGCCGCCCTGCAGACGGCTTTTACCCGCGCCTTTAACCTGGCCCGCCAGGCCAGGGAAAAATACCATCTCCGGCCTGAGGCGTTGCAGGAAAAGGCAGAGGCAGAACTCTATCGGGCCCTGATGGAAACCCGGCACCAGGCTGAACCCCGGCTCCGGGCAGGGGATTACCTGGCTGCTTTAAAGGCCATGGCCGCCCTCCGGGGGCCCATTGATGCCTTCTTCGATAACGTCCTGGTCATGGCGCCCGATATGGAAGTCCGGAATAACCGCCTGGCCCTCCTCCAGGCAATTGTCAACCTGGTTTTTCAGATAGCCGACTTCTCTCGCCTGGTTCCATAAAAAAATTTGGTTGCCAGGAAGGAAAAAGGCGGGCCATGTGGTATACATTACAAAGTATACAACGGGACGAAGGGGAGGGGTGAGGGATGCAGCTTTCCCCGCGGCAGGAACAGATAATAGCTATTGTCAAGCGTTCCGGGCCCATCACCAGCCAGCAGATTGCCGCAGAGCTCAATCTTACCCGGGCCACCCTGCGTCCCGATCTGGCCATCTTGACCATGGCTGGTATCCTGGAAGCCCGCCCCCGGGTGGGCTACTTTTTGAGCAGCAAGCCCTCCCAGGCCCTGGTAGCCGAAGAAATCAAAAAGATCAGAGTAGGCAATATCAAAGGCCTGCCCCGGGTCATCCGGGCCGGGGCTTCGGTTTATGAGGCCATTGTCTCCATGTTCCTGGAGGACGTAGGTACCCTGATGGTGGTTGACGACGAAGGTCACCTGGAGGGGGTCGTCTCCCGCAAGGACCTGCTGAAAGCAGCCATCGGCGGCGGTGATCTCCAGAAGATGCCGGTTTCGGTAATTATGACCCGGATGCCCAATATTATTTGCACCACCCCTGATGAACCGGTACTGGCAGCGGCTCGCAAGATTATCGAACACGAGGTGGATGCCTTGCCGGTAGTACGTCCTGTTAATGGTCAAGGGAAAAAATTAAAAGTATTAGGACGCATTACCAAGACCACCATAACCAATCTCTTTGTAGAACTGGGAGAAGGCAGATCCTAGCAAGGAGCTATATCCCGGCGGGTATCTATCACCTCCATTCACAAAACATTTACTCGATGGGTAATAGGGCCGGAGCCCATTTCTGTCTGGCTTCCGGACTCCGACTTCCAAGTAAAGGAGGGGTTACCATCGGCGTTATTTACGTGATCTCAGACTCCCTGGGGGAGACGGCCGAGTATGTCGCCCGGGCGGCAGCCAGCCAGTTCGACGGCGGCGGGCTGGACATCCGCCGGGTGCCCTATGTTACCGACCTTGACCACCTGGAGGAGGTAGTCAACGAAGCCGCCCAGGAACAGGGGATCATCGCCTTCACCCTGGTACTACCGGACTTAAAAAAGAAGCTCCTGGAACTGGCGGCAGCCCGGGGCCTCGAGGCGGTAGACCTGTTGGGCCCCCTGATGGACGCCATCACCCGGGTTACTGGCGGCCGGCCCCGGCTGGAGCCGGGCCTGATTCGCCGTACCGACGAAGACTACTTCCGCAAAATGGAGGCCATTGATTTTGCCGTTAAATATGATAACGGCAAAGATATCCGGGGCCTGAGCCACGCCGATCTGGTCCTCATCGGAGTGTCCCGCACCTCCAAAACGCCGGTGTGTATGTACCTGGCCCATAAGCGCTTGCGGGCCGCGAATCTCGCCCTGGTGCCGGAAGTACCCCTGCCGGGAGAATTGCTCAACCTGCCGCCGGAAAAGATAATAGGGCTGACCATTGACGCCGGGCTCCTCTATCAGATCCGCCAGGAACGCCTGAAAACCCTGGGGCTGCCGGGACCGGCCGGCTACGCCACCAGGGAACGTATCGAAGAGGAACTGGCCTACGCCCGCAGGGTCATGGACCAGCTCGGCTGTCCGGTAATCAATGTTATCAATAAGGCCGTTGAAGAAACGGCCGGTAAAATACTCCAAATCTATTATCGGAGGGAAAGAAATGGCAAGTAAGAAGTACGTCTACCTGTTCAGCGAAGGCAAGGCCGACATGCGCCTGCTTCTTGGCGGTAAAGGCGCGAATCTCGCCGAAATGACCAACATCGGCCTGCCGGTACCCCAGGGGATTACCATCACCTGCGAGGCCTGTAACGAGTACAATCGTCTCGGCCAGCAATTCCCGGAGGGCCTGGAAGAGGAAGTCGCCGCCCGCTTAAAGGACCTGGAAGCCATCAATGGTAAAAAGCTCGGCGACCCCGAAAACCCGCTCCTGGTCTCCGTCCGTTCCGGGGCACCTGTTTCCATGCCCGGCATGATGGATACCATCCTGAACCTGGGGCTGAACGACAATTCCGTCAAGGGCCTGGCCGCCCAGACGGGCGACGAGCGCTTCGCCCTGGACTGCTATCGCCGTTTTATCCAGATGTTCGGTAACGTCGTCCTGGGTATCGAACATAACGATTTTGAAGCCGTACTCGAAAAACATAAAGAACGCCTGGGCGTAAAGTTCGACCATGAACTCACCCCCGATGCCTTGCGGGAAGTTATCGCCGAGTACAAGGACGTCGTCAAGAGCCGCAGCGGCCGGGACTTCCCCCAGGACCCCCGGGAGCAGCTTTACATGGCCATCCGTGCCGTCTTTGATTCCTGGAACAACCCCCGGGCCATTGTCTACCGCAAGATCAACAAGATCCCCGATGACCTGGGCACCGCCGTCAATGTCCAGACCATGGCCTTCGGCAACATGGGTCCCACCAGCGGCACCGGCGTGGCCTTCACCCGCAACCCCTCCACCGGCGAGAAGGGTATTTACGGCGAGTATCTCATCAACGCCCAGGGCGAAGACGTGGTGGCCGGTATCCGCACACCTAAGCCCATCAGCAGCCTGAAGGAAGAAATGCCGGAAGTTTACCGCCAGTTTGAAGACATCTGCCAGCTGCTGGAGAAACACTACCGCGATATGCAGGATATCGAGTTTACCATCGAAAAGGGCAAGCTCTTTATCCTCCAGACCCGCAATGGTAAACGGACGGCGGCCGCGGCTGTCAAAATCGCCGTCGACATGGTCAATGAGGGCCTGATTACCAAAGAAGAAGCCGTCCTGCGCGTCGACGCCGATCAATTAATCCAGCTCATGCACCGGCGTATCGACCCCAGCGCCAAACTGGAAGTGGTGGCCAAGGGTCTGCCGGCTTCCCCCGGTGCCGCCTCCGGCCAGGTGGTCTTTGACGCCGACGATGCCGAAAAAATGGGCCTCGACGGCCAGAAGGTCGTCCTGGTACGTACCGAGACCACTCCCGACGATATCCACGGCATTGTCCAGGCCCAGGGGGTTCTCACGGCCCGGGGCGGCATGACCAGCCATGCAGCCGTAGTCGCCCGGGGCATGGGCAAACCGGCGGTCACCGGTTGCGACGCCATTAAAATAGACGTCGAAAACAAACGCTTCTTCATCGGCGACCTGGTGGTCAAAGAAGGTGACGTCATTTCCATCGACGGCTCCACCGGCAACGTCATGCTGGGTGAAGTGCCCCTCATCGACCCCCAGCTCACAGGGGAATTTGAAACCATCCTGGAGTGGGCCGATTCCTTCCGGCGCCTCAAAGTCCGCGCCAACGCCGACACGCCGGAAGACGCGAGGCGCTCCCGGGAATTCGGCGCCGATGGCATCGGCCTCACCCGTACCGAGCATATGTTTATGCAGGTCGATCGCCTGCCTGTTGTCCAGCAGATGATTCTCGCCAAGACCAAAGAAGAACGGCAGGCTGCCCTGGATAAGCTCCTGCCGATGCAGCAGGGCGACTTTTACGGTATCTTGAAGGCCATGGAGGGCCTGCCGGTCACCATCCGGCTCCTCGATCCGCCCCTGCATGAGTTCTTGCCCAATATTGAAGAACTCCTGGTCGACGTCACAAGGCTCCAGGCGACAAACGGCGACTCCAAAGAGCTGGAAGAAAAACAGGCCCTCCTGCGGGAAGTCCGGGCGCGCCACGAATTCAACCCCATGCTCGGGCACCGCGGCTGCCGTTTAGGCATCACCTACCCGGAGATCTACGCCATGCAGGTGCGAGCCATCTTCCAGGCGGTGGCCCAGCTGGTGAAAGAGGGCGTCAAGGTCCTGCCTGAAGTAGAGATTCCCCTGGTTATCCACGTCAACGAGTTACAGCGCCTCCACGCCATGGTTGACGAGGTAGCCGCGGCCGTCAAAAAGGAAACCGGTGTCGATTTCGATTACAAGGTCGGCACCATGATCGAAATGCCGCGGGCCTGCGCCACAGCCGATGAAATCGCCAGGGAAGCCGAGTTCTTCTCCTTCGGCACCAACGACCTGACCCAGACCACCTTCGGCTTCAGCCGCGACGACGCTGAAGGCAAGTTCCTGCACCAGTATGTCGACGAGAAGATCTTGAAAGAAGACCCCTTCATCGTCCTCGACCGCGACGGCGTGGGCAAATTCATGAAGATGGCCGTCGAACTGGGCCGCAGCACCAATCCCAAGCTGGAAATCGGCATCTGCGGCGAGCACGGCGGCGAACCCAGCTCGGTGGAGTTCTGCCACCAGATCGGCTTGAACTACGTCAGCTGCTCACCCTTCCGGGTGCCGGTAGCGAGACTGGCCGCCGCCCAGGCCGCTTTGAAGGAAAAGAAAGGAAAGTAAGGGAACAAGATAAGTTGGCCCAAAGGCTGTTGACCATACCGGTCAGCAGCCTTTCTTTGTCTATGAAAGGTTCCTTAATATTACCATAAAAATTTAATAAAAAAGTTTTAATAACCAGCAGGAGATGTTCGTTTTTTAGCGAATATGTTTAACAAGAAAACATAAATTAACAAAACAATACAGGGTGGGGCATCATGATCTCGGCACAACGACGTAAAATCATTATCGATAAAATCAGCTCAGGAATGCCGCTGAGTGTAAATGAGCTCAGCCGGGAGTTGGGAGTATCGCCGATGACCATTCGCCGGGATCTCGAAACCCTCGAGAGGGAAGGGTTTCTTACCCGTACCCATGGAGGGGCAGTGCCGGTTCGCGGCGGAAGCGATGAGGAACCCTCTTTTATGGAGAAAATCAATAAATTTTCGGCTGAAAAGTTAGCCATTGCCCGCAAGGCTGCTGAGCTTGTTCTGGATGGAGATACTATTCTTCTTAATGCAGGTACTACCATTACTGCCCTGGCCCAGTTACTAAAGAACCATAATAATCTTACTGTAGTAACCAATACTGTCAACATTGCCATGGAACTGGCGCATAGTGAGGGTATCAACCTGGTGCTGACAGGTGGAAATATGCGTACTAAGTCTTATGCCATGGTCGGTTCCCTCACGGAAAGGGTACTGCGGGAGATTCATGTCCAGAAGGCATTTCTGGGTGTTAACGGTATAAGTATTGAACACGGCCTTACGACACCTAATATGACCGAGGCCCATACAAATAGCTTAATGGTTGCTGCTGCCGATCGGGTGATCGTCCTGGCTGATCATTCCAAAATCGGCCGGGTAACTTTATCGCGCTTTGCGCCCATTTCTGCAGTTAATACCTTTATTACCGACAGCAATGCTCCCCGCGATTTTATAGAAGAACTTACCAGGCGTGGCATCGAAGTAATTGTTGCTTAAGTATATTGCTGCAGAAAGGAGATCTTGTTGTGGAATTAGTAAATCCCAGGGAAGTATTACAAGCTGCACGAGAGAACGGTTATGCAGTAGGTGCCTTTAATATTCACAACCTGGAAACCCTGTGGGCCGTGGTAGAGGCGGCTATCGAGGCTAAGGCGCCGGTAATTCTCCAAGCCACGCCGGGTACAGTTAAATTTGCCGGAGCGGACTTCCTGGTGGCCATGGCCCGGGCAGCCGCCAGGAGGGCGGGTATACCAATAGCTCTGCACCTGGATCATTCCCAGGATTTAGACATGATAGCTCTCTGTATTGAAGCCGGTTTTTCTTCGGTAATGTTCGACGGGTCAAAGTTACCTTGGGATGAGAATATTCGCCTTACCCGGCAGGTAGTAACTATGGCCAGAAACAGAGGGGTGGCAGTTGAAGCAGAGCTCGGCCGTATAGGTGGTCGCGAGGAGGAACTCCAGGTCCGGGCGAAAGACGTTTACTATACTGATCCCGCCGAAGCTGTTACTTTTGTAGAAGCTACCGGGATAGACTCTTTAGCCATTGCCATTGGCACGGCCCATGGTGTATATCAGGGGGAACCCCGCCTTGATTTTGAACGCCTGGCATCCATAGCAGCCAAAGTAAAATTACCCCTGGTTCTCCACGGCGCTTCCGGCGTTCCCGATGAGGCTATCACCCGCTGTATTCAACTGGGGATCAGTAAAATCAATATTGCTACCGATCTCAAGCTGGCCATGGCTGCCGCTCTTAGAGAAACCCTTTTATCTAACCCGGAAGAGAACGATCTTCGGCGTTACCTGAATCCGGCCCGTAACCGGGTAAAGGAAGTTGCTCTGGCAAAGATAAGGCTATTCGGCGCAGCTGGGCGAGCCTGAGATGGGCGGTTCACCGAAGGGGGTCACTAGTAGAAAATTGATTAAGAGAAGAGGGAACACGGGCGGTGTATGTTGATTTAGACGATCTTCACACCCTCTCTAAACTGGATAGTGGTCAAGCCCTTCAGGAAACTATTAACTACCCCCACCAGTTCAGGGAGGCCTGGGAACTGGCCGGTCGTTGGCCGGAAAACCTTTCTCGGGATGAGATTAGACAAATTATGTTCCTTGGTACCGGCGGCGGCTCGGCAGCAAGTGTAGATCTTCTGGCATCGTATCTCTTTGATGAAATTAAAATCCCCCTTTTTCTGAACCGGGGATATACCATACCGGCTAGTATTGACAATCGCACCCTGGTTGTTGTTGTCAGCCATTCTGGTAAGACCGAAGAGATACTTAATGCTTATCATCAGGTTTGTACAACAGAGGCTCAGATCATTGTCCTCACCTCCGGGGGGAAATTATTATCCCTGGCCCGGGGAAATAAACACCCGTATCTACTCATTCCTGGCGGAATGATGCCCCGTATCGCCGTTGGGTATATTTTTCTCCCCTTGCTGGGACTGTTACAGCGACTAGGATTTGTCGGTGATAAATCGGCAGAAGTAAAAGAAACCATTAACATTTTATCTGAACTCGGTGGTCAGTACGGACCCATTGTCCCTGCTAAAGATAACCTGGCGAAAAGCATGGCTTACGAGATGGCAGGCTATGTCCCTGTTGTCTATGGTTCCCTGCCTTTAACTATCGCTGTGGCCAGCAGATGGAAAAACCAATTTGCAGAGAATAGCAAGCTTTTAGCCATGTATAATGCCCTCCCGGCCCTTCATCATGATGAAGTGGCGGGATGGGATGCACCTCAGTCATACTTGCGCCATTTTTACTTTACGTTTTTGCAGGATGCCGAGGATAGATTAGAAACAACCCGGCGTATAGAGATCTCACAGGAGCTCCTGGCTTCCCGGGCAGCCGGGGTGAGAAAAGTAGCGTCAGTGGGTAAATCACGCCTGGCCCGTCTTTTTTCCCTGGTATATTTAGGGGATTTTATCTCCCTTTACCTGGCCCTTATAAGGGGAGTAGATCCTACCCCTGTGGAGATTATCGATAATATCAAATACCTTTTAACTTTGGAGAGCAGGACCGAATGATTACGACTGTCACTACCAACGTAGCTATTGATAAAACATACATTGTAGACAATTTTAGTTTAAATGGTGTCTTTCGCGTTAAACAAGTGCTAGCCCAAGCAGGCGGCAAGGGACTCAATGTCGCTCGGGTAATTCATAATCTCGGCGAGGAGGTGATAGCTACAGGATTTATTGGCGGATACACCGGTAGCTATATCAAAGAAATAATGGCGAGGGAGGGAATGAAGGAGGATTTCGTCGTAATAGAAGGCGAATCGCGCATCTGCATTAATATCCTGGACCCGGTAGGGAAAACGCAGACCGAGCTCCTGGAACCAGGGCCCGATGTTAGTCAGACCGATGCGCAAAAGCTGGTGGATAAAGTCAAAGAACTGGCCAGTAGCAGCAAAGTGGTCACCATATCCGGCAGCCTCACAAGGGGATTAGCACCTGGCTTTTACTCCCTGTTGATTGAGGTAATTAACCAGGCAGGGGCGATGGCTATCCTCGACACCAGCGGAGCGGCATTTATAGAGGGGATTAAAGCCAGGCCCTATATGGTTAAACCCAATCAGCAGGAAGCGGAAACCCTGGCCGGGCATCCGTTAAAGGAGGTGGACGACCAAAAAAAGTTTTTAATGAAACTGCTGGAAAGCGGTGTCCAGGTAGCTGTTCTTTCCCTTGGTGGGGATGGAGCCCTGGTAGCTACTGAGAACGATTTCTTTAAAGTTATCCCGCCCAGGGTTCAGGCCATCAATACCGTCGGTTGCGGTGATGCCTTTGTGGCCGGTTTTGCCGTAGGATTGGCCAGAGGAGAAGGGGTAACCGGTGCAGCCCGGCTGGCAACGGCAGCCGCCAGTGCCAGTGCTACTCGCTGGCAAACGGGACAATGCCAGGTAGAACTGGTAAACAAACTCCTGGATGAGGTGCGACTGCTTGAGCTTCATAACTGAAACTCTCGGAGGTAGATGGTAATACCAGGGGTCAGCATTAGTTCTAGGGCTTTAGCAATCTATAATTAAATAAAAATTAAATGGAGGAATGGATCGTGTTATTTAAAATGACCCGAAAAAAGATGCTTATTTTTACCGCAATAACACTAATTGGAGTCAGCGTGCTCCTTGGTGGTTGCGGCAGTAAACAAGGTAATACCCAAACTGGAACCTCCAGCGGAACAACGACCCAGAACACAGAAAAGAGCGGAGAGAAGGTCATTGGCGTTAGCCTTCTGACCCGGGAACACGTTTTTTACAACTTAATTGAAAAAGCTATCCAGGAAAAAGCCCAGGGGTATAAATTTAAACCCATTATTATGGATGCCAGCCAGGATAGCAACAAGCAATTGGCCCAGGTTCAGGATTTTATAACTCAAAAAGTGGATGCCATTGTTTTGGCGCCAACGGCTTCGGCTGGAATAGCACCGGCTGTTGACTTAGCTAAAAAAGCAGGTATCCCTGTATTTACAATTGATATCAAAGCTGAAGGTGACGTAAAATCCCATGTCGCCACCGACAACTACGCGGGTGGTAAACTGGCTGCCAAGTATGCCGCCGAAAAGGTCTTGAACGGCAAGGGGAAGGTTGCTATAATTACCTACTCCGAAGTACAGAGCTGTGTTGACCGGGAGAAGGGTTTCAAAGATGCCCTGGCTGAGTATTCGAACATTAAGGTAGTCGATGTAGAAAATTGTTCTGGTAGCGCTGAAAAAGCAGCCAACCTCACCCAGGATATCCTGTTAAAGTTCCCGGATTTAGATTTAATTTTCGCCGTGGGTGATCCCTTTGCTGTTGGAGCTGTTTCCACTATTAAAGCAGCTGGCCGTAATGTTAAAGTTATAGGCTTCGACGGTAATCCTGAAGCTATCCAGGAAATCAAGAACCATGGACTCTGGGTGGCTGACGTTGTCCAGCATCCTGATCAAATCGGTGGCAAGGTAATTGATCTAATCGCTGATTACTTCAACGGTAAATCTGTACCGCCACAGGTGCTCATTCCGCCTACAATAGTAGATGCCAGTAATGCTAAATAATTAAGCCCAAAGGGGAAGAAACAGCAAGGGTTTCTTCCCCGCCTCCCTTTTTAAAAACTCGAGGAATAGGTGATACCATGGCCTCCCCACTCTTACAACTAAGGGGAATATCAAAATCCTTTTCGGGGATTAAGGTCCTCGATAATATCGACCTGGATATTTATCCCGGGGAAGTTCATGCTCTCCTGGGAGAAAACGGCGCCGGGAAATCAACACTAATAAAAATAATCTCCGGAGTCTACCAGAGAGACTGTGGTACCATAACATTTAAACAAAAACCGGTGGAGTTTACCAATACTCGCCAGGCCCTGGATGCAGGGATTAGTGTTATACACCAGGAACTCAGTCTTATTCAGGATTTAAGTGTAGCTGAAAATATTTTTTTAGGGCGAGAATCCATTAAATCGAGAGTTTTTATTGATAAAGAAAAAATGGTTAGCGAGACCATAGCTATCGCCCGTTCCCTGGGTATTGATCTGAAACCATGGGCGATGGTCCGGGACCTCAATGTAGCCGAGCAACAGATGGTAGAAATAGCCAAGGCTGTGTCCTGCAATGCCTCACTGGTTATTATGGATGAGCCAACCTCCTCCCTCTCTGATCGTGAAACTGAGACCTTGTTTAAGATTATCAAGCGCTTAAAAAAGGATAACGTGGCTGTTATCTATATTTCCCACCGTTTAAAGGAACTCGAGGAATTGGCTGACCGGCTCACTATTTTACGTGATGGAAAACTTGTAAAAACCATGGTCGGGGAGGAAATGAAGAAATATAACTGGGTTTCTTTAATGGTAGGCCGGGAGATCAAAGATTTTAGCCGGAAAGCCCAGAAACCCGGGGAAGTAATTTTGCAGGTAAAGGATTTCACTGATCCCCCGAAATACTGGGATATCAATTTTGAATTGCGGCAGGGTGAGATTTTAGGCATTGCCGGGTTGGTAGGGGCTGGCCGGACAGAAGTATTACAGGGCATATTTGGAGTTAAAAAGCCAAAACACGGTTCCCTATACCTTAACGGGCAGAAGGTACTTTTCAATTCGCCGGCTGAGGCCATCAGCAATGGAATCGGTTTCGTCCCTGAAGACCGTCGGCTCCAGGGGGTAATCTTGGCACAATCTGTCAAAGATAATATCTCCCTCCCCAGTCTATATGATAAATCGAACTATGGTTTTATAAATTTCCTTTGGGAAAACCAGGTGAGTGAAGATTATATAAAGAAAATGCGTATCCGTACCCCCTCGGCTAAAACTATTGTTAAAAATTTGAGCGGTGGCAACCAGCAGAAGGTAGCCCTGGCCAGATGGCTGGCGGCCCATGCCAAAATTCTGTTCCTGGATGAGCCAACCCGCGGTATTGACGTTAACGCCAAGGCCGAGATTTATAACTTGATGAATTCCTTTACCAGTGAGGGAGGAAGCATCATCATGGTATCCTCGGAGTTACCGGAAATTTTAAGTATGAGTGATCGAATTGTAGTCATGCATGAGGGCCGTGTGGCCGGTATACTGGACCGGCACGAAGCCAGCGAAGAAAAAATTATGGAACTGGCATGTGGAAAGATAGCCGGTTGATGCAGGGAAGGGGTAGGACGATGAATGGAGCGACCAATATTTCGAATAGCGCTAAGTTGAAGTATAGCCATCTGAATAGCATTGTTAAGGAATATAGTTTCATCTTTGTATTCCTTGCTTTATGTATACTACTCTCTATACTGGTTCCGACTTTCCTCTTGCCCCAAAATTTGTTAAATGTATTGATTCAGATCTCTATCAACGCCCTGTTAGCTATAGGTATGACCTTTGTCATTATTTCCGGTGGCATTGACCTTTCAGTGGGTTCAGTAGCAGCACTGGCAGGTATTGTCGTTACGGCTTTGCTTAAACAGTACCCGTCCAGTACGCCGATGATGTATGTAATAATTATTTTTAGTGTCCTGGCTGTGGGTATAGTCTGTGGCGGTATCTCCGGCCTGGCAATTGCGAAACTTAATGTCGAACCCTTTATAGCCACCCTCGCTATGTTGAGCATCGCCAGGGGGTTTGCCTTCGTTTACACCCAGAGCAAACCAATTTTCGGCTTGCCCCCGGCCTTTAGTTGGATTGGTCAGGGGTATATTGGCCCTATCCCGGTTATCGTGTTGATTATGATTTTTTGCCTGGTTATCGCCCACATTGTCTTATCAAAAACCTGTTTTGGACGTTATATTTACGCCATCGGGAGCAACGAAGAAGTGGCTAAATTATGCGGTATTAACGTTGCCCGGGTGAAGCTTATTATTTATGTAATCAGCGACGTCCTTTCTGCTCTGGGGGGAGTCGCTCTGGCGTCCCGTTTAGCAACAGGGCAACCGGCTGCCGCCAGCGGTTACGAGCTCAATGCGATCGCAGCGGTTGTGCTGGGGGGTACCAGCCTTTCCGGAGGTAAGGGCAGTATTGGTAAAACCATTATCGGCATTATGACCATTGGCGTTATTAACAACGGTTTAAGCCTGTTGCAAATCTCCTCTTACTGGCAGTCCATTACCATGGGTTTAATCATTATGATTGCCGTAATACTGGATAAAATCAACACCCGTAAGAAAGCCTGAGTGGAGTGTTAATTACCGGGGAGGAGAATTTCATTTCATAAATATGAAGGTGAAAACCAATGGCTAAAGTAATAACTATTGGTGAGATCCTGGTAGAAATTATGACAAAATATACTGGGCAGGAGTTTACTGCTCCGGGCGAACTCCTGGGGCCTTATCCCAGCGGTGCCCCGGCTATTTTTATCGATCAGGTGGCAAGGATGGGGGTGGAGGCAGGTATTATTGCCCGGGTCGGTGATGACGATTTTGGCCTTTTAAATCTTACCAGGCTTCGTGATGATGGCGTCGATACAAGTCATATTTATAAGACCAAGGGATATACAACAGGGACGGCTTTTGTCACATACTACGCCAATGGTGAGCGCAAGTTTATTTTTCATTTCCCCCATGCGGCGGCAGGCCAGTTAGGGCCAGCAGATGTGGATGAAAACTATATCAAAACTGCAGAGTATCTCCACGTTGTGGGTTGCTCCTTGACGGCAAGCGCCAGCTTGCGTCAGGCCATCTGGAAGGCAGTTAAAATTGCCAAAGAAAACAAGGTAAAGGTGAGCTTCGATCCTAATCTCCGCCCTGAGCTGCTCAATGAGCAGGAAATTAAGAATGTATATGACGACATCCTGGACGCCGCTGATATAATCCTCGCCGGAAAGAGTGAAATGATAGCCCTTTCAGGCGAGGGCGATTTGGTAAAGGGTATCGCCAGGCTAAAAAAGAGGGACGGTACCATGCTGGTTCTTAAAGATGGTGCCCGGGGGGCAAGCCTTTACTACGGTGAGGAATGCTATCATGTGCCGCCCGTTAAGGTTCAAGAGGTAGATCCCACTGGAGCCGGCGATTGTTTTGATGGCGCATTCATTGCTGCCCTGGCCTGTGGTAAAGGGCTGAAGGAGGCGTTACAAATTGCCAATGTAGCTGGAGCTTTAAGTGTAACCCGTAAAGGCCCCATGGAAGGTGCCGCTTTTAAAGAAGATATTTTGGCCCTTTACTCTAGGCACAATTCGAGTAAAGTGTAATTCGATTCCTTGCCAGGGTGCGGTAATACCAGGCGTCTGGTACCAATTGGTAAAGAAGGCTAAGGACTTGGATTACCCTCGCCCTTAAATTCCTCCTCGCTGATCACCTTATACCCATATTCTCGTAGAAGGGCCGTCGTTACGCCGGGGCCGGGGCGGGTCGCGCCGCTAAAGTTGCCATCGTAGATAAGCTTGCTGCCGCAGGATGGGCTCCTTTCCTTGAGGACAATTATCTCCGGGCCCACTTCCCGGGCCCTGGCCAGGGCGGCCCTGGCGCCCTGGATGAAGGCCGCAGTCACATCCCGTCCTTCTTTATCCATCACCCGCGCCCGGCCGGCCAGGACGTCATAGCCGTCACCGCCCTTGATTTCCGCCGGCGGCCGGGGGATGGTTAAACCCCCCAGGCTCTCCGGGCAGACGGGTACGGCTTTGCCCTGCCGCACCAGTTCGGCAATGACCGGTACCAGGTTGTGCCCGCCGCTGTATTTACACCTTACGCCTGCCAGGCAGGCGCTGACCAGGATTTTTCCCATTAAAGTCTCACCTGCATAAAAATAATTCTTGCGGGCTCCATATTTAAGGTTAACCGGGAAACAGTTCAATAATAATACATAAACAATATATATAAAACAAAATTGAGTTAACTATTTAGTATTAAAGCGCCTCCGGGTTTATAGCAGACATTAGCCTTCGGGAGGAGCGTCGGCGTTAGCAATTAATTCCCCGTGTTCCCAGAGCTCATACTCGCTCAAATCCAATTCATCGCTCCAGCTAATACCATAGCCGCCTGCTTCGACCCTGGCCATACTAAAAAGAAGGGGATCTTTCAAAATGTCGAAAGGAGGCATTGCTATCAAAGGTCTCATATCGTATTTCTTTATTTGACCGTTATCGAAGGCGACTATTAACGTATAATCCTTTAAAGGTTTAACATCTTTAATCCTGGGATAAAACACATATTCACCCCCTACTCCAGACCAGGAAGCTGCTTAAATTCCTTGGTTTCCCACATTATCTCCAGTTCTTTTTGATGATTTTCAGCCCATTCCACGACAAGCTTCCGGGCTCGTAACGGCATATCGCCTTCTATCATTTCCAATGTGTTGATGTTAAAAATAGCATTATACTCACCATAGAGGGCGTGAAAATGGGGTGGTAGATGTTCATTAAAAAACATCTTGATTATAATGCCATAAAACCGGGCTATGATTGGCATCGTACCGTTTTTCACCCCTTGTTTTAACGCTTTAACCGGATGCACTATTTTATATGACTAATTATATCTCTCTTCATTCATATATTCAATCTTTCACCTTGCACCGCCAGCAAACTATGGTAAAATGAAAGGGCCATATCCGCCCCTTTAGCAGGGCAAAAGGAGAAGCAGCAGCCGATAAATGAAAGAAGTAACCATCTACACCGACGGTGCCTGCTCTGGCAACCCCGGTCCCGGCGGCTGGGGCGCCGTCCTTATTTACGGTGACAAACGCAAAGAACTCTCCGGCGCCGAGCCCAGCACCACCAACCAGCGCATGGAGATCACGGCGGCCATCGCTGCCCTCAGGGTCCTGAAGGAGCCCTGCCGGGTGCATCTTTACAGCGACAGCGCCTACCTGGTCAACGCCTTTCGCCAGGGGTGGCTGGCCCGTTGGGAGCGGAACGGCTGGCTCACCGTCAAAAAGCAGCCGGTCGAAAACCAGGACCTCTGGCGGGAGCTACTCCAGGTGGCTTCCCGGCACCAGGTAGAGTGGCTGAAAGTCAAAGGCCACAGCGACAACCCGGAAAACAACCGCTGCGACGAGCTGGCCCGGGCGGCCATTGCCGCCCTGCGCCGGCAGGAAATTCCATCATCGTAGCGAATACATACCCTTATCCCGGCGTTGCCATCTGCGGTAACGGGTACTAAAAAGGGAGGGAAGCAAAATGGGTAAATGGTCCTGCACGGCCTGCGGCTACGTCTATGACCCCGCCAAAGGCGATCCCGAAGGCGGCATCGCCCCGGGTACGGCCTTTGAAGACCTGCCCGACGACTGGGTCTGCCCCAATTGCGGCCTGGGCAAAGAGAACTTCGAACCCCTCTAAAAAGCGAACAGGTAGAAAAGCTCAGGCGGCGCCGACCGGGCGTCGCCTGAGCTTTTCTGTACGGTGAGGGAGGACTGGCCGCCGGGATAAAATTCCAGTTGTCCGGCAGGAGAAGGAGTAACTATGTCGAAATTAAAGTTTAACGCTAAAATTTGCTCCTTAATAGCAAAGGGTGATCGCAAAGATGCTTATTGTAGGCTTAAACGGTAGTCCCAAAAAAGATGGCAATACCGCCTTTTTAGTGCGCGAAGGCCTGGCAGCGGCTGCTGCAGCCGGGGCGGAGACGGCCCTTATCCATATCGCCGACGCCATGGCTGACCAAAAAATACCTTACTGCACCCAGTGCAGCAACCCCTGCCAGGGGGCCTGTTCCCGCCACAACCGCCTGGGCGAAGCCTTCGATCTCCTGCGGCGGGCCGACGGCCTCCTCCTGGGCAGCCCGGTTTACTTCGGCAGCGTCTCCGCCCAGCTCAAAGCCTTCTGGGATAAAAGCCGCATCTTACGCAAAGAAAAGGCCCTCCTCAATGTGGTCGGGGCCGGGGTGACCGTCGGCGGCGCCCGCTTCGGCGGCCAGGAGACCACCATGAAGGCCCTCTTCGATATGATGCTCGTCCAGGGGATGATCCTGGTGGGCGACGGCCATACGGAAGCCGACTGCGGGCACCAGGGCAGCTGCGGCCAGGCTCCGGCGAGCAGCGACGAATTCGCCATCCGGCGGGTGCGCCTGGCGGGCAGGCGCCTGGCGGAGGTAGCGGCGGCCACCATGACCTTACGCCGGCACCGCGCCTAGGGGGGTGAGGGTATGCTCCTGCGGGAAGAAGCCGAAAAGCGAGAAGAGATCCTTTTGAGCCCCCTGGCCAGCCTCAGCAGCCGCACCCGGGGCCGCCAGAAACCGGAGGAGCCCTGCCCCATCCGCACCGAATACCAGCGCGACCGCGACCGTATCATCCACTGTAAGGCATTCCGGCGCCTGAAGCATAAGACCCAGGTTTTTATCGCCCCCGGCGGCGATCACTACCGCACCCGGCTGACCCACACCCTGGAGGTAGCCCAGATCAGCCGCACCATCGCCCGGGCCCTGCGCCTCAATGAAGACCTTACCGAGGCCATCGCCCTGGGCCACGACCTGGGCCATACGCCCTTCGGCCACTCCGGGGAAGAAGCCTTAAACGAGGTCGTGCCCGGCGGGTTCAAGCACAACCTCCAGAGCCTGCGAGTGGTGGAGGTCCTGGAGGGGGGGTCGGGCCTGAACCTTACCTGGGAGGTCCGCGACGGCATCGCCCACCATACCGGCCCGGTCAAACCCGGCACCCTGGAAGGCCGCATCATCTGTTACGCCGACCGCATAGCCTATATCAACCACGACATCGACGACGCCATCCGGGCCGGGATCATCGTGCCGGAACAGCTCCCGAAGGCCTGCCTGCGGGTCCTGGGCGACAGCCATCGCCAGCGCATCGATACCATGGTCACCGACCTCATCCACCACAGCTGGCGAATGGGCCAGATCGGCATGAGTCCGGAGGTCCAGCAGGCGACCGACACCTTGCGCGCCTTCCTTTTCGAAAAAGTATATATCGGTTCCCGGGCCAAGGCGGAAGAAGGCAAAGCCAAAAGGCTCCTCCAGCAGCTCTACCGTTATTACCTGGAAAACCCGGAGGAACTGCCCCCGGCCGCCAATCCAGGCGACGACCTGGCCCGGCGGGCCTGCGACTACATCGCCGGCATGACGGACAGCTACGCCATCCTCCAGTACACCCGTATTTTTGTCCCCAGGGGTTTTCCCACCTAAAAAAGGGAAGGTGCCGGAATCTCTTCGCCCGTCAAGCTATCCGCTCGTTGACGAAGCGTGCGGCAGGATTCCTTCACCTTCCGGTAAATATTATAACCGCCGGCCGTCCGGCCTATACAGGAACCGGGGAAAAAGAAGGAGTACCGGCTGGTACTCCTAAAAATTTAAAAAGGGAGGTTTAAAAAGGATGAAGGTATTGCCCTTCAACATATAGTATAGCATAAGAATAATTAAAAGTCAGCCGGAGGGGGAATTTTCAGCGTCACTTCCGGCAAGGTTGCAGTCCGGGGGATTTACTGCCGGGTTTTAAAGTAAGGCTGGAAAATAGCCAGGATGACCCCCCGGTAAAAGGCATACAGGGTGCTGCCGCCGATGAGGGCGATTAAAATCAAAGCTACGGCCTTGGCCATGTTGCCACCTCCAGTAAGCTAATATTACCGCCTGCAGAGGTGCTATATACAGGTAAGAGAAGGTATAATCTGGTAAAGCGGGACAAATAATAGGAAAAAGCGAAAATCAGGGCTGGAAAAGAGGATATTTCGTTCTGATAGCGAATTGTATATGAGCATCGGGTCCTTTAGTTTAATGTGGCCAGGGACTAGATATCGAGGTGGTGTCCATGACAACCGCCTTCAACCAGGATGTGATTCATGAGGTTAAAGACCGGATAGATATAGTGGAAATTATTGGTGGCTACGTTCAGCTCAAGAAACGGGGCCGTTCCTATGTCGGCCTGTGCCCCTTTCATAACGAAAAAACACCGTCCTTTACCGTCAGTCCCGACAAGCAGGTATTCTATTGCTTCGGCTGCGGCGCCGGCGGTGATGTCCTGACTTTCCTCATGAAGCGGGAAGGCCTCAGTTTTCCCGAAGCCCTGGCCGCCCTGGCTGCCAGGGCCGGCGTCGAGCTGGTAGGGGAAGAAGAAACCCCGGCGGCCCGGCGGCAGCGGGAGCTAAAAGAGCGCTTGTACCGGCTGGGGGCAATAGCTGCCAGCTTTTATTATCGCATCCTGGCCCGGCACCCGGCCGGGGCTCCGGCCCGGAGTTACCTCCAGAGGAGGGGAATCAAGGGCGTTACGGCACGCCAGTTCGAACTCGGTTTCGCCCCCGATGCCGGTGCCGTCCTGGTCAACTACCTGCAGCGCCAGGGCTTTACGCCGGAAGAGATCGAACAGGCGGGTTTGAGCCTCAGCCGGCCGCCCCGGGGCCTGGTCGACCGTTTCCGGGGGAGGTTGATGTTTCCTATCAAAGACAGCCGCAGCCGGGTCATCGGTTTCGGTGGCCGCGTCCTGGGGGAAGGCCAGCCAAAGTATTTAAATTCCCCCGAGACCATATTATTTCATAAAGGCCACCACCTCTTCGGCCTGCACCTCTCCCTGCCCGGCATTCGCAAAGAGGGCCGGGCCATTCTGGTAGAAGGTTATATGGATATGATTGCCGCCTGGCAACACGGGATTGACAACGTCGTAGCCTCCCTGGGCACGTCCCTGACTCCAGCCCAGGCCCGGGAATTAAAAAAATACGCCCGGGAGGTAATCATCGCCTACGACGCCGACACCGCCGGCCAGGCAGCCACCCTGCGGGGACTGGATATCCTCGCGGCTGCCGGCCTCCAGGTCCGGGTGCTGCAATTGCCCGAAGGTAAAGACCCGGACGAGTTCCTGGCCGCCCGCGGGCCGGAGGCCTTCCGGGAACTGGTCGCCGGGAGCCAGGGCCTCATGGAGTTCCGGATTCATAAAGCCGTCAGCGAGCATGATGCCGGCACCGCCGCGGGCCGGAAGGCCATCATGACCGCCCTCCTCCCTTACCTTCGCCAGGTGAGGGACGCTGTAGAACAGGAGACCTACGCCCGCCTCCTCAACCGTTATACAGGGATATCGGAAACGGCTATTTTAAACGACATTCGCCGTCCGGAGGCCCGGCTGGATAGGGCAGTAAAAACCACGTATATCAGGGACGGCCGGGCTGGAGGGACTGCGGCCCCCCACCAGGCAGAACTATTCTTATTGCGGGCCTACCTGGCCAGCCCCGCCCTGGCAACCAGGATTGACGCCGAACTCGGGGAAAACTGGTGCCGGGACCAGGCCGCCAGGGACCTGGTGGCCGCCGTCAGGGAGCGACGCCGGGAGAATCCGGAACTTACCGGCCCGGATCTGGCCGGTATCCTGACCCCGGGGAGGGAACCGCAACAGGAAGCCCTGCTGGCCCGGTTGACCCTGGCCGAAGATCTGGGGCCGGTGGAAGAGCGGGCGGTAAACAAGGCCATCCGCCTGCTGAAGCTCCAGCAGTTGCGCCGGCAAAGCAAGTCTTTATGGCTCGCCCTGGCCCGGGCGGAAGACACAGGTGACCAGGAACAAGTCCGGGAACTCCAGGGAAAGATCTTTCACCTCCAGCAAACCATCAACTCGTTAAAACTAGGAAGGGGGGAGTTACGGTGAAAGAAGAACAGCAAAAGCAAATGGTCAAGGAACTGATTGAAAAGGGCAAGAGCCAGGGGTCCTTAACTTACAGTGAGATTATGGATGCCCTTCAGGGAATAGAACTCTCCCCCGAACAGATTGACGATATCTACGAGCAGCTGGGCCATATGGGCATCGAGGTGGTGCCCGAAGCGGCTGAGCTGGAAGCCCTGGAAAAGGAAGACAGCGAAGCCGGGGAGACAGATCTGGATCTCTCCATTCCCGAGAATGTAGCCATAGATGACCCGGTGCGGATGTACCTGAAGGAGATTGGCCGGGTACCCCTGCTGACCCCCGAAGAAGAAATCGAGCTGGCCAAGCGCATGGAGGCCGGCGACGAAGAAGCCAAGCGCCGTTTGGCCGAGGCCAACCTGCGCCTGGTGGTCAGCATCGCCAAGCGCTACGTCGGTCGCGGCATGCTCTTCCTGGATCTCATCCAGGAAGGCAACCTGGGCCTTATAAAGGCGGTAGAGAAATTCGACTACCGTAAGGGTTACAAGTTTAGCACCTACGCCACCTGGTGGATCCGCCAGGCCATCACCCGGGCCATCGCCGATCAGGCCCGGACCATCAGGATCCCGGTGCATATGGTGGAAACTATCAATAAATTAATCCGCGTGCAGCGGCAGCTCCTCCAGGAACTGGGACGGGAACCCACCCCGGAGGAGATCGCCCACGAAATGGATATCCCCGTAGAACGGGTACGGGAGATCCAGAAGATCGCCCAGGAACCGGTATCCCTGGAGACACCCATCGGCGAGGAGGAAGACAGCCATCTGGGAGACTTTATCGAAGACGAGGACGCCCAGGCACCGGCAGAAGCGGCTTCCTTCATGCTCCTGCGGGAGCAGCTAGAGGAGGTCCTGAACTCCCTCACCCCCAGGGAAAAACGGGTCCTGCGCCTGCGCTTCGGCCTCGATGACGGCCGCGCCCGCACCCTGGAAGAAGTGGGCCAGGAGTTCGGCGTCACCAGGGAGCGTATCCGCCAGATCGAGGCCAAGGCCCTGCGCAAGCTGCGCCACCCCAGCCGCAGCAAGAAACTCAAGGACTACCTGGAATAGGGGAATAGCGGCAGTCGGAGGCTGGCGCCGGAAGCCGGTCCCAGGTTTAAAACGCCGGGCAGATTGGCCCTGGCTCATCCGGCGCCGGCCAGGGACCTTCCAGGCAACGGCCCGGGGACAGCCTTACATCTGGCTGTTGACCGGAGTGGCATTCTGGAGTATAATATAAACGGTGGTTTTCCTCGGTAGCTCAATGGTAGAGCGCCCGGCTGTTAACCGGGTGGTTGCAGGTTCGAGCTCTGCCCGGGGAGCCAGAAAGGGCCCATAGCTCAACGGTAGAGCTGCCGGCTCATAACCGGTTGGTTCCTGGTTCGAATCCGGGTGGGCCCACCAAAAAACGTCGGAGCAAGGTCAGCAGCTGGAGGTCAAAAAGAAACCGGGGCGTGCTGACCTTTTTAAATGCCCTTATGACTACTACCAGTTTTAACTTGCCGGCCCGTCTCCGCGTTGTGGCCGGCCTTGTCCCGTGGGGCAGCAGCGTCGCCGATATCGGTAGCGACCACGCTCTACTGCCCCTTTACCTGGTCGCCAGCGGCCGCTCACCCCGGGTGATCGTCGTGGAGGTGGCGCCGGGGCCTTACCGCCGCGCCCTGGCCGCCGTTACGGGTGCCGGCCTTACAGGACGGGTTGAGGTGCGCCGGGGCGACGGCCTAGAGCCCCTGCGGCCGGGAGAAGTAGACACGGTGACCATGGCCGGCCTGGGAGCCCTTACCCAGCAGGAAATACTGGCTGCCCGGCCGGAGGTCCGGCAGCGGCTGCGGCGCCTGGTACTCCAACCCCAGGGGCAAGCCGGCCCCTTGCGCCGCTATCTCGCGGCCTGCGGCTGGCGGCTCCTGGAGGAGGACCTCGTTTATGAAGCCGGCCACTACTACTTCATCATGGCCGCCATCCCGGGCGTAAGCCCGGAGTACAGCGACCTGGAGTGGGAGCTGGGCCCCCTGCTCCTCCAAAAGCGTCATCCCCTCCTCGCCGGTTATATTGCGGATAAAATGGAAAAACTAACAGCAGCCGTCCGGGAACTCGGCCGTAGCCAGAGGGCGGCTGCCCGGGAGCGGCGGGAGGAGTTACAACGCCTGCTGCTCCAGTTAGGGGAGGTAAGCACATGGCTGCAAAGTGCGGCGAGATCATAGCCATTATGGAAGCCCTGGCCCCGCCGGAACTGGCTGCCGGCTGGGACAACGTCGGCCTCATGCTCGGCTCGCCTGAGGCGGAGGTCAGACGCGTCCTGGTATGCCTGGACGTAACCCCGTCGGTAGCCGCCGAGGCTGCCGCCCGGGCCGTTAACCTGATTATCAGCCACCACCCCCTCTTCTTCCGGCCGGTGAAGAACCTGCGCTTTGACGAGCCCGTGGGAGAACTGGTGCGGCGCCTCCTCCAGGATAACATCATGGTCTACTCGGCCCACACCAATATGGATAGCGCCGACCTGGGGGTCAGCTACCACCTGGCCTCCAGGCTGGAGCTGGAGGACATCCGGGTCCTGGTCCCCACCCACCGTGAGAAGTATTACAAGCTCGTCACCTTCGTCCCCGAAGACCACGAAAAGGTCGTTCGCGAAGCCCTCACCCGGGCCGGAGCCGGCTGGATCGGCAACTACTCCGACTGCACCTTCCGGGTGGCCGGTACCGGCACCTTCATGCCCCTGGCCGGCACCCGTCCCTATACCGGTGAAGAGGGCAAATTGGCGGAGGTCAAAGAGTACCGCCTGGAGACCATCATCCCCACCGGCCGGCTGCCGGAGGTCCTGCGGGCCCTGCTGAAAGCCCACCCCTACGAGGAAGTGGCCTATGACGTGTACCCCCTGGCCAACGAAGGACCGGCCCAGGGCATCGGCCGCACCGGCGTGCTGCCCCAGGCCGTCACCCTGGAGGAATTCGCCCTGCGGGTGAAGGAGTCCCTGGGGGCCGGCCGGGTCAACCTGGTGGGCGACCGGGAGCGTAAGGTCAAAAGGGTGGCCGTCTGCGGCGGCGCCGGCAGCGACGTTATGGCCGCCGCCCGGGATGCGGGGGCGGAAGTCCTGGTCACCGGGGACCTCAAGTACCACGAAGCCCGCACGGCCCAGGCCATGGGCCTGGCCGTCGTCGACGCCGGCCATTTCGCCACCGAAAGGCTGATTGTCCCGGCCCTGGTGACCTATCTCCAGGAACAGTTGCAGGAGCGCGAGGTGATGGTCCTGGCCTCCCAACAGGAACAGGAACCCTGGTACGCATTATAAGAGGAATTAATAGGCGTCAGGGGGACTGGCCATGAGTTCCAGGGCAAAAGGAAAGAATTTTAATAACTGGTTGATAATAACAGTGTATTGACATCCATAGGCTGAAATGATATACTGAATACCTACAGAAAAGTAAATACTGCTTTTGAGTAAACCGGATGGTCGCAGGCGCTTGCAAGCGCCTGAGGAAAGTCCGAGCTCCGCAGGGCAGGGTGCTGGATAACGTCCAGTGGAGGCGACTCCAAGGATAGTGCCACAGAAACAGACCGCCCAGCACTCAATTCGACAGTTGAACCCGGCCTGCTATAAGTATCCTTAATTTCAGGTTCGGGCCTCACCTGTCGAGTTGAGTGCTGGGTAAGGGTGGAAAGGTGAGGTAAGAGCTCACCAGCGGTTAGGCGACTAACCGGCTCGGTAAACCCCACCTGGAGCAAGACCGAATAGGGGGACAAAAGGGGTGGCCCGCCCCGTCCCCGGGTAAGGTCGCTTGAGGCGCCAGGCAACTGGCGTCCTAGATAGATGACCATCCACGACAGAACTCGGCTTACAGGTTTGCTCAAAAGCAGTTTTTTTATTGGTTATAGTAACACGCGCCCTAAAAGCTGCTTTCAATACAAACATGAAGCCGAGGCATTCTACCGGGCACTGGGAGCAAGGGTGGCCAAATTCTCCCTATCCGCAGCAGAGCGTGCAGAGGATGAAGGAATGGATAAAAGGGAACCCCACGCTGCCAGCGAAAGTGCTCATGGCCCTTCTCAAAAGAAAGCTCATAGGTTATCACCACTACTACGGGATAACCGATAACAGCAAGCGCCTCCTGGCATTCCACTACATTGCCAGGTGTATGCTCTTCAAGTGGCTAAATCGTAGGAGCCAGAGGAAGAGCTTTGACAGGGAGAAATTCAGGAGGTTCCTGGAAAAGTTCCCATTACCAAGTCCAAGGATATATGTAAATATCATGGACATTCGGTTGCCGCCGGCATACATGGCGTAAAGGATTCTTTGAGGAGCCGTGTGCGTTAATTGCGCCAGCACGGTTCTGTGAGGGGGGTATGCCGCGAGGCATACCTTCTACTCGACGTGAACGTCCAGCCCTCATATGTGCTATAATTAATCTTACCAGCCTCCTTAGTTTGTAGCTCTGTATTGGTCTCTATTGTACCAATATAACCTACGTATCGCTACTACTAGCGGAGCGAGCAGGCTTGCTGCTGGCCCTCATGGAGATGGTGATTAACGGGGTATCGACGCGTAAGGTTAAGGCCGTGGTCGAGGAACTGTGCGGTACGGAGTTTTTCAAGTCGACCGTATCTGAGCTATGTAAACGACTTGATCCCTTCGCTCAGGCTCCTTGCCAATCAAGGCAACACGGGCATTCTCCATGTCAAGGGTCTCCACTTAGCTCTGAATAAACGGCCGCTTGAATTGAATAAGACCAAAATGTTTACCCACTTAAAGTAGCGAGGAGCCATAAGTTTTGAAAGTAACGCTTCGAAACTATATCATTTCAGGTTTTGTGGGGAGGGTAATAACAAGTGGATAACCCTTCGATTGTAGACGTTGCAAAACGTGCCGGAGTATCAATTACTACCGTTTCACGAATAATTAATAATACATCGTACCCAGTGGCTGCCAAGACACGGGAAAAGGTATTGAAAGCAATTGAGGAATTACACTATAGTCCAAATAAAATTGCGCAGAGGCTAAAGAAAAGTACTAGCGATATAGTGGGGTTAATTGTCCGGGATGTTTGCGATCCGTATTTTGCAGAGATAGCTAGGGGAGTAACGGATAGAGCAAGCCAAGTTGGCTATCTGTGTTTTTTATGTAATACCGGACGTAATCTTGAAAACGAATTTAGATACCACGATCTCCTCTGGCAACATAGAGTTAAAGGCATAATATTAGCTGGAGGCGGCCTTGACCAACCGGATTATAAGCAAATACTTCAGAAGCAGCTTGAGAGACATGAGAAATATGGGTTAAAAATTATTGCCTTAGCGCCTCAGGGATTGGAAATGCCGTATGTTATGATAAATGATTATGAGGCCGGAAAGAAAATCACAGAGTACCTGATTGAGCGAGGACATAGAAAAATCGGTTTTATTGGTGGTCCAGAAAAAGTATTCACTTCCAAAGAGAGACTAAAAAGTTATAAAGATGCGATGGATGCTATCGGAATGAAGTGCGAGGAATATATTATTCACTGCGATTTTTCACGAAAGGGGGGTTATGAAGCCTGTAATCTACTTCTTTCCAAGGTACAAGATTTAACAGCGATATGCTGCGTAAACGATAACATAGCTATTGGGGCAATTAGTGCTATTAAAGAACATGGATATAAAATTCCGGAAGATATTTCAATCATCAGTATAGGTAACATTACTGAAGCAAAATACACAGATCCTCCTCTTACAACGCTCTCAATTCCCCATTATGAAATGGGTCAGCTCGCTATAGATGTCATAGCTGAAGGGAAAACGGATGTTAGAATCATTTTAAACACCCGTATTATTGAGAGAAAATCAGTTGATTTTTCTCAGAAAACAAGGTGAGGAGATTTTTATTATGACCAAGCCGAACGGCAAGCGCTATGGGAAACCCGGATAGCCGAATATAAGATGAGCGGGCAAAGTGTTAAAGAATGGTGCGCCGCCCATGAAAACGTTAGCAGGCAATTATGGGACTGGCTGCGGAAGTATAAAAACCAGGACGGAATTGCCCGGGGAAAAACAAATCGATGGCTGCCGGTAGAAATAACCGAGCAGACTTCTATAGAACAGGGCCATACTTTACTGGTCAAAATAGGACTGACCAGCATCGAGGTAAGACCCGGCTTTGATCCCGCCTTGCTCGCCCAGGTAGTCTGGGTGCTGATAGCGTTATGCTAAACGGCTTTTCAGCGTAATTTTATAAATGCTTTACCTATTTGCGTTTGATGTCCAAAAGTAGGGGGTTAGCCCGATAGGACGGTGACATAGAGCCAAATTAAGGTTGACACCATAGAAAACGTTTGCTATACTAACAGCGTAGAAAACGTTTTCTACAAAAAATTATTGAAGGTTTCATTCTTAAGTGGCCACGGAAAGAATGAACCAAATATAAAAAGGGAGGAAGTCTGAGATGCGCGAAAAATGGAGTGGAATTTTTCCTGCGATCATGGTCCCGCTTAAAGAAGACTATACCATTAATGAAAAAGAGTTTAGAAATTATATTGATTGGTTGCTTACCTTTACTGATCAGGGAATAACAGGTCTTGTAACTAACGGGCATACGGGAGAAATATCGGGTTTCAATCCGGAAGAAAGAAAGCGCATCACAAAGATTGCTGCCGAACAAGTTGCGGGCAGATGCTTGGTTGTATCAGGGGTTTCGGCGGAAGGAACCTTTGAAGCAATAGAACAGGCCAAAGCAGCGCAGGAGGCAGGTGCTGATGGAATTTTGCTAATGCCTCCGCATATTTGGCTGAGATTTGGTATGAAGCCGGAGTCTGCTCTCAAGTTTGTGCAGGATGTTGCCTCAGCCATCGATATTAAAATTATCATTCATCTTTATCCCGCTTCGACGAAGGCATTTTATCCCATTGAACTTCTATTAGAAATGGTAAAAATTCCTAACGTAGTAGCTGTCAAGATGGGAACTCGTGATATGCCAATGTATGAAAGGGATGTTCGGATTTTACGCCAAAAGGCACCTGAAATAGCGTTACTAACTTGTCACGATGAAAACTTGCTATCTACAATGATACAAGGTGTTGATGGTGCACTGGTCGGCTTTGCCGGCTGCGTTCCGGAATTGGTTACTGCTTTGTTCCAAGCTGTTCAAAAGGAAGATTTGAAAGAAGCGAAAAAGATTAATGAAAGATTATTTGGGGTTTCAAGTGCTATTTACCAAATTGGTCAACCTAGCGGGGAAGCTCATGCCCGTATGAAAGAATTCCTGTGTCAGCGGAAAGTATTTTCACTGCCATTAATGAGGCCACCCATTGTTCCTCTCGATCAAAAAGAAAAAGATAAGGTGGCAAAGGCAGTGGCTGATTATGGAATAAGTATAGTTAATTTAGTTTAACTAAGTTAAGTTGTCAAGGTATTGACACAATAAAAAGTGCTTATCGTTCCCTTTTTTATGGGATGGGCATGTTGAGCATGGTGGTCTTTTGGGCGGCGCCGAGGGGAGGGCTGACGACCGGGGTCCCCGCAGGTGGTAAAGGCGTCGCCCTCAATTTAAATATTTCAATAATATTTTAAGAAATAGTTGGCAACAGAGATTAATTGTTCAATTTTAGGGAGTCAGGCCGGAGTTTTTAAATGAACTTAGGTGAATTATGGGGGAATTTTTATATGGACCAAGTAAGAAATAAAATTTTGGATTCCGGCATGCGCGGAAGTTCTATAACCAATCAATCCTCACAACTCATTACACGAATAGAAAGCGTTCCTTTTTCGCGCTGGCACATCAAGCCGCGTGTGATTATGGGCAGCGCTACCTTTTTTGATGCATTTGACACCTTATCCCTCTCATATGCTATGCCGGTATTAATAGGGCTATGGCATTTGAATCCAGGCCAAATCGGAATACTTATTGGCATTGGATATCTTGGACAGGCTATAGGTGCGCTATTGTTCGGATCGATTGCCGAGCGTTTTGGCCGCGTTTTTAGTGCGAAATGGGCCACTTTAGTGATGTCTATAATGGCTATTGCTTGCGCCTTTGCAGGAAATTACAATGAGTTGGTGGCACTGCGTTTTATACAGGGAATCGGTGTTGGTGGCGAAGTTCCTGTAGCAGCCGCCTATATTAATGAAATTTCTCGTGCTTCTGGTCGGGGTCGTTTCTTCATGCTTTATGAGATGGTTTATCCTATTGGATTGATGGTAACTGCCCAGCTTGGGACCATTATTGTACCAAGCCTGGGGTGGAAATGGATGTTCTTCATAGGCGGTGGAACAGGCATAATCATTGTTCTACTTATGAATTTGCTGAAGGAATCACCTCGCTGGCTTATTTCCAAAGGACGGTTCGAGGAGGCCGAGCGCATAATTGAAGAGATTGAGGCAAGCACCGACCAACGCATACCTGTCAATATTAAGGGAACTCAGGAGGCAGTTAAAGGTAACTGGAAGGAGTTATTCTCACCATTCTACCGGGGGAGGACAATAGTCGTTTGGATGTTATGGTTTTCAACATATTTTGTTTCAAACGGCCTGAATAACTGGTTACCCAGTCTGTACAAGACAGTCTATAAACTTCCCCTACAGACTTCTTTGCGGGCAGCATCGCTTACAAACCTTATCCAAATAGTTGCTGTATTTGCATGTGCGATGCTAATTGATAAGGTAGGCCGTAAATTATGGGCAACTATAGCATTTCTCGTGGCTAGTTTGCTTCTTGGAATACTTTGGATAAACGGTGCAGCGACTGCCTACAGCGTCATGTACCTTGGGTCGTTAGCTTATGGCGTCATTGGCACGGTAACGGTTCTGCTTTATTTGTATACTCCGGAAATTTATCCAACCAGGATGCGAGCAGTTGGAACAGCATTTGCTACTACATGGTTGCGTCTCGCATCAGCAATTGCTCCTACCATAGTAGGATTTATTTTAGGGACTAGAGGGATTTCCAAGGTTTTTGCACTATTTGCATGTGTTAGCGTTATTGGTGCTTTTATGGCTATCCGGATGGTTGAAACGAGGGAAAAGATGTTAGAAGAGATTGCACCCTAATAAATAATCTAAAAAACGTTCGACATGGTCATTTCTTTAGAATATCCGCTGCACAACCTGTTTGGCCGCATTCTGCCCAAAATCTATGGCCGCCGGGTTTGCTCATTAAGCCTGTCGGGCTACTTGCCAGACAGGCTGATGCCGCCTGGCGGCATGGACGTTTTGAGATATATTACTGAAGATCATATATCATATAGAGTGAGAAAGAGGGGAGAGCTTATGAGTAATACTTATGGTTTAGAGCGATTGGGCATCATTAATCCTGGCACTATTTATCGTAACCTGCCGATGGCCCGGCTGGTTGAAATAGCCCTGGCCCGGGGAGAAGGCCTCCTAGCTTCCAATGGGGCTTTAAGCGTTAATACCGGCAAGTACACCGGCCGTTCCCCCCACGACAGGTATATCGTGGACACTCCCGCCGTTCACGACAGCATCAGTTGGGGTGCCGTCAACCAGCCCGTGAGCGAGGCGACCTTTGAACGCCTCTACAGTCGCCTGACCGCCTACCTCCAGGGAAAGGATCTCTTCGTTTTTGACGGCTTTGTCGGGGCCGATCCTGCCTACCGCATGCCTATCAGGATTGTCAATGAGTATGCCTGGCAGAACCTGTTTGTCCACCAGCTTTTTATCAGGCCGACGGCGGAAGAACTGGCCGGGCATGAGCCCCGGTTTACCGTTATCTGCGCTCCGGGCTTCAAGGCCATTCCGGAGGAAGACGGTACCCGTTCCGAAGCCTTTATTATTTTAAACTTTGACCGGCGGCTGGTGATCATCGGCGGTACCTCCTATGCCGGCGAGATGAAAAAATCCATTTTTACCGTCATGAATTATTTGTTGCCAGAGCAAGGTGTTTGCCCCATGCACTGCTCGGCTAACATGGGCCCGGCAGGCGATACGGCCCTGTTCTTCGGTCTTTCCGGTACCGGCAAGACTACCCTGTCGGCCGATCCGGAACGCTACCTTATTGGCGACGATGAGCATGGATGGTCGGACAAGGGCATTTTTAACTTTGAAGGCGGTTGTTATGCTAAGTGCATCAAGCTCTCCGCCGAGCATGAACCCCAGATCTGGAATGCCATCCGTTTCGGCAGCGTCCTGGAGAATGTGATGGTAGACCCCGATTGCCGAATCATTGACTACGACAGCGATGCCCTGACGGAAAACACCCGCGCTGCCTACCCGGTAGATTTTATCCCTAACGCCGTCATCCCCGGGGTGGGTGGCCATCCCCAGACGGTGGTTTTTCTCACCGCTGACGCCTTTGGCGTTATGCCGCCGATAGCCAAACTCACCCGGGAACAGGCCATGTACTATTTCCTGTCCGGTTATACCAGCAAGCTAGCCGGTACCGAGCGGGGGGTTACCGAGCCCAAGGCGACTTTCTCGACTTGTTTCGGGGCACCCTTCCTGCCTCGGTCGCCCATGGTTTACGCCAACCTCCTGGGGGAAAGGATAGCCAGGCATAACGCCAGCGTTTACCTGGTCAATACCGGCTGGACAGGGGGGCCCTATGGCACTGGCCGGCGTATGAGCCTGCCCTATACTCGGGCCATGGTCAGGGCGGCTTTAAACGGTGAACTGGATAAGGTGGAATTTACCCCCGACCCTGTTTTCGGCTTCCTGGTACCTAAAGCCTGCCCCGGAGTCCCGGCTGAAATTCTCAATCCACGCAACACCTGGGCAGAAACGGAAAAATATGATGCCATGGCTCGCAAGCTAGCCAGCCTCTTCAGGGAGAACTTTGCCAAATTTAAGGACGTACCGGTCAGCATCCAGGAGGCCGGAGTGGTTGGTTGAAAAACGCAAATTCTTGGGGTAGTAGAAGCCGCAGGCCTGTCTTTCCGGCCGGACCTTTGCCACAGCTTTGGCCAGGGTTCCTTGTCAGCCATCCAGATAAAGTCCTGCCCCTGCAGTACCACCGGTACCCGGCGCTCCCCCTGCATCTGTTAAGGATACCGCCCGGTGAATGATCCGTTCACCGAAGCGGTTTTTTTATTGGTCGCAGACCCGGTCCAGGCTCGCCTGTCTTTCCATCAGGCCGAAAAGGTCCTCCTTGCGTACTGTGGCAAGAGTTCATCAAGAAGCTAATGTCCATACATTTTGAGGCAGGTATATAAATCACGGTTACAGCGCTGAAAAAAGATACGTTACCCAAGTTTTCAAAACTACCCCCTGCCGGGTAGCTCGACCGAAGATAGTTAACATGTTAACATATGTTAACACTAGTAACGACAGAAGATAATTGTTAACAAAAAAATTGCAGGATTAATCCCCTGCATGGCGAATTATACCTCCAGAGTAAATTATAGCACTGGCTATTGGTTACCTGGTCACTCTGGAAGGGACTGGTGCTATGCCGATACCGGAAAAACAGCTTGAAACATGGGCTCACCAGGGTGCGATCTCTACCGCTAAGTCCACGCATGAGTCTGTGCGAAACGCCTTGTTCGAAAGTAAATCATTAAGACAAATGGATTTGGATGTTTACTTGCAGGGCTCCTACAAGAACAGTACTAACATACGTGGAGATAGCGACGTTGATATTATCGTCCAACTCAACTCTGTATTCATCCCAGACACCTCTGGGCTTTCGTCATCCGAAAGGGAGCAGTTCGTGATGACCTATGGTGATGCTGCATACTCCTGGGATAATTTCAGAATGGATGTTCTTAAGGCTCTGAGGGAATATTACGGCTCCAAAGCAATCACCGAGAGTAATAAGTCAATAAAGGTAGCAGGAGTATCTGGTAGGCTCCCATCCGATGTAGTAGTCTGCCTCCAATATCGTAAATATAGACGTTTTCGCGGGATAGGGGACGAGGACTATATAGAAGGCATTATTTTTTATACCTTGGTGGAACGAAGAAAGGTTATTAACTACCCCAAGAAACACTATGTCAACGGGGTTAACAAACAAAAAAGAACTGATAACTTTTATAAGCGAACCGTAAGAATGTTCAAGAACGCCAGGACCTATCTAGTGGATAACGGAACGGTTGACGCAAAACTCGCGCCGTCATACTTTCTTGAGTGCCTCCTGTACAATGTTCCAGACCGGTTTTTTACTACCAGCTATCAAGAGACATTTTATCAGGTACTCAAATGGTTGTGTCAGACCAACCTTTCAGGGTTTACATGTCAAAATGAACAACTACCCTTATTTGGATCTTCACCAGAGCAGTGGTCTGAAACGAGAGCCCAGAAATTGATAGAGAGCCTTATTAAGTTGTGGAACCAGTGGTGAGAGACACATGCACCCCTACGCTGTAAATTCTAGGGAACGATTATATGTTCCTTGTTATCTCGCGTTTATAAGTATGATTTCTGCATACCTGTTACCCTATGTATTGTCACTGATAGGGATTAGCGCACCTTGGTGGTTAGATGTTCCTTCGGTTTTTGGTTTCTATGGCATTTACCTTGCGCTCTTTGATCGGTACTTGTGGCGGTGGCCGCTGTTACGTAAAATAGGTGTGGTGCAGGTTCCGGTATTCGAGGGACATTGGGAGGGATATCTCTGTTCGTCTTTCGATGGGTATGGTCAAAGACATAGAGTAACCGTTACCATTTACCAGCGATGGACTGAAATTAGCATTAGTTTGAAATCCCCAACTTCTAGCTCACGAAGCCTGATTGCATCAATTACTCTGTATCCGGCGCAGGGCCCGGTACTAGTTTACGAGTACGAAAACCGGCCCAAAGCGAACGCACAGCCGACTATGCATATACATTATGGGACTGCCTGCCTTAACCTTTTATGTGGGGGTACGAGGCTTTTAGGTGAATATTATACTGGCCGTGACAGGCAAAATTACGGTACCATGGAACTTGAGAAATGTATGTCGCCAGCCACTTTGAAGTTCAATTCTTTTTGAAAGATGGGGGATATTAGTGAAGCTACGAGACCTGATCAAGCAGATGCAGACTAACTACTACAAGATGCTGGTAATCGTGGACAACGGGCGCCAGCCGGAAAAAATCATCAGGCCTTTACAACAAGAGGGATGGACCGCTGTTGATGTAACCGATGCCGTGCTCAAGCTTATTGAGAGCATCCCCGAACGGATTAACCCCCGCAGATTGGACATATGCACCCGACATTAAGCTCTCTTGCAATTTTTCTTCAAGCTTTTAAGGGGCAAAGGCTTCCGGATACGCACCAATTTACGTCACACCCTCACGGGATATCTGGGCTGCAATCCTGTCTCGATATGACGACGGTAAAACTTGGCCGGCGACAGGTAGTGTAAACTAGAGTGCAATCGGCGGTTGTTATAACGGCTAACGAATTCCACGACCGCCTGATATGCCTCCGCGTAGGTCCCAAACTCGCCCATCGACAAGCATTCATCCTCAAGAAGCCGATGGTACGATTCGATATATGCGTTCATATTCGGTGTCTTGGGCGGTATTCTCTCGTGTAGGACATTCCATCGCTCACATTCCGATTCAAACAGATGGCTTACAAACTGGGGTCCATTATCCGAACGGATGATGGGTAATGGTAAATTCCTTTGAAGAATCTGACGTTTCCACAATGCTGCTCGAAAAGTTTCAACGGCATGTCTGGCTTCACAGGTTAGACCAATATGATAGCCCACAATCTGCCTGTCATAGACGTCAATGTACGACAGCACAAAGAAAAACCGGTCTTCTCCTGCAATGTATCCGTACTTGACATCGACCTCCCAGAGCTGGTTTGGCGCTGTGATAGTGCGGTTCTGGGCCAAATTCCGCGGGTGTTTCCGACGGAGGTTCCGTTGTGGCCGCAGAATATCCAGTTCCTTACACAAGCGGTATACCTTTTTCTCGTTCACCACCAGCTCATGATCTTGTCGAAGCATATGAGTGAGCTTACGGTACCCGTAGGCGTAACCATCACCGGAAATAGACTCCATAATCCATTCCTTAATCTGTTCATCACTGACCTTGCGGCCGCCCACAGTCAGTGAATGACCAGGAAACGGACGTCCACCCGTCGTGGTATGCGGCTTGGGTTCATGTGTTAATTGATAATAATAGGTGGATCGAGAAACCCCCACTATGCGCAGCACGAGAGTAGCGTTGTACCCGGCTGTGATCCACTTGTGCGCAATGGCTACTTTATCTGCAAGTGAGGGTTGGCTTTTTTTAATAGGTCACGCAATATAGCAATTTCAAGGTCTTTTTCGCCCAGAAGTTGCTTTAGATGGGTATTCTGTTTGTCTAACTCACGGTTCTCTGCAACGAGTCGGGCGTGTTCCTGCTGAGTAACGTGGGTGGCGTTTCCCTTTGGGCTACTGCCTTGCATGGGTTGGCCGGCTTTGTACTGACGAACCCATCGGCTGACAATATTCGGCCGGATATCATACTTCCGAGCAACGACGGAATTATTTCCGGCAGCGATGGCCTGTTCGACGACCTGGCGCTTGAACTCTAGGGTAAATTTCCGACGTTCCACTTGAACAACCTCCTGACCTTATAGTCTCATGAATTTGGAAGATTGTCCAATCTAATTTCGGGGCTTAAGAGGTTCTTTATGGTGTAATAAGGCCGGTTCGACAGCCGGTATTTTAACAAGGCATTCTTTTTCCTCGGCAAACATTTCCGCCGGCGGCCGGCCTAAGGTGCTGTGGGGCCTTTTGTTGTAGGCTTCCTGGAACTCGGAAAGCTTTACAGCGAATTCGTTTAAGTTCCCCACCTCCAGGCCCCGCAGCAGGTGTTCCTGGACATAGTAAAAGGGGCGTTCTACCTTTCCCTTGGTCCGGGCACGGTAGTTGGCGCAAGGACAGGGCTCAATGCCATACAGCCCGCAGAATTTTAAAAACTCGTCATTATACCGGACAATACCGTCCTTCTGGTGGGTGATAACCATTTGCTTGCCGTTGTCTATCACCAACTCCGGGGCATAACCGCCGAAGAAGTCAATGGCTTCAATCAGAACCCGGATCACATCGGCGGTGGTGATGCTTAAAGAGAAGGTGTAGAATTTCATCCGGCTGTAGGATAAGACCACTTCGTGGAGATATATTTTCACGAGCTTCCCGTCAACTGGTAGCGTCCACACCTTCCAATCGTACTGCATCTGTTTACCTGGGCCTGTTTCCACCCGGGTGGTGGCTAATTTAGCGGTCCTGTCATCTTCCTTGATGGCCCTAAGATAACGGTGGACGCTGGCCAGGGAGCCTTGATAGCCCTTATCTTTCAGTTCTTTGTAAATCCTTGTGCCGATATATCCTTTGGCAAGCATAACCTTTATTTCTTCCAGAAACTTGTCCAGTTCTTTGGTATACTCCCTGGCTTTAAACTGGGGAGGGCCGGCTTCTTTAAGGTACTTCCTGACGGTATTCCTGGACACCCCAACATCCCTTGCTATTTGCCTGATGCCGACCCCTTGAGCGTGCAGTGCCTTGATGCGCTGCCATTTGTACATGCTGACCACCTCTTTTTCCTCCCCCTCTCAGGGGAGATTTTATCACAAGGTGGGTCAGTTTTATTTGACGATCTAGGGTCAATTCTATTTTACGATCTACACCCGGGAACGGAGAGAATGGGGAGATATGGTGCTAAGCCAACTAAGCAAGGTTTCTGATGTGGATCATGATGATTTTATTGTTTTGGCAGGTGAAGTTTATCATGAGAACTTACTACCCCATCTGAGCCATTTCTGGCTTCCGCTTAAAGGTAAAAGGCAAGGCGAATGGATTTCGGAGTTGGAGAAGCTGATTAAGCTTGAAAAAGAAACAGATAAAGTATTAGTTCTTCACATGCTCTTTAGTGCTCTGCCACGACTGGATTGGACGATGATAGGACAGCTTCCCTATCAGAATGGCATATATATCATGTTTGAAAAGGGCGAAAGCTATCGTAACATGGACAGGATCGTCCGCGTAGGTACCCACCGGGGTCAAGACCGTTTGAAAAAAAGGTTAAGAGACCACTTTGTTAGGGAGGATGCTGATAGCAGCATTTTCCGCAAAAACATCGGCCGTACTTTTTTGAATATGACTTTGGATCCATATTTACAAGTGTGGGAAATTGATATGCACAAATCTGGGGAAAAAAGAGACTACGGACACTTAATTGATGAAAGGCTGGAAGCTGAACTTGAGGCAAAGATTAGCCAGTATTTAAGAAGTAGTATCACTTTTGTTTGTTTTCCGGTTGATGAAGAAGAGGAACGGCTGCGATTGGAGGAAGGTATTATTGCAACGCTTAACAGCCATCCTTCATTTGGCCCGAGTAACAATTGGCTAGGCCTGAATAGCCCTGTACCGGAAATAGCCGGCAGTGGGCTTTGGAATAGACAGGGTCTGGATGGTCAACCGTTATCAGCTAATGAAGTAGAGCGGATTAAATGGCTTGTCAGATTTGGTAATGATAGCTACAGGAACAATGCGGGTTATAAAGCACGAATACAAAGAGCGGTGAATTGTGTTACAATGACTGGAAAAAATTATAATTCAGAACGAAAAACAGCTGATGATATAAGAAAATACATAGATAAATTGTTGCAGGAAGCAAAAAGACGAGGCGAAGACTATATTGATTTAGTTTCAGGGGATATTCATAAGCAGTTGGGTATGAAAAACAGGATGCCGCAGGTGTGCAGAATTATGTATGAGAAAATGCAGGCAGGAGATAAGGTTATACATACTACCCCCAGTGGTAAGAGTTCGACGATAAAAATCAGGTATTATCTAAAATAGAGGTTGAGTGTTAAATCAGAGGTGGTAAATATGTCCATAGAAACCCTGGTAGATAAATTAGCCAGCCTGCTCCCGGGAGAATTAAAACTGGTACTTGAGATGCTGGAAAAACGTCTGCTGGCCCAAAGACAGGTAGCACTGGCGGAAGAGATTATAGAAAGATACAGGCCGGCCCTGGAGAAACTGGCCCGATGAAATGGACGGGATAATGGTCAGCTTGACGTAGCCATAGGCGTATCCTGCGCCTTTCAATCAGCTCCTTTAGCCATTACAGGTTTGCTCAAAAGCAGTTTTTTATACCGATTCTTGCAAGAAAACGCCGGGAGGATATTTTCTCTAATCCTCCCGGTAGGCGTAATCCAGCAGGAAACGGACTATTTCCTGGTGGCTGAACCCCTGGGGAAAATTACCCCATTGCTCGCCGGTCCGGGGGTCGAAGTGTTCGGCCATCAAGTAAAGGTCGGTAGCATTATCCAGGCAAACCTGCAACAGTTCACGGGCGCGCTCGTAATTGCCGGCATGGAGGTAATAGCGCCCCAGCCACAGGGTGGGCAAGTAAAAGGGAATAGCCGCCTGCTCGAAGCGGGCAATGCCGCCCCACATATTGAGCCCGCCCCGGGTTGCAGGTTCGCCTTTAGCAACAGGAGAAGGTTGCTCTATGGCGGCCACCGTTTTCAGCAGGCGGGGATGGTTGGCTGCCAGTAAACCGTAAAACTCCAGGGCCAGCACGGAAATATCCAGGGGCGCGTCGGGACCGTAATGCTGCAGGTAGGCCTGGCGCTCCGCCGACCAGCCCTGGATCAGCAGCTGGCGCCGGACGCGGCTGGCCGCCCGGTGCCACCGCCCGGCCCACTGCAACCGCCCCATTTCGATGGACAAATGGGAGGCGGCCGTCAAACCGGCGTAGCAGAGGATCTTGCCATAGAGCCAGTGATCCTTGCGCTCGCGGATTTCCCAGATGCCGTTTTCCGGCCGGTCCCAGTAGTTTTCCAGCCAGAGGGCCGCCCGGCGGATGGCGTCCCAGCGGGAGCGGATATACTCCCGGTCCCGGGTGGCCAGGTAGTGATTCCAGAGGCCGTCCAGGACATTACCGGCATTGTCCAGCTGGATCTGGTGCATGGCGGCGTTGCCGAAGCGAATGGGTTTTTCCCCATGGGGACCGGCCAGGTCAGCGGCGATATACTCCTTACCGCCCCGGCCCTCCACCGGCACCAGGGGCATGTACCAGCCCCCGTCGGGCTGCTGCAGGGAAAGGGCGAAGTCATAAAAGCTGCGGGCCTCCTCATGGTAGCCGGCGGCATCGAAGGCCAGGGCGGTAAAATAGCCATCTCGCAGCCAGCAGTAACGGTAATCCCAGTTGTCGTTACCGCCGGGCACCGCCGGAAAAGAGATGGTCGGCGCCGCGATTATGGCCCCGGTACGCTCGTAAGTAAGGAGCTTTAAAACCATCAGGCTGCGGTAATACGCTTCCATAACTTCCGCGCTGGTCGTGTTGGGCCGGCGCGCTTTTTTAAACCACCGGCGCCACCAGGCGAGGTTTTCTTCCAGGGAACTGTAGAAGCCCGCCGTCCAGTGCTGGCGGGCCAGGGTTAGATTAGTGCCGTAAGCCAGGACCAGCCAGAGGCGGTGCTTTTCCCCGGGTTTTAAAGTCAGGGTCGAAGTAGGTCCCGGGGCACCGGCCATGCCGATGCAGGCCGCGCCGCCGGGGCCATAAATAAACTGGAAAGAACCGCGGGACTGGACTTTAAAGGTATGGGCGCCGGTAATAATGGGGCTGGCCTGCCAGCGCACCCGGGGTTTTAGAGTATCCACGCCGGTATTTTCTAAAATAATCAGTCTAGTTAAATGATGGTAGCCCCAGGGCATAAAGTCCAGTACCGTCACCTGCAGGCCCTGGCCCCTGCCAACAGTCTCCAGGACGTTACTATCCGGCAGGTAGCGCTGGCTGACAGGATTTACAGCCGGTTCGATATCCAGACGCAGGCTGCCGCCCCGTTCCGGGGACAGGGCGGCGGCGAAAAGGGGAAAACTGTCGAAACGGGGCACGCACAGCCAGGTGATGGCAAAATCCGGAGCAACAAGGGCGGCCGTCTCGCCATTGCCGATAAACCCGTAATAAGGCCGGTGCTTCAAGATATCTCTCAACCCCTTAGACAATCCTTTAGTAGGATTTTAAAGAAAGCAATGGGGTAAAGTCAACCAGTGATCGGTAAAAACACCGCCCGGTCGTACCCGGTGACGAAGCTTTGCCACAGCAGTGCCCGGCGACCTGGCTTGATCGTTGCCCTGAATCCTTGCTATCAACAAGATTATCTTATTTTAACCAAGCATATCACTAGCGTTGCAATAGAGGTGGCAGGGGCACCCGCCTGTCGCCAACTCTAGTGAGATATTCCTCTATTTGAAACGGGGAGCCAAACGGATAGGCTGGACCTTCTATCTGAGAGGTTTACGGCGGCTAAGTCCCGGTCAAACCGGGATCATCTCTAAAAACTGCCCCGGGGTGATTATAGGAATCTCTTCATATTCCTTCAGGGCCAGCAAATGGCTGTCACCAGAGATGATGCAGTCAGTTTCCCCTGTCCTCGCACATTCTAAAAAGCGGTTATCACTTGGATCGGCGTTAATAATGTCAATTTCTATATCGGGTAATACTAAAATTGTATTGGCAAGGTTAATAAAACCTTCTAACAATTGCTGCCTTTCTTCCATAGTGCCGGCCTTAGCAAACTTCGGTCTGAGAAAAACCTCCATATACTCCGTTATAACCGCCGGGCTTACTACAACGTCGATTTTTCCATCCGCCCATAGATCTATTATTCTGCCAGGCGGTCCTTCCGGTACCAGCAGGCCGGATATAACCACATTTGTATCTAAAACTACTTTCATTTGCCTTCCCTGTATTCCTTAATCTCTTTTTCTACATCTGCCTGAGTAAAACCGTTTGTAGCTGCTCGGGCACGAATTTTAGCCAGGCTTGCTTTTAACGCCAGCCTTTTGTTTTCTTCGGCGGTTTTTTGCAAAAGACGGTATTTCTCGTAATCCAGTAGTACAGCTTTGGGTTCACTATTGATCGTAATAACTACAGGAGAATCATTTTTTAGAGTTTCGATGAAGGAAGTTAATTTCGGGCGAACTTCATTAATGCCGGCAATGCGTTCCATATTAACACCCCCATTAATGTTTACATTAACACTTTCTTTAAGCTTAATATATGTTTTTAATCTGGTCAAGTATACGCTAGCCGGGGTTTCGGTCCTCCCGTCATAGGTGGCTTTTGATGTGGGCACGAACTGGCCTAGAGTACGTTCTTGACTTTTACGTCTAAATACGCGATAATTTAAACGAAAACAACGACGTATTTTTTGCGCATAAAAGCATATCATCATAGATTAAGGAGGATTTTTTTAGTGGGAGGCTTCGTACCGGTTATGAAAGGTAAGCCGCTTTTCTCCAGCGACCAGATTGTTAACATCAGCGATTTACAACGCAAATGGCGCAGCGTCGTAGAACCTAAATTGCATAAGATGCCCTTTTTAATGATGTTTTCCGGTTCCGAACCCAGGGCTACTATTTTAAGCTATGATAGATTTACCGAACTCTGGGAAAAGGTTGCCGAAGCCGCGGAACTGGAACTAAAATTGGAACTGCTATGCCGTATACTCGAAAATGAAAAGGGCGGCCAGGCTTTGGTGCCCCTTGCTGAAGTAATTAAAAAGGCCGGTATAACTGCGGAGGATCTGGAGGCTGCTCCTGATGTCGACCTCGAAAATGATTGATCTTGTACCGGCCAATGTAAAGTTTTTTCCCGCGGCTGAAGCAGATTTCCTGGGACTGGATAAAAGCAGGCAGATAAAAGTAATTAAAGCATTGCAAAAAATATCCCGGGCTCCCTCCGCCTTTGGTAAAGAGTTGGAAAACCAGGCCGGCAGGCCCCTGGCAGGATACCGGAGCGTTTATGTAGATAACAGGTCGCTCCGGATTATATGGAAGGTTACAGAACTGCAGGTAATCGAGGTCGCCATCATAGCCGGCATAGCCGAACGCGAAGGAATGCTGGCCTATAAACTGGTCTCCAGGCGCAGGGGAGAATTGGAGAAGTTTATAAAGGAACTGGTTAAGTAATAAAAGTTACTGGCAGAAAAAATTCCTCAGCACACTTTTAGACAATCTTACCCTGCAGGCCCGGGCGGGGGAGCTTGTCGGGCTGGCCGGCCTACAGGGCCAGGGTCAGGCGGAGTTCCCGCGCGCCATTTATGGTATGCTCCTTTACAATTTGTTGCGGTCGAAAAGTCCATTATGGTAAAATAATCTTAGCCGGGATAATTCTACCTCGAATGCCGCTACTTCGTATTCGGATACTAACCCTTTACCCGGCGAGAGGACAACCCCGGAGGAAATGCCCATGAAAAAAAGAATAGTTTCCCTTTTGATGGCAGCAATTCTACTTTTGTTGTTGCCAGTCACCCCTTCGGCCGCAACCCCCCAATTCACCGACATCCAGAACCACTGGGCGAAAGACTACATCCTTAGTTTTGCCAATAAAGGTTTTGTCAAGGGCTACCCGGACCAGACCTTCAAACCCGACAGGCCAATCAGCCGGGCAGAGTTCACCTGCATACTGCTCAACTGCCTGGGTATCACCCCGGCGTCAGACGTTAACACACCGACCTTTAGCGATACCACCAACCACTGGGCCAGGGCCCAGATCGCCGAAGCGGTGCGGAGGGGGATCCTGGTAGTGAGCGAATACCCCGGTGGGCTCAAACCTGATGATCCCATATATCGCAGTGAAGCTGCCGCTATGATGATTAGAGCCCTGGGGAAGAGTCCCGACATGACCCCAACCTCTTTTAAAGACAGCAACCAGATTGCAAAGAGCATGTACCGGGGCTACATCAAGGCAGCCTCCAGCGAAGGGCTGATGCACGGCTACCCGGATGGAACGTTCCGTCCCTTCCAGGGCGTGAAAAGGGGTGAGGCCTGTGCCATGCTGGTCAATCTGCTAGGCAAGATCGGTACCGCCTCTCCTCCTGCCGTCCAGGTCAACCCATCAAGCAACAGTGCCCTGTCCGCCCTGGTAATCCAGGGCAACCGCTACAAACTGGGGGACACTGTCGTTTACCTCAAGCGGGACTCGACTAACATACCCATATACTCCCTCAGCGTGGCGGGGGGCTTAGTCTTCATCAACAACACCTTCACTTACCCTCTAAACAGCACCGACAATAACCCGGATCTGGTCGTCAACAATACCCGCTATGTCCAATGCCGGCTCAGCGTAAGCGGCAGCGATTTACAGGTCACCCCGGGCGCCGTGAAGCTGGATTCCATCTCATATAACGGCTACAAGTATAACGCCGATTACGTGAAGCTCTATATCGGCAACAAAAACGGCAGCTACTACCTGTCCGACGCCGAACTGGTAGATCGGCAAACCATCAGGGTCGGCGGTAACAGCTATGACATCGGCAGCACCCCGGTATCCATCGCCCTGGGGGATAATTTCTATGCCATCAACGGGATCAATTACGACAGCAGCAGTATCAGCCTGGACCTGGCAGCCACCACCCCGGTGGTGACGAACGGCCTTGATATCTCGGATATCTCTGCCATCTTCGTGGATACCAGGTCCCTGGACCTCAATACCATCAGCAGCCTCTTTTTCATTATTGACGGCAGCAGGTATGACCGCTCGGAAGTGGTCATCGACGCCTCCGGCAATTTTACGGCTAATAACAAGTATTATACCCCCGATCAGGTTACCATGGTTATAAACAACAGCTTCTATAAGCTAACCGACGTCAAGTCCTTCGGCGGCAAGTTTATATTCTACTGCACCGCCAGCAATGTGACCACCTGGGCAATAGTTAATGATAAATACCAGGATGCCAGCACGATCCAGATCCTGATGGGGAACAACATTTACACCCTGGACAAGATCCTGGTGGTGCAGCATAACGTGATCCGCATCGGGGGGCGCCAATATAAACTCGGCGACATATTCGGCTGCCGGATTAACGGAACATTGTACGACATCGAAGATATCGATTACGACAACAGCCTGGATCTGGTAACGATGGACGTTACCGAATCCACCGGCAGTTGGACCGGCTACCTCCCCGGCCAGCCCCAAAAGTACTTATTCTACGTCGATAACTCAATCTATCAAGACGGCGCCACCGGCAATGTCACCATTTACGCCGGCGGAGGCTGGAGGACATTTGACAGCATCACCTTCTCCGATCAGTCCCATTTCGTATACGACAACACGACTTATAACCTGTTGGGAGCAGAGATAAAGATTGGAGACACCGTTTTTACGGTCGTCGATTCCGCCTGGCGGGTCAGCTCTCAGGTTATGGAGGTGTACCTGCAGAAGGCCTGACAGGCCCATTTATTTTTTGTCATGAAACAAGTCCCCGGAAACAGGGGAGAGCGTGCGCCATGTGTTGAGCGACTATAGCCCTATCTCATGTTCCTGGGACAACTATAACAGGACGGCGTTGCCGGGTTACAAAAACTTAACGCTGAGGGACTTCTGACATATCTCCCATGGTCGAATCTCTAAAAAATGATCCTCCTGTAGTTATTACGATCAATAGTGAACCCAAATCTGTACTCCTGGATTACGAGAAATACCTATGTTCTATTGATGGATGCCCGGCAAGGCGACCGGCTTTAAATAAAAGTAAGCTTGTAATCTATTGACGCACCTAACAGTTGCTGGTATTATTGTCCATAAAGTAAGTATAAGATATGTCGAAATAAATATAATGGAGCAAAACGGCATGGACACCCAGTACGCAGTCCGGGACTCCCTGCAGAAAAGTGACAACATCCCCCAGCGCGAGATCGCCCGTCATACCGGCCTTTCCTTTTACTGCGCTGCAGGCTTGGCTGGCATAGACGGCAATATCCTGGTAATCACCTGGCAGGCATGGGGAGATTTCCTGCTGTCGTACGGGGAAATATATTTAGACAGAATGTATGAATTTGGGAGTAGGAAGAAATTATTAGGCACTCGGAATAACATATAATGGCATCCAAATATCCCGCACACCTGACGAACAGTTATCCCGAGAGACCAGGGATCTGAAAAGAGAACTACCAGCATTGTTTAGGGAGGAATGTCCCTTATGCCTCGAAACACGATAAAGCCGGCTCTACAGGAACTAGCAAAACGGAACGCAGAACTTTACGAAAAATATGGGCGACCTTTAGAAAAAGAACACAAAGGGAAGTTCATTGCTATTTCCGAAGAAGGCAAAGTCATAATTGATCCTAATGATGTCCAGGTAGCCCAGAAAGCAATAGAAGAATTCGGTCCCGGCCGTTTTGCCTTCTATAAGATAGGCTTCAAGGCAACTGGCAAGTGGAGGATTACCAGACCATGAAAGGCCTCATCCTCTCGGGCGGCAAGGGCACCCGCCCCCTTACATACACCATCACTAAGCAGCTTATTCCCGTGGCCAACCGGCCCATTTTATTTTTCGTCATCGAGCAGGTCGTCCAGGCTAGGATTAGCGACATCGGATCATTATTTCCCCGGATACAGGGGAGAGTGTGCGCCAAGCAGTGGGCGACGGTACCAGCAACGAGAAAGCCAACGTGGTAATAGTCCGGGCTATTATGCAATTATAGAAAAGGCGGTAGTATTTATGGAAAAAGTAGAGGTATATTTTATAGAAGAAAAAGAGCCATTTAAGCATCGCGTCCAACGATACTATGATCTCATCATGGGCCTTGCCTTACGGGATGTTAAAATGCGCTACCAGCTTTCCATCCTGGGATTGTACTGGGCGGTATTGAACCCATTATTAATGGCTTTGATCTGGGGTTTTGTTTTCAGCCAGATTTTCCGGGTCCAAGGAATAGAGGGCGTGCCCTACGTTGTTTTCCTGTTTTGCGGGATCACTTTCTGGAACCTGTTTGCCAATTCCTTGCTCTCCGCTGTAAATTGCCTGACCGGCAACGCCAGCCTGCTGGCCAAGCTTTATTTTCCCAGGGTTATCCTACCTGCTGCTTCAGTCGTGGCGCGGGTGGTGGACTTTAGTTTTTCTCTAATGGTATTAATTATTCTGATGTTAATAAATAAGGTCTCCCCGGGCCCGAAATGGTGGTGGATGCCACTTTTTGTAGCAATACAGTTAATCTTCACCCTGGGCATGGCCTATATTGTAGCGGCCCTGAATGTGCTTTACCGGGACGTTAATCAGATTTTGGGCATCTTGCTCATGCTCTGGATGTATATGTCGCCAGTCTTATATACAATTGAACAAGTGCCTGTAAATTTTAAGAAATATTTTCTTTTTAATCCTATCGGACAGCTTATTAATATGGAAACGAGAGCTATACTTGGCAGCGGCCAGGTTGATGGTTACGCCCTGGGTATTACCATTGTAATCGCCATTGGTATCTACGTGGTTGGGCGGCTGGTCTTTCGCTACCTGGAGCCTATTTTTGCGGAGGTCATGTAGTTTGGCCATTATCGAAGTGCAGAGTTTATGGAAAAAATTTCGCTTGCGCCAGGATAGGGCTGAAAATATCTCTACTCTGTTTATAAATCTATTTCGTAAATTACCCAACCTTGATAAAGAACTGTGGGCTTTGAAGGACATCAGCTTTACGTTGCAGGAAGGAAAAAGCCTGGGAATTATCGGTGCAAATGGATCGGGAAAAAGCACCTTGCTAAAAATACTTACAGGCACCCTGCGTCCTACCAGGGGGCAAATCACCGTGCGGGGGCGGCGCTCCTCCCTTATTGAACTGGGCGCCGGCTTTCACCCGGATTTCTCTGACCGGGATAATGTTTACCTGAACGGCCTCATTTTGGGCATGTCCAGAGCGCAGGTAAAGCGGAAGTTTGATGAAATCGTCGCCTTTGCTGAGCTGGAACAGTTCATCGATGTGCCTGTAAAGTACTATTCCTCCGGCATGCAGGCGCGCCTGGGATTCGCTGTGGCTACTGCAGTTGAGCCGGAGATTTTAATTGTGGACGAAGTTCTGGCCGTGGGTGACGGTAATTTCCAGCAGAAATGCCTGGCACGTATCCGGGAGATGCAGCGTAGAGGAACCAGTATTCTCCTGGTTTCTCATTCCATGAATGATATTGAAACCATTTGCGATGAGGCCCTCTGGTTACATAGGGGTGAGATAGTAAGGTTTGGAAAGGCTAAAGACGTGGTGCAGAAATACCAAATAAACCAGGGATTACCTCCATGTGCGGTAAGATGAGTAGGGCTGAATTAGATTATAGAGTGGCTAGAGACGTTAAAGCTTTATTCATATTCACCGCGGTAGATGAGAATGTAAGTTTCCTGTGGTAGCTGGTCCAGTACCTGGACGCTAGTCTGTACAGGTTAAGTTAAAAATTTTGTACTGCGAAAGATTTTATTATTTTTCTCTAGCGATTGTTGAGCTGTGTTACAAGCAGTAATTTGAAAAGCAGAATGATGCATCTTCAAGGGTTTAAGACCTGGATGGAAAACTACGAGGAACGCATACTTTCCTGCTGAGATCCGAGATTACCTCGAGGTGGACAAGATGAAAACTAGAATCCTCGTTATCAGTGAGTACTTCTCACGTGGCGGTTTAGAAACTCATATTGTCGGTCAAGCGCGCGTTCTATCGAAACTTGGTGTGGATCTTCTGTTAGCAACAGGTTCCTCAGCAGCCGATTGCCCCGATGGTGTGTTTGCTGCAGCCCTTACAGATCTTCGAATGGGCGCCCAGGTATCATATGACGAATTATGTGTGACGCTTAAAAGGCTCAAGAAATTCATTTCAGACGAGCGCATAACGTTAATCCATGCGCATCCGTTTTATAGCGCAATCGTCGGTCTCTTGGCAGCGCAACAATCACGATTGCCTTTTGTCGTTACGATACATAGTCCGTTATCATTAAGTAGTACGTTTGGGCAACTCTATGATTTTTTGCTCAAGTCTGTTGTGCTCCCAGTAGCAGGTCGAGTTTTCTGTGTATCGAAAGAGACAGAACTTTTGTGTCGCTCTTTGGCAGAATGTAGGACTGAACTTTTACTGAACGCTGTTCAAATACAGAACTCGAACCCACCAAACGTAGCCAAAGATGGCCCATGGTTATGGGCTGGACGGCTTGATAAAGATAAGTCTAACGGCCTTCTCGATTTGATAGAGAAAATTGATCAGGCAACAGTCGGCGAACTCCATATATTTGGAGATGGGCCTCAAGTTCATTTAATTGAATCGTTTCTTAATAGTCGGCCAGACAAGGCTGAGTTCGTGCGACTGATGGGATGGCGTCATAATATAACCACGATAATGCCTGCTTATGCTGGCATTGCTGGGATGGGGCGCGTAATTCTTGAGGGTTCTGCCTTAAACAGACCATGTTTGCTGGTTGGCTATGATGGGGTTAAAGGCCTACTCGATATTAATAGGTTCGAACGAGCCTCTTTTTGGAATTTCTCGGGTCGTGGATTACCAACAATTACAGCGGATGCCCTTCATCAGGAATTCTATAGATTGTCCAAAGATAAAGGCCCTTTTCTTCTTCGCCAATGGGTCGCCGATAATCGGGACGAAAGAGTGATCTGGCAGCGCTATGCGGAAAAGATAAAAGATTTAGCTCCGCTTGATAATCCGTTGGCTCAAAACATCTTGGATGCGTTGCAATATCGCGGTTCCATTTCCGAACCTGTGTGGTGGGACAAAGAGTTGATGCGGGTTATTCTGGGCTTGTTCTCCAATGAGCCATACGGGAAGGAACAGGCGAAGAGTATGACCCATCAGATCTTGGTAGCGCACCTCCACTCTAAATTAGAAGCGATAAAGTATGAAACAACAATGTTACGGGAGAAAATAGATTTCCTTAAGAGTGCGCTGGCTGAGCGTGACGAAAAGATCACTTCTCTCAATCAAGCTGTGGCTGAACGTGACGAAAAGATCATCTCCTTAAATCAAGCTGTGATTGAGCGAGATGAAAAGATTGCTTCGCTACAAAAGCACATTCAAGATATTTGGGCCAGCACATCGTGGCGGATTACACGCCCTTTAAGATTTCTTAAGAAGCTTGTTAGTGATCCCGAGCCGACAACTTATTTTATACTAAAGCGCATTTATTGGGGACTTCCAGGAAATTTGCGGATACGTCTAAATGGACTTAGATGTCTTATTATTCGTTTTTTCTTATCAAAGCGCAAAAACAATGTAGGTCTAATGGCTAATCAAGAAGGTATACATGGCCTTTCTTGGGAAGAGTTTCAAGATAAAGTACTATCGAAACGGGAACAACACAAGGGAATTTTTATTTTAGAGGCTACCCATATAGATTGGAATATGAATTTATTTCAGAGACCTCAACATATGGCAAACGCACTTTCAAAGCTTGGTTACCTCGTAATTTTTAAGACTGCAAATTTTTATGATAATGTATCTGGGTTTAAAAAAATATCCGATAACCTTTGGTTGACAAATAATGATAAAGTAGACAGTATTTACGGAGCAGTAAGAAGCTTTTACAGTACCTCTTCTGTTTACACTAAAGAAATCTATGATGACCGCAGAAAATACGGCCTTGTTGTTTACGAATACATAGATCATATTGACCCCGCTATATCTGGAGATGAGGAGAACATCCGACGCCTGAATGCTCTCAAGAATTATGCCTTCAATGGTGGAGTAGATTTTATCGTGGCTTCAGCTAAAGCATTGTATAGAAAGGCTGTTCAAGCTGTAGGCGAAGATAAAGTTATTTTAATTCCAAACGGTGTGGATGTTGAGCATTATCGCGACCAACGCCACAAGTACTGTACTATTCCTAAGTCGTTGATTAAGTTCAAGAATGTACATAAAATAATTGTGGGTTACTTTGGGGCACTTGCACCTTGGCTGTGGTATGAAGAGATAGAGAAACTTGCAGCCCTTAGGCCAGAAGTAGGTTTTGTTTTCATTGGGCCTGATTATTATGGCGGTTCATCTCTGTTACCGAAAGCGAAGAATATTTTTTGGATGGGGCCGGTTGATTACAAAATTTTACCCGGTTATGCACTTCATTTTGATATATGTTTTATTCCATTCCGACCAGGCGAGATAGCTCGGACCACATCTCCATTAAAATTATTTGAATATTTTGCTCTAGAGAAACCTGTAATAGTAACTTCGAGTATGTTAGAATGTATACAATTTTGCGAGGTTTTGAGTGGAAGTTGTGCTACAGAGCTATCAAAATGCATAGATAAAGCTTTAGATTTATCTCGTGATGAACATTTTAAAAAGCGTTTGGCTGAATTAGCTGATCAAAATTCTTGGATTGAAAGAGCGAAAAAATATGAGATTATTTTTGAACAGACTAAGAAATGGATTTGTCATAAGAAGGATATTTAAACTGGAGGTTAAGATATGCTGATTAACTCTTTTAATAATTATAATAAATTAAGCCGATCTTTAAAAAATAGTTTATCTTTGTGTTTACATTTTTTAACATTATTTTCAATGATCTTGGCAGCTATATTAGCAATTATTCATCTTGCGCAACTTTCAAGATGTTGGTTAATTGTTTCCATATTTATTGCTATGATAGTAGCTTTTATTCTTGGAAACCCTCATGGGATTATAACACGTTCCTCTACCAAATCATTTCTTTATATTATGTTAGTAGTAACTCTATTAATTCGCATGATATGGATAATTATGGTACCATCTTTACCGGTATCAGATTTTGCGGGATATCATTTCATGGCTCTTGACATGTCACAGCTCGATTTTAAACATGACACAGTACAGGAAGTAGGATATCCTGTCCTGCTCGGAATACTTTATGCAGTATTCGGAGGCCATGTGCTTGTAGGAAAAATACTTAATGTAACTTTAAGTTTATTAACGGCTTTGGTGTTATTTCTTTTAGCCCGCGAAGCCTTTAGTGAATTCTCGGCGCGAAACGCTTTGATCTTGTTTTCGCTATGGCCTGCTCAAATAATGATGAATAGCGTCTTGGCTTCAGAAGGACCATTTTTACTTATGTTTTTAGTGGTCTTGCTATTGCTTGTTAAGGCAAAATCTGATGACTCCAAACGTCGTCAAGCATTATGTTTTATGGCGGGTCTTATACTCGGGCTATCTTGTACTATTAGAGCGGTAGGGTTTCTTCTACTTTTTGTTGTTTTAGCCTACATATGCTTTATAGATGGTAACAAGACCAACAAATGGCAAATACTAAAATTATTGCTGGCAGGCTTTTTTTTGGTGGTTATACCATATTACCTATTTCGATGGTTAACCTTCAAGATCCCACCTACTGTATCCTCTTTACCTTTTAATTTACTTTATGGAACTAACATTGGATATATAGGTATGTGGAATCCCGAGGACGCTGCTTTAGCTCATAAACTGATCGAACAGTACGGTTCAAGGGCTTCGAGATATATACTTGGAGTTGCATTTTCTAGGATGATCTCTAATCCCATGGGCCTTTTGAAGCTGATGTGTAATAAATTTGAGGTAATGTGGAGTGACGATGCGTACGGTGCATATTGGAGTACTATTAACATTGCTCCTAACTTAATTGAGATCCCTATTATACGTGTAGACCTACTTTATATATTGTCCCAACTTTATTATGTTTTTATGTTATGTTTAGCAATCATCGGCCTGATTAAGATACAAAAAACAATAAAGATAAAGATGCAAAGAGATAAGATATATAACGTTTCGTTGCTTTTCGTTTTAGTTATTATTGGATTTGTAATCCTACATTTATTTATTGAGGTTCAATCTAGATACCACTATCCAGTAGTTGCCATAATAATTTTATTAGCCGGTTACGGTATTACAGAAAATAGTGTCAACTTTAAGAACGATAGCATCTAGATTGACCAGTGAAGCCATTTTGTTAGCAATGAGTTTAATCTTGGACTTCCAGGAGATAATTTGGCCTGCATAGTGGGCTGATTTTTAAGTTCTAATTAGTGGGAGGCCAGTACAGTATGCCAACCAAGTTAAATCGATAGCGTGATGTTGAGTAAAAATGGAGGAAAAGATAGATTATGCAAACACCACGCTTGCAGCGAGTACTAATATGTCGTTCAAATCCGGTGGCCCCTGATCCGCGGGTAGAAAAACTAGCTGAAGCTTTGTGCAAGGCGAACTATGAAGTTCTAGTGTTAGCATGGGATCGTACAGGGCAGTTGCCTCGTGAAGAAGAACGTTCGGGATATCGGATAGTACGGTTTTCTCATATCTCTCCTTATGGGTCGGGGTTGAAAAATATTTTTAAACAACTATCCTGGCAATTTTTCCTCTTGCGAAGGCTCATCCAGGAGGGACAGGGCTTGGCTCTCATCCATATTTGTGATTTCGATACCCTTCTCCCATGCTTGCTGAGCAAGGCTCTTGGTGGCAAACGTATCATTTACGATATTTTTGACCTTTACGCGGATAGTAGGCGTAACATACCTACCCTTATACGCAAGTTGCTTCACGTGCTTGAATTTAAAGCTCTTGAATGGGTCGATGCCGTTATTCTTGCAGATGAAAGCCGCAGGGAGCAAATCGCCGGAACTAGACCTCGCCGGCTTATCACAATCTACAACAGTCCCCCAGATGTATTAGATACCTTGAGGCGGAACGGACCACCCCCCCGTCTGACGGAGCTTTACCTAGTTTACGTCGGTCTCCTTCAAGTAGAACGGGGACTTTTAGAGATGATGGAAATACTTGGCCGTCATCCGGAATGGCATTTGGATCTGGCCGGTCTTGGCGGGGGTGATGAAGAACGCATTCTGGGCTTAGCTCGCTCGCTTCCCAACGTTACCTGGCATGGACCAATTATCTATAAGCGAGCCCTGAAGTTAAGTTATGCTGCTGATGTCCTGATCGCTACCTATGACCCAACCATACCCAACCATCGCTACTCCAGCCCGAATAAAGTTTTTGAGGCTATGATGCTGGCTAAACCTGTTGTAGTAGCCCGAAACACGGGCATAGACCGTCTTGTTGAGAAGATTAATTGCGGCCTAGTCGTACCGTACGGGGATGTGGCGGCCCTCGAAGCAGCACTTATTCGCCTAGCCCGGGACCCGGCTTTACGGCAGCAGCTAGGGGAAAACGGGAGGCGGGCTTATGAGGAAAAATACAGTTGGAATTTGATGCGCGAGCGTCTGCTTGCGTTATATAGGGAGTTATCCATTTAAGGTATTCATAAATCTTTTTACAGGCGAGATGTCGGGGCATTTCTTCTTTGCTGACGAGTATTACGGTTACGATGACGCCCTCTATGCAGTGCAGCGAGGCTCCTGCGCTTCTCTCCAGGGATGAGAGACCACTATCTGTTCTACTGGCGAACGTGTCACGGTACTGCGCTACCCCTGAGACGCGCATTTTCTGTGCTGACGAATACAAAGCGGCGGTAGTCTCCGGCGTAACAGGGTATTTCAAGCAGAGGGGTTATGAGGTTATCGACGTAGACGGCGCCAGGGTCATCTTCCCCGGAGGCTGGGGCCTGGTGCGGGCGTCGAACACCCAGCCTGTCCTAGTAGCCAGGTGCGAGGCCCGGACGCGGGAGGAGCTGCAAAAAATATGCACCACCATAAAGGCAGCGCTTATGGAATTTCCACCCGTTGGTGTCTTCGAGTGGGAACTGCCATAAACCGGGGGCAGGATTTTAAGTCCAGGCCCTTTTCCTTAATAGGCTTGCCTTTTTGAAAGGGTTCATCCATAAGTGGCAGGGGTTGAGAGGTTGACTAACACAAAAGGCAGAGTTCTGTATTTAGCCACCGTTTACACCCACCTGGCCGCTTTTCACCTGCCTTTCATGCAGCTTTTGCACGGTAAAGGATATGAGGTGCACGCGGCAGCCTCCTCTGATCAGGGGAGAAAGAAAGAGGTGGAGGCTATAGGTGTGAGATGCTGGGAGATCCCTTTTTCCCGCTCGCCCTATAGCCTTAAAAATTGGCGCGCTTTCAGGGAATTAGGCCGGCTGTTGGAATACTATCGGTTTGATCTCATCCATGTTCACACCCCGGTAGCCAGTTTTTTGGGGAGATATCTAGCTAGGGCTACAGGCCAGAGGCCTGTGCTCTATACCGCCCACGGCTTCCACTTTTACCAGGGTGCGTCTTTACGGAACTGGCTCCTTTACTACCCTGCCGAGCGGCTGGCTGCCCGCTGGACGGACGGGCTGATAGTGATGAATAGGGAAGATTACGATAGTGCCATTAAAATGGGTTTCAGGCCGGGGGAGAACCTATTTTATGTACACGGTGTAGGAGTAGATGTTGACAAATTCAACAGCATAGTTTCCTCTAGGAGTTTACGTGATAAATTGGGTTTAAAAGCGGACGATATTGTTATAACTTGTATAGCGGAATTGATACCAAGAAAAAATCACCTCTTTCTGCTAAAGGCCTGGTCAAGACTTACTAAGAAGATATGTTCCGCTCATCTTTTATTGGTAGGTGATGGTGTTCTCCGCCAGGCATTGGAGTGCTGGGTAAATGGAAAAAGTGTAAGTAGGGTTCATTTTCTTGGTTTTCGTCGGGATATACCTCAGCTTGTCCAGGAGGCAAATATCGTCGTCCTTGTTTCCCGGCATGAAGGCCTCCCCAGATCCCTCATGGAAGCAATGGCTGCGGGGAAGCCGGTGGTGGCGAGCAACGTGCGCGGCAACCGAGATCTGGTAGACCACGGCCGGACGGGCTTCCTGGTGGAGCTGGGCGATGTAGAGGGGCTGGCTGGCTATTTGGAACTGCTGGCCCGGGATGAAAACCTGCGCCTGGCCTTAGGCAGAGCGGGCCGGGAGAAGATTGGCGATTATTCCCTTGACAAAGTGCTCGCCGAGATGGATGCTGTTTACAGCCGCTATTTACCAAGCTAGGAACGCGTAACTTCTGCTCGCCTTGGGGGAGGGATGAGATTTTGCGCTGGACAAAGGTGGTAAAAATAGCCGGGGATCTTTTTTTAGTTAACTTCAGCTTCTGGTTGGCTTTCTGGCTCCGCTTCGGCGGCAGCATTCCTGCTGTCAACTGGCACGCCTACCGGACGATCTCCATCTGGATTACCCTGGCGGCCTTTGTCCTTTTTTACAGCTACGGGCTCTACGTCGGCGGCCGTTACCGCTGGATAGAGATCTTTGCCGCCCTGGTCTGGGTGGTGGCTTTGACTATCCTCAGCGGCCTGGGCATTTCATACATGCTGCAAAAGTATGCCTTCCCCCGCTCGGTATTTCTCCTGACTGCACCTATCCAGCTCGCGCTTTTGAGTATCTGGCGGTATGCTGTGTGGCGCTTTTCTATCTGGTTACAGGGTACCCTCACGCTGGTTGTCATTGGTCCTACAGAGACAGCCTGTCAGCGGGCGCGGGAGGTTACCCGGGAAGACAATCGCCTTTATCAGGTGGCGGGTCTGGTAGTCGAGGGCGGTTCGACAACGTCTGAGATAGAGTTTCCAGTGCTGGGAACTTATCATGAACTTCCTCAAGCCCTTGATGCCAGCCGGCCCGGAGCGGTACTATTTTGCGATGGGATTCCCTTGGAATATCGCGAAATGATGCTGAAAGAAATTATGGCTCGTAATCTGCCCGCTTTCATAGTTCCTGATATCTATGAAATCTTTTTAGCCCAGGCCCGCCTGGGACAGCTCGACGGCATCCCTGTTTTTCGGGTGGACGGCTTTATAGCTGTGCCTTCGCGCGCCTGGAAGCGGGCCTTCGATATTGCTTTGTCCTTATGTCTATCCATAATAGCCATACCCCTGATTTTGCTGGCGGCCCTGGCGATTAAGATTGAATCTCCCGGCGGACCGGTATTTTACCGCCAGCAGCGGGTGGGCCAGGGTGGTCGGGTGTTCCAGTTGATCAAACTGCGAACCATGGTACCTGATGCGGAGAAGATTACCGGCCCGGTACTGGCCACCGATAAGGACCCGCGTATTACCAGGGTGGGCCGGATTCTAAGGGCCACTCGTATTGACGAACTACCCCAGCTCTGGAATGTTCTCAAAGGGGAGATGAGCTTCATCGGCCCCCGGCCGGAACGCCCTTTCTTTGTAGAGCAATTCAAGAAAGAAGTGCCGGGCTACGACTGGCGCCATCAGTTGAAGGTGGGTATCACCGGCCTGGCCCAGGTCCAGGGGCGCTACAGCACCACTCCGGCCGATAAACTTCGTTACGACCTGCTCTATGCTAAAACCATCTCACCTTTAAGCGACGCCCAGATTCTTTTACATACCCTGAAAGTCATGCTCATGCGGGACAAAGCATCATAGGAGGTTTTGTAAGTGAATGATATTAAACTACTCTTTAATGGTATAAAAACAAAGCTAAAACAAAACGGTATTGATATTGCTGAGCTTAATTTGGAATTTACCGCTGATGCATATGCTGACTCTTGGTGGGAGCCTAACCCTGATGAAGGTTATATTTATACATATTCCGGCAAAATATTTTTGCAAAAATCGTGGTCTGAGATAGATGCGAGAAAAAATATAGGGGAGTTTAGGTGTTTATTTATCGATAATGAAAGGGCGCTAGAACAGGATAACCTTTTTTACATTATAGATGCTCATAGCAGTGATTTGGTTACGGCAGTTACTCCTTTACTGGAAGAAGGAACCTGGAAGATTAAGAATGAATACCTTGAGAATATGAATGGGTTTGGAATATTGTATATTGAGCGTTTGTTTATTAAACCTGAATACCGCGATAAAGGTATCGGTAAAGCAATATTTCCAGTAATTTGCTCGTTCTTAGGGAGGGGTGCTGCTGCTGTAACTGTAATTCCCACACCATTTGATGAGAAAGGAAAAACAAAATTGGATAAAAATGACCCTTCATATGCTAAAAAGATAGGTGGGTTAAAGAATTTCTTAAGCTTTTTTGGCTTTAGTCTAGTTGATAAAGAAAATAACGTTTATGCACGACCTTTACCTCTTTAGGATGGTTGACGCCTTCAGTCTAAACGTGGTTGGATGTCATACGGGACACTGTCCGGCGTTACGGTTGGTGCCTAATGAATAGGTAGGTGAAAATAGTAGACCTGGCGCGGAGCATGATTATCCTGTCCGGTCAACGCAGCTTCCCACGAGTGGATCTTCATCGCCCGATCGGAGGAATTTGACCCCGCAGGGCTGGAGAGGTTTCTGGGGCTGGTATCCCAGCTCGGCTGGCGCGCTGACATGGCCGGGGTGGAAGAACTGCTGCGCCTGATCCTGCCGGGCTTTCGGGTAGAGAAAGGGCAGGAAATGGTGCAGGTGGGGTAGGGTGTTAATTGTCAGGCTCCCTTCCTGCCGCCTGGCAGGTTATGAAGTTTATAAACTCAAAATAGCAGGATTTTTACGGTTAAGCTAGAACCCATTTCCATTAGGTTATCTAACCTATATCGGGGGCATAATATGGTAAGGGTTTTTATAGGTTTTCATGGTACTAGTAAAGCAAGTGCTGATATGATATTATTGGATAAAAGATTTTTACCTTCAAATAGAGAAGATGAATGGTTGGGGAAGGGTATATACTTTTTTGAGGATGATCCTGACCAGGCTATTGATTGGTGTGTACGCGCCAGGAAATATAAAGAATGGGCTATCTTAAAAACTATTATTGAAGCCCAGGAGGTTCTTGATTTAACACGAAAACTGGAATGGGATATGTTTTTGTCGATAATAAAACAACTACAGGGCAAAATGAAGCAGACAAAGTATAAAGGAAAACGCCTTTTAAATGGTGTGGCTATAAATTTTATCTGCCAACAATTTCCTTATGAAGTAGTTAGAGCTGTTTTTCTTGTGCCCGGCCGGAGTTATCCGTACGACATTACTAATATTCCCCCGGTACAAATTCAAATATGCGTAAAAGAAGAGCGGTGTATAAAATCTATTGAACAATGGAGGTGCAGTAACGGTGGATTTTAAAGAAGTAGTTGAGCAGATAAACCAATATCTTGCCCGGGTAACTATTGAACAATTTGAGAGTGATTTACAGAAAGCCGGGATTGAGCAATGTCCCGATATTGGGGAGGAAGCAGATTGTGAATGGCAACCAGAAAGGTTAATCGTTGAATATAATATTCTTGAGGAACCATATAGCGACTTAACAAATGGTTATATTGCTATTGCAAATGGTGAGGCGACATGATAGACAAGTCTATAGAGAGCCATTTGATTTTTCGTGGGTATAAAGTTTTATATTTATCTTATAAGTTGAATCAGAACTTTAAATCACAGAAGAATAAGTCTATACCGCTTGACTTCAAAGTACGGACTGAATCAACTGTTGATGAAACAAATAATGAGATTACCGTTGATTTATTTTGTAATATATTTGAAGAAGGCCCCGAAAAAGATAACCCATTTCACTTAAAAGTTAATTTACGGGGCTGGTTTAAAGCCAGTTCTTCTGTTGAAAAAAATGAATTGTATCGTTATGCAGAAATTAACGCTCCGGCTATTCTTTTTCCCTTCTTAAGAACAGTTGTTTCTAGTGTTACTATGGCTGCAAATGTTCCACCTGTAATACTCCCATTAGTTAACATCAATCGTTTAAATGAGATTCAAAAACAATAGGAAAAGGTCACGGATTTAAATAGCTCTTAGAAATTTTAAGGCAAGAACCTGAAAGTAATAAGCAGTTGCCTGGATTAAATTTATAATGATAAGGCTTGCTGGTGTTTGCAGGTCTTATTTTGTTTTTTGTACAATAACCCATGCAATAAAAGTTATGCTCATGCGCGATAAAGCATCATAGGAGGTACATTTCATGGCTAAGGTACTGGTTACCGGCGGGGCGGGATATATCGGCAGCCACGTGGTGAAGGCTCTAGGGGAGAGGGGTTACCGGGTGCTGACCTACGACAGCCTGGTAACGGGTCACCCCTGGGCGGTCTTATACGGCGACCTGGTGGTGGGCGACCTTTTGGACGCCGCCAAACTGGAAGCGGTTATCCGGGACTTCCGGCCCGATGCCGTCATGCACTTTGCCGCCCACATCGTCGTCCCCGAGTCCGTGGCCCAGCCCTTGAAGTATTACATAAACAATGTACAAGGCACTCTGAATCTCCTCGCCTGTATGCAGAAGAGCGGCGTTAATAAGCTCATTTTCTCTTCCAGCGCCGCCGTCTACGGCATCCCGGAGCGCATCCCGGTGCCGGAAGAAGCCCCCCTGCACCCCATCAACCCTTACGGCCACAGCAAGGCCATGGTGGAGAGGATACTGCAGGACCTGTCCGCCGCCGGTGGGATAACCTACGTATCCCTCCGGTATTTCAATGTTGCCGGTGCCGACCGGGACGGGAGAATTGGCGAGGGGAAAGAAGACGCCACCCACCTCATCACACTGGCTACCCGGACGGCGGCGGGCAAGAGACCTTATTTAAGCGTCTTCGGCACGGACTATCCCACCCCGGACGGCACCTGCATACGCGACTATATCCACGTCGAGGACCTGGCGGCAGCCCACGTCCTGGCCCTGGAGTACCTTTTGGACGGCGGGAAGAGCGAGGTGTTCAACTGCGGCTACGGCCGGGGCTACTCCGTCCTGGAGGTGATTGCAGCGGCCAAAAAGGTGACCGGTGTAGACTTCCCGGTGCGCTACGAAGGCCGGCGGCCGGGCGACCCGCCGGCTCTGGTGGCCGACGCCAGGAAAATCCGCGAGCGCCTGGGCTGGGTACCGGCTTACGACAACCTGGAGGGCATTATCTATTCCGCCTGGCAGTGGGAACGGAAGAGGAATAGCGTCCCGGCTAGGCCCGCGACTATCTCAACCAGGCGGTGACCAGCGAGTAAGAGGATAGTCCTGAGATTAGGACCATGTAGAAAGCAACCGAGTGAAGCTTGCCGCCACCGAGCACGCTAAGCCTTATAGTACTTTATGGATATGCCCTTTACAGCAAGCCTGGATTTTGTTGCAAGCATAGTGCTATAATAGTACATTTTTGTAAGAAAATCTTTCTGGTTGTAAAGAGAAGAATGCTTCATGTCCAACCCTTTAGTGCGCTTAACCAGTAAAGGGCAGATGACTATTCCCCAAAGTATCAGAGCGTTCTGCCTGGAGTGAAACCGGTAAAATACCGGGCTTCGCGGAGCAATGCCGGGAATTGAAGACAAATCGCTGGTATAAGCTGCTGGCACGCCCGGTGCGCTGTAGGGTGGTACAGTTGACGCCTGCGCGTAATGGCCGAACACTAGCGCTTTTTCATGGAGGATAATATGGCGCGTAAATTACCTAAATACCTAAAGGCGAGTCTTTTCCGTAATGCCGGCGCTTGGAAATAGCCGGATAGCCTATTAGGAAAAGAAGCAACTATAATAACCGCAGGGATAGGGTGGGTATGATTATGCCGGATTTAGTAGAACTAATCGTTTTGGCGGCAGGAAAGACAAATCTGCGCTGCCTCCGGTTACCGGAACGAAAGATTATTACCTTACGGCCGGTCGGAGGCGTCAGGGATGAAACGGAGGGAGAAATCCTCAGGGTTATCCCCAATAAAGAATGGGAATACAAGAAGCATACTTATCTTTCGGGTAAAGTCATTGATTCTTACATAGACGGTTCCGTATTAACACCTGTTCCCCTGAGACTGTACTTGCATGGCACCTGGGATTCTTTTTATTACTTTGCCGAGCTGTGGGAAATTGACCCGGACCGGGAATTGCCTTCGTCTTTACCTGAGTGGGTAATTGCTGTTCTGAAAGCAGGTCCCCGTGAGGTATTTGAAATGGAGCAAATTATCCCCGGCGCGAACCCTGAGGAAATGGAGGACCCAATATCCCTAGCGGTTGAATATGCTCATCAGGGCAATATTGATAAAACGTGGCAAATTTTGCATGGGTGCCTGACCAAAGACCTGCGTTGCATTGATGCCTTTGTCCACCTGGGCACATATACATTTGGAGATGGGCGCAGCGCCTGGCATGCAAAAAGAGCGATGCAACGTTACCTGGCAGGGGTTAAAGTTGGCGAGCAGGCCCTGCCGCCAGGCTTTAACGGACTGCTTCCGTGGAGCTGGATAAATAATCGCCCTTTTCTGCGCGCCCTGCACGGGCTGGGCCTCTGCCAGTGGCGCCTGGGCCAGTTTGATGCCGCCCGCAAGACATTCTGGCGCATTTTAATGTTTGATCCCATGGATGCCCTGGGATGCCGGTTTATTCTCCCGGATGTAGAAAAGGGTCGCGATTACCTTGCAACTGTAGCGGATGAAAATGGGCCTTGTTAGAGGCGATTACGCTGGCTTGACCATCCAGTGTTATATCCATTGGTTACTGATATAATCCGCGGGGATTTAAAGAATAACTTAAAGACCTGCCCGGTTAAAACCAGCCGGTCTTGGGAAGCGAGGGTCAATGTTTAATGGCAAGTCCCGGAAAAAGGTGGTTAGCAGTTCCTTGAACAGGCGGTCGTGATCAACGGGCATTAGCGGTTTCTCCTGTTTTTCTTTATTTTACCTGAAGAGGGTCAGGCTGAAAAAGGGTTATTTATTTTTAATATATTGCTAAAGGCCTGGCCTCGGAGCTACAGTCCCATCCAGTTCCCCCGGCGAACATGACCAGACATCATTCTGGGCGGTAATGGTCGTTCTTTTTGGATATATTTAGCCATTTAACTCAATTCACAAGGAGGGCGCCGAACTGGTGGCAACTTTTGATTCGATAATCACTGAACTGATAGCGGCCCTGGAAGAAGAGATCAATGCAATCAAGGAGTCTGGCGGGGCGGAGCAAATAAGAGTCCACGACGGAAGGTACGGAGGCACTGCTGCGGGCCGCTTTCTATATATTTTTTTGCTTGATACCGAACTCAATATTCCCTCCGATACCCCGGCTCAACTCTGTATTGATAAGGATTCACACGAGACCATCATATTAAGCGTTCAGGGGTTTGAGATGACGCTGGGCATACAGGATGACCTGGGCCCCTTTATCCCTAAGGCGGTCCTGAGCCTTTCCGCCTACTACTTATTAGAACAGTTGCAGCGACGCCTGGATGAAATTCGCACCGGCGTACTTCCTGCCGAACGGGATATGTGTATGCGGCTTTTTGCGTTCCAAGCCAATGTTTCCTTTCCCAATGTTAAACCTGCCACCAGCCTTGGAGACTTGAACAGGGAACAAATGGAGGCAGTCAACCGGAGCCTGGGACAGCGGGTCACATTCATCTGGGGCCCGCCGGGAACGGGGAAGACACGGACCATCGGTGCCCTTGTACGGGAGTTGGTCCAGCGTGGGGACCGTGTGCTGGTTACGTCCCACACGAACGTGGCTGTAGATACGGCCTTGATTCCCGTTATCAAAGCCCTGGACGATAACGAAATCCAGGGTGGTGCCGTGGTACGGGTAGGCGCACTGGCCCGGGAGGACCCGGAATTGCAGCAGGTGACGATGGAGGCCGTGCTTGAGAGGAAAAGCAAGGATTTAAGGCAGCAACAGCAAGCGCTGGGGGTCGAGCGCAAGAGGGTGCAGGGAGTGCGGGACCAGTTGGCTGCTACCATCCGGGTTATCGAGACTGTTGAAAAGTCAGAGCAGCTTGTCGCAACAGCAAAGATTGCCCTGGCTGGAGCCGAACAGAAGGTGCAAGAAGAAGGGAACGCTATCTCGCAGGCCCGTAAAACCCTGGGTGATTTGCATAGTAAGCTGCAGCAAGCTGAAGCAGCCGGGTTCATTCGACGGGTCTTTTTCGGTTTTAACCCGGAGGTCATCCGCCGTCAGATCGTCAATCAAGAAACTGTAATCACAAAGCTGGAGGCAGCTTATCAGGTTGCCCAGCAGGAGAGAAGGGCTGCTAGCGTCGCGTTATCAGAAGCTGAACACCGGCAGGCCAAAGACCGGCAGGCTCTGGAAAGCCTGGGGCCGTTGCCTCCTCTCCCGGAACTTCGGCAGCAGCTGGGTGAGGTCGAGAAAAACCTCAAGCAATTAGATGAGCAATTGGCCGCCATTGAAGCCCGGCTGCGTGAAATGGCGGCGACCGTGATTCGCGACGCCAGAATCGTTGGAGCGACTTTATCTCGCCTGGTGCTTTTGGAAGAACTGTACCGGGGCACCTTTGATACAGTAATCATCGACGAGGCCAGTATGGTTCCCCTGCCCAATCTATGGTTTGCCGGTAGCCGGGCGCAGAAGCGCGTGGTGGTCACAGGTGATTTCCGGCAGCTGCCCCCAATTGCAACCGCCCGGGACGCTGAAAAGTATCCCCTGGCTGCCAGATGGTTACAAACCGATATTTTTGTTAAGGCCGGTATCGTGGAGGGCCGGGCAAGGTTGGACGATCCCCGGTTATGTGCGCTGAAGGTGCAGTATCGCATGCATGAGGCCATTGGTGAAGTGGCCAATATGCTGGTCTATGAGCATGACGGAAACCCGCTCGAGCACAGGGCGGACCCCAAGAAATATGCTCACGCAACTGCGGCTCTTCCGGAATCCGGGGAGCCCCTGGTCCTGTGTACCACATCGGGTGCCAATCCCTGGTGCGGCCGGCTGGACCCCGGGTTCTCCCGCTATAATATTTACAGTGCTATAGTCTGTATCCGGCTTGCCGCCCGGGCCCTGGCCAGCGGCGCCCAAATGTTGGATTGGTGGCGCCGTACCGGGCTCAAACTCGCTTGTTGCAACACCTGGTGGAGCAATACAGGCTTCCCGGGGAAAGAGTTGAAACGGCAACCGTGCACAGGTTCCAGGGCAACGAGAAAGATGTTATTATCTTCGACCTGGTGGATAGTCCCCCATTTCAGATTGGGAAGCTTCTCTCTGGCGGCTGGGGCTCCGAAGCTATGCGCTTGTTCAATGTGGCCTGCACCCGGGCCAAAGGCAAGTTGGTGATAGTGGCCCACCATGACTATCTGAGCCAAAAAGCTCCTGCGGGTGATTCCCTGGCTACCCTGCTGCAGTATCTGGAGCAGCACGGCAAGATCATGGACGCCCGTATGGTGGTCCAGGATTACGCCGACCCGGCGGTTAAGATCGCACTGGGGGCAGTTATGCCGGCACGCCGGCAGCTGGGAAATCCCGAAGGTGCTACGCACTTCAATGAAGGAAATTTTTACCCTGCTTTTCTGGAAGATTTGCGTGACGCCGCCGGAGAAGTAGTTATATTTAGCCCTTTCATCGCCGAGCGACGCCTGGCGGACGTAATCACTCCTTTGCGGCGCCTGGTAGACCGCGGGGTACTGGTACTGGTGGTAACCAGGGAGCGGCATGAGTCCAACCAGGTTACGGAGGAATTAATTCGTCAGTTATCTACAATAGGTATTAAAGTGTTGCGCCGCAGGGGCCTGCATGAGAAGCTCGCCTTCGTGGATCGGAAGATCGCCTGGTTCGGCAGCTTGAACATTCTTTCCCACAGCCGGAGCAGTGAGGTGATGATCCGGTTCTCCCAGCCGGAGCTGGTGGTGAGGCTGATGGAACTCTCAGGTACGGTGTACCTGCTTAAGCAAGAGGAACGGCGGTCTGTACAAAAGCACCGCCTTACCGAGTTGGCTGATGCTCTAAAGAAGCGGATGGCGTTTCCTTCCTGTCCATTGTGCGGTGGTACCACCGGGCTCAGAACAGGCAAGCATGGGCCCTTCTTTGGCTGTGCTTCCTTCCGGAATGGCGGTTGTAAAGGCTTGATTAACATCCCGCGTCGGGTACTGGAACTGGCGGTTCAGGACCTGGAGCTTACCTGTCCGCATTGTGGGGGGAAGGTTGTCCTCAAATCTGGCCGCAACGGGGCATTCCTGGGCTGCAGCCGGTACCCGGACTGCCGCTGGACTGATTCCTTTTAAGGTGGCCTTTCGCGCAAAACTATAACCCGGGCTGGACGGCTTATAACTTATCTTCCGCTCTAATTATTCAGAAGTCGCATGAATATAATCTTTGTGAGTCTAGTAGCAGATGGTATCGAAGTATATATACCTCATAGTTCAAGGCTAACCGAGAAGGGGTGCGGAAAATAAGTTATAGAGGTGGTACTGGGTGGCCATTTATCGCAAATGTAAATACTGTGGGCGGCCCATCAGCCTCAGGGAGATGCCCGCAGGTCAGTGGGTGGCCTTTGATGTGGGCACGGACAATGTACATCACTGTGGCTCCAGGCCTACCATCACTCCACCGGCCGTATCCGCGGTAGCGGCAACGCTGGATACCGGAACCGTGACCGCCAGCCCGGTAGTTGCCACGAGTTCAGAGCAAATCCGGGCGCTCTTAAAAAAGGCGCTGCAGGAACACCGCTGTGTGCATCTGAACTATTACACGGCCTCCAGGAAAGCGCTTACCGACCGGGTGGTGGAGCCGCTGGCGCTGGAACCAGGGGACTGGGGTGGTACCATCCTTCGGGCGTACTGTCGCTGGCGCCAGGATATTCGGTCGTTTGCCCTCTCTAATATCCGGCGGGCGGAGCTGCTGGAGGAGACGTTTTCACCGCGCTCACTTCCACAGTCCCAGCCTATCACTATTTATCGAACGTCGATTTCTGGCCGGGCTTCAATTCAAGCAAGCAGCAAGACACCATCTACAGCCTCAGAATCTACGGGTTGTATTTGGTGGTTGATAGTGGTTGGAGTAGTCCTTTTGTGGCTGCTCTTTGGCAGCCGGTGATGACCAGGGTTACGAACATGGCTTTGCCAGTGAGATCAACTACATATCCCTCCGGTATTTCAATGTTGCCGGTGCCGACCGGGACGGTAGAATCGGCGAGGGGAAGAAGACGCCACCCACCTCATCACCCTGGCTACCCGGACGGCAGCGGGTAAGAGACCTTATTTAAGCGTCTTTGGCACGGCCTACCCTACCCCTGACGGCACCTGCATCCGGGACTACATCCACGTCGAGGACCTGGCGGCAGCCCACGTCCTGGCCCTGGAAGCCCTGAAGCAGGGCAGCCCCACGGCGGCCTATAACCTGGGCAGCGGCCGGGGCTATTCGGTACTGGAGGTAATCCGGGCGGCGGAAAAGGTGACAGGGCAGAAAGTACCTTACCGTGTCGGTCCCCGGCGGCCCGGCGACCCGGCGGTGCTGGTAGCATCGGCAGAAAAAGCCATGGCGGAGTTAGGCTGGCGGCCGCGGTATACAGAACTGGAGGACATCATTGCTACTGCCTGGCAGTGGCACCGCCGCAGGCCGCGGGGATTTAAAGGTTTAGTTATACGAGGGTCATAGGGGAGCAAATGCGGCAGGATGGTGGGGTATTTAAAGAAGAAGAAACAGATACCAGATTGAGTTGGAGACGTTTTTAGGGTATAATCTTACAGAATATAATTGATATTAATCTCGAGCCTTAGGAGTGATGGCATTGCTACAGGTTAAGAGAAGAGTAGAGCCAGGCGGAAGAATTATCATCGGAGAAGTATTGAAAATGGCCAAAATTAAACCTGGTGATTGGGTAGAGATTATCCCGGGTACGAACAAGATAACCATTAAGCTGACTAAACGTAGTAAATCAAAAGGTGCTGTCCTGGCGGCTGCGGGTATCTTAAAGGACCATCCTCAATTGGTTGATGAGATGTTACACATCAGAGAGGATGAAGATGATCGATCAGGGGTCGTACCCGAATAAATATGTGGTCGATACTAACATAATTATTTATACCCTGGCAGGAGTAAAAGCAGCAGTTTGGGCAATGAAGAAACTAGAAGACGACGATATAGAAGTCTATTATTCAACAATAGTCGAGGCAGAGCTGTTTTCATTCCATGAACTAACTCTTGAACAAAAATCAAAGATAAGAGGTATTTTGGATATAGGAGAAATAGTGGATGTTGATTCTAAGGTCGCTCTTAAAGCCGCCGAATTACGCGCCCTTAGTAAAAAGGATTATAATCGTAAGCTAAAATTACCAGATGCCATCGTTGCAGCTACAGCCTTATTATTATCGGCTGTTTTAGTCACACGGAATGTTGAAGATTTCAAACATCTTCGCAGGCATGGTCTACATTTATACAATCCTTTTGAACATGAGGAAGATAATAGTCAACGGTTTGTTAGTGAATTAGAACAAAACTGAAATGAAGCCTGTCGAACAGGCGCACCTCATCACCCTCTGCACCAGGGCGGCGGGCAGGCGGCGTTATTTGAGGGTATGTGATTCATTATGGAATTTAGTCCTGTAGAAGGCCCTGGCCTTCTACAGCCGCGCCTATGACTTCCGCGCTATATCACTGCGTTATTTCAACGCCGCTGGGGCGTCGCCGGCAGGGGATATTGGGCACGGCGGTGCGGGACTACATCCACGTCGAGGACCTGGCGGAAGCCCATGTCCTGGCTCTGGAAGCCCTGGAGCAGGGCAGCCCCAAGGTAACCTATCTATCCTGGGCAGCGGCCGGGGCTATTCGGTCCTGGAGGTAATAAAAGCGGCGGAAAAGGTGAAGGGAAAAAGGTGCCCTACCGTGTCGGTCCCCGGCGGCCTGGCGACCCGGCGGTGCTGGTAGCCTCGGCAGAAAAAGCCATCGAAGAGCTGGGATGGCGGCCGCGATATACAGAATTGGAGGACATCATTGCTACGGCCTGGCAGTGGCACCGCCGCAGGCCGCGGGGATTTAAAGGATAACTTAAAGACCGGCCTGGTTAAACCTGGCCGGTCTTTGATGCCAGGGCGACCTTAAGCCCAGAGTGGAGCTTAAGTATCAATGTTTAATGGCGAGGATTCTATGCAATTCAGCTTCGCTGGTGATGTCAAGTATCTTTTCAGCCAGGTCATCTAGCTGCTCCGCTGATAAAGTCTTTATCTTCGCTTCCACTTCCGGAGACGTGGTACCAAGGCGTTTCCTTAGCTGTCTTAAGAGTATTTCCTGCCGGCCTTCCTGCCGGCCCTGCTGCCAGCCTTTTAAATGCCAGGATGTGGTTAATTCCATGACCCTTTGCACCTCCTCGGGTTGGAGTTCTTCCGACAACTTCTCTTGCAGAGATTTTTCTTCTTCGGCGTTCAACACCAGGTAGCTGTCAAAAAAAGCGGTTATCAGTTCCATCCGCGCCGGGTCTAACTGCATCCGGGTCAACAGGCGCAAAAACTCGATCTTTACCTGTACCCGCTCCCGGGGCGAATAGTCCATTTTGCTTAACAACGCCGCCGCTACCGGGTTATTGCTGTTGAGGTACTGCCGCCAGGGCAGTCTCTTAAGTTGTATTTTGTAAAACTCGAACTACAGCACCTTGAGAAAAGGAAACTCTACTTCGTGCCGGTTTGTTTCTTCTACCTTGCTGTCATGGGCAAAGACGGCGATGGGGAGTACTCTTTTCTGGTGTTTTTCGTAAAGCCTGCTGAAGTAAATAAACATGCGCCGGGCGAAGTCGGCTTGCCGGTAGGCCTGGGGCTCGATATGGACCAGGACGCAGCCGTCTTCTCCTTTGATTTTAACTTCCGCCAGGATATCAACGTAGTGTTTGTCGCCGGCGGTAATATCGGTAATAACCTCCTGGGTTAAAAACTTGGTATCTGTATAATCGATTAAGGTATGGGCCGCAGGGAAGAAGAGCTCCATAAACTCCCGGAAAAAGGTGGTCAGCAGTTCCTTGAACAGGCGGTCGTGATCAACGGGCATTGGCGGTTTCTCCTGTTTTTCTTTATTTTACCTGAGAGGGCCTGGTTGAGCAAGGGTTATTTATTTTTAATATATTGCTAAAGGCCTGGCCTCGGAGCTGCAGTCCCATCCAGTTCCCCCGGCGAGCCTGCAGATGTGATTATTGTCCTCTCGGGTGAACAGGGCGAGCGGGTGGCAACGGGGGTAAAGCTCTACCGGGAAGGCCTGGCTCCAAGGCTTCTGATGACCGGCGGCCCCGTAAAATGGAACGTAGCAGCGGCTGACATCATGGCCGACCAGGCAAAATTCCTGGGGGTACCGGAAAAGGATATCGTCCTTGAAAAGTGGGCTATCAGCACCTATGAAAACTCCCTTTACAGCCTTATGGCTCTAGGACCGGGGGATAGAAGTGGTGGGCCTGGATATCCTTATGTTATTTCAATGCCGCCGGGGTATCGCCGGCAGGGGATATTGGGGAGGGCGGTGCGGGACTACATCCACGTCGACGACCTGGCGGCGGCCCACGTCCTGGCCCTGGAAGCCCTGGAGCAGGGCAGCCCCACGGCGGCCTATAACCTTGGCAGCGGCCGGGGCTATTCGGTCCTGGAGGTAATCCGGACGGCTGAAAAAGTAACGGGGAAAAAGGTGCCCTGCCGTGTCGGTCCCCGGCGGCCCGGCGACCAGGCGGTGCTGGTAGCCTCGGCAGAAAAAGCCATGGCGGAGTTAGGCTGGCGGCCGCGGTATACAGAACTGGAGGACATCATTGCTACGGCCTGGCAGTGGCACTGCCGCAGGCCGCGGGGATATTCTCAAGGGTACTCGCCGGCGGGCCGGTGACGGTGACCCACCCGAGGCGGGGCAGCTGGTTATCCAGGCCGGCGCCCTGGTCAGGGGCGGGGAGATCTTTGTCCTGGATATGGGCGAGCCAGTGAAAATAGTAGACCTGGCGCGGGGCATGATTATTTTGTCCGGTCAACGCCGCTTCCCACGAGCGGAATCTTCATTGCCCGGCCGGGGGAATTCGACGCCGCCGGGATGGAGCGTTTCCTGTGGCTGGTCTCCCAGCCCGGCTGGCGGGCCGACATGGCCGGGGTGGCAGAACTGCTGCGCCTGGTCCTGCCGGGCTTCCGTGTAGATAAGGGACGGGAAATGGTGCAGGTGGGGTAAACTACGCCCTGGGAGGAAAAACATCTTTTAAAAATACTGTTCTCATATTCCCTACCGCCTGGGGAAGGGAAAGATCGTTTGTGAAAAATAACGTGGCATCTGATGCTAAAGCAGATGCCAGTTGAATGGCGTCAGGAGTTCGCACCCGGTATTTAGCGCGGATTTCTGCCCCCAGAACGGCCATTTCCAGGTTAAAATCGATCAGCTTCAAATTAGGGTAAGATTTTAGTGTTGTAATATACTGGTCGCAGACTTCTTCCAGGCCCAAGGCTTTGGGCTTGACTAACAGTTCGAGAAGCGTCAAAGTCGAAGTTACGGCCTGAAACTCACCTTTTTCCAGCGGATTAAACAGCTCTTTTTTTAATACCAGGGCCCAGGGGTCTGCCTGAAGCATATAAATGAAACAGTTTGTATCCAGAGCGATAACCTGATGCCCGGTTATTATTTCTTTTATTTTTCCCATTGGTCTCTTTCCTCTTTTACATATTTGTCAGGATCAGTGCCGGCCCATACTTCTTTATGCAGCCCCCAAAGATGCTCGGCATAGCTTTTAGGTTTGGGTTCGATTATCGCTTTTTTCCCTCTTATTTTAATGATTATTTCGTCGCCTTTTTTAATGCCCAGCTGTTTTCTTATTTCAGCAGGCAGCACCATCTGACATCTCGCGCCCAGTTTAACAGTTTTTATAATGTCCAACATTTTTCCCTCCTTGCATGAACAAAAAATTTCAATCTGATCATATCAAATTTATTATGATAAAACAAGACGGATTCGGTAACGGCCAGGCCCCGGCCACGCCCTTCCTGCCCCCGAGCCAGCAGCAGTCCTAAAAGCATCAGCCGGGAAGCGGCAGGGCCGGATGTCTTGCCGCTTCTCCCCACTGTAGTACAGTAGCCTTCCTTGTGCTTTATTTGCCATGAAGATGATTATTAATCTCAGCTGAGACCGGGCTTCTGCCAGCTCGCCCTTCTGGCGTAGAGGTCGGAAACCCTGGTTTCCACCTGGGGGAACTCGATTTTCAAGTCGCTGACTACCGTTGCTGGGATGTCGCTGAAGAAGTGATGAGTTCCTCCGTACCGCCGGCAAACAGGTCTTTAGTAATATAATCCCTTGTAATTACGTCACTGGTGGTGGTATACTCATAGTAAGGAAATCTTTCTAGAAGTAAGGAGGGGATATGCTCATGTCCACCCAGTTAGTGCGCTTAACCAGTAAAGGACAGATGACTATTCCCCAAAGTGTCAGAGAAACTTTGGGCTTGAAGGCAGGAGACTATTTAACCATCTTAGTAGATGAAGATGAGATACGTCTGAGAAAGGTTCAGCCGGTGAAGCCACTGAGTCAAGAAGACCCTATATGGAAATTAGTTGGTGCCGGGAACTCTGGCCTTAAAGACGTCGCTGCCAAACATGATCATTACCTGGCTAACGGTGAAATAGAAAGATGGAAAAAATAATGGTAGATACCAGTGCTATTTATGCCCTCATTGACCGGTCGGATGATCGGCATGAGAAGGCCAAGCATCTTTTTAAGAAGTTAAGTGAACAGGATGTTGATTTAATATTAACAAACTTTATTTTGGCTGAAACCCATGCTTTAATCTTGAGCTGTATAGGTCATGAACTGGCCCGTGAATGGGTAAAAAACTTGATTTGGAAGATTGAACGTGTGAAAGAAGAGGATGAGAAACGAGCCAGGGAAATTATAATTGCATATCAAGATAAGTCGTTTTCTTATACCGATGCTACTACTTTTGCTGTTATGGAACGGCTAAAGCTGAATATAGCTCTGGCCTTTGATAATCATTTTACCCAGTTTGGCTGGCAGTGTTTTGACGCTTGAGGAGCCGGTGGTAAACGATGTTTAAATAAGGAAGGCCTCATCGCTAACCCATATGCGTCATGTAAAATCAATACCTCGAGCCAAGTTATTACGTCGATTCATCTCAACCTTCCCATTCCTTTTCCCATGCTTTCCCATGCGAACCAAGCCAGAAGCCTTGACTAGCGGGCAACCCCTATAATCCCCCGGGCCAGTGAGGGGAGGCTTTCGCAAGCCTACCCTTCGGGGACGAGTACGGTGACCGGAAACTAAGTGGCCACTTTCTTTTCGCCAGCAGTAAACTTCTCCGAGGTAATCATCTCTATGAATGCCTCAGCCAGCCTTGGATCAAACTGGGTGCCTGCGCACCGCCGGATTTCCTTTAGCGCATCCTCTATTGTTTTAGTCCTGCAATATGGCCTGCCGGACGTCATGGCATCAAAGGCGTCAACAATTGATAGAATTCGACACTCGATTGGTATTTCTTCTTCTTTGAGGCCCAGGGGGTAACCAGTACCATCCCACTTTTCATGATGCTTGAGGATTAAATCAGCGATCCCTGCCAGATCCGGTGACGACATGGCGATGCGGTAGCCCTTTTCCGGGTGCTGACGCATCACCTCCCATTCTTTTTCTGTAAGGGGACCTCTCTTGAAGAGGATTCTGTCCGGTATTCCCACTTTCCCGAGGTCATGGACCTGAGCCAGCAGGGACAGGTTGGCAAGCTGTTGCGCTGAAAGTCCAACCTTTTCTCCTAAATCCTGGCACAACTTCTGCATGCGTCTGGCATGCCCTTCAGTTATATAATCGCGTTCTGAAAGTGCGGTTAAAAGGGCATTGACAATCTTACTCCGGGCACTGGAACCCAGATTAAGTTTTTCCTGGTACATCAGGTCGTCGGCTTTTTTATAAATTTCTTTCAGAGATTGTTCTGGAGTGTCAGCCGTCGCTATGCCGAAGGATACGCTTAAGGGCAGTTCAGGATGCTCCTGATTGTATTTGTCAATAAATAAACGGAGGCGCTTCAGGATACTCTTGCCGGTTTTTCCGTCAGTGCGAGGAAGGAGAGCGACAAATTCATCTCCTCCCACTCGCGCCACAACATCCAAACTGCGAAACGCTTTTTTAAGAACCCGAGCGCAGGCAGTCAAAAGCTCATCGCCTTTATCATGGCCCATAGTATCGTTAACAAGCTTCAGGCCGTTTACATCGGCAACTATTATCGTAATGGGATATTTACGGCTGGTGCTCAATCGCTTGAGCTCTTCTTCAAAATAAGCACGGTTGTAAAGAGCCGTTAACTGATCATGCAGGCTTATATATGCCAGTTTCTGTTCAAATTTCTTCTTTTGGGTGATATCTATTATGTTTCCCAGGGTCACACGCTTGCCATCATGCCATATAGAAGCCACTGTCTCCTCCATCCACCGTATGTCACCTTGTCCAGTTACGATCCTGAACTCATAAGGCTCCACAGCCTCGCCTTTCAGCATTTTAATGGCATTACTCCGTACCATTTTCCTGTCTTCAGGAACTACAAGATTCAATGATTCCATCCCAATTAGCTTGTCTTGACGATAACCCGTAAGTATTTCAAATTGTGGATTTATAAGCTGGAATTTTCCTTCACTGACGATGTACATTCCAATTGGCGAGTGGGTAAATAAGTTTCTCAATAATTCTTCCTCACGCTTGCGTTCCGTAATATCACGCACAGCAGCGAGGATTACATCTTTTTTGCTGAGGGATATTTTTTTTAAAAACACCTCTACATCAAATACCGAGCCATCTACGGGCCGCCTGGCTTTCCACTCAAACAGTAAATTTTCTCCTGAAATTACTTTTTGCCACAGCAAGGGCAGTTGTTCTGCCGTACTGCCGGGAATAGAATAATCATCGATTATAGACAATTTTATGGCTTCCTCTTTTGAATTTATCACGTACATTCGCAACATCGTCTGGTTTACGTCAATAATTTTTCCATCCAGCGTATGTATGAAAATAGCATCGTGAACGCTATTGAAGATTGTCCGGAACGCCTCTTCCGCTTGCATGCGCTCGGTAACATCAACACTAACTTCTACTATTCCCTCGATTAACCCGTTTTCCTTCTTTACAGGGTAGCCTCTTACAAAAAACTGCCGGCCCTCAAGAGAGGCGATAATACCTTCCTGCGGTACGCCCGTGTCTAAAGCCTTGATTACAGGGCATTCTTCACACGGTTCGTCTCTGTGATGCAATGCCTCATAACAAAAACGCCCGGCTAACTCTTCGGATCTCGCCCCGGCATACTCTGCTGCGGCCCTGTTGGCCCATAAAATCCGGTTGTCTGGGTTCTGAAAAACCAGGAGCTCCACTATACTATCCAAGATGACCTTTTTTTCCTGCTCGGAGTTTTTTATTTTTTCTTCAATTTGCTTGCGGGCGATTATGTTCTCGATGCGACGTGCAAAAATGGTATAAAGCCTTTTCTCGCGTTCAGAAATTCTTCCGGGAGGCTCTATATAAAGCAGGCCTTGCTCGCCGTTTCGCATTAAATATATAAAGCTGTTTTCCCCGCCGTTTTTAATCCTTTCTAGTACCTCTTCATCCCTTCGAAACCCCCACCGCTCTATGCATTTATACCTCTCACCCTCGCGAAGTACTATGGCCAGGCGGCGTACACCAAAAAGCCTGGTCGCCTTTTCAATTATTTCTCGCATTAGATCTTCATATCGCTCCGGAAAGGAGAAAGTCACCACGTCATATAGAGTTAAAAGCTCGGAAATGTCAAAGGACAATCTCTACCACCCCGCGGCAGCTACAATGGTCTTGTTGTAAAATAGCGGTGTCCCTGAGATGCTGCTAATTTCGCCGAAGGATAGCATCCCTATAACTGGAATTTCTGCTTTGATGTTTTTGGCTATTGCTTCCATTTCGCGAGAGAAGTCCTCTCCCATCAATAAATAGCGGGAAACACAATCAAACACCATAAAGGTCTTGGGAGCAGCTGGCGTATTTAACGCCTTTTTCGATACTTCTTCCGCAGCCGCAAGAAGGCTTGCGGTATCCCCTTCCATCAGAGTGGCGATAGTGTTTTCAGGAATTTCAGTTACGAATAAAATGCCCCCATCTTCTTCGGCTTTGAGTGGATCGCGGATAATAAATTCTCCCCCCGCACAGGGTAAGCCCAAAGGATACTTCATGCTGTAGCAGGAAAAATCGTTCTTGTCGTAGGCGCCAACCAGAGCCGAATATCTCTCCAGTGCCGGAAGTCCATCGATTTCATAAACCTTTCTCCCTTTCGCTTTCGTCACCATGAGCGGTTCTCCTACCGGCCTCCAGCCATGACTCAGGCACATCTGAAAGTTTATACCCCTTATTACTGCTGCCGCTACGGCATCGCTGCTGATACCTTCCTCAGTAAACTGATAAGTTCTGTAAAACCGCAGATTGTCGCCACTCCCGCCCCCAATGTATTCAAAGGCAGGCCCCATAACGTTATATAATCCCCTGAGCAGGCCAGAAATGTTTGCTGCAAAACCATCTGGAAAGAGTAATACTGTCCCCGGTGTTTCACCGCCCTTTTCCAGCAAAGCTTCGCCCGCTTTCTCGCCTTTTCTGTACGAGTGCTGGGAAATATTCCTCTGCAGGTGTGTTACCGCCTCCACACCTTCTCCACTGACTGTACAGATACCCACCCCTCTCTTGTACAGCCTCGCGTTGACAATGACCCCCGGAACGCAGGCGCCTACCAGCCTGGAATTACCGATAACTCTTTTGACGGCCGACAAGACCCGCTCTTGATCGTAATTGTCAGTGGTCAGAACCAAAGTTATTACGGGACTTCCGGATTGCCGCACAGCCTGCTCGGAAGCAACCTGTCCAGCAGCGCTAGGGTCATTTGCACTGCTAAAACCTACCCCAACCCGCATCTTAATTACCACCACCAACTTTATGCAATCCTGCCCTGCAAGAAGAAAGTTAAAGTATTATTGATTCTACTGCAAAAACCTTCTGCAGCTGTCCTGGTGGGGAATAAACCTGCTTTTAGGCTAAGAATTGGGGATAGGTTCCATAAAATCAAAAAATCCCCTCAAGTAGGACTTATTAAAACAAGATTAGTCCCCAAGAACACTTTTCTGCAGTGGAATCATTATTTATAGTTCTTCTTTTTTGGGCCTTTTCCTGCCGGCTCCATAATATTTTTTGTCCTGGGGCGCATGCTCTATGGCCTCTCCGGCTTGATTTGCCCTTGAGCGGAAGCCGGTAGAACCGGCGGGGCGCATGCTCTATGGCCTCTCCGGCCGCAAGTATACCCGGAGGTTTGAGCCCCTCGACAGCCGCATTGAAACTTCAGGAACCTCTAAAAGCGCCGTTAGCCGCCGCTTTATAGCCGGTACAAGAAAAGCCCTGGCATAGCTATTACAACGGTGTCTGGATGTGCTCCTAATCAACGGCGTTATCGTTACCCGGCATACCGTAGTTGCCGCCATAGAGATCGACACCGGGATTGCTTTGGAGGATATTGGCAGCCTGTGTCGAATTTAAATAAAATGAAGGGGGGTTGTCCTGGCACGGCCTTGTCCCCGGGTATACTGAGGGAGAAAACTTTGATAAATCAAGGGGCAGATTCCGGACTAAAATTCGATTCGAAGGAGGTGAAAAATATTGCTAGCCTTGCCGGAAAAGAGCGTCCTGCTAGTAGAAGACTCGACCCTGACCAGGTTTTCCTCCAGGAGGGTACTGGAAGAGAGGGGCTACCTGGTGGACGAAGCTGCCAGCGGCCAGGAGGCCCTGGTTAAGGCCAGGGGAAAAGGAGAACCGTACGACCTGGTGATTCTCGACATCCACCTGCCGGGAATGGATGGTCTGGCTGTTCTAGAGAACCTCAAACGCCTTCCGGAGTACCGGTACGTTCCGGTCATGGTGGTAACTATCGAGAGCAATGTCGCCGTGGTCAAGAAGGCGATAGATCTGGGGGCGGTGGAGTACCTCTGCAAGCCCTATTCGGTAGAAGAGTTGGTACGCCGTGTAGAGAAACTGATAGGCCCGGGCGCCAGGAGAGAAGCTACCCCAGCGGAGCTGCTTCATAAAGTACTCAGAAACGAGATCAACCGGGCGAGCAGGGGCGCGTTAAATGTAGCCCTGGTTCTGGCTAGATCTGAAGGGCTGGGGAAGGGGAAGATTGTGGAATGCGCCAGGCAGGCGCGACGGCGCTTGCGCGAAATAGACACCGTCATAGAGCTTAGCAAGAGTACGCTAGCGCTGGTCCTCCCACATACGGGGAAAGAAGGCGCCCAGGTGGTAATAACGAAATTGGCGGGTTTGCTACCTGGGACGTGGAGTTACGGGGTTGCAGTATACCCCGACAATGGGAAGGACGGGGAAGAGCTTTTCGCCTACGCCGAAGCTTCCCTTAAAGAGTGCTGGGAGAAGAAAACCACGGGCGCACCGGCCCAGCAACAGGCGCTTGACACGTAGATCTTAAGAATTATTCCGCAGTGAACTCAATACCATGGTCCGACAGTGGACGCCGGCACGCTTTTCTTTTAGTGTTGGCTCCGGAGATGACCATGATGCCAGTCAAGGTAAAGCACCCCCTCTTCCGGGACCCTGGCGGCACCCGCTTTGAAAGCCTGTCCTTAAAAATTGCGGAAGCAGATCCTTTATCCTCGGCCTCATGGTGGGCATCTTTCTTGCCTTCGGCCGCAATATGATGGCTGGCGCTTCCCCGGGGGCAGGGGATAAATAATCTATCGTCCAAAATACCATCCCAGGGCTCGTAAGGGCCCTTTTTTAGAACGTGCAGGAATCTCTCCTTTCCCGGCGAAATCTATAGGAAAAAGATACCACCCGGTACGGTAGCAATCATAACTCCCAATGGTGGAGCATATGATGGAAACTGCTCTGATCAGATTACCGGACGATGGCCAAAGGGAGATGGAGAATTTGCTGCGTTCTTTTTACTGGTTGGTGGTTTTGGTCGCTTTCTTTTTTGCCTGGCCGGTACTGGAACCGGCTCTGGCCGCAGACCCGGTAGTAGCCTACGAAGACCCTGATACCCAGCGAGCTATGATTGCCGTCAGGGATTTTAGTACCGTTCTTGGCGGGGAGGTTGATTGGGAGGCAGCTACAAGTACGGTGAGTATCAGGGTTTACGGCCGGCCGGCCCTTTACTTGGACGTGAAAGCCGGCACCCTGGCGGGCGTTCCCCTGCAGCCCCGGCCGCAGATCAAGGACGGGGTGACCTATGCCCCCCTGCGGCAGGTGGCGGAAGCCCTGGGGGCCAGGGTGGACTGGCGGAAAGACGGCATCCATGTTTATACCCCCGCAGGCGAGCAGGTGAGCATTAAGTATATTCATCTTTTGGGACGGTATACCATTACCTTCCCTGAGAAGGAGGCCGGCAGTCCCAGCCTCCACAATGCCCGCCTGGCTGGACAGTACTTAAATGGCCTCGTAGTGCCGCCGGGAGGGGTAGTATCCTTTAATAACGTCGTCGGCCCCCGTACTGGTGCCAGGGGTTTTGTACCCGGCATTATCTTCATGGGGGATCAAAAGGTGCCTGAGATTGGCGGGGGTATCTGTCGCACGGCTACCCTGCTACACAATGCTGTTTTGTCAGCCGGCCTGGAAGTGGTGGAGAGGCACCGCCATGGCCTGCCGGTGACCTATGTCCCTCCCGGCTACGACGCTACCGTTTACTACGGCGTCCTGGATTACCGCTTCCGCAATAACCGGCCGGTTCCTATAAAACTGGAGTTCACCAGCCAGGGTTCCAGCATCACCATGGCTATCTGGGAGTTGGGCTAATGGTCGCCATTTAGTTGTCAAGTTATGCATGACAAAAACAACAAAAAGTATTCATGTAGTCATCATAACAGGCAAAACATATCTGCATGATATTGAGTAATTTTCACGATTGTGTGAGAAAGTTATTGACATAGCACGGCATGCCGTGCTATCTTTTATTTTAGAGAAATTTGCCAGGGGAGGGGTTATTTGTGTATATGAAGATTATAACCAGGAATTTTAAAATTGTTTTAAAGGGGAAGAAAGAAGATTTTGTCGACGAAGCTCTGGAAACCAGGCTGTTTGCCTTCCTGTCGAGGATCCAGGCGTGGGGAGAGGCCGTAACACCGGACGCGAACCTGGCTACAGTTGAGCAAATAGATGAAGAAGATACAATCCCTGTTTCCGTGGATAACGAGCTGGGTGTAGCCCGGGAGAAAGCAGCGGCTGCAAAAGAAGCTGGTGATGAAGAAATCATGGTACACTCACAATCTATTTCAGAGTTGCGGGCCAGGGCGACGATAAGCAATAACAAAGAATTGGCTACCCTGGTTGTTTATTATAGTGATTATTGCAAGAAGCAGCCGCCTGCCACGTACGATGTCCGGCGTATAATGCGGGAGGAATTGCGAGAAAAAGCCGCGACTGTAAATAGCGTTAGTACTTACTTGCAGCGGGCCCGCCGGGAGGGATGGGTTGATCTTGATGGGAAAAAATGGCGTATAACCTCGACTGGGTTACAGATGATTGAAAAGATGCTTAGGTAAAATCCGCCGGACCCGTAATGGTTGCGTTAATCATCGCGAACTAGACAATATACTAATCTTACATTTATAAATACAAAACTGTATGTGTATTTTCGATAATGGTAGATAACGGCATTGTCTCTTTCGTAATCCTACATCATACAGATAAATTCACCTGTAATAGGCGAGTGAACCTGATTTTATTTTAATTTTAACCTGGAGTATAATGTAAGCAAATGATGCTGAATGGAGAGGAGGAACATAACGGGTGGGTGTCGTTTATCCCTGGATGCGTGAAAGCTTATTGTCTCATTTGAATTGTCTCGTACCGGTATATCATCTTGACGGGAGCAACTATACAGAGATCTGGTTTGACGATGGCCGCAAGGAGCTAGAAAAAAATAGGACAGTTACCGTGTTGAGACGTTTGGCCCGGTTTTTAGGTATTAATCCGCGGCAGAACGATACCCCCTGGGGAAGAGGCGGAAATCGCCGGGCAACTCCCATAATCCTTTTTCCTGAGTTAATCCTGGTCCCCCTGCTTCTACGCAGGCCCCGGTACCGGGATCAAGGGGGTACCGGTTATGTAGTGCTTCAAAAAATTATCGATTGGGAAGCTGCTGAAATGGACGGCTATCATAGTGTTATATTTTTGGAGGGCAACCAGAAGTTATATAGCGTTCAAGGGTATGAAAGCCTATCGCAACGGCTGATAGAAGCCAGGAAGGCAGGATGGAAGCTACAGAAATTAGAGAAGGCATTAAATCAAGGGCTTTTAGTGTCACGGCAAGTAATGACTATCCAGGTGGATAAAACTACTGGCGAAATTACTTTTCGTTGAAATTAATGGATATTTTACATTTTCCTTCGGTCGAGGAGGGAGAATAATTATGATCGGCAAAGTAGATGACGCTTTCTTCCGGCAGGCTATCCTGCCCCATACGGGAGCAGGGGATCCTGAGGTGGTAGTCGGGCCGCGCATGGGAGTGGACGCGGCGGTACTTAAAATAGGGGAGGAGTACCTGGCCGTTGCAGAGGACCCCATTTTTCCTGGACCGACGACTTCCCCCGATGACTTCGGCTGGATCACCGTCCATATCGGCGCCAGCGACGTCGCCGTCATGGGTATCAAGCCCCGTTTTATGACCTATTCCCTCTTGCTGCCGCCGGGGACGCCGGAGGACTACATCGCCGGGCTGGTCCGCAGCATCAGCACCTATGCCCGGGAGCTGGGCATTACTATCGTCGGCGGTCATACCGGTTTCTACGGGGCCGTGACCATACCTACCATTGGCGGAATTACCGTCTGGGGCCGGGGTCGGGAAGTAGTCACCCCCGCTGGGGCCCGGGTCGGCGACGCCGTAATTATTACTAAAGGGGCGGCCATTGAAGCGGCAGCCCTGGTGGCCTGCGAGCTGGGTGAGAAGCTCCTGGCTGCCGGGATCTCCCCGGACCTGGTGGCAAGGGCTAAAAAGCGGTTGCGGGAGATGTCCGTGGTGGCTGAAGCCGGTATTGCCGTAGAAGTCGGCGGTGTACATGCCATGCACGATGCCACGGAAGGGGGCCTGGCGCGGGGCCTCTGGGAGGTGGCCGAAGCTTCCGGTGTGGGTTTAAGGATCGAACGCGCCCGGGTACCGGTACCTGCCGATATCCGAGCAGTTTGTGACTATATTGGCCTTAACCCTTACGAAGTAATCAGCGAGGGCACCCTGGTGCTCACCTGCGCGCCGGAAAAGGCTGACGCCATGCTGGCGGCCTTTAAAGAAGCCGGCATCGAAGCGGCGGTTATCGGCCGGGTAGTACCAGCGGGCGCAGGCCGCGCCTGGCTGGAGGATGACGGCCGGGAAGAGCAGCTCCTGCCGCCGGCGGTGGACCGCTTCTGGGAGGTCTTTTTTAACGCCCTGGCCCTAAAAAACGATACCCGTACTCCGGCGGAAGTGGCCCTGTGCCGGGAACTGGGACAGGCCGTCAGGGAGCTCGAGGAAGCTAACGTTGCCGCCCTCATCCCCGAGATCGGCGCCAACCTGGCCTATTGCTTGCCGGAGGCAAAAGAACTCCGGGACATCGCTGCTATACCCGGCCGCCTGCTGCGTTTTAAGGGGCGAGTGGCAACCCTGGGTGAGCCGGAGATGGGCTGTTCCCACCACATGGGCGGCACCATCCTGGTGGTGCGGGAGTTCTTCCCGCAGGCACGCTGCGTCATCAACCTCCGCAACAACGCCCGGGTGCGTCAGGCCTGCGCCGATCTGGGTTATAAGGTTGTCAGCATGCCCGTGCCCCCGGACTACCGCCAGACGGACGATGATTTCTATACCGACCTGCGCCGGACCATGGCGGCCTGCCGGGAACTTCCTGACGTAATTGAAATACCCGATCGCATCAACCTGGAGCGCCTCATCCTGGTCCTGGGCCGGAACCCCGGTGAAATCGTCAGCAAGGTAACCTCCCTGGCCACCAGGGTGGCGGAATTGGAGTAGGTTATTTTTCACAGAGGATAACATTTTTTCACAACTAGTTAACGATCTGCGCAAGTTTTGCTATGAGCTTATAATAAAAGGCGCGGCTTTTTAAATAAAGGTCGCGCCTTTTTACACCTTGAATTTACAATAAATAACGTGATATTAACAATAAATAAAGCAGAAATAGATTGTTTTGGCCATAAATAAACATTGACAGTGTTAAAATATGAGATTAGAATTGAATTATAATTATAGATAATTTATGTTAGTAAAAATCCCGGTTCATATGGGAGGTGAATGATAGTGGAACTTGTCACGAATAATGATCGTAACAATGACATAGCCCCACAGGAAAGAAGGCAATTGTTGTTTGAATACATCTATAAAAATGGATCAGCTAAAATTAGTGAACTAGCCAATCGTTTTAATGTATCAGAAATGACTATCAGACGTGATATTGAAGTCTTGGAAAAAAAGAATTTAATAATGCGTACCCATGGTGGCGTATTATATCGTGAAGGTACGATATATGACCTTGGTTTAGCGGGTAATAAAGTCCACCTAAATGAAAAGATAGCAATCGCCAAAGCTGCCCGTCCTCTTATCGAACCCGGTGATTTAATAGCCTTTGATGCCAGCACTACTGGTGCCGAACTAGCTAGATTATTAAATGGCATCGAAGATTTAACAATAGTTACTAACAGTCTTACGGTTGCTAACATCGTTGCGCCTTATAGTAATATAACTTTAATCCTGGTAGGTGGCAATTTACGCTCTAAGGCTTTATCAACGGTTGGTCCTCTGGCGGCAGATATAGTTGATCATTTTAACTTCACCAAAATGTTCTTTTCCTGTAATGCTGTGGATCCCGTAGAAGGACTTACCGATACAAATGTAGCTGAAGCCGAGATGAAAAAAATTATGCTCCAGCGAGCTGGGCAGCGTATTCTCCTGGCAGATTCTTCTAAAATTGGCAAAAGGGCTTTAGTTCGCTTTTGGCCTATGGAGGAGATTGATATCTTTGTTACTGATGCCGGGACGCCGGATGAAGCCGTCCAGGTATTTCAGGATTTAGGAGTAAGAGTCATCAGGGCCGAAGCCTGATTGGTGAGAAAGCGGCAAACGCTTTCTATGTATAAAGCCATCAAAGGGGGTAAAATGTATGTCCATTTATGAAAAAGGTATGAATCGGAGGGAGTTTATTGTCAAAAGTCTGATGGCGAGTGGGTTGGTAGCAGGTAGCTCTCTGTTGCTGAGCGGGTGCTCATCGGGCTCAACGGGTACTACTGCAAAAGAAGGCAAACGCTTGAAGGCGGCATTCTCCAATGCTGGACTCCAAGCCACCTGGTGCGCCCAGGGCAAGGATACTGTGGAACGTTGGGGTAAATGGTTGGGAGTAGATATTACCTGGTATGACGGCGCTCTTAGTGTAGACAAGCAGCGTGCGGCCGTAGAAGATATGGCAACTAAAGACTGGGATTTTGTCGCTATCCAACCATTGGGTATCGGTACTTTAAATGAGCCGGTCAAAAAGATGCTGGAACGCGGCATCCCCGTAATCGATATGGATACCATGATCGCTCAACCGGGTGAATTGCCTATCACCTGCTTTATCGCTCCGGATAATGTGTGGGGAGCTGAACAGGTAACCGAAGCCCTGATGCAGGCTATTGGTGGGAAAGGTAATGTGGTAATGACTCAAGGGTCTTTAGGGCATACAGGAGCACAAGGCCGCGCCCAAGGCTTCCATAATGTCATAAAACGTTATCCTGATGTTAAAGTGATAGATGAAACGCCAGCCGACTTCGACGTCAATAAAGTTGCCCAGATTTGGGAAAATTTGCTTAATCGTTACGATAAAATTGATGCCGCGTATTTTCATAACGACGATATGGCCCTGGCAGCCTACCAGGTTATTAAAAATGCCGGCAGGGAAAAAGAAATTAAAATTGGTGGTAATGATGGTATGCAACCGGCAGTAGAAGCCATCCAAAAGGGTATTATGGTTGCTACGGCCCGCAATTCGGCACCACGTATTCACTGGGGTGCATTGATGATTGGGTATTATGCTGCTACTGAAAAAGATGCGAATAAAAAAATTCCACCCTTTATTCTGGCTGATGGTCCAATTATCACCTACAATGTAGACCAGAGTAACAAGCAACCTTGGCTCAACAAGGGCTACGGCCAGTCTCTCGCTCCTGGCCTGATCTGGCAAGAAGATCACTTTATGGTCTAACCAGGCAGTTGGGGAGGGAGCAATCCCTCCCCCTTAGTTAATTGCCTAAGGAGGGGAATCATGGAAAAAGTTTTGGAATTAAAAAATATCGTTAAAAGATATGGCCAGGTGCCGGTTTTAAAAGGTGTAGATTTTGATCTTTATGCCGGAGAGGTACATGCCATTGTTGGTCAGAATGGGGCTGGAAAGAGTACTTTAATGAAAATTTTAGCTGGCGTTATCACTGATTATGAAGGAACTGAGGTTTTAAAAGGGAAACCTGTCAGGTTTCGTTCAGCTGGCGAAGCTCAGGTCCATGGCATTGGCATGGTACATCAGGAACTGAGCGTTATTCTAAAACTTTCTGTAGCTGAGAATTTATTTATTGGTACACCCGGTAGTAAAAAAACCTTTGTAAACTGGTGGGAAATGGAGAATAAAGCTCGACAATTACTAAAGGATTTTGGCCTGGAAAGGATTAATGTAAAACGTCCCCTGGGTAGTTACCTCTTGGGTATTCAACAAATGATTGAAATCATTCGTACTATCCATTCTAGCGCTAAAATCATCATAATGGATGAACCGACCTCGGCTCTATCACCACCCGAGGTAAAGCGGTTGTTTGAACTTATCGGCCGGTTGAAACAGGCCGGTACTAGCATTATCTTTATTTCCCATTTTCTTGATGACGTCTTGGACATCGCTGATCGGATTACCGTTCTCCGGGATGGACGTAAGATAACAACCTTGGAGAATAAGGATATTAATAAGGCGGAACTTATCAGATTAATGCTTGGTAGCAGTGAGGGTATAAGTGAAAACACGGAGATCGAGCTATCAGCTAGTGAAAAGGAACCTGTTTTGGAGATCAAGGATCTGAGTTGTAGGCGTTTATTTAGGGACGTAGCCTTTAGCGTTGGGAAAGGTGAAGTGGTAGGACTTTTTGGCTATATGGGTGCCGGCCATATGGAATTACCACGAGTGTTATTTGGTCTTGAAGTACCGGAAAAAGGACGGGTGATTCTACAAGGAAAAGAAGTCAAAATTAAATCTCCGGGTCATGCCAGAAGTTTGGGGTTAGCTTATGCTCCGGAAAGCAGAAAAAAGGCCCTGTGCCTTACAAAACCTATTTACGCTAATATAACTCTACCTTTCCTGGCAACTATCGGCAGGTTTGTTAATAATCGTACGCGGGAACTAGAGATCAGCCGCCAATTAATCGAACGCACTGCCCTTAGACCACCAAAACCCCTTTTAAATGTCGGTAATCTCAGTGGAGGTAATCAGCAGAAAGTCTCAGTCTCCCGTTGGTTACCTACTCATCCTATCGTTTTTATTCTCAGCGAACCTACCAGGGGCATGGATGTCGGAGCCAAAGAAGAGATAATTAATCTAGTCCGTGACCTTAAGGCCCAAGGTATGGGAATCATTGTTGCTTCCTCAGAACCAGAAACGATTTTTGCTCTGGCCGATCGCATATTGGTGTTCTCGAAAGGTAAAATTGTGCATGAGTTTAAGCAAGGTAAAGTCAATAAAGAGCTTTTATTTCAGTATGCTTAAATTTTCATCTTAAAGAGGTGATAAGTGGTGTCAGTCGTAACTAAAAAGGAACCTGCAAATTTAGGACGGGTTTTAAAAAGAAGTCTACATTCTATGGCCCCCCTGTGGACCTTGATTATCCTATTTATCTTTTTCAGCTTGGCGTCAGATACGTTTTTTCGAATAATTAATTTCCGCAATATCTTGATTCAGGTTTCTACTATGGCCATCATGTCTACGGGGGTAACCTTTGTTTTGTTAACTGGTGAGATCGACCTCAGCGTCGCTGACGTAGGTGGCCTGGCCGGTGTCATCGCAGCTTATGCTACGGCAACCCTGGCGTTACCCCAATCACTGTCGATAATCCTGGCCCTGGTGATAACTTTACTTCTGGGTTATTTCAACGGTTTTGGTACTGCCAGATTGGGTATTCCTTCCTTTATGATCACCTTGGCTATGATGGTCATTGCAGGTGGTCTTTCACTCTATTTTACCAGGGGTCGCGTGATTTTTAAGATACCTGATCTATTGAAAGTCCTGGGAACTGGTAGTATTGGCCCGATACCTATCATTGTTATCATAGCTGTTATAGTCCTAGCTGTGGCCCATTTTGTTCTCCAGTATACCCGCTATGGCCGCTATGTCTATATGACGGGTGCTAATCGCGAGGCAGCTGAGCTTTCGGGAGTTAATACTCGTACCGTAATAGCCTCATGCCTGGCTATTTCCGGTTTTACAGCAGGACTTTCGGGGTTAATGAACTTAGGCCGCCTTGGAAGCGCTCAACCATCAGTGCCTAGTGATATGTTAATTAATGCCATTGCTGCTGTCGTTCTTGGCGGGACCTCTTTGGCTGGTGGTGAAGGTGGCATTCCAAATACCATTATTGGCCTCTTGATTTTAGGTATATTACGTAATGGCCTCGACCAAGTGAGTACCGATGTATATCTAAAAACCTTTATAACCGGCATTATTCTGGTAGTAGCGTTGTTTTTAAATATCGTTGCAAGCCGCCTCCGCCATACTGCTGAAGACGAATAATAGCAGTCGGCGGATGCAAATACAATCATGGAGGGATTTTCATGGATAATTTTACTGAGCACATTAAAGTACCGGAGCCGGATTTAAGCCGCTACCAGCCTCTCAACCTTGAAACGGTCATTACTTACGTAAAGCAACGGCCGGAACTGCAAGAGTTATTCTCCCCGGACGAGGAATTGGTCAGCAGTGAAGTTGGTGACGGTAACCTGAATTTGGTCTTCCGTATTCAAGCCAAAAATGACCCTGCCCGTTCAATTATCATTAAACAAGCTTTACCATATGTCCGTCTGGTAGGGGATAGTTGGCCCTTGAGCCCCGATCGGGCTATTATCGAAGGCAAAGCTCTGGCCATATTCTCTGCCATCTGTCCGGACCTTACTCCGAAACTTTATTATACCGATTATGATATGTATTTGAATATCATGGAGGACCTGGCGCCACGGATTATTTTGCACAAAGGTCTCATTAAGAGGCAACACTACCCCAACTTTACGAAGCATATTGGTCGCTACCTAGCCCGGACCTTAGGAGAAACCTGTGATTTATACCTTGACCCCCAATTGAAGAAATGGAATGCCGCCCAGTTTACCAACCCTCAGCTGTGCAAGATTACCGAGGACCTCGTTTTTACCAACCCATATATTAAAGACGGAAATGGCAATCATTTCAATCCCTTGATCGCCAAAGAGGTAGAGGTTATCCAAAACGACGAAGAGCTACATGCGGAAATGGCTGAGCTGAAGGATGCCTTCATGAGTCATGGCCAAGCACTCATACATGGTGATCTCCATACCGGCAGTATTATGGTTGATGCTGCTACTACTAAAGTTATGGACCCCGAGTTTGCCTTCTATGGACCGGCAGGATTTGATATTGGAGCTGTAATCGGCAACCTTTTCTTGAATTATGCTTCCCATGAGGGCCATACACTAGATCCTGGCGAGCGACGGGAATACCAGCAATATCTCCTGGATTTAGCTAAAGGCGTGTGGGAGAACTTCGTGGCCGAGTTTCAATTTGTCTGGGAAAAACAGGACCCTGTCCAAAGGCCGGATGCCTACAGGGAACGCTATATGTTAAAACTTATTCAGGATACGGCTGGCTTTGGCGGTGCTAAGATGATGCGTAGAATTATCGGCCTGGCCCATGTAGAGGACCTGGAAAGTATTGCTGATCCTGAGAAGAGAGCCGTTGCCGAAAGGTTGGGCCTGGCCATTGGCCGGCGTTTGGTGAAAGAGCGGTCGCATTTTAGCAGTATCAGTGATATTATTAATGTGGTCCTGACTTCACGGCCGGAGGTGTTCTAAATGTACGAGCCCATTGCCCCTATCAGCTGGCGTGATGGCCAGGTGGAGATGATCGACCAGACACTCTTACCCGGGGAGCTGGTTATCATCCGGCCCCGGACGGTAGAAGAGATGTGGGACGCCATCAAGAAGCTCAAGGTCCGGGGGGCGCCGGCCATCGGCATTGCGGCAGCCCTGGGCCTGTACCTGGCTGTGAAGGACTCGGGAGCCAGGGACAAGGCCGGTTTCGAGGCCGAATTGCAAAAGGCCGCCGCTTACCTGGCTTCCTCCCGGCCTACGGCGGTAAACCTCTTCTGGGCCTTGAAGCGGGTGCAGCAGGCGGTAGCCGCCGCGGCCACGGACGACGTTGCCGCCTTAAAGGAACTGGTCCTGAAGGAAGCCCTGGCTATCCGGGATGAGGACGAGGCCATGTGCCGGGCTATCGGTGAGCACGGCGCCTCCCTTCTGGCCGACGCCGAAGCCGTCCTTACCCACTGCAACGCCGGCACCCTGGCCACCGCCCGTTACGGCACGGCCCTGGCTCCCATCTATACCCTGGCCGCCCGGGGCAAGGTGTTGAAGGTCTTTGCCGACGAGACCAGGCCCCTCCTCCAGGGAGCCCGCCTGACTACCTGGGAATTGCACCAGGCCGGCATCCCGGTAACCCTGATCACTGACAATATGGCCGCTACCGTGATGGCCCGGGGCTGGGTCCAGGCAGTCATCGTCGGTGCCGACCGCATCACCGCCAACGGGGACGTGGCTAATAAAATCGGTACCTACGGCGTGGCTATTTTGGCCCGGGAGCACGGCATTCCTTTCTATGTAGCCGCACCGGCCAGCACCTTTGACTTAAGCCTCTCAGGCGGGGAGCAGATACCTATCGAAGAAAGGGACCCGGCTGAGGTCAGCCATTTCGGCTTGCGGCCCACGGCCCCCGAGGGTATCGGCATTTTCAACCCGGCCTTCGATGTGACCCCCTACCGCTATGTCACAGCCATTATTACAGAAAAAGGAGTCATCCGGCCGCCATACAAACAAAATATCGCCAAAGTATTAGCCGGCGAAAGCAGGTGAGAGTAATTGCTGCAAACTTTAAAGGAGCAAATCGTTGAAGTGGGTCGGCGCCTCTACCGGAGGGGGCTGGTTAACGGCAACGAAGGCAATATTAGCATTCGCTTGCCCGGGGACAGGATCCTGACCACTCCTACAGGGGTGAGCAAGGGTTTCCTGCAGGCAGACGACCTGGTAATCGTGGACCTCGACGGCAATATTCTTGAGGGGAAACAGAAGCCTTCGTCGGAAGTAAAGATGCACCTGGCGGCCTACCGGGCGCGGCCGGATATCCAGGCCGCCGTCCACGCCCATCCCCGTTTCGCCACCACCTTTGCCGTAGCCCGCAAGAATCTCCCCATTACAGCCATGCCGGAAATGGTGGTCCTGGTGGGGGAGGTAGCCTTGGTACCCTATGGGACGCCCTCGACCACTGAACTGGTGGACCAGTTCGCCCCTTACTGGCAGGGCCACGACGCCTTTTTGCTCAGCAACCACGGTGTCCTCACCCTGGGCCGGGACATCTGGGAAGCCCTCTACCGCATGGAGTCCCTGGAGCACTACGCCAGCATTATCCTGGCCAGCCAGTCCCTGGGCGGTCCTCATTACCTGGAGCCCGAGAACCTGGAGAAACTTTACCGCTTGAAGCAGTGAAACCGGTGTTACATCTGGCCGGCAGTCGTTATAAAACGCGACCCTGCCGGCTAATTTTCCCTATTTGGGGTAGTATATATGTAGATAGGCAAGATAAAAACTGACATTTTTTCAGATGGATTCAACCCTGACTATCCCACAGATGGACTACCCCTGGAAACGCGAAGCCTTGACTTCAATATTTATCCATAATAAAATATAAATATCAGATCTCCTAGTTCTCAAACAGCGGCAGCTTATGCGGAAAAACAATGGTTTTTGGGTTCGGAGGCCGAAGGTTCCTGATAGGCATGTTTCGCGGTCGATATGACCTGTAGGGGTAAGTGAACCTTATTTAGGCTTTAAAGTTTGTTCATTTAGATACACGATGATGCGAAATAAAGAGGTAAAGAAGCCTCTTATTTAGGAACAGAGCTGTTCCGCAAACAAAGGGGTTTTAATTTAATTGCAAAATAAGAGGTCGGGAAGGTCTGTGACCAGAGGGAGGAATGACTGGTGCGGATAGCCATTATCGGCGGTTCCGGGGTTTACGACCCCGGTATTCTCACCAACATCCACGAAGAGAGGGTGGAAACGCCCTATGGTGCCGCCGTCCTCAAGGTTGGCACCTACCATGGGGAAGAGATAGGGTTCATGCCCCGTCACGGGGATAAGCACACCGTGCCACCCCACAAGGTTAACTACCGGGCCAATATCTGGGCCTTGAAGATGCTAAAAGTAGAACGGGTCCTGGCCACGGCCGCGGTGGGTTCCACCAATCCGGAATTCCGGCCGGGGGATTTTGTTATTGTCAATGACTTCCTGGACTTTACCAAAACACGTACTTACACCTTTTTCGAAGGGGGCGAGACGGGGGTAGTCCATACCGATTTCACGACCCCCTATTGCCCTGAGCTTGGCCAGGTCCTGGTGGAGACAGCCGCCCGTCTGGGCATCAAGGCCCACGCCGGCGGCGTTTACGCCTGCACCGAAGGGCCGCGTTTTGAAACCCCGGCCGAGATCCGAATGATCCGGCAGCTGGGCGGCGATCTGGTGGGCATGACCAATGTTCCCGAGGTAGTGCTGGCCCATGAGGTAGGGCTCTGCTACGGCCTCATCGCCATGGTCACCAACATGGCAGCCGGCATTTCCTCCACTCCTTTAAGCCACGAAGAAGTCCTGGAGATCATGGACCAGAACGGCAAAAACTTGCGCGACCTCATTATGCAGGCTATACCCGGTATTCCCCGGCAGCGAAACTGCCGCTGCAGCCTCGCCGCCGGTAAGATTGAGGTATAAAGGGTAAGGAGGAAACGTCGATGCCAGCATCAATTATTCGCGATCCCAACCTGGCCCCTGAAGGCCGGTTGAAGATCGACTGGGTCCGCAACAACATGCCTATCTTAAACGAAATTCGTCGCGACTTCGAAGAGCGCCGGCCCTTCGCCGGCAAGCGGGTGGCCATCTGCCTGCACCTGGAGGCCAAGACCGCCTACCTGGCCCTGGTCATCAAGGCCGGGGGAGCGGAAGTAGCCATCTGCGGTTCCAACCCCCTTTCCACCCAGGACGACGTTTGTGCCGGGCTGGCCAGCCAGGGGGTTACCGTTTACGCCCGCCACGGCTGTACGGCGGAGGAGTACAACACCTTCCTGAATAAAGTCCTGGACACCAGGCCCCAGCTGGTCATCGATGACGGCGGCGACCTGGTCCATCTCCTCCATACCGGCCGGCGGGAACTCCTGCCGGAGATTATCGGCGGCGCCGAGGAAACGACTACGGGGATTCTACGCCTGAAGGCCATGGAAGCCGAGGGCGCCCTGGCCTTCCCCATGGTCGCCGTTAACAACGGCGACTGCAAGCACCTCTTTGACAATCGCTACGGCACCGGCCAGTCCACCTGGGACGGGATCATGCGCAATACAAATTTGACGGTCTGCGGCAAAACCGTGGTCGTGGCCGGCTACGGCTGGTGCGGTAAGGGGGTGGCCATGCGGGCCAAAGGCCTGGGCGCCCGGGTGATTGTCACCGAGGTCAACCCCATTGCCGCCAATGAGGCCCTTATGGACGGCTTCCAGGTTATGCCCATGAAGGAAGCGGCCAGGTACGGGGATTTCTTTGTCACCGTTACCGGCTGCAAGGACGTCATCCGCGGCGAGCACTACGCCGTGATGAAGGACGGGGCAATCCTCGCCAATGCCGGTCATTTTGATGTGGAAATAAATAAACCGGAACTGATGGCCATGGCCAGGAGCCACCGGGTGGCCCGTCGCAACATCGAGGAGTTTGTCCTGGAAGACGGCCGGCGCATCTATCTCCTGGCCGAGGGGCGCCTGGTGAATATCGCCGCAGCCGACGGGCACCCGGCGGAGATCATGGACCTCACCTTCGCCCTCCAGGCCCTCTCTCTGGATTACCTGTTAAAGAACGCCGGCAAGCTGCCCGCCAGGGTTCTTCCCGTGACTGAGGAAATCGACCGCCGGGTGGCGTCCTTACGCCTGCGCTCCCTGGGGGTGGAGATCGATACCCTGACAGAAGAACAGGAACGTTACCTGGCCAGCTGGCGCCACGAGTAGGCGGCGCGCCAAAAAAGAGGTATCCTCAATGAGCCTTATTGAAATCCGCAACCTGGAATTTACCTATAAAGGCGGTACCCAACCGGCCCTTAAAGGGATCGACCTGGATATTAACCCCGGCGAATTTATCGTCATTATGGGTCACAGCGGGGCCGGTAAGTCTACCCTGTGCCTGACTTTAAACGGCCTGGTTCCCAATTTGAAAAAGGGTGCTTTTAAAGGCGAGGTAAAGATTAAAGGTACACCAACGGCGGGGCATAAGGTCAGCCACTTTGCTCGGACGGTGGTCCTGGTATTCCAGGATTTTGAAACCCAGCTCTTCTCCACCAGCATAGAACTGGAGGTCGCCTTCGGCCCGGAGAATTTCAATGTTCCTCCGGAGGAAATCAAGGAACGGGTGCGGGAGGCCCTGCAAAAGGTCCGCCTGACGGGATTTGAAAACCGGCAGCCGGCCAACCTTTCCGGAGGCCAGAAACAGCGCCTGGCTATAGCCTCGGTGCTTTCCATCCAACCGGAGATTATTTGCATGGATGAGCCGACGACCGATCTCGATCCTGTAGGCAAGTATGAGGTTTTCAGCATCGCCAGCGCCCTGCGGCAGGAAAAACATATGTCCATGATTATTGTCGAGCATGAGGTGGAGGAGGCCCTGGAGGCCGACCGCATTATCCTCATGAAGGAAGGGACTATCCTGGCCCAGGGCACGCCAAGGGAGATACTGAGCCAGAGCGATCTCCTGGCCGGCTGCGCGGTGAAACCCCTGGACATGGCCGAACTCTTCGGCCGGCTGGGTTTCAAAGAACTGCCTTTGACGGTAGAGGAAGGCCTGGAGGCGTGGCGGCGGGCGGGGTTAGCCTTAAACCAGGAGCGTTACCGGTCCATGGTTAAAGCCCAGCAGGCAGCCCGGGAGGGGAAATACGGCGAACCCATTATTGAAGTCAAGGGCTTACGCCATAGCTATGATAAAGATTTTGAAGCCCTGAAGGGCATAGATCTCACTATCCGCCAGGGTGAGTTTGTAGCCATCCTGGGGCAGAACGGCAGCGGCAAGACTACCCTGGTCAAGCACTTCAACGGCCTGCTCCGGCCGACCGCCGGGGAAGTGGTGGTAGCCGGGATGGATACGCGGGCGGAAAGCATCGATAAATTCGGCCGCGTGGTGGGGTATGTCTTCCAGAACCCGGATCACCAGATCTTTGCCGGGACTGTAAAGGAAGAAGTGGCCTACGGTCCCAAACTCTACGGCGTGCCCCCGGCCGAGATTGAGGAGCGGGTCAGGGACGCCCTGCAGGCCGTCGAACTGGCTGGCTTGGAAGAGGAGGACCCCTTTTCCTTGACCAAAGGCCAGCGGCAGCGGGTGGCCGTAGCCTCGATCCTGGCGGCCAAACCCCGGGTGATCATCCTGGATGAACCGACGACGGGCCTGGATTATAAAGAGCAGCGGGGTATGATGGAGTTAGTCCGGCGGCTCAATGACATGGGTCATACTATTATCATGGTCACCCACAGCATGTGGGTCACGGCCGAATATGCCCACCGGGTAATCGTCGTTAAGGATGGGCGGGTGGTAATGGACGGCCCGACGCGGGAGGTCTTTGCCCGGGAAGAAGAACTGGAAGCCGCCTTCTTAAAGCCGCCCCAGATCGTTCGTTTCAGCAACCGCCTGGGTGCTACCTGCCTCAGCGTGGAGGAAGTAATGGCCTGCCTGGAAGGCCGCGAGGGGGGAGCAGAGTGAATCTCTATTTATACCTGGACAAGGACACCATTGTCCACCGGCTGGACCCCCGGGCTAAAATCTTGATTTTAATCTGCACCTTCGCTATACCCCTCCTCAATGACCACCCCTTATGGGTGGCGGGAGCAACGCTTTTAATTCTAATCTACGGTATGCTGGCCCGGTCCCTGGGGAATATCGCCCGCATCAAAACCATCCTGGTTTTAATCTTCATTTTCTCCTCCCTGATGTGGTTTGTTTTTGCTAAAGGGACCACGCCCCTGTTCTGGCGTGTGACCCGGGAATCGGTCATGTACGGCCTGGCCACCGGCCTCAAAATCGATGCCATGATTATCTCCGGGCTGATCTTCCTGTCGACTACCAAAAATGAAGAGATTACCCAGGGCCTAATCAAGCTCGGCCTCCCCTTTGCCGTAGCCTTTGTCTTTTCCACCGCCCTCAGGCTGGTGCCCACCTTTGTGGGCGCCGGGGCCACAGTATCCCAGGCCATGCGGTCCCGGGGGCTGGATATTGACTCCGGCTCCTTCCTGGAAAGGATTAAAAAATATGTACCCCTGCTGGTGCCTATCTTCCTCTCTTCCATCCGCAATACTGATAGCCTGGCTATGGCCCTGGAAAGTAAGGGCTTTGGCAACTCTCCCCGGAGGACCTTTTACCTGCAGTTAAAATGGCAGCCGGTTGACACCCTTTTTCTGGTCTTTTTCGTGGTTTTAACCATCCTTAACGCCTGGGCTAAAATAAACGGTTTCACGTCAATAAGTGGTTTAATAAAATAAAAGGGAGGCGATGCCTCATACATAAATGGGGGGTGATGTTTACTCAGCTGGTTGCTGGCGAGATAAGCCGGCGGAAAATTTTCCGGAAGGGGGAGAAAGGCATTGAAAGAGCTATGGACCATGTGGAAGAACACCCGGATGATCACCATGACCGCCCTCACCGCAGCCATTTTTGCAGCCCTTTTAATTCCTTTTAAAGGTATCCCGATTATCCCTGGCATTACTGAATTTCGTCCGGCCCAGATTATCGCTACTACCTTTCCTATTTTCTTCGGACCCGCCGGTGCCTGGGGCGTGGCCATCGGCAACCTGATCGGCGACTTTTTCGGTACCCTGGGTCCCGGCAGCTTTTTCGGCTTTTTCGGTAACCTTTTTGAAGGCTATGTGATTTATAAGATCTGGCAGGCCCTGAAGAAGGAGCCCACCATTAAATCCGGTGGCGACCTTTTTCACTATGTTTTGGCCGTCATTTTGAGCGGGGCTACCTGCGCCATGATCATCGCCTGGGGCCTGGAGGTCCTGGGAATGTTTCCCTTCGCCGTCCTGGGCACCATTATTACCCTGAATAATGTTATTGTCCCTATCTTCCTGGGGCCGCCCTTAATCCTGCTCCTTTATCCCCGGATTAAGAAATGGGACCTGATCTGGACGGATGTTATGGACCCCGAAGACATCAGCACTGTCAAGTCGCCCACCCTGGGCCTGGCCCTGATGTGGATCGGCGGCCTGGGGGGACTGATTGTTGGCCTGCTCTTGTCCACCGGCCTCTACGGGGCTAAACTGGCCGGCTTTGGTGTAGGTCACACAGGTACAGGTGTTATTTTGGGCCTAATTCCTTTCATCGTTGTCTTCCTGGCTTCGGCCCTGGCCTTTCCCTCAAAGGGAGAGTAGCCGGTAAAAAGAGGGGTGGGGTTGCTAAGGAACTCCACCTCTTTTTTATTTGGCCCCGTGTACATTACCCGGCATCCGGGGGAACAATATAAAAAAACGCCAGGAGGAAAGGAGGTTCTGGATGGATAAGGAGCGGGAAATAGATGCCCGGCGCCGGGAAGCTGAACTCCTGGGGGAAGAACAGGAGCAAAAGAGGCAGCAGTTCATGCGCAATATTATGCAGCAGGGGGAAGGAGTCGCTGCCGAGAGGGAGAAATTCCTGCGGGATCTGCAAACGGGTTCCCTGAAAAAATTATAGCTGAACCTTGCCGCTAACTATTAAGGGGTACTATAATGAAGCCGGAAACTGGGGCCGTAAATCAAGGGGGATTTAACTATGCTGACAGAAGCCAGGCGCCGTGAGGTGCTGGAATTGGCGCGGCAGTTGCTGAGGATACCCAGCCTTTCCGGCAAAGAAAAATGGGTGGCCAGGGCCATCCGGGAGCGGATGCAAGAGTTTGGGTACGACGAGGCGCGGATTGACAGCCTGGGGAATGTTATTGGTATTATTCGCGGCCGGCGGCCAGGTCCCTGCCTCCTCTTCGACGGTCACATGGATACTGTTGCTGCCACCGGGGAAGGCTGGCGCCATGATCCCATCGGCGGCGAGGTGCAGGACGGCAGGCTCTATGGCCGCGGCGCTTCCGACATGAAAGGAGCCCTGGCGGCTATGGTAGCCGCCGCCGGTTACTTTGCCCATGACCGGGAGCGGGATTTCGCCGGTACCCTGGCGGTGGCCGGCACCGTCCATGAGGAATGCTTTGAAGGGGTGGCGGCCAGAGAGGTTTTTAAGGCCGTTAGGCCTGATTATGTGGTTCTCGGCGAGGCTTCGGAATTAAACCTGAAGCGCGGCCAGCGGGGCCGGGCGGAGATCGTCATCACTACCCGGGGCCGTGCCGCCCATTCATCCAACCCCGGGGCGGGGAATAATGCCGTCTACCAGATGGTCGAGGTGGTCCGCCGCCTGCGGGAGCTGGAGCCGCCCCTGCATCCGGTCCTGGGGCCTGGGATTCTAAAGCTGACGGATATTATTTCCGCGCCTTATCCCGGAGCTTCGGTGGTTCCTGATACCTGCCGGGTTACCTACGACCGCCGCCTGCTGGTAGGAGAGACCAGGGAGGGGGTACTGGCTCCCATTCGTAAGGTTCTCGATGAGCTGGCGGCATCTTGCCCCGGTTTCCGGGCCGAGGTCGCCTTCGCCCGGGGTGAGGGTAAGTGCTATACCGGCGCCCACCTCGCCAGCGAGCGCTTTTATCCCGGATGGCTGCTGCCGGATGATCATGAACTGGTGCGCCGGGCCCTGGCCGGCCTGCGGGCTGCCGGCCTGCAGCCGGCTTTAAGCCATTACTCCTTCTGCACCAACGGTAGCTTTTACGCCGGCGAAGCCGGGGTGCCCACCATCGGCTTTGGTCCTTCCCGGGAAGAACTGGCCCATGTGGTTGATGAATACATTGAGCTGGAACAGCTCTGGGCCGCGGCAACGGGTTATTACGCCCTGGCCGGCGCCCTCCTGGCTCCTTAAAACGGGAACTTTTTCCCAGCCGGCGGCGTCTTAAATTATAGGCGCGGTGAATAACAGGTTACTGGCCGGGAGGGGAAAAGATGACCAGGAGTACCGCCATTGTAATGACCATAGCTGTGATTGGAGTGATGGTTTTCCTTTCGCTAATAGGACACTTCCTCCCCTGAAAGACGGCGCCGGTTTTAGATCGGCGCCGTCGCTGCTTCCAGGTAGGTAAGGGTACAGGCCGTGGCATCCAGGCGGGCACGGATGCCAAGGGGCAGGGTGGCCTGGGGTTTGACATGGCCGGCCGGGAGGCCGTAGAAACAGGGTCGGCCCAGGGGCTTGAGCCGGGCGGTGATGACTTCCAGGGCAGTTAATCCCTGGCGGTTATCGTCGCACCGGGTACAATAACCGAAGACAATCCCGGCCGCCTCCTCCAGCTTGCCGGCCAGCTGCAACTGGGTGAGCATCCGGTCCAGGCGATAGGGGGCTTCGTCTACTTCTTCCAGGAAAAGGATTCTGCCACGGGTATCGATTTCAAAGGTCGTACCCAGAGTTGCCGTAACCAGGGAGAGGTTGCCGCCGGTAACCGTCCCTTCGGCCTGCCCGGGAATAATGCTCACCGGAGCTGGCAACTCCGGAGCCGGGGGTATGGTACCCAGGGGTGCGGTTGTTGCCAGGGTACGAAAGAGGGCTTTTTCGGTATAAGGGTCCGGGACCGGGCCGCCCAGCTCGGGGTAGATCATGGGCCCGTGAAAAGTAACCAGCCCCGCGATTTTGTTGAAGGCCAAATGTAAGGCGGTAATGTCGCTGTAGCCTAACAGGATCTTCGGATGAGAGAGGACAAGATCATAGTCGAGGCCGGCCAGGAGCCTGAGGCTGCCGTAACCGCCCCGGAGGCAAATTATGGCCCCTATTTCCAGGTCCCGGAACATCCAGTGCAGGTCGGCCAGGCGATCGGCATCATTCCCGGCCAGGTAGCCGGCGGCTTTACTTATATGCCTACCGGTACGGACCCGGTAGCCCCGGCTGCGCCAGAACTCCAGGCCCCGTTCCAGGTATTCCGGCTGCGCCAGGGGACTGGCCGGGGCTATGATGCCGATGGTAGCGCCTTTTTTGAGGGCCGGCGGTTTGAGGATCAGCTTTAATTTCTCCATGAACTCCCTCCGTCCGGGTCTTTTTCGATGCTTATCTCCATCACCGATGGCCTCGCCTTCGCTCCCCGGCCTTCCTGGACCGCTATGCTGCTCGGCCGAGTCCCTTCCTGCAACAAATACCGGCCGGCAATTGCGGGCGGCTTAGGGCGCCGTTTAAGTAGCCCGGGGTAGCTCCCTGGTGGCGGTTAGCGGGGGGCTCTCAGGTAAATATATATGCTGCACCCCGGGTAAAAGAAAAGCGGCAGGTCTTGCCTGCCGCCGGGGAACATAATTCATGAAACCCTGGTGACCTGATTACTGGCGAGTAACTCCATCGTCGGTCTTCTGGGCCGAACCCTTGGCAACAAAGGTTTTGCAGCAGGTTTCAGCCGACGAGTTTACGGGCGTAGCTGAAATACTCCCCGCCATGGGGGCATCGACATTCTGGGCCTGGGATTTGCTCATAGAATCAGAAGTAACAAGAATCTGGGAAGCATCACAGACGTTGCCACTGGACCAGTAATGGCAGTTGTTAACACTGCAGCTAATCTTAGGCATGAAATGGCACCTCCATAAAAATTTTTCATCCCTAAAAAAAATATCCCCCGGTAATAAGCCTTTTATGCGCACCTTTAGCATGAGAAAATCTCAGGGTAGTGGGAATACTATTTTTGAAGTTTTAGTGAAGTTCCTTGACAATAGAGGGGGAGCTAAATTAAGATCTTCGTAAGATAATGTACAGGCCGGGGGTAGGATTGGGCCTGCCGGGGGCTTCTCGAGGCCTGGAAGCAGGCAAATCAGGCCCCGGTGGGTTTTAAGCGCACTGACGAGGTTAAACTTGCCAAATATGGCTATGGAGGTTATGATGTATGATGTGGGGATATTATAATTGGGGTATGGGCGTGTGGATGCTCGTTTGGTGGGCGATACTAATTGGCATTATCGTCCTGGCGGTATACGGACTGGTAAGCCTGTTTAACCGCCGTGACGGGCAATCGCCCATGCGTCCCGATCCCTTAGGAATTATTAAGGAAAGGTATGCAAGGGGTGAAATTACCGCTGAGGAGTACCACCGCATGCGCGATGAGCTCAAGGAGTAGTGATAGGGTAACACAGCCTGGATTTATGTCGGGGGAGGGTAGTCGCTATGCGACGGCAACTCGGTAGTGATGCCGGTTTAACGGCACGAATGTTCCTGACCATGTTCCTCCTGGCAGCCCTGTATCTCTTTTTCCTGGCCGTTTTATGGCAGGCCGGCGTCAGCTATACGGGGATCATTGTCTTTGTAGCTATTATGCTGGGGGTTCAGTACTACTTTTCCGACCGGATGGTCCTCTGGTCCATGGGTGCTAAGGAAGTATCGCCCCGGGAGGCTCCGGAACTCCACGCTCTGGTGGAGAGGCTGGCCGCCCTGGCGGATTTGCCCAAGCCAAGGGTAGCCATTGTCCCCACCCCTATGCCCAACGCCTTTGCCACCGGCCGCAACCCGGCCAACGCCGTAGTGGCCGTGACAACGGGGCTCATGGAGCGTCTAACCCCATCTGAGCTGGAGGCAGTCCTTGGTCACGAGCTGACCCACGTTAAAAACCGGGACATGACCGTGCTGACCCTGGCCAGCTTTTTCGCCACCGTAGCTTCCTTCATCGTCCAGAACTTCTTCTACTGGGGCGGAGCCTTTGGGGGCGGTCGCGATCGAGACGAGCGTAACAATATAATGCTGGTTTACCTGGCGTCCCTGGTAGTATGGCTGGTAAGCTATTTCCTGATCCGTGCCCTGTCCCGTTACCGGGAGTTTGCAGCCGACCGGGGTTCGGCCATTCTTACCGGGTCACCGGGACAATTGGCCTCCGCCCTGGTGAAAATTAGCGGCAGCATGGCTCGCATTCCCACCCGGGACCTGCGCCAGGCCGAGGCTTTTAACGCTTTCTTTATCATCCCGGCCCTGAACGGCAACAGCATCATGGAACTCTTTTCCACGCATCCGTCCCTGGAGCGGCGCCTGGCCTACCTGCGGCGGCTGGAGCAAGAAATGGAGGAACGGCGGTGAGCTTGCTGGATGCCCTCCTGGGGCGTACCAGGGTGCCACCCGCCCGGACAGAACCCCTCTTTGCCCTGAGTACAGCTATTATTAGCCTGGAGGACGACCTGGGCTGGCATTCCGGCGGCCGGGCCGGGGTGGTCCTGCGGCCGACCGAGGATAGTTTTTACGCCCGGGCCCAGGAAGAAACCGGGGAACTGGTGGCCCTGGCAGCCCGGGAAATGAAGGGCCATGTGGAAAACCAAAGGGATGAATACGGGTACCAGTGGCTAATATTTTCTGACCAGGATTGGGAAGATCTGGTAGCCCTGGCCCATATGGCCGGCCAGAATCTTAAAGAAAAGGGGGCCGGGGATCGCCTCCTGGCAGCAGTTTTTAAATTAGAGAAGGATAAGCAGGTTTTATACCTGATCTTTAACTATAAGCGGGGAGCCTTTTACCCTTTCATCCCCCTGGCCGGCAAGGACAAAGAACGTGATAACGCCCAGGAAATGCGCCTGGCTGCCCTCATGGAAAAAGAGCTTCCCTGGGAAAAGGATTTTAGCCGCTGGTACCCCCTCTGGGGCTGCCCGGTATAAACCACGAAAGGAGTTTTAGGTATGGGCATCCTCTCGCGCATGTCAACCATTTTTAAAGCGAAAATGAACAAGATCCTTGATCAGGCGGAAAACCCCCAGGAAACCCTGGAGTATTCCTACCAGCGCCAGCTGGAGATGCTGCAAAACGTCAAGCGCAACCTGGCGGATGTGGTCGCTTCCAAAAAACGACTGGAGTTACAGGCCGTAAAGCTAAAGGACAACCTGCAGAAATTGGAAGACCAGGCACGTCAAGCCTTGCAACTGGGACGGGAAGACCTGGCCACCTCCGCCCTGGAACGCAAAGCCGCCATCCAGCAGCAGCTCGATGGATTGGAGGAACAGGTCAAAGGCCTGGAGGCCGAGCAGGAGAAGCTGGCGTCAGTTGAGGCCAAACTCCAGGCCAAGGTAGATGCCTTCAGGACGAAAAAGGAGGTCCTGAAGGCTCAGTATTCCGCCGCCCAGGCCCAGGTGAAGATCGGAGAAGCCGTCACCGGCCTGTCGGAAGAACTGGCCGACGTCTCCCTGGCTATCCAGAGGGCCGAGGAAAAGACGGAGAGCATGCGCGCCCGGGCTGCGGCCATCGATGAACTGGTAGATTCCGGTGTCCTGGAGGACGCCCTGGAAACAGGAGATCCCCTGGAGGCCGAACTAAAGAAAGCGACTGCCAGGAGCAGGGTGCAGGAAGATCTGGAACGTTTAAAAAAAGAGGTGGGTAAAGCTTGATAATCCGTATTCTGACGGAAGGTCAGTACCGCCTGGAAGGCCAGGCCCTGGCAGATCTGGACCGGCTGGATGACCGCCTCCTGGACGCCCTGGCGGCCGGTAACAGGCAAGAGTATGAAGATAGCTTCCGGGAGGTTCTAGGCCTGATCCGGGGCCGGGGCAACCGGGTTCCCGACACCGAACTCGTGGAATCGGACCTCATCCTCCCCCCGCCGGATACGACCTTTGAAGAAGCCCGGGGCCTTTTTGCCGATTATCCCCGCCATCTGGGTTGACGCGCCCGGATAACGATACTGGCGGTTGTGCAACGGTTGTGTATTAGTAAACAAAAACAGGTTATCCCTGGACGGGTAACCTGTTTTTTAGTGGTTACATATGGGATATTATGGTATTATATCTATAAAATAGAAAGTAAGTTATAAAAGCTTCCGGCCCTCGATCGCATACTTAGACGAGGGCTGGGGAGCAAGGAAAGGTGAGACCAACCAGGAATAAGTCTTTGATAGGGGGAGGAGAAAGATGCGCAAAGTAAGCTTGACGGGGCTGATCCTATTTTTTATGTTCCTGCCCTGGGGCACGGCCTGGGCCGGCCCCACCGCCGGCGAACTCCTGGCCCTGCTGCCGCCGGGAGCTGGGCAGGCAACGGAATTGACCCAGGGCGGTTTTGCGGTCATGCTGGCGGTTGCTGCCGGGATTAAGGGCGATGCCGAAACCGGCGAGCTGCCCGTGGATGTGCCACCGGAAAGCTGGTACACCCCGGCGCTGCGGGCTCTGTGGCAACAGGGGATTATCCAGGGTTATCCCAACGGCACCCTGCGGCCGGAGCAACCGATCACCTCCCTGGAAGCGGTAATCCTTACCGCCAGGGCCATGGGATTACCCAACGAGATCGGCGGGCGGGAAGATAATCCCTTGCCTGGGGAGATACCTTATGGCCTTAGCCAGTACGCCTTTTTTCAGCAGCAAGGGTTGTTGCCTCCCGGCGAACCCCTCGCACCCATGAGCCCGGCGGAAGCGGCCAGGTGGCTGGCGGCAGTCTTCGGTTCCGAAACCAGGGCGGGAAACCTTTTGGCCCGGTGCCGCCAGGTCCTGGCAGGTAAAGAGGCCATCCGCGTCAGAGGGACAGTTAGCCTGCAGTTCTATAACCGGCCGGGGTTACCAACTACTGCCGAATTGGACCGCATGGTGATTTATGGCGACGTTCTGAATGAGGTTAGTATGACAGGAAAGATGCACCAGCTGGTGACCCTGCACCTGGAAAAAAAGCAGGAGATGACCATCGAGCAATTTGTCTCAGGTGGGTACCTCTACCGCCGGGTGACAGGCAGTGGAAGGGAAACCGGCGAATGGCAACGTCTATCTTTCGCCCCTGATGTTAGCCTTTTGTTGCGCCAGCAGCAGAACCTGGGCTTGCCGGCCGGCATTTTTCCCTTCCTGCATTACCACCTCCTGGGGGAAAGGGAGATTGCAGGCCGGCACGTGGTGGGGGTCAGCTTTTATGCCCGGCAAAATAACCCCGGGGCCCCCGGTGACCTCCTGCCGCTCCAGGTTTTCAGCGGCAGCGTGGACGATTATTTCAGCCAGCCGGGTAAACTTATCCGCTCCCTGTCTTACTGGGGCGTTATTTACCTCGATTCGGAGAGCCTGCTGCCGGTAAAGATCGACCTTAACCTGGTGATGGCCTTTGAGCCTGCCCCCGGCGGGCAACCGGCAGTTATGGCCGCCATGGAGGCCCGTTTTCAGGGGAAGGACTACAACTTTGACGATTTTAAAATAGAGTTACCGGCGGCTGCGGTGGCGGCGCCAGTAAAAGAAAACCAGTAGGATCAGACCGGCGACTATAATTAAGTCGAAGCGATGGAAAATGGGACTCAGGGCTTCCCAGTTGGCCCCCAGCTGCCGGCCGACAAAGACTAGGAGGATGGACCAGGGCAGTGAGCCCAGGAAGGTATAAACCACGAAGCGGCCGAAGGGCATGGCGGCGATACCCGCCGGCAGGGAGATAAAGGTGCGAATAACGGACATTAGCCTGGTAAAGAAAACAGTGGCCTCGCCGTAGCGGTTAAACCACTTCTCGGCTACGGCGAATTCTTTTTCGGAGAAAAAAACATAATGGCCGTACTTCCGCAAGAAGGGCCGGCCTCCCCGCAGCCCCACGAAATAAGCGACTATAGAGCCGATAGTACCGCCGATGGTGCCGGCCAGGACGGTTCCCCAGAAGCCCAGGGACCCTGTACTGACCAGGTAACCGCCGAAGGGCAGGATAACCTCACTTGGCAGGGGGATGCAGGCACTCTCCAGGGCCATGGCCACTGCTATGCCCGGATAACCGAAGCTGGCGATAGCGCTGGTGATGAATTCAAACAACGGGGCAAGCAAACTCGACACTCCTGTACCTCCTCGCAAAATCTATTCCCGGTTAATTATATCAGGCTTTCTTTACCGGGAACACTAAAAATTTAATTAAAAACAAATGGCCGGGATTTGACCAGCTTTGCCCTCTTCCTAGCTTCTCTTTTGCCATGGATTACGTTATAATAACTTTATTCCTAAAAGCATTTATAACGTGGAGCAAGGAGAAGGGTGGTAGCTTTGTCGGTAGTCGAGCTCTTAAAAGAAAAAATTCGCCAGGAAGGACGGGTAATATCCGACGACGTCCTCAAGGTGGATTCCTTTTTAAACCACCAGATTGACCCGGTTTTAATGCTCAAGGTGGGTGAAGAGTTTGCCCGCCGCTTTGCCGGTTCCGCGATTACCAAAGTTCTCACCGTGGAGGCTTCGGGCATCGCCGTGGCCTTGATGACGGGTCTCAGCCTCAAGGTGCCGGTTGTCTTTGCCAAGAAGAAGCAACCATCCACCATGGACGGAGAGACTTATTGCGGCCGGGTACGTTCTTTTACTAAAGAAGAGGTAATAGATATAGTAGTAGCCGGGAGCTACCTGGGGCCGGAAGACAGGGTGCTGATCATCGATGATTTCCTGGCCTCGGGAGAAGCAGCCAGGGGGTTATTGAAAATCATCACTCAGGCCGGGGCCACTCTTGTGGGCGTGGGTACGGTGATTGAGAAGGTCTTCCAGACCGGCGGCGAAGCCCTCCGGGATCAGGGTATCCGGGTGGAGTCCCTGGTACAGATTGGTAGCTTGGCTGGGGGACAAATTGAATTTTTAAATTAATTTTTAACTCCTGAGCAGGATTTTATATTTTTTTAGCGAAGTAATAATTAAACAGCTCCATAAGCGACTTCCGAGTTGTCCTCTCCCACCGGGAAGGGCAAACGTCAGGGCCGGGGAGCAATCCCTTGACCTGCTATTGGGCAAAGGAAGGTACTCTTTGTAGGGGAGTACCTTTTTCTTTTTAACTGTAATAATAAACTGGCAGCCCATAAGTTAGCTTCCCGTTTTTTACCTGAATTTTTACCTGGAGGTGGTGGGGCAAAGGCGAGGCAGTAAATATAAATGTCGAATTTATAATGAAAATCGCGAAAGGGGGAATTATCTTGCCTAAGGTACTGGTAGTCGATCAGGGTAAATGCACCGCCTGCCGGCGCTGCGAGCTGGCCTGCTCTTTCAAACATACCGGCGAATTCAATCCTGCGGCAGCCCGGCTGACAGTGGCTGTTTTCCTTGATGACGATTATTATCAACCGGTGGTCTGCCAGCACTGTGACGAACCGGCCTGCATGGCCGTCTGCCCGGCAGGTGCCATCAGCCGCGATGTAAAAACTAATGCCGTGATCATCGACGAAGATCGCTGTATCGGTTGTCGTATGTGCATCATGGCCTGCCCCTTTGGCGGGACCGATTACTCGGTTTCCGAGCAAAAGGTAGTAAAATGCGACCTTTGCGGGGGCGAACCGGAGTGCGTCCTAAACTGTCCCTGGGGCGCCATTGAATATAAAGAACCGGCAGGCCAGGCCCTGGACAGGCGCGAGCAGGTGGCTCGCAAAGTCCAGGCCGCTCTACGGGAGGTGGTTTAAATGTATGGTTGGACCGGACAGTTACTGCGCGTAAACTTGAGCAACGGTAAGTGCAGGACGGAAAGGTTAGACCCGATCCTGGCCCGGGATTACGTCGGCGCCAGGGGGCTGGCCAGCAAAATTCTCTGGAATGAAATTGATCCTCAGGTCGACCCCCTGGCCCCGGAGAACAAGCTCATATTTATGACCGGGCCCCTCACCGGGACTACGGCTATTTCCGGCAACCGTTACAACGTCGTCACCAAATCGCCCCTGACCGGCGCTATCGCCGCCTCCAGCTCCGGCGGTTACTTTGGCAGCGAACTCAAGTACGCCGGCTTTGATGGGATTATCTTTGAAGGCCGGGCGCCCGAGCCTGTTTATCTCTGGATTGAAGACGGTTCCTTTGAGTTGCGGCCAGCCGGCGAACTTTGGGGGAAAAACGTCCACGAGACGGAAGACGCTATAAAAGCAGTCACCTGCCCCCATGCTAAAGTGGCTTGCATCGGCCCGGCTGGAGAGAAACTGGTTCGTTTTGCCTGTATAATGAATGATAAAAACCGGGCCGCTGGCCGTTCCGGTGTCGGCGCCGTCATGGGGTCCAAGAACCTGAAGGCCATTGCCGTCCGCGGTCACGGTGGGGTCAAGGTGGCCGATGGGCCGGCGTTCCGGGAAGCGGTCCTGGCGTCCCTGGCCAAGATCAAGGCCAATGATGTCACCCACGGCGGCCTGCCCGCCTACGGCACCGGGGTCCTGGTGAATGTCATCAACGCCCATGGAGGCCTGCCTACCCGAAATTTTCAGACAGGCATCTTTCCAGGAGCGGAAAAAATCAGCGGTGAAGCCCTGGCGGCTACCTACCTGGTGCGCAAGAAGGCCTGCCTGGCCTGCCCCATGGCCTGCGGCCGCGCCACGATGGTACCTTCCGGTCCCTACGCCGGTCATGGTGAAGGGCCGGAGTATGAGGCCCAGTGGTCCCTGGGGGCCGACTGCGGCATTGACGACCTGGCGGCCATCCTCAAGGCTAACTTCCTGGCTAACGAGCTGGGCTATGACCCCATTTCCTTCGGCTCTACCCTGGCCTGTGCTATGGAACTATATGAAAAGGGTTACCTGCCGGCCGGGGATACCGAGGTGCCCCTGGAATTCGGCAATGCCGCCGTCATGGTGGAAACGGCCCGCAAGGTGGGCTACCGGGAGGGTATCGGCGATCTGCTGGCGGAGGGTTCTTACCGCCTGGCATCACGCTACGGTCATCCCGAACTCTCCATGACCAGCAAAAAGCAGGAATACCCGGCCTATGACCCGCGGGCCTTCCAGGGTATCGGCCTGAATTATGCCACCTCCAACCGCGGCGGCTGCCACGTCCGGGGCTATACCATCGCTGCCGAGGCCTTGGGTACTCCTGTCCAGGCGGATCCCCTTTCTTCTGAGGGCAAAGCGGCCCTGGATAAGGCCTTCCAGGATCTGACCGCCCTGGTGGATGCAAGTGGTATCTGCCTCTTCACCACCTTTGCCCTGGGGGCTCCGGATGTCGCCAGCATGCTGGCGACGGCCACCGGCGTGCCCTACACTGAGGAAAGCGGCCTCCTGGCGGGTGAAAGGATCTATAACCTGGAGCGTCTCTTTAATTTCGCCGCCGGCTTAACTAAAGCCGACGATACCCTGGCGCCGCGGCTACTCAATGAACCCATGCCGGAGGGGCCGGCTAAAGGCAAGACATCCGCCCTGACAAAGATGCTGGCCGAGTACTACCAGTTGCGCGGCTGGGACGAAGAAGGCCGGGTCACAGCAGCTACCAGGGAGAGATTGGGGCTGTAGTTAGATACCAGGACTATATTTTCGGAGGAACCGTAATGCAAGTCGAACTCTTAAGTTTCCTGCAGCGGGCGGCCGGGGAAAGCCGGGTAGATATAGACGCGGCTACCGTAAGGGAGCTCCTGGCTGCCCTTTCTTCCCGCTACGGCGAAACTTTTCGCCGCCAGCTTCTGACTGCTGACGGGCAGCTCAAAGCCGGCATAGCCATCTTGATCAACGGCCGCAATATCAACTTTCTGCAGGGGTTAGACACGCCTTTGAACCCCCGGGATAAAGCAACTATTATTCCGCCGGCGGCCGGGGGATAAGGCAGGAAGGTCATCGTTATTCTGGAGGTCTTGGGGGCAATGCGCTATCTAATCATCGGCAACAGCGCCGCCGGGGTGGCCGCGGCCCGGGCCATCCGCCAGGCCGACCCGGCAGGGGAAATCACCATGGTGGGGGACGAACCATATCCTTTCTATGCCCGGGTCCTTACCTCTTACTACCTGGGTGGGCTGGTACCCAGGGATAGGCTCTGGCTGGTGGATAGAGAATGGTATCGCCGGCAGCGTATCCAGCTCTTAACCGGCCGAAGGGCGACGGGGCTTAATACCGGGGCGTGCCGCGTGACCCTTGACGACGGCACGGAGCTGGCTTATGATCGCCTGCTTATAGCCACCGGGGCCTCGCCCCAGCGGGTAGACTTCCCCGGAGCGGGCCTGGCCGGGGTTTTTACCCTGAGGACCATCGACGACGCTGCCGCCATCGGCAAATTCGCCCGGCCCGGCGGCCGGGCGGTAGTCATAGGCGGCGGGCTGGTAGGCCTTAAGGCGGCTGAAGGTCTGCATGCCAGGGGACTCAAGGTGCGCCTGGTTGTCTCCTCAGGCAGGCTTCTTTCCCAGGCCATGGACGATAGCGGGGCGGAACTGGTACGCCGGGCCATGGCCGCCGCCGGGTTTACCATCCACCTGCGGGAGGACGTAGTGGCCCTGGAAGGCCGGGAGCGAGTAATGGCGGCCGTCTTGCGTTCCGGGGCAACGGTACCGGTGGACGTTGCGGTTGTAGGTAAAGGGGTGCGGCCCAATGTCGACTTCCTGTCGGGTTCCGGTGTGGTCGTGAACCGGGGTGTCGTGGTCGACGATTACCTGAGTACCGGTATCCCCGGCGTCTATGCCGCCGGGGACGTGGCCGAGGCCTACGACCGCGCCTGGCAGAAACCGCGCCTGAACGCTATCTGGGGCAACGCCGTGGAGCAGGGCCGCCTGGCCGGGCTCAACATGGCCGGCCACCATACGCCTTACCGCGGCGGCATCGGCCAGAACTCCCTGGTGGTGCACGGCCTGGGAGTCATCAGCGGCGGCATCGTCAACCCGCCGGGGGAAGGCTATGAGGTTATCACCCGCCTGGACGAGAAGCGGTCCCTTTACCGCAAAATCGTCCTCCAGGGCCGGCGACTGGTGGGGATGGTGTCCGTAGGCCCGCCGAATGGTGCCGGCAGCTTCCAGGCCCTCATCGGCAGGGAGGTAAAGGAAAAATATATCGCCAGTTTCCTGGATGGTAGCTTCACCTGGGCCATGGTGGGGCGGTAGCAGGGGGTACCTGCCTCTTAATCCGGGGAAGCGGCGGGTTTTCGCGGCATAAGGGTCGGCAGTTAGCTCAAAGAGCGGGTCTCAAGCCCGCTCTTTGAATTTGGGCAGTAATTTGCTCCCCAGGGAAGTTATGCTAAACTAGAAGCAGGACGGTTGTTGAGGGCAAGTGAGTCGCACGTCGAAAACGGCGCTTTTCTATTTTCACCTGTTTGATGGTAGCTGGATCGGGTGCTTTTGGGGGGTGGTATTACAATGTCCCACCTGGCCCTGGTGGCTCCTTATACTGACCTGGCGGCCCTGGCCAGACAGGTATGCGAAGAACTGGATGAAGACGTAGCCGTCGCTACCGGAGACCTGGCGGAAGGGGTAAGAGTCGCCCGGGATCTGGTGACTAAAGGCGCGGAAGTCATTATCAGCCGCGGGGGCACGGCCACGGCCATTAGCCGGCAGGTAGAGGTGCCGGTAGTGGAGATCGCTGTCAGCACCTTTGACCTGATTCGGGCCCTGGCCAGGGCCCGGGATCTCGGCAGCTATATCGGCGTGGCCGGTTTCCGCAACGTCATTTATGGTACCAAAAGTTTAGAATCTGCCCTGGGAGTTCACATTGAAGAACTAATCATCGAAGCTGAAGAAGAAGCTGCCGGGATAATTGCTGAAGGCCGGTCCATGGGTCTGGAAGTTATTGTCGGCGATGCCGTTTCCGTGCGTTCGGCTAAGGAAATGGGACTCCAGGCCATCCTGGTGACCTCCGGTAAAGAAGCCATCAGCCAGGCCATCCGCGAGGCCCGGGAGGTAGCCATGGTACGCCGCCGCGAGCGGGCCCGGGCCGAGCAGTTCAAGGCTATCCTGGATTTCGCCTATGAGGGCATTGTAGCCACCGACCAGGAAGGCCGCATTACCCTGGTTAACCCGGCGGCCGAGAAGATCCTGGGCCTTGCGGCCCACCGAGTAGTAGGACGGCCGGCGCGGGAGGTATTGCCCGGCGTGCCCCTGAATCAGGTGCTGCAGTCAGGCCAAAAGCGCCTGGGGGAACTGCACCGGGCCGGCAATACCCTGGTGGCGGAGAATATCATACCGGTCATTGCCGGCCGGGAGACCGTCGGCGCCGTGGCTACCTTCCAGGATGTCAGTCACCTGCAGGCAGTTGAGGCCAGGGCCCGCCAGGAGCTTTACCTCAAAGGCCATGTGGCCCGGTATACCTTCGAAGATATCGTCACCCAGAGTCCGGTCATGGCCAAGATAATTGAACGGGCCCGCCAGTTTGCCGCCGCCGAAGCGACGGTTTTAATCAACGGGGAAACAGGAACGGGTAAAGAAATGGTAGCCCAGAGTATTCATAACGCCAGCCGGCGGCGGAATGGCCCCTTTGTGGCCGTTAACTGCGCCGCCGTACCGGAGAATTTGTTGGAAAGCGAGCTCTTCGGCTACGAGGAAGGGGCTTTTACCGGAGCCCGCAAGGGCGGCAAAAAGGGACTCTTTGAACTGGCCCACGGCGGCACCCTTTTCCTGGACGAGATCGGCGAGCTGTCTTTAAACTTACAGGCGCGGCTTCTACGGGTGCTACAACAAAAGGCCATCATGCGCGTCGGCGGCGACCGGGTGCTGCCCGTGGACGTGCGCATCATCGCCGCCACCCACCGCAACCTGAAAGATGCCATCGCCAGGGATGCCTTCCGCCGTGACCTGTACTACCGCCTCAATGTTTTGCAGATAAATCTCCCGCCCCTCCGGGAGCGCCCGGAAGACCTGCCTTTATTAATTAAAGCTTTGGTAGAAAAGATCAGTCGCCGTGCCGGCCGCCTGCCTCCTATCTTTAGCGAGGAGATTATCGCCAGGATGCAGGCCTATTCCTGGCCGGGTAACGTACGCGAACTGGAGAATATCCTGGAAAGGCTGGTAGTCCTGCGCAGTGGGGAAGAGGTCGAGGCCGGCGACCTGGACGAGATCTTGGAGCCGGCGGAAAACCAGCCGCAGCCCGTCCTGCAGCTGGCCCTGCGGGGCACCCTGGCGGAAATGGAGGGGGAGATCATCCGCCGGACCCTGGCCCTCACCGGCAACAATAAGGAAGAGACCTGCCGGCGCCTGGGCCTCAGTAAGACCACCCTCTGGCGGCGGTTAAAAAGCTGGCAGGATGAAGGACAACGCAGGGTCAATGGTAATTAAAGGTAGAGGGAGGCAGTCGCGTTTTCCATGAACCCGGAGGACTTTTAGCCGCCTGTTACCAGGGGTAGCATAGTTACGTAGAACCTGCTATATTCCAAGATGAAATACTAAAATTCAATATGAAATAAGCAATAGTATTACGGCCAGATTAGCTTTTTAATCTGGCCTTTATCTTTTTAACCTTTCAGAATGAAATATTGTCAGTTATAATAAATGCCACTACGATAAGCATCCTTCAAAATTGTACGCCGATACTTCCCTGGCACGCTTTTTGCATTATTTTTTTGGTGACTGTTGCGCCGTGAGAGAGGGTAGTAAATGGAACAGATATCCATCATCGCCGACGATTTAACCGGAGCCAACGATACCGGCGTCCAGTTTTGCCAGCACGGTTTCCGCACCATGGTTATTATAGATGCTGCCAACGTAGAGCGGGTGGGGCAGGATAAAGATGTCTGGGCGATCAATACCGACACCCGCCACCTGGCAGCACCTGAAGCCTACCAGCGCGTTTATGAGATCACTTTAAAACTAAAAAAAGCTGCCATCAGCCGGGTTTACAAAAAGATTGATTCCACCCTGCGCGGCCACCCCGGCGCCGAGCTGGAGGCTGTGATGGACGCCTGGCAGGCGGACCTCGCCCTGGTGGTGCCGGCCTACCCGGCCAACCGGCGGTTAGTGGTTGACGGCCACCTGTTGATAAGCGAGGGCATGGAGACGGCCGCGGCTTCCGTAAGCCTTACTCCTGGCGATGCCAGGGCAGCCCTTTGCCACATCCCTACCGTCCTGCAGGGGGAGATGGGCCGTCGGGTAGGCCAGATTAACCTGGCGACTGTGCGCCAGGGAGTGAAAGAACTGGTAGCTGCCCTGGAGGCCGCTCGTACAAACAGCCAGGTGCTGGTCCTTGATGCCGCCGACGAAGAGGACCTAAGGAATATCGCCCGGGCAATCAGCCGCTTCCAGCGGGATGTCATTGTGGCCGGCGCCGCCGGCATGGCCGCCCATTTACCTCTGGCCTGGAACCTAAAACCAGTGCCTAATAATCCATTAAATAAAAAGGGGGCTATTCTCCTGGTTGCCGGCTCGCGTAACCCGGTCACTGCCGCCCAGGTGCAACGCCTGGCTGAGGTTAGCGCGTGTCAGGCTGTAAAGGTAGAGACGGAAGCTATACTTACCGGAGAACCGGCTGTTGAAATAGAAAGGGTGTTGCAGGAAGTTACAACTCAAGATGCAGGCGCAGGTTTAATTATTATAGCCGTAGATAGCCTTTTCCAGACAATTGACAGAGATAGGGTTTCCAACTCAGGAAGCAAAGCTATAGCTTTAGCCCTTGGCACTATCACCAGCCGCCTCTTAAATATGCGAAGGATAAGTGCCCTGGTAGTTACTGGCGGAGATACTGCCGTTCACGTTTGCCGGGCTCTGGAAGCCAGAGGAATTAACCTGGCGGCCGATCTGTTGCCGGGTATCCCTTTGGGGTACCTGGAAGGGGGGCGGGGTGATGGACTACCAATCGTTACTAAAGCCGGCGGTTTTGGTTCCCCCGATTCCCTGATCAAAGTAAATGAATTTCTTCAACAGAGAATGAAAAGTGAAATGGAGTTGGTATGAGATGGTAAAACCCTTAATTGCTATTACTGTAGGTGACCCTTGCGGCATTGGGCCTGAGATTACTGCTAAAGCCCTGGCCATACCAGAGATTTATAATCTATGCCGGCCTCTGGCTATAGCCGATGCCGGCCTGATGGGCGAAGCTATCAAGATCGCGGGAGTTAACCTGTCCGTTCGAGCCGTGACCAGTCCTGGTGAAGGCCGGTATGAGTATGGCACCATCGATGTCCTGGACATGCAAAATGTTGACCTGAACCAGTTGCAGTACGGCAAAGTAACCCGCATGGGGGGTGAAGCCAGTTTCCAGTATATAACCCGAGCCATTGAACTCGCCCTGGCCGGGGAAGTTGATGCCGTCACCACCGGTCCCATTAATAAAGAAGCTATCAACCTTGCCGGACATCATTACTCCGGGCATACGGAGATCTTCGCCGACCTGACGAAAACGCAGGACTACTGCATGATGCTCGTTGACAAGAATTTTCGGGTTTCCCATGTGACTACCCATGTGGCTTTCAGTCAGGTACCATCACTGATAAAAAAGGAGCGGGTACTTACAGTAATCAAATTGACTAACGATGCTCTTTTAAAAATGGGAATTTCAATGCCGAGAATTGCGGTCGCTGGACTCAACCCCCATGCCGGCGAGGATGGTCTCTTCGGCCGCGAGGAAATCGAGGAAATCGGTCCGGCTATCACCGCCGCCAGGGAGCAGGGAATCCAGGTAGATGGCCCGGTACCTCCAGATACCATTTTTGTTAAACTCCAGGGTGGCCAGTATGATGCTGTAGTAGCTATGTACCATGATCAGGGCCATATTCCAACCAAATTAATCGGCTTTAAATATGACAATGCCACCGGCAAGTGGGGATCGGTTGCCGGGATAAACATCACTTTAGGATTACCAATAATACGGACCTCAGTTGATCATGGTACCGCTTTTGGTAAAGCTGGAAAGGGGACAGCCAACCCCGAAAGTATGGTGGATGCCTTGAAAATGGGGGCAATAATGACGCGAACCTAAGTATTGTAATAGGATTTAAATGCCAAACCTGGAAAGGGGTGTAGGTAGGAAGAGTTTAGCGGTGTTTGGTAAAGAATTAAATAGAGAAAGGAGAGTATTTTCATGGGAGGCATTTCCGGAATTCAGATAATTATTGGTCTGATTGTTGGTATCTTTGTGCTTGTATATTTAATACTGAGGACCAAAATTCATGCTTTTCCTGCTCTTATCATTGCGGCTTCCGTAATCGGGTTAATTGGTGGTATGTCACCATCTACAGGTGATATTAACCTTGCTAAATCAATCACTACTGGCTTTGGTAATACTTTAGCAAGTATCGGTCTCGTAATTGGTTTTGGCGTAATGATGGGACGATTGCTGGAGGTATCCGGGGCTGCCGAACGTATGGCTTATACTTTCTTAAAGTATCTAGGACGTGGAAAAGAAGAATGGGCGCTGGCCGCAACGGGATATGTCATTTCTATTCCTATTTTCTGCGATTCGGGTTTTGTTATTTTAACACCCCTGGTTAAAGCGTTATCACGTAGAACCAAAAAATCCGTACTTGCTCTTGGTGTCGCTCTGGCAGCCGGTCTAGTGGCTACCCATAGTGCAGTACCACCAACACCGGGACCTCTGGCAGTAGCAGGCATTTTTAAAGTTGATGTAGGTATGGTAATTATTTCCGGGCTTATATTTACCATACCAATAACTATAGCTGGGGTTTTGTACGGCAAATGGTTGGGTAAAAAAATATATCAATTACCCAGTGAAGATGGTCAGAGCTGGATACGACCACCTTACCAATCTTCTCAGATTGCCGAAGAAGCATTGCCTGAAAATGGCAACCTGCCTTCCGCTTTTATATCCTTTGCCCCTGTTGTTATTCCTTTAATTTTAATCTTTGTCAATACGTTGCTGACAGCTATGAAAATAAACCAACTATGGGCGCGCTACCTAGTTTTCCTGGGTAATCCGGTAATAGCGGTTGGTATTGGTCTTATTATTGCTATTTATGGTCTGGCTCCGAAACTTTCTCGGTCTGAAGTACTAAAAAAGATGGAAGAAGGGGTTTCTTCAGCTGGTATAATTATCTTAATTACAGGTGCTGGTGGCGCATTAGGCCAGGTGTTAAGGGACAGTGGTGTCGGTAATTATGTAGCTCAACTTATTGCTTCTAGCCCTCTGCCTCCATTTTTGTTACCCTTTTTTGTTGCTACTTTTGTACGATTAGTCCAGGGAAGCGGTACAGTAGCCATGATTACCTCTGCTTCCATTACTGCACCAATTTTGGCCAATCTTTCCGTTAATCCAATCATTGCTGTTCAAGCAGCCAATTTAGGTTCATTGATATATTCTTATTTCAATGACAGTTTTTTCTGGGTAGTCAATAGATTTTTAGGTGTCGATGACATTAAGGAACAAACACTGACGTGGTCGGTTCCGACTACAATTGCTTGGGGCGTTTCTTTGATTATGTTATACATTGCCAACGCCATTTTAAGCTAATCCAATAAAGGAGTGAGCATATGTTCGAAATGAGCCCACAGGAAAAGGTTTTACGAGCTATAAAAAAGAAAGAGTCCTATAGAGTCCCACCCGATTGATGTGGGCAGTGCTATAATTTGAACTATAACATTAAATGACGATAATGCATGAAAAATACATTGCATTTTAAAACGAAACCAGCATCCTAGAGATGTCATTTCAAATTGCGGTGTTGGTGAAGAAGTATATTAAAGTGGTATGTAAATAGTATTAGGAATATTGTTAGAGGGCCGAGAGGAGAAGGATTAAGTGAGTTGCCGACTCAGTCTACCTTACGGAACCCACAAACTTACCTTTCACATTCCCGAAGAAAAAATAAAGGCAGTTCTATCACCGGTAGCTATGAAAGAAATACCTTCTACGGAAGTAGAGATCCAGAGGGCGTTAGAAAATCCTATCGGATGCCAGTCTTTGGGTACAATGGTATCACCAACCAGCCGAGTACTCCTCCTGTGCGACGACAATACCCGCCCGACTCCAGCCAATATCATTGTCCCGGCTATACTTCGGGAGTTAGAGAGCGGGGGTGTACGCAAGGAGAATATTAAGATCCTCATGGCTTTGGGTACCCACCGACCTATGACCCTGGAAGAATTGCAACAAAAATTAGGTGCCGAAGTATTAGCGCAGGTAGAAGTAATAAACCATGACTTCCGCAACCCGATGGCTCTCCATGATTTCGGCCTTACGGCTAACGGTACGCCGGTAAAGGTTAACCGCGTGGTTCTTGAAGCAGATGTTGTTATTGGCATCGGCAGTATCGTTCCCCATCACATCCCCGGTTACAGCGGCGGGGCAAAAATCGTCCAGCCCGGGATTTGTGGTGAAGATACTACAGCGGCCACCCATTTGCTGAGTGTGCGGACCCGGCGAAATATGCTGGGCATTGTGGAAAATAAAGTGCGAGAAGAAATGGAAGCCATCGCCGACAGGGCGGGAGTAAAATATATCTTTAATACTGTCCTGGATCCTCAGGGCCGTGTAGTGAAAGCTTTCTTCGGCGATATCCGCCAGGCCTTCCGAGCCGGGGTGGAGATCAGCCGGCAGGTTTACGGTATCCCGGCGCCGGGGCGCACGCCCATTGTCCTGGCCAGTTCCCATCCTTGCGACATTGAATTCTGGCAGGCCCATAAGACATTATATCCGTGTGACATGCTGGTAGAAGAGGGAGGGACAATTATTATCGTCACCCCCTGCCCGGAAGGAGTGGCCGTCACCCACCCGGAGATGCTGGAGTTCGCCGGCCAAAAACCGGAGGACATCGATGCCCAAATTGAAGAAGGGCGTATTAAAGATAAGGTTGCCGGCGCCCTGGCTCTGGCCTGGGCTAAGGTGCGCCAGCATGCCGAGGTTTGCCTGGTTTCAGATGGTATAAACGCCGAAGTGGCGGCAAAACTCGGATTTAAGCATGCTGATACAATAGAAGAAGCCCTGGAAATGACCTGGGCACGCTTGGGGAAAGAAGCTAGAGTAACAGTTTTAACCCACGGTGCTGATACGTTACCTTTATTACCCGAAGATAACTTAGAGTAGCACATAAAATCAGAGCAAAGGCTGGAATTTTTTCCAGCCTTTAAATGTCTAATAACTGATACTTTAAATAGAGCCAGTGGTTATAGGAAGAAGTTAGTACAGCTTGATGTCACCTGGCCTGGAGATGGGGGGCGTACAAAATAGGAGCTAATAAGCTTTAACGGTAGGCTGGACAGGCTTTTAGAGCTCTGTTAAAATAAGGATACAGTGATTAGCGGTTGGGAGAGATGGGAATAATGGGGGATAAGATTGATGCTTTGTACGAACTAGTAACCCAGATTGCTGGGGAACTAAAGCAAACCCGCCAGGAGCTCAGCGACCAAATCGGCAGTGTCCGGCAGGAACTCACGGATCAAGTAGGCAGCGTCCGGCAGGAGCTTACGAATCAAGTCGGCGGCGTCAGGCAGGAATTAGCGAAGCAAATTAGAGACGTCCGACAAGAGCTTAACGACCAAATCGCAAGCGTCCATCAGGAATTAACGGATCAAATCGGCGGTGTCAGGCAGGAATTCACGGAACAAATAGGTGGAGTCAGGCAGGAGCTCACGGAGCAAGTCAACAGCGTCAGGCAAGAACTCGCCGACCAAATAGGCGGCGTTCGCCAGGAGCTCAGCGACCAAATCGGCAGTGTCCGGCAGGAACTCACGGATCAAATCGGCAGTGTTAGGCAGGAACTCACCGACCGAATCGGCAACGCCAGGCAAGAGTTCACAAATCAAATCAGCAGCTTCAGGCAGGAACTTCACACCGAGATTTCCAGTACCAGGCAGGAGCTTACTGAAAGGCTTGATCGGGTGGAGAAGCGGCTGAATGCAACCTTTGAGCAGGTAGGTATGCTGACGGAATTTCGGATCGAAGTTATGAAAAAGCTAAATGAAATCAGCGAAAATCAAAAATCAATATTTGAAATGTTGGGCGAACATGAAGTTAAAATTCGTAATTTATACCGGGAAAGAGCGGTTTAGAGGCCTCCCATTTCCCGGAAGTATCTGCAAGGAGGGTTTGGTATGCGCTGGTTAGGTCATTCAAGCTTTTACCTGGAAACCCCGGCGGGGGTGCGGCTGGTGACCGACCCTTACGGCCCGCAGGTTTCGCCGGCAGCGCCGGTGGTCACGGCTGATGTGGTGACCGTATCCCATGAGCATTTCGACCACAATTACCTGAATAATATCAAGGGCAACCCGGAAGTCTGGCGGGGTTTGACGCCCGAGGGAGACTGGGCGAAAGTTAACGTGACCTTTAAAGATGTCCATGCCTATACGGTGCCTGTATACCACGACGATGCCGGCGGCGCCAAACGGGGCAAAAACGCCATTTTCGTCCTGGAAGTGGGGGATTTACGCCTGGCCCACCTGGGTGACCTGGGGCATGTTCTTAATGATGAACAGGTGCATAAGATTGGCCGGGTGGACGTATTGATGATCCCTGTGGGCGGGTACTTTACCATCGATGCCGCTCAGGCCTGGCAGGTGGTGGAGGTATTGAAACCGCGGGTAGTCCTGCCCATGCATTACCTGGTCCCTGGCATGCAGGGTTTTCCCATTGCCGGGGTTGACGAATTTACGGCCGGCCGGGCCAATGTACGCCGCTTCGGGGAGGGGAAAATCGACCTGCGGGCCGAGAGTTTGCCGCAGGAAACGGAAGTCTGGGTCCTGGCGGCCAGCCAGCCGCGGGTCTAACCTGATAGAGGATATGACTCCAGATCCCCACCGTTGGATTTGTTATTTCCCAAACGGTGGGGATTTATATATACCATATTGATCTTTACGGGGAAAATGTTAGAATGAACGCAATGACAGACAAGGGGGAGGCGATTATATGGAACAATTACGTACGACAGTTAGGATGCCGGCAGAGCTGCTCAAAGCTATTGAAGCAGTACGGGACTCAGAAGAGTTTCCGACCTTAAGCGATTTTGTGCGCAGGGCAGTTGAGAAATATGTGGGAACCGGCCACGTCTTACGAGGACCGCTTTATGGCGTAGTCGTTTCCGATGGACCCTTCAACTACCTTTCGACGATAGTTATCGTACCACTTTCTACCGGCGCTAAACCTGCTACCTTCCGGCCGGAAATATCTTTTCACGGTAAGGTAACCAGGGCTCTGCCGGACCAGCTCCGGGCTGTGGATAAACATCGGCTTAGAGAATACCAGGGCAGTGTGGCAGGCACTTCCTTTTTTTATGCCCTGCAAGAGGCGCTTAGGGAGCTGCTTGCCTTATGAAGAAAGAAGGAGCTCGGCGCGGCTTAGCTGCCAAAAGTGGAACTTCCATAGAGAATGGCTCTTCCTACCTCACCGTGGCCCGGGAAGCCATAGCCGAACTTAAAATTGAGCGGTCCCTCTTCATCGGTCATGCCTGTGAAGTAGATAGTGATGCGGCAGCCAGGGATTTTATTGCCAGGATCCAGGCGGAGCACCGCCAGGCGACCCATAATTGTTTTGCCTACCGGCTGGGGATAGGGAAGAAAGAAATAACCTATTACAGCGATGCCGGCGAGCCCGGCGGCACGGCCGGGCGGCCGATTTTAGGGGCCATTACCGGCCTGGGCCTGACCAACGTGGCGGTAGTGGTGACACGTTATTTTGGCGGCAAAAAGCTGGGGGTGCGGGGACTGATTGAGGCTTACGGCCAGGCGGCCCGCCGTGTCCTGGAAGAGGCGGGGAGCATTCGGCGGGTCGTAACCCGTGAGTTGGAATTAACCTGCAGTTATGCCGAGCTGGACCGGTTGCTCTACCAGGTTCGCAGCCGCGGCGGGAAAGTAATAAAAACGGAATACGGCAGCGAAGTCCGGTTAAAGGTTGCCGTCCCCCTGCCCGCATGGGAAGAAATGAAGGAAAGCCATAGGCCCTCTCCTTAAACCATGCCCTTGCAAGTTTAAAGCCTTTCTTTGCCAAACTATAATTAAATCCTGGCAGGGAAGGATTGAGGCGCATGGTCTGGTCGCCCAGGTTGAAACGGCAGGGGTGGAGGAAAGGGAGACAGGTGCTAAAAGAACGGTTACGTTATGCTGCCCGGGTAGCGAAAACCCGCCTCGGGGAATTATCCGGCCATATTAAAGAACGGGTTGCCCCTCGGGCAGTGTCTGTCCTGTCCTGGCTCCGTTCAGCCTGGCAGGCCACCAGGGGCGAAATGGAGCGCGCCTGGCAGAACCTCAAGCCGCTGCGCCTGCCGGCAGGATGGCAGATCCGGGTCCTCCTGGCTGTAGTTATTGTTAGCATTCTCATTCCCGGGGTGAACTTTTACCTTCACCGCCCGGTCCCACCGCCGGCGGCTAAACCTATGACCGCCGGATTCCGGGCTGACGATATCAACCTCCTCGCCCGCCTGGTGGCTGCCGAGGCCCAGGATGAACCCTATCCCGGCCAGGTAGCCGTAGTAGCCGTAGTTCTGAACCGCCTGCGCGACCCGGCCTTTCCCAAATCCGTCCCGGGAATTATCTTTGAGCCCTGGGCCTTTGAGAGCGTTGCCAACGGTCGTTACTGGCAGGTGGCGGTACTGGCCCGGGATTACGCCGCTACCAACGACGCTTTAAACGGCTGGGACCCCAGCCAGGGTGCCCTGTATTTCTTTAACCCGGCCAAGGCCACCAGCGCCTGGATCTGGACCCGGCCCCAGATAATGCAAATAGGCAACCATATTTTTACCCGTTGACAAAGTTTAAAAGCGCCCTGCCGGCCAGCGGGCCTGGCATGACCTTATCTTTACTCACACTGTGCCCGTAAACTCCGCCAGAGGAGATAGAGGGCGCTCTGGGTCGACTGCCATTTGATATTTTCGCGCTGGCCCATAAAAAGCTCCCGCCGCACCTCGACTTGACCCCGGAAATCAATCCCCAGGTATACCAGCCCCACCGGTTTTTCCTCACTGCCACCCCCGGGACCGGCGATGCCTGTAATACCGATACCTATATCCGTTCCCACGGCTTGACGTACGCCCCGGGCCATGGCGGCAGCCACCTCCGGGCTGACAGCCCCGCGGGCGGCCAGCACTTCCGGTTCCACCCCCAGGAACTTCACCTTGGCCTCGTTGCTGTATGTTACCATGCCGCCCAGGAAATAATCGGAACTGCCGGGGATGTTGGTCACCCGGTGGGCCAGCAGGCCGCCGGTGCAGGATTCGGCCACAGCCAGGGTTAAGTGCCTGGCCGCCAGGATAGCGCCGGTAACACTTTCCAGGGTGTCATCATCAGTCCCAAAGATGTAATCCCCCAGGCGTTCTCTGATGGTGATCTCCAACGGTGCAGTTAGTGACCGGGCTGCCTCCTGGCTTTTAGCCCGTGCCGTCAGGCGTAAGGTTACCTCGCCGGGTTTGGCCAGGGGCGCCAGGGTAGGGTTGTCGCTGTGCAATAAATCCTTTACAGCCTCTTCAACACCCGATTCGCCTATGCCGGCGATTTTTAACACCCGGGAAAAGATGATCTCCCGCCGGGCGCCGTAGGGTTCCAGCCGGGGCAGGAGCTGGTTCACTAGCATGGGTTCAAACTCCCGCGGCGGTCCCGGCAGCAGGGCATAGACCTTACCTTCGTGTTCCAGGAACACACCGGCCGCCGTGCCGTGGGGGTTGTCCATGGCCCTGGCTCCGGCCGGCAGCAGGGCCTGTTTCAGGTTGTTGGGCGTCATGGGGCGCCGGCGGGCAGCAAAATAACGGGTGACATTTTCCCGGGCCGCCGGGTCTTCCACCAGGGGCAGGCCCAGGGCTGCGGCCAGGGCCTCCCGGGAGAGATCGTCCTCCGTCGGCCCCAGGCCGCCGCTGACGATGATCAGGTCGGCCCGCCGGCGGGCGTTATCGATGGCTTCGCGGATGCGTACCAGGTTATCGCCGACCACCACCTGGCGGTAAAGGCTGATCCCGGCGGCAGCCAGTTCCCGGCCCAAAAAGGCGGCGTTGGTATTGACGATTTGCCCCAGGAGCATCTCGGTGCCGGTAAAGATCGCTTCAGCTTGCAAGTTGAAACACCCTCTTAGGATAAATCTTACGGCGCTGGGCTTGCTAGCGCGGGGTGCGCCGCACCATAATTAAAAAGCGCCCGGTGGCGCTTAAGAAGCAGTCTCGGCAGCGGTTGTGGTAGGTGCATGTTCGCCGTGGGCGGATTCCCCCAGGCCGTTAACGGCAGTCACCAGGAATCCCAGGATCAGCCAGCCGGCAAGAAAAAGGATAACCTTCCATCTCTTCATGCTTTCACCTGACCTTTCGCCACCGGGAGGGCCCGGATTTGATTTTTAATTAGTACGAGGATTTCCACCCCTCCCCCCAACAGTATACCAGAGGCTATTAGCGGTTGCAATGGCAGGAAGGGCGCTATATAATGCTAATTGAGCAAAAGCTTTGGCATAAGAGTTTCACAGCCGTCGCTTGCCAGCCATGCCAATTTCTTAGGATTTTCTCAGGTTGTCTTAATTTTAATTTCAACTTCCTATTTTATAATACCCCTCAAAGAAAAAGATTGGAGGTATGAAGTATGTGGCGACGAGATGGACGAGCAAGGATTTCCGCGCTGCTGGTCTTATTAATTTTCCTGGCCGGGGTAGCGGCTACGGCGGGTTTCTATCATATCACCGGCGCCACAGCCGGGCCCCAACAGGCGTACCAGAATGCTGTTAGCACAGCCCAGCCGGCCTCGGCCAGCATCCCGGCGGGACTGGGACCGGAGACCATTGCCGATATCGTTGACAAAACCGGCCCGGCGGTAGTGCGTATCGACACGGTGACGGAAACCCAGGGCAGCAGCCCCTTCAATGACCCCTTCTTCCGGCAGTTTTTCGGCGACCAGTTTAATACCGGCCCTCAGGTCCAGCGAGCCCTGGGTTCGGGCTTTATTATCTCCAGCGACGGTTATATCCTGACCAACCAGCACGTCGTCGAGGGCGCCAGGCAGGTCAAGGTAACTATCGTCGGTTTTGACAAACCCCTGAATGCCCAGGTGATCGGCGCCGACAGTTCTCTGGACCTGGCGGTTTTGAAGGTCGATGCGGGTAAACCCCTGCCTTACCTGGCCTTGGGGGATACCAACAAGGTACGGGTTGGGGACTGGGCCATCGCCATCGGCAATCCTGACGGACTGGACCATACCGTCACCGTCGGTGTAATTAGCGCCAAGGGACGGCCCATAGACGTCCAGAACCGCCATTATGAAAACCTGCTGCAGACGGACGCCGCTATTAACCCCGGCAACAGCGGCGGTCCCCTCCTGAACCTTAAAGGCGAAGTAATCGGCATCAATACCGCCGTTAACGCCGACGCCCAGGGAATCGGCTTCGCCATTCCCAGCAGCACGGTCCAGCCGGTCCTCAAGGACCTCATGACCAAGGGCAAGATTAGCCGGCCCTGGCTGGGGGTGGCCCTGCAACAGGTAACCCCGGACGTGGCCGACATCCTGGGCCTCCAGGGCCAGGAAGGTGCCGTGGTAGTCCAGGTGGTGAGCGGTAGCCCGGCCGCCAAAGCGGGCCTCCAAAAATATGACGTGATCCTGCAGGTTGATGGCCAGGCAGTAAAGGACGCCAGTGACCTGGTGAATAAGATCCAGAGTATGAAGATTGGCCAGCAGGTACAGCTCCAGGTCTTCCGCCGCGGTCAGACCTTAAATATCAGCGTAGTCCTGGGGGAAAAGCCGGCCCAGTAGGGATTTAATGGACACCCAGTAAAAGTTCCGGGAGGATGCCCTTCCGGAATTTTTTTATTGGCGGTTAAAGGTTCGTGGCCGAATATCTGGAGCCGCCTCCAGCCTTAATCCCGCCGCCACCGGGGAAGGAACATACGCAAGAGGTCCGGGGCCGGTAGCTTGAAGGGGAAAGGCTTTCGAGCCGGTGCGGGCATCTCCAGGGGTGAGGGCCGGTAGGTCGGCCGGGGGACGGCTTTAGATTCCTCCTCCCGGGCCAGGACGCTATGGCGACGGCCGTAGGCGAAATAAACCACCAGTCCCAGGGTTACCCAGACGCCGAAACGAATCCAGGTTAGACCTGGCAGGTTGAAGAAAAGGTAAACGGCAAATGCTATGGCCAGGAGGGGCGTCCAGGGCATCAGGGGCACTTTGAAGGGCCGTTTCAGGTCCGGCTGGGTGCGCCTCAGGACCATGACGCCCACGGAAACCACAAAAAAGGCAGACAAGGTACCTACATTGGCCAGCTCGGCAATGATATCCACCGGCAGGAAGCCGCCGATGAGGGTGATAAAGGCGCCGACGATTAATGTTGTCAGCCAGGGGGTATGGAAGCGAGGGTGGACCCTGGTAAAGAGAGGGGGCAGCAGGCCGTCGCGGCCCATGGCCATAAAGACCCGGCTCTGGGCAAAGATGTTTACCAGCAGGACGCTTGTCAAACCGGCCAGGGCGCCGGTGCCCACAATAAGGGAAGCTCCACGGACGCCGGCAGCCAGCAGGCCGGTGGTCACCGGGGAAGGGGTGTTCAAGTTGGTGTAGGGCGTCAAACCAGTCAGAACAATGGTAACGGCCACATATAATATAGTGGCGAGGGCCAGGGAGCCGATGATTCCCAGGGGTAATTCCCGTGCCGGGTCGCGCACCTCCTCGGCGGCAGTAGCCACGGCATCGAAGCCGATGTAGGCGAAAAAGATAATAGCCGCCCCGTGGACGACACCGGTGACGCCGAAGGGGAGGAAGGGGTGCCAGTAGGCCGGGTTTACCCGCGGGGCGCCTAAGGCCAGGAAGGCCAGGATCACCAGGATTTTTACCCCGACGATAATCTTATTAGTCCGGGCACTGGTGGTGGTGCCGACAATGGCCACTCCGGTCATAACGACGGTGATCAAGATAGCCGGCAGGTTAACCAGGCCGCCGCTTAAGGGAGAATTGACCAGGGCCCGGGGCAGAAAGACCCCCACAGACGCCAGCATATCGGTGATGTAACCGCTCCAGCCTACAGCCACGGCCCCCGAGGCCACCAGGTATTCCAGTACCAGGTTCCAGCCCACGAGCCAGGCGATAATCTCGCCCAGGGAAGCGTAAGCATAGGTATAGGCGCTGCCGGTCACCGGGATCATGGCGGCCATTTCAGCGTAAACGAGGGCCGCCAGGCCTGCCGCCAGGCCGGAGAGGATAAAGGAGAAAACCAGGGCCGGGCCGGCGTAGTTGGCGGCAGCCACTCCCGTCAGGACAAAAATCCCGGAGCCGATAATTGCCCCTACACCCAGGGCGACTAGTTCCGGCGTGCCAATGCTCCGCTTGAGCTTTTGATTGTCTCCAGCTTCCTGCATCAGGTCAGCTATTTTTTTGGTTCGCCAGATGCCCATTTTTTCCCTCCTCCCGGATAACTGTAGTCTTATTATGTACCTGGCGGCGGTACCTATGCGGGCAGGATTTTCCGGGAAGCCTTTTATTGTTAAAGGTGCAACCTGCCCATCATCCTGGTCAGGGGCGGTACCCTCTGTAAGGGTTAATTTTTCATGATTACAGCAGGAGAAAGGGTGAGGCTGTCGAAATAAAGGGCGAGGCGGTGGAACGTTTTGCCCAAGAGGATAGTGGGGATGGCAGTCTTAAGCCTCGCCATCCTGGCTTTCTTTTTTTATCCCCGGCTCGTCCCGGAGCCGGCGGCGATTGCGACGGATGCTACTTTCAAACAGGTGGTCCTGGACCCACCGCCCCTGGAAGCAGACGGGCAGGTACTCGTTTCGGCGGGGGATTTTCTACCCCTGGCCGGCGGCAGCGCCGACTGGTATAATGGCCAGGGCGTCCTCAGGGGGGCGGGGAGCGCCAGAGTTGTTGCCGGCAGCCCGGTGGCTACCCTCAACGGCGAGCCCCGGCAGCTCAAAGTACCCCCCCGCCTGGTGGGCGATAAACTCTACATCCCCCTCCAGCTGGCCCTGGCAGTGCTGGGGACTTCGAGTAGCCAGGGGGGATCTGACCTGCCCCTGCCGCCCCTCCGGGGCAGCACAGGGGTCCGTTTTCGTTACTACCCCGTCTACGACCTCCAGGCCCGTTACGACCCGGCCAGCGGCGAGATTCAGGGAGAACTGCTCCTGGCTTACCAGAATCCTTTCCTCACTCCTTTGCGGCAGCTCAATTTCAACCTCCCGGCCAATGCTCCCTTCGGTAATGGCGCCAGCCTGGCGGTCACCAGGGCGGTCGTAAACAACCGGCCGGTGGCGGTACACTTCAAGGGCAGCCGGTTGGAGGTGCCCCTACCACGGGCCCTGGCCCCTAGGGAGACCCTTTCCGTGGTCCTTTCCTTTAAGACTATAGTACCGCCGGGGGATATGCGCCTGGGCCGGGATGGGAACCTGAGCACGGTATCCGGCTGGTACCCTATCCTGGCTCCCCCCACGGAGGATACCTGGGCCGGGGTGGCCGGTACGGCCTATGGCGACCCTTACTTCGCCGGCGCAGCCTATTACCTGGTGCGGCTCACCCTGCCATCCGGCTATCAGGTCCTGGCCAGTTCCCGGCTGACGGGACGCCAGGAAAGGGGAGAATGGACAGACTGGTCTTTTAATAGCGACCAGCCGGTACGGGAGTTTGCCTTTACAGCGGCCCCGGACTGGCAATTCACCACCCGCCAGGCGGGCAGGGTGCAACTGGTAGTTGCGTCCCGGGGGGAGATGGCGCCGGCGGTCCTGGATGTCGCCGCCCGCGCTCTGGAGTTTTTCCAGAAGCTCTATGGACCTTATCCTTACAGCTACCTGCATATAGCCTTTGTCCCCCTGGACAACCTGGCCGGCATGGAATACCCTGGCCTGTTGCTCCTGAGCAACCGCAAACCATATAACCCTGCCGTAGTCGTTCACGAGGTCGCCCACCAGTGGTGGTACAATCTGGTGGGTAACGACACCCGGCAGGCGGCCTGGATTGACGAGGGCTTGGCCGAGTACAGCACCCTCCTGTTTTACCGGCACTTCGATCCCGGCCTTTATCAGGCCAAACTGGCCGAGATTACCCAACTCGCTGCCCGCACCGGTGCGCCCATCAACCTCCCCCTGGAGGAATACGGTAGCGAACAGGACTACCGCCAGGCTGTCTACAACCGGGGGGCGATGTTCTGGCTGGAACTGGAAAGGATGGCCGGTGAAGAACAATTAAAGGAGGCCCTGGCCTATGTCCAGCGCTATTACCGTTACGAGATTATCCCGCCCAGGGCCCTGCTGACAATTATTACGTATTATGGCAAGCTAGATTCCAACAATTTCAGTCCATTTTTACGGAACAAATAACCCCGGCCGGCGTCTAATAATATGGAAGCACGAAGAGGGGCGACCGGAATGAGCCAGGTAGTTAAATATGTGGCGGAGTGCTGGTCCTGGGGAAACCGGGTGTTCAGGCAACCCTGGCGGCCGGATTGGCCGGTAATTATCCTGCGCCTGGAGCAATTTGCAACCCTGGTGGGGCTGGTGGCAGTTATTATGACCGCCGGCGGTGACAGCCTGGTCCGGTCTGCCGGGAAGCCGGGGGTTCATTTCCCGGCCGCGCCAACACCACCCGGCCAGTACCTGGAGGCGGTAAAACAGCCGGTAATGACCATTTCTCCGGTTGTCCCGGCGGTGGCAAAAGGGGAAACGGCTTTCACCCCGGGTGACCAGCCTGGGGGGTGGGGGAGCAGCCCGCCGGGTGCAGCCCCGCCCCGGCAGGACCTCCAGCCCTTACGCCAGGTAGCTGGTGCCGGCCACCGGGTGGCCATTACCTTTGACGATGGGCCCTCGCCAGGCTGGACGGATCGTTACTTGAAGGTCCTGGCGGCCATGGGGACCAGGGCCACCTTTTTCATGGTCGGCAGCCAGGCGGTAGCCCACCCGGATCTGGTCAAGGCCGTTCTGGCCGGCAATAACGAGGTGGCCAGCCACTCCTGGCGTCATGCCAACCTGAGCATGGTTTCCCGGGAAGCGGCTCGGGAGGACTTAAGCCAGACCGCCAGCGCCCTGGCCGCCATTACGGGCCAGAAGGTCAAGTATTTCCGGCCTCCCTATGGCGCTATGGGGCCTAACCTCCTGGCTGCGGCCGGGGACGTGGGTGAGAAGACCGTCACCTGGAGCGTCGATCCCCGGGACTGGTCCAATCCCGGCCCCCAGGCGATCATCCAGCGGGTTATGGCCAATGTCCGCGACGGCAGCATTATCCTTCTCCATGAGGCCCACCCCGGTACCCTGGTCGCCCTGCCGATACTCATTAAAGAACTCCGTGACCGGGGCTATGAAATAGTGACCGTATCGGAACTTATTGCCGCCGGTAAAATCCCCTAAGACCCGGCGTCTCTACCGGCCCTCATGCGGCTCCCCGTAGTGAACCCCCGCACCTTGCCCCAACCTTCATTTACATTGTTCGCTGGTTGGGGCGTCGGCCCCCTGGGGGCCCCTCCTGCAAATAGCCTTACCGCCCGCCGGCAATTTCTCTCCTGGTATATCTTGCATATTCTTCCTCTCCTGCGGTATAATAAGGGCGAAAAAAGGAAAAATTCCCCGAAAGGGCAAACCTGCTGAAAGGCAGGGGCGCAAAACTAGAGGGTCTACAGCCTTCACGGGCCATGACAGCCAGTTACCACGGGTGGAACGGGGCTACCCAGGGGGTAGCCTTTTAAATTTTGTCCAGGCAGGAGGAGGGTTCTTATGAGGTTTAAACTATTTAAAAAAAAGGGACTGCAGGTAGAAGGGCCGGACCCCCGGGCTCAAAAGAAGGCCCGGGCCGGAGGGAAGACGGGCGGTTTCTTCAGCCGCTTGAGCCTGGGGGTCAGGCTGGCGACCGGGTTCTGCCTGGTCATCGCCATTTTTGTCGCGGTGGTCATTTACGTCAATTTTAACCTCTTGCAGGTAGCCGCCCTTACCAACAGGGTAACTATCATGTACAACCAGGGCATGCTCTATAACGAGATGACCAGTTCCATCTGGGACGCTTACCGGCGGGCTACCGATTACATAATCAATGGTTCCCAGACCCACGCCTTGGGCTTTGACGACGCCATGAAGCGCTTTGATACCGCCCGCGCCCAGCTAGAAGGGCAACAACTCGACAGCCAGACGGCCGGCTACCTGACGGCCATGGCGCAGGCTGCCAAGAGTTTTACTGACACCTTCAAAAACAGCATCTTGAACACCAGCCAGAGTGACCGCATGGCGGCCCTGCCCATCCTGAGCTTCCAGATGGGGGCCTCCCTGGATAACATCAATAACATCGGTACCCATATGAACAAGGGTATAAGCGAAGAAACCGCCGCGGCGGAAGAACAACTGGCTGCCGCCGTCCGGAACGCCCGGGCCACCCTGCTCTCTGGATTAATCCTGTCCCTGCTCCTGGGCCTGGCGATCGCCTGGTTTATCAACCGCATGGTGGGCCGTTCCCTGGGCCAGGTGGCGGCCTATGCCGCCCGGGTGGCCGAGGGGGACCTCACGGCCGAACCCCTTCATATCACCAGTAAAGACGAGGTCGGCAAGCTGGCTGCGGCCTTCAATACCATGGGCGAAAACCTGCGCCAGCTCATCAGCCGCGTGCGCGACATGACCGGCCAGGTGGCTTCCGCCAGCCAGGACCTGGTCCGGATGTCCCAGGAAGTAGGAGATGCCGTCCGCCAGGTAGCCGCCACCGTTCAGGAAATGGCCAAAGGGGCCGAAGACCAGGCCCAGCAGGTCAGCGAGACGGCGACAGCCACCGACGGCCAGGCGGCCAAGGTAGAGGAGGTCCACCGCGACACCGAGGATATGGCTGCTGCTTCCGATCAGGTGGCGGCCAGGGCCGCCGAAGGGGCCAGAGCCGTGGCCGAGGCCACGGATCAGATGGCGGCCATATCCCAGCGTATGGAGCGCATGGCCCGCGCCGTCGAGGAACTGGGCAACCGTTCCCAGCAAATCGGCCAGATTGTCGGCGTCATCTCCGGCATCGCCGAGCAGACCAACCTCCTGGCCCTCAACGCCGCCATTGAGGCGGCCCGGGCCGGCGAGCAAGGACGGGGTTTCGCCGTGGTCGCCGAAGAGGTACGTAAACTGGCCGAGCAATCAGCCGGGGCTACCAAGCAGATCGTGGAGCTGGTCCAGGAGATCTAGCGGGAGACTGAACAAGTGGTCGCCAGTATGGCCGAGGGTTCCCGGGACGTCCAGCAGGGTACCGAGGTGGTGGCCCGCACCGGCAAAGCCTTCAGCGCCATCGACCAGGCCATCCATACCCTGGTAGGCAAGATTAAAAACGTGGCCGAAAAGGCGGAAGACATGTACGCCGGTTCCCGCCAGGTCAAGGAACGAGTAGAGAGCATTGCCGCCGGCATCGAAGAAGCCGCCGCCAGCACCCAGCAGGTTTCGGCCTCCACGGAAGAGCAATCAGCGGCCGTGGATCAGATCAGCCAGGCGGCCCGGCAACTGGCAGCCGCCGCCAGTAACCTGGAGGAGGCTGTGGCCAGGTTTAAACTTTAGCCCGGGAGAAGGAAGCGTTAATATGGCGCGTACGCCCCTGGAGCGAGTCGTTTGCCCTGTAGCCTGGGAGAGTGAAACCTCCTGGCGTTTACCATGGGGTACGCGTTCCCGGCGCCACCGATAGGATGGGCACGGAAGTCCCGCCGGGGCCGAACCCGCTGCGGAGGCGGGCCGCCGGCCCCGGCTTCATCAACATTTAAGCCCGGGCCTGGAAGGTTTCGCACTCAGTGGAGCGGTCGTTGACGGCGCTGGAGGTATTCGGCGTCCCCTGGACGGCGATGGTAATCTTTTGAGCTTCGCAGTCGCCGTCCTGCCAGTAGATGCAGTTGGCCACCCGGCAATTCACTTTAGGCATTTCTTATCCCTTCCTGCATGGCAGGGCTGGTTCCCTGCAGGAGCGGTTTATCCAGGGGCGCCTGCCGGCAACCTGCCCATCAGGTTAGATTAGTTTTTTCGTCTTTTAGCTTGAACTTCCGGGAGGAAAATTATGCCTGCCACGGAGGAATCCGGCCCCGGGCGCAGAATCTCCTGTTAGAAAGGTGGAATGCATATGGCAACCGATACGGCTCCGGAAATCCAGCTGGTGGTCTTCCAGCTGGCCGGCGAGACCTACGGCGTCGATATCAACCACGTGCAAGAGATCATCCGCATGCAGAGTATCACCGCGATCCCGAGGACTCCGGCCTTTGTGGAAGGGGTTATCAACCTGCGCGGCCGGATTATCCCCATCCTCGACATGCATAAGCGTTTTCACCTGCCGGCCGCCGAGACTACGAACAATACCCGCATCATGGTCGTCGAGCTGGGTCAGGTAACAGTAGGCATGATCGTCGACTCGGTTTCCGAGGTCCTGCGCCTCCCGACTACGAGCATCGAACCGCCGCCGCCCATGATCAGCGGTATCGATGTCGCCTATTTAAAGGGCGTTGGCAAGTGGAACGACAGGCTGATTATCCTCCTGGATCTGGATCGGGTGTTGCAGGAGAGCGAGCAACGTGAACTGCAGCGAGAAGTAGCTGCCGGGGTGGAGACCAGATGAGCGACCTGGATATGTCCCAGTACCTGGGCATCTTCCTGGATGAGGCCGAGGAACAGCTCCAGCAACTGGACGAGGCCGTTGTCCAGCTGGAGCAGACACCGGACGATCAGGAACTGTTAAATACCATCTTCCGGGCGGCCCATACCCTGAAGGGCTCCTCGGCCTCCATGGGTTTTAATCGCCTGGCTACCCTTACCCACCGCATGGAAAGCGTCCTGGATAGCTTGCGCCAGGGGAAGCTCGCCGTTTCCCGGGAGATTATCGACATCCTCCTGGCCAGTGTTGATACATTGCGGGCTTTAAAGGACAGCATCGCCGCCGGCAAGGGTGAAGAAGGCGACGTGAACGAGGTAGTTGCTCGCCTGGAAGCCGTCCTGGCCGGCCCGGCCGCCCCGGTGGCAAACAAAGCTGTTGCTAATGCAGAATTGACCCTTGACGACATTGAGCAGAACGTCATCCGGGCAGCGGAAGTGAAGGGCTTTCGCGCCTACGAGATCCGGGTGCAGCTGGAAGCCGGCTGCCAGATGAAATCGGCCCGGGCCTACCTGGTTTTTAACAACCTGAAGGAGCTGGGGGAAATCATCAAGAGCGTGCCCCATACCCAGGATCTGGAGGCGGAGAAGTTTGACGACACCTTCACCCTGGCCTTTGTCAGCCGGGAGGACGCTGATACCCTGGCCAACGTGGTCAAGTCGGTGTCGGAGATCAAAGACGTCCTGGTGCGGCCCATTGTCCTGGAGGAGGACCAGCCTGCGGCGGCAAGGGCAGGGACGGCCCCCGGCAAGCCTGGGGTGGAAGCTGCCGGCGGGAAGAATGGTACAACTGCTCCTGCAGGCGAGCATCACGTCAACCAGACGGTGCGGGTGGATGTCCAGCGCCTGGAGAACCTCATGAACCTGGTGGGAGAACTGGTCATCGACCGCACTCGCCTGACCGAGGTGGGCAACGGTCTCAAGAACCGCCTGGGCAACGAGGAGCTCCTGGAGACATTAGAGGAGGTCTCTTTGCACATCGGTCGCATTACTTCCGACCTCCAGGAGGAGATCATGAAGGCGCGCATGTTCCCCATCGACCAGGTCTTCAACCGCTTCCCCCGCATGGTCCGGGATCTGGCCCGCAAGGCCGGCAAGGAGATCGATTTTATCATCGAAGGCCGGGAAACGGAACTGGACCGCACGGTCATCGAGGAGATCGGCGATCCCCTTATCCACCTCTTACGTAACGCCATCGACCACGGTATCGAAGAACCGGAGGTCCGGCTTCGCCAGGGTAAACCCCGCCATGGCACGGTACGCCTGAAGGCTTTTCACCAGGAGAACCAGATCGTCATTACCGTGGAAGACGACGGTGCCGGTATGGATGCAGAGAAGATCAAGGCTAAAGCCATCGCCAGGGGTCTTATCAGCCCCGAGTCGGCGGCGCGGCTGAGCCGGCGGGAGGCCCTGGACCTCATTTTCCTGCCGGGTCTCTCGACCTCCGATAAAGTGACTGACGTCTCCGGCCGGGGTGTGGGTATGGATATCGTTCGCAACCATATTGAAAAGATCAACGGCACCATCGACATCCGCACCACCCCCGGTAAAGGAACTTGCTTTACCATCAAGCTGCCCCTTACCCTGGCCATCAACCGTTCCCTCCTGGTTCACGTGGATGGCCGGGTCTATGCCTTCCCCCTGGCCAACGTGGTCGAGATCATCGATGTTACTCCCGACAGCATTCAGCACGTCCATCGTCAGCAGGTGGTCGTGGTCCGCGGCCGGGTGCTGCCCCTCATCTACCTCGGCCAGGCCCTGGGGCTGGGAACACCGATCCCGGCGGCGGATACTTATGCCGTCGTCATCGTCGGTCTGGCCGAGAAACAGGTCGGCTTTATCGTCGATGACCTCATCGGCGAACAGGAGATCGTTATTAAATCCCTGGGGAACTTTATAGGTAAGATACCGGGGATCGCCGGCGCCACCATCATGGGCGATGGCAGCGTAGCCCTTATTCTCGACGTGCGCAGCCTGATGAACTTCGTGGGGGAGGAGGCGGACCGTGAACTGGCCAGTTAGGGTCCTGGTCGTTGACGATTCCGCCTTCAGCCGCCGGCTGGTAACAGATATCTTGCAGGCCGACCCAGACATTCAGGTGGTGGGTTATGCCCGCAACGGCAGGGAAGCCCTGGAGAAGGTCGCCTCCCTGCAGCCCCGGGTCGTGACCCTGGACCAGGAAATGCCGGTCATGGACGGGCTGACGACGCTGACGGCCCTCATGGCCGGGAACCCCGTGGCGGTTATTATGCTATCGTCCCATACGGCGGCCGGGGCGGCGGTGACCATCAAAGCACTTGAACTGGGCGCCGTCGATTTTATCCCCAAGCCGGCACCGGGCGATAGCCTGGACGATTTTACCAGGCAGCTGACGGAAAAGGTTAAAGCCGCCGCCAGGGTGCCGGTGACACGCCTCTGCCGGGGAAAAAACTGCCGGGAAAACACCCCGGCACCTTTTATTTCTCCCCGGCCCGGCCGGGAAGAAGCGGTGGCTGCAGTTACCGGGTCGGCTGCGGCTACCGCGGCGATTGGTAGCCGCCTTTCGCCTGGTCGGAGTCCCGGCGGGAAAGAGGGGGTTGCCGGCGCCGTATCCGCCGGGAGCACCCGGGGGGAGGCCATACGTCCCGGTAAAGGGACGCCTGCGGCCATAAAAGGCGCTGTCGCTGCCGGTGCCGGCCGGCTGCCCGGCCGGCGTCCCGGCATCGAAGTGGTGGCTATCGGTACCTCGACGGGAGGACCGGCGGCCCTGCGTCAGGTACTGACCGCCCTGCCAGGCAACCTGCCAGCCGGCATCGTGATTGTCCAGCATATGCCGGCCGGCTTCACCGGTCCCCTGGCGCGGCGCCTGGATGAACTGGCGGCCCTGGAGGTACGGGAGGCGGCGGCCGGCGACATACTCCGCCCCGGCCTGGCCCTCCTGGCCCCGGCCGGCCGGCAGATGCTCCTGGAGCGGCACGGCGACGCCGTGCAGGTGCACCTGGCCGCCGAGGCCGGGATCACCACCCTTTTTAAACCCTCGGTGGACGCCCTCTTCCTAACCGTGGCCAGGGAGTACGGTCCCCGCAGCCTGGGCGTCATCCTGACGGGCATGGGCAACGACGGCCTGCGGGGCCTCAGGGCCATCAAAGAACAGGGCGGCACAGTGATCGCCCAGGACGAGGCCACCAGCGTTGTCTACGGCATGCCCCGGGCGGCGGTGGAGGCCGGCCTGGCCGACCTGGTCCTGCCCCTGGAAGACATCGCCCCGGCCATCGTAGCCCTGGTGACCGGAGCAGGTTAACCTTTATGTGCCTGACAGCCCCCACGGCACCGCCACCCCTCCTCGCTGGTGGTGGGCCGCGTGTAGGTAGCAATTTACCTTTTCAGGTGTGCTTTATTTTACTATGGTCCATAAAACGGAGTGGGAACAGTGATGGTACGGAGATGACGGCCGGGGTTCAGTTAAGTCATGTTTAACTGAGATGAAAGTCGTATTACCGCCAATTACCTTATCACGCCCGGGTAAAGTTCTGCCCGGGCTTACCGATATATAGATGTGACCTAGAAAATGACAACAGGGGTGCAGGGGTTTGAAGATTACAGGCGAGGGACCGGTATCCTGGAACCGGGTGCGGGCAGCTTACCAGCAAGCCGCGATGGTCAAAGGCAACGACCGGCCGGATAAGGCCCGCCGGGAGGAAGATTACGTCCAGCTATCACCCGACAGCAAGTTTATAAACGATTTAAAAACACGCCTGGCGGGTGAAGAGGATATTCGCTCCACCAGGGTAGAGGCCATCCGTGCTCGCCTGGCGGCAGGCACCTATAACGTCCCGGCGGTAGACGTGGCCGACGCTATCTTGAAGGAGATGGGCTGGTGAGGGAACTGGCCGATGTTCTACGGGACGAGCTGGCGGTGCTGCAGGAACTCCTGACCGTAGGCCGGCAGGAACAGGAAGCCCTGGTGACCGACGAGCTGGCCGGCATCCAGGCGGCCACCGGCCGTAAAGAGGAACTCGCCCGCCGTTTGGCCGCCCTGGAAGAGGAGCGGCAGCAGGTGATGGAGGCAACCCCGGAGACAAGCGTAGCAGGCGCCCCGGTCTCCCGGGAAAGGGGTCGTGATGACGACGAGATAAATCGTCTCCGCGATTCCTTGCGGCAGGCGGTGCGGGAGTTCCAGGAAGTCAACGAAACCAACCGCCTCCTGGCGCGCCAATCCCTGGCCTACGTGCAGAAGATGCTCTCCCTGTTGCTACCGGAAGGCGTGAGTACGGGAATAATGGACCGGCTGGTATAGTAGGTTGGTCAGGGTTACGTGAGTTTTACGGCATGGCCGCTGGTGGTGACCTGAGATTACCGTGGCCTGGGTAGTTAAGATAGATTTGGAACAAACGTTTTCTGCTGACCCTTTATTAATTTATGGATAGTGCCTGTAGAAATATACTTGCCGCCCCGAACTCGCGGGGCCATCTGCAAGGCATGGGGGACAAAATCAGCGTAAAGGGTGAATTCGGTTGCCCGGAACTTTTTTCGGCTTTAACACCGCCCTGCGCGGCATGCAGGCCCAGCAGCGGGGCATTTACACGACTTCCCACAATATCGCCAACGCCAACACCGAAGGCTACACGCGCCAGCAGGTGGTTCTGACGGCGACGCCGGCTTATCCCGTCCCGGCCATGAACCGGCCCGGCGGCCAGGGCTGGCAGATCGGCACCGGCGTCGACAGCCAGGAAACCCGCCGCCTGCGGGATGAGTTTTTAGATACCCAGATTCGCCGGGAAACCGGATCTTTAGGCCAGTGGCAACAGATCCAGGATGTGTTGCAACAGGTGGAGGTTGTCTTTAATGAGCCGTCCGATACGGGCCTCAGCACCCTGATGAGCCAGTTCTGGGCCGCCTGGCAGGAATTGTCCAAGAACGCGGAAAGCTCCCCGGTGCGGACTACCGTCGTCGAGACGGCCAACGCTTTGGCGGAGGCCTTCCGGCACAGCGCCGCCCAGTTGAACCAGATCAAGGACGATATCGACCAGTCCATTGAGTTAAAGGTCAAAGAAGTAAACTCCCTGGCCCAGCAGATAGCCGACCTGAACGGCCAGATTAAAAATATCGTTGCCGCTGGCGACCAGCCCAATGATTTGATGGATCAGCGGGACCTATTACTGGACAGGCTGAGTAAAATCATTGATTTTAGCGTAGAAAAAAATATGGTAACAGTAAATGACGAAGAAATCGCTGACGGCCAGATAAAGATAAAGCTTGGCGATCAATATTTAGTAAATGTTGATGGTACGGATGGTAGCATAGTTAATATGGTAGCGGCGGGTACAGATGATGCAAATAAGGGCAAAATCTTTTGGGAGGATTCAGGTGACGAAATTGTGCCTGCTAATGGAGAGATTAAAGGTTTGCAAAAAGCACGCGAAGACGTGCAGACCTATCTAACCAATTTGAACACTCTGGCCGGGGAACTGGCTGCAGCCATTAATGAACAACATATTTTAGGGAAAGATTTAACGGGAGCCAGTGGTGAAGACTTTTTTGTCATTGGTGATGATAGCGATACAATTACGGCGGCTAACATCCAAGTTAATCCCCAAATTATGGCTGATGTGAGTAAAATTGCGGCGGCAGCTAATGATGGAGGCCCCGGCGACGGCAGCAACGCCCTGGCCATAGCCCAACTCCAGCACAAGCTGATAGAAAACCTTGACAATACCACCTTCGATGACTACTACAAGAACTTCACTGCCAAACTGGGTGTCGACGCTCATGAGGCTACGCGCATGACCACCAACCAGGGCGTTTTGGTGGACCAGCTAACCAACCGCAAAGAATCTATCTCCGGCGTCTCCCTGGACGAAGAAATGGCCAATATGCTCCAGTACCTACGCGCGTACGAGGCCTCAGCTCGGATGATTACTACCCTGGACAGTATGCTTGATAAAATCATCAACGGCATGGGTGTTACGCGTTAATGCCTTAGCTGGAAGTTAAAATTCTCCAAAGCGCTATCCGCCAGAGGTGAAGATAATTGCGCGTTACCAACCGGATGCTCAACAACAATGTCATTCGCAACATCAATCGTAACCTGGAGAATATGGCCCGTACCCAGGAGCAGATGTCTTCCGGCAAGAGAGTAAACCGGCCATCTGACGATCCCATTGTCGTCGCCCGGGTCCTGGCCTTTAAGACCTCCATCGCCGCAAACGACCAGTATAAAAAGAACATGGAAGACGCCAAGGGGTGGCTCGACGCCTCGGAAAGCGTCCTGGGCATGGCCACAGATGTCCTCCAGCGGGCCAGGGAACTGGCAGTTTATGGCTCCAATGGGACAATGCCCCCGGAATCCATGGATGCCCTTGGGAAAGAGGTAGATCAGCTCCTCGACGAAATGATGCAGGTCGCCAATACCTCTTACGGCGGCCGTTACATATTTGGTGGCAGCCAGACGACGGCTACACCATTTGTTAGTAACTCGTCTAGTACGGACGATCCTGTAGAGTACAATGGTGATTCAGCAGCTTTAAATTGGGAAATTGCCCCGGGTGTTACTATCAGCGTTAACGAAAATGGCGATCAAATATTTATGCAGGCAATAAATAATGGTAGTGCTACTGAATCCATATTTAAATTATTAAACGATTTAAGCGCTGCCTTACATGGCGGGACAGCCACGGATGTTTCGGCAACTTTAAATAAGTTCGACCAGGCTATCGATCATATCCTCAATATCCGCGCCACCTTGGGTGCCAAAAGCAACCGCATGGAGATGGCTATGTCGCGCCTGGAAGATACCCAAATTGGCCTGACGCAAACCATGTCCAAGCTAGAAGATATCGACCTGGCGGAGACCGTTATGAACTATAAAACCCAGGAAAACGTCTACCTCGCCTCCCTGTCCACCGGCGCCAAGGTCCTTCAGCCAAGCCTGATCGACTATTTGCGTTAACACTTGCCAATGAGCTTTACCGTTTCTTCCTAACTATAAACTTTCCACGGATGATATTTTCGGTAAAGGAGGTTTGCAAGGTTATTCCACGCTCAGCGTGTTGTAATAAAGGAAGAACTATTTTTAAGGAGTGATCACGTTGCCGCGGCGGAAGAGTTGGGTAGTTGTCCTTGCTACATTGATGACAGTGGTTTTATTCGCCCAACCAGCTTTGGCTGCTCCAAAGCTGGTGGTGAGCATAGGTGGTAACACGGTAAATACTAACGATGCTAAACTGGTTAGCAGTAAGACCGTGACCCTTTCCGTGTACGATAGTAATGGTGAGGCCCAGAGTGTTAACATCACCGTGAATAACAAGAAGGTTGCGGCAAAAAGCGTTACTGCTCAGGTTTACAATTGGTAGGCTAATTTAAGCCTACTACAGGGATAAATAACATAACAGTCAGTACAGTCAGTGCGAACGGCCTGAATAATAGTATGGATATCGTAAACTTCCAAATAATGTATGTTACTACACCGGTACCGGGGCTTACCTATGATGTACCTTCTCTTCCTGCCTCGGGGAAAATAGAGGCCTTTAATAGGACTGTCACCCTGACGTACCCCAGGGGAGACGTCCTGGTCGATGGCAGCGGTCAAATTACGAATAGCTCGGTTGCCTTTACGGTTTACGACCCTCCCACCACCAGGCCGGATAATTACCATTTCCTGGCCAGCCAGGTCATACAAATTTCCGTTCCCCAGGCCGTTTATCTGTTACAACCCGGGCAGCTCACCCTCAGTTATGATCCGAATATCAGCGCGGCTGTGGCCGACCAGCTGGCCATCTGGTACAGCCCGGATAATGATTGGAGCGATGATGATAACTATATCCTGGGCGGCCGTACTGATGTCCGCAATCACACTGTGACCGCCCCCTTCCAGTTCAATGGTAAGACAGAAGGCTATTATGCCGTTTTCCTGGCGGACCGTGTATTTAAAGATTTTACCAGCCAGTCCGAAGCAGCCTGGGCCTATTCCAGCGTAATGCCTATGTGGGCTAAAGGGCTGGTTGAGCCCCTACCAATCGATAGAACAGATAATAACTTCGGGGCAGGAAACAATATCAACCGCCTGGAGTTTACCACCATACTCATCAAAGGGCTGGGATTACTGATAATAGAAAAAACATCTTCGGTTTTTAGTGATGTATATGCAACTCCAGAAGGGAATAATGGCTCATATTTTGGTAGCAATTACTCATCAGCAAATGGGTTTAAGATATACGATCAATCTCATACACCGGTACAATACGCCGAAACCGCCGCCCGATATGGTATTATAGCAGGATATCCTGATGGCACTTTCAAACCAGCAAATAGTCTAACCCGCCAGGAAGCGGCCGTCATTTTAGCCCGGGCCGCCAACTTGAAGTTGCTTAGCGACGGTGATAAAGCCAAGACGGATCTGGAAAGGATTTTTACAGATGCCTCTGCTATTCAGCCGTGGGCGGCACCTTCAATACTGGCGGCGTACCGCGCCAGGCTGATTGCCGGCCTCCCCGATGGAGATAAGAAGATAAAGTTTGCTCCGAACGATCCTCTCACCAGAGCCCAGGCGATTACCATGGTTTACCGCCTGCTGGAGAAGCAAAAAAAGATATAGTTAGCAGGCCGGGTCGGGCCAGGTTAATTTACCGTAAGCTGCCGGGGTAAATACCAGGGATGAAAGTCAGCTAATTCTCTGCGACTTCTACTCCAACCAACGATACGGCCAGCCGGGGAATACGCTTACCCCGGCGGCTGCTTTATTAGCAGTGTTAATCATATAAATGTCGCGGTAACTCAAGGAGGCTTCCCGCTTTCCGCCAACCTCTACTATCATATATTCTTGGATCCTGCCATATCATAGAGAAAATTCCAATCCCGGTATTTGTAACTATTCGGGCCGCCGCAATCTTTGTGCCCGCCAGCGCTATGAGCAATTAGTTCGGCGATAAATAAATTCAGTTTACAGGGGGTCGCCCGCTGTGCAAGTTATGACCTCGCGCTTCGGTACCTTGGAGATAAACCCCTCTGACTTGCTTCATTTTCCCCAGGGTATACCGGCATTTGAGCATCTCAAGGAATTCTTTTTCTACCCCATCCCCGAAAACCCGGCTTTCACCTGGCTCCAGGCCGCCGCCGACCCCGAAGTGGCTTTCCTGCTGGTCGACCCCTTTCTCTTTTTTCCTGGCTACGCCGTCGATCTACCGGCACGCCTGCAGGAAGAGCTGGCCATCAAGGACCCAGCGGACGCCCTGGTCTACGCCGTAGTGACCATCCCCGACGGCGACATCCGGCGGGCGACGGCCAACCTGGTCGGCCCCATAATTATCAACCCCACAGTCAGACTGGGTATGCAGTTGATCCTGGAAGGGACAAAATATACTACCAGACACCAGTTGTTTAAGGAATCATTCTCTGATGACGAATCAATACCATCGAGCGGGGGAAATGAGGGGTAGGCAGACGCTAATTTTGAAACTGATGTCGCCAGTTTCTACAAGGATCCTACCTCTTATATCCCACATTTTATATTAGGGGAGTTGCCGCCTGTGCTGGTCCTCACCCGGCGGGTAAATGAAGCCATTATCATCGACAACCGCATCAAAATCACCGTCGTCGCCATTGAGGACGATAAAATCCGTCTGGGCATAGACGCCCCGCCGGAGGTGCCCATCGTTCGCGAGGAGCTCCTGGCTGCTGTTGCGAACGCAAACAAAGTCGCCGCCCGGACGCCAGCTGTAGCGGTGGGTAATTTACCTCTAAAAGCACCGCAGCCTAAATAGCCATGAAAATGAAAGCTTTAATAACGGATTATTCATGGTACGCTACAAAGGTTTAGTTAGAGATGATGCCAGCACCATTCCTGGCCCGCTGCCGTGGCCCTTAAAACGCGCCTATGAGCCCGATTTAAACCTTATAGCCAGGGAGTACTTGCACCATCGGTGGTGATTCTAACCATGAACCTTGAGAATAAAGTAAGCAGCCAAGCTACCGGATTAGTCACCAGCACCCAGACAATAGGGAGCAAAATTTATTAAAACGCTTTTTTATCTTGAAAGAAAATCTTACTTTAACCCCTCCAGACTTGCTGCAAAATGTCGATATAAATCATTAAAAGTAAATAGAAGTGAAGAAATAATATATAAGGCACTCGAAATGACTTAATATGGATTAAAGGAAGGTATATTCCATTGCACATTTTAGTAACCGGAGCCGGCGGTTTCATCGGCTCGCATCTTACGGAAAAGCTTGTCAGAGAGGGACATAAGGTACGGGCCTTTGTCCATTATAATTCCCGCAATACATGGGGGTGGCTGGAGGAGAGTGAAGTCAAAGACGATATTGAAGTCTTTACCGGTGATATCCGTGATTATGACAGTGTCAGAGCTTCATTACGGGGAATAGAAGTAGTATTCCACCTGGCGGCCTTGATAGGTATTCCCTATTCTTATGTAACGCCGGTTGCTTATATAAAGACAAATGTTGAAGGTACGTACAATATTTGTCAGGCCGCAAGGGAAGAAGGCCTGAGAAGGGTGGTTCATACATCTACCTCGGAAGTTTATGGAACGGCACGGTATGTACCTATTGATGAAAATCACCCTCTCCAGGCCCAGTCACCCTATGCTGCCAGCAAGATTGGCGCCGATCAGCTGGCCCTGAGTTTTTACCGGTCTTTTGATTTACCGGTAACTATAATCAGGCCCTTTAACACCTACGGGCCACGCCAGTCAGCCCGGGCCGTTATCCCTACGATTATCACCCAGCTGTTAAGTGGCCGGGAGGAGATCCGGCTGGGCAATTTGGCACCGACGCGGGACTTTAACTTTGTTGAAGACACAGTGAACGGCTTTATCACGGCAGGTCTTTCCCCTCATACAGTGGGCGAAGTAGTTAACATTGGGAGCGGCCGGGAAATAAGTATCGGCGAGCTGGTTGAGCTGATAGGACAATTGATCGGGATAAAGGTGAAAGTCCGGGTGGATGCGGAACGTTACCGCCCTGAAGCGAGCGAAGTAGAGCGTTTATGCTGTGATAACCGCAAAGCGAACCGGCTGGCAGGCTGGCGACCAGAATACTCCTTAAGTCAAGGACTGGCAATAACAATCGAGTGGTTTAAAAATCACCTGGCTTTATATAAAGCCGGGCAATATAACGTATAAGGCGGCGCCTTATTGATGCAGGAAATTAAGATACCGTTGGACTGGCCTAATATCAGTGAGTTAGAGCGTGATTATATCTTAAAAGCTTTAGCAAGCGGCTATGTCTCTTCAGCAGGACCGCTGGTAAGGGAGTTTGAGCAGCGATTTGCCGCTTATTTAGGTATCAGACACGCAGTAGCGGTGGTAAACGGCACGGCCGGCCTGCACCTGGCCTTGAAATTATTGGGGATCGGACCTGGGGACGAAGTTATTGTGCCCGCCCTTACCTTCATTGCCACGGTAAATCCGGTCGTATACGCTGGGGCCAGGCCGGTAGTGGTCGACGTTGATCCCTGGACGTGGAACATCGATCCTGCCGCGATAGAAAAAACCATTACCAAGCATACACGAGCGATTATACCGGTTCACCTCTACGGCAACCCGGCCGATATGGATGCCATCCTGGGATTGGCCCGGGAGTACGGGCTGTACGTCATCGAAGATGCAACCGAAGCTTTAGGTTCAACTTACAAAGGAAAGAAAGCAGGTACCTTCGGGCATATAGGCGTTTTTAGCTTCAACGGCAATAAAATTATCACTACCGGCGGCGGGGGGATGCTGGTAACAGAGGACCCGGAACTGGCTCGCAGAGCCAGAATCCTGGTCAACCAGGGCAGGGAACCTGGGGAAACCGAGTATGAGCATAAGGAGATAGGCTTCAATTACCGGTTGACCAACCTCCAGGCGGCCCTGGGCCTGGCGCAGCTGGAACGCCTGCCGGAATTTTTGGCGACTAAAAGGCGCAATGCGGCGATTTATCGCCGGGATCTATATAATGTTTCAGGAATTAGCTGGCAACAAGAATTACCTGGGGCAGAGAGCAATTGGTGGTTATTCTCAATTTTAGTTGACAAGAAAAAGTATGGCTTGGATAAGCTAGAGCTTATGCAATACCTGAGGAAAGAGGGTATCCAGATCAGGCCGTTATTTAAGCCTCTTAACTGGCAGCAGTGCTATAGAGCATACAATTTTAATCATTGCCCAATAGCAGAAGCATTATATATGTCAGGGTTAAACTTACCCAGTGCTAGTTCTTTAAGAGAGAAAGATATAATGTATGTAATAAGGAGTATAAAAATATGAATATCTTATTTACATCGGCAGGTCGTAGAGTTGAATTGATAAAATTATTTCAGGAAGTACAAGAAGTAGATCGAGTTATAGCAGTAGATATAGGCAATACTGCTCCAACTCTATATTGCGCAGACAAAGGTTTTGTTATCCCCAAAGAAGGTTCCGATAATTATCTTGATGTACTGCTGGAAATATGCCGTAAATATAATATACACATGATTATACCGCTCTTTGATTTGGAGCTTCCTTTTCTTTCAAAACTGAAGGAAACTTTTCATAAAGAAGGAGTTGTTGTTTTAATCTCCTCACCTCACGTAATCGAAATTTGTTTAGATAAACTTCAAACTGCAAAATTTTTTAATGAACACCAGATACCTACTCCTTTAACATATACACCAGAAGATTTTTTATCAAGGGACATACAAGGTTTCGATGGTCAATTTATTGTTAAACCCCGTTTTGGATCTTCCGGTAAAGGTGTAAACAAATGTAATACCAAAGAAGAAATTAATTATTTTATAAGACAAAATGAGACATATATTATTCAAGAATTTATTAGGGGTTATGAAGTTACCCTAGATGTTTTATGTGATTTTAAAGGTAATTGCATTTCGATCGTTCCGCGAAAACGTCTTAAAGTACGTGGAGGAGAAGTAGAAAGAGCAGTAACTATTGAAGCACCAAATCTTTTAAAAATAACCCAGGAAATTGTCTCTAAATTAAACGCAGTAGGGCCTATAAACATTCAATGCTTTATTACTGAACAAGGACCTGTTTTTACAGAGATTAACCCAAGATTTGGTGGCGGATACCCCCTTTCCTATCATGCTGGTGCGGATTTTCCTAAAATGATTGTTAAAATGGCCTTAGGAGAAAAGATTGCTCCACGAATTGGAATTTATAGGAGAAATTTATATATGCTAAGATATGATACGGCAATTTATAAAGGAGAGGATGAATTGATTGATCAAAGTTGCTATCTTTGATTTAGATGATACCTTATATAATGAATTGGATTTTGTAAAAAGTGGTTATTTAGCTGTTGCGCGAGAAATTTCACGATACGTTGGAATGAAAACAGAGGATATTTATCTCGACATATGGGCGTTATATTATGAGAACAAGGAGTTTGTTTTTGATCGTTTATTAAAACTTTATGGTATAAACAATCAATACAGCCCTGAAATGCTATTACATTTATATAGAAATCATAAATCTAATATTAAGCTTTTCAGAGATGCCCAGTACATCATTAAAGTTTTAAAAAACAAGGGTATATCTTTGGCGATAATTACGGATGGTAATTATGTGAGTCAAGAGAATAAGATAAGGAGCCTAAACCTAGCAAGCTATTTTGATTTAATCGTTTATACTGATAAATTTGGGAAAGAATATTGGAAGCCACATCCACGAGCTTATAAATTAGTTCTCGATTACTTTAAAGTAAAATCCTACGAAGCCTGCTACATTGGTGACAACCCGATAAAGGATTTTATTGCTCCCAATAAACTTGGGATGCAAACATACCAGATTATTAGGAGTAGTGGACTATATTCAAAGTTTACGCCGCCTAACGAAGGCAAACCTAATAAAGTCATATATTCTCTTGAGGAATTAGAGGAGTTAATACTATAAGATGTGTGCATTCCGGAGGATAATTTTATAATGAGAAAAATCATGGCTTTTACAGCCACAAGGGCCGAATATGGTTTGCTTAAACCAATTTTAAGAGGTATCAAACAGTCACCCAAACTAGAATTGTCTTTGGTCGTAGCTGGAGAGCATTTAGTGCAGTGGAAAGGTAATACCATAAATGAAATTAAAAGAGATGGATTTAATATAAGTGAAATAATTAATAGTTCTTTGGCTTCAGACAGAACAGAAGCCATTATTAAATCAGTTGGACTGACTACGATTTTACTTTCTGATACCATAAGAAAAGTGGAACCCGATTTTTTATTGTTATTAGGTGATAGATATGAGCTATTTGCTCCTGCTATAGCAGCCCTGATCCAAAGAATTCCCATAGCTCATATCGCCGGCGGGGAAACGACCTATGGAGTTTTAGATGAGCAAGTAAGACATGCAATTACTAAAATGGCCCATCTTCATTTCCCAACCACTTGGGAATACGGCTGGCGTATACGACAAATGGGTGAGGAAGCATGGCGCATTCATGTTGTAGGATCACCTGGTATAGAAAATATTAATAATTGCGATTATATGCTGCCGAATGAGTTGGAAGAGGACTTCGGTATTAATCTTGAAAAACCAATTATCCTGGTCACTTATCATCCTGAAACTCTAGAAAAAGGATACCAGGCACCAAAGGACATAGAACAATTGGTTAGGGCCTTAAAACATTTTTCCGGACACCAGCAGGTAATTACCTACCCCGGGACTGAGGTGGGCTATCAAAATATCATCGAAGCATGGCAGCAGTATGCCGCTGATAGACCTAACGTAATTTTGAAGAAAAGCTTGGGTTCCAGGGGCTATTTAGGAGTAATGCGCTTAGCGTCCGTAGTGGTAGGCAATTCCTCGAGTGGAATTATTGAAGCACCGAGTTTTCATGTTCCTACTGTAAACATCGGTGAACGACAAAAAGGAAGAATTAGGGCCGATAGTATAATAGATGTCCCTTGCGAAGAAAAAGAAATTGTTAAAGGGATAAAAAAAGCCCTGGAAGATCGAGATTTTCGGCAAAGTTTAAAAGATGTCTTCAATCCTTATGATCCTTATGGAGACAGCAACGCTAGTGGCAGGATTGTTAAGGTGCTAGAAGAAATACCCATTAACCGTAAGCTTTTAGAAAAACGACTGGACTTTCCTTCACCTGAAGAAAAGAGGAATTACCATGTTCAATAGGGTTTTCATCATTGCCGAAGCGGGCGTCAACCATAATGGCGATTTGCAGCTGGCCAGGAAACTGGTAGACGCGGCGGTAGAAGCGGGGGCAGACGCTGTAAAGTTTCAGACTTTCAAGGCCGAAGAAGTGGCCACCCCCGGCGCCGAGCGGGCCCAATATCAAAAAGATAATATGCCCGGAAAAGACGAAAGCCAGCTGGAGATGATTAAACGGCTGGAATTGAGCTACGCCCAATTTCGGGAACTTTATGCTTATTGCCGGCAGAAGGGGATTATATTTCTTTCCTCTCCCTTCGATCAGGAAAGCATTGATTTTCTGGCCGAATTGGGAGTGCCTTATTTTAAAATCCCTTCTGGAGAAATAACCAACTATCCCTTCTTGCGTCGGATCGGCGGGAAAAAGCGGCCGGTTATCCTTTCTACCGGCATGGCGACCCTGGGTGAAGTGGAAGGTGCGTTGCGGGTTTTGCGGGAAGCCGGGGCGAGCGACATAACCCTGCTGCACTGCACCACCAGCTACCCGGCTCCGCCGGAAGAGGTGAATTTAAGGGCCATGCTTACCATGAAGCATGCCTTTGCCCTACCGGTGGGCTATTCCGATCACACCGAGGGCATCGCCGTACCCATTGCGGCAGCGGCCCTGGGGGCAGAAGTGATCGAGAAACACTTAACCGTGGACCGCAACCTTCCCGGCCCTGACCACCGCGCCTCCCTGGAACCGGGAGAATTTAAAGAAATGGTCGTGGCCATCCGCCAGGTAGAAAAAAGCCTGGGGGACGGCATCAAACGGCCCGCGCCGGGCGAGCTGGCCGTCATGCCGGCGGCCAGGCGCAGCCTGGTGGCAGCCAGGGACATAGCCGCCGGGGAAATAATCACGGACTCCTGCCTGACCGCTAAAAGGCCGGGGACGGGCATCCCGCCGAATTTGTGGGATGTGGTGGTGGGCCGGCAGGCCCGCCGGGATATTGCCGCAGGTAGTATTTTAAGCTGGGATATGATTTGAAAGGACAAGGGATTAACCATGGGCTGGCACGATGATAAACTCGGGGAAATCTGGGCCCTGCCCGGGGAGAGCCTGAAGCTGGCTCTGCCGCGGATGGACGGGGCCGGCCTGCAGGTACTTTTAGTAGGAGATACAGAAAGGCATCTCCTCGGCATCATCACTGACGGCGACATTCGCCGGGCGCTGCTGCGGGGCGAAAGTCTGGACGTCCCCGTCGGGCAGGTCATGCAGGCGCGGCCCAAGGTTCTGCCGGCCGGTGTGTCTTTAGATGCGGCGAGAAGGTTGATGTTGACCCATAATATTCGTCATATCCCTTTGGTAAATAACGAACACCAGGTAGTGGACCTGCTCCTATGGATAGATCTATTTGGGAGTAAGGTGGAGGCGAGGCCCGAACCGGTGGTGATTATGGCCGGCGGCAAGGGTACCCGGCTGGATCCTTTTACCAAGATTTTACCAAAACCGATGCTCCCCCTTGGCGATAAACCAATAGTAGAAGTTTTAATGGATAGATTTTATGACCAGGGATTTTCGCAGTTTATTCTTTCAGTGGGCTATAAAGCTGAAGTAGTAAAGTTATATTTTAACGATAGCAACGGCCGGCCGTACAAAGTAAATTTTGTCCAGGAAGAAGAACCCCTGGGGACTGCCGGTGCCCTGGGGCTCCTGCGGCAGCAGCTTCAGGGAACCTTCCTGGTGACCAACTGCGACGTTATTATTGAGATGAATTATGGGGAATTGCTGCGTTACCATCATGAGAAAGGGAATGCCCTCACTATAGTGGGAGCCCTGCAGGATTTTACCATTCCATATGGCGTTTTGCGTACCGAGGCAGGGGAATTTCACCAGATAGAAGAGAAGCCTAGTTTCCATTTTCTGGTCAACATCGGCCTGTACGTGCTGGAACCCGAAGTTTTAGAGGGCCTTGATAATAGTTCTTTCATACATATGACGGATTTAATTATGGCCACCAAAGATAAAGGCCTGCGGGTGGGGGTATACCCCCACCATGGTCGCTGGTTCGACATCGGCCAGTGGGACGAGTACCGCCAGACCCTGCGGGCCTTTGAAGGCCTGATATAAGACAACTGCCGTTCGCCATTGCGAATCGACCGGCCAATGTTTCTGAAAACATTGGCCAGATCAAGTTCCAATTGACGCAGTGAATACGGGAGTCATTGAGTTCAGCTGGTATCCCGAGACAGTTCCAATTTGCAATTAAGTTCTCTCTCATGAGTGAAGACAGCCAGGTTCGAGGTCGTGTAGGCGTTCCGTGTGCGCAAGCGAAAGGGGAGAAACTCTTGTATCAAGGTAAAACCATCCTCGGTTTTATCCCCGCCCGGGCCGGTTCCAAAGGCGTGCCGGGGAAAAACCTCAGGCCCCTGGTGGGAAAGCCTTTGATCGTCCACACCATCGAGACCGCGAGGGCAAGCGGCGTTTTCGACTGCTTGCTGGTTTCAACCGACGGGGATGAAATCGCCCGGGTGGCCAGAGAGGCGGGGGCAGAAGTGCCGTTCATGCGCCCGGCGAAACTGGCGACCGATACGTCCCGTGGAATCGATGTCCTGGCCCACGCCATGGCCTGGTGCGAAGAAAGCGGGCGCCTTTATGATTGGGTAATGGTCCTGCAGCCCACCAGCCCGTTACGTAATGTGGATGATATCCTGGGAGCCTGCCGGTTGATGCTGGAACGCAATGCTCGGGCCGTTGTTTCGGTTTGTGAGGTTGACCACCACCCTTGGTGGTGCAATACCCTCCCCGAAGATTTAAACATGGAAAACTTCATCCGGCCTGACGTTTTAGGTTTAAACCGGCAGGAGTTGCCTGTTTTTTACCGCTTGAACGGGGCGATATATCTGGGTGAATGGGAATTTTTAAAAAAAGGAAGTTCCTTTTATGGTCCGGGCACTTATGCCTATATCATGCCCCAAGAGCGGTCGGTGGATATTGATAGAGAAATGGATTTTGTTCTGGCGGATGTGTTGATGAGGGATATGAAATGAGAATTACCGCTTTTTTGGAGGTATCATTTTGGGACATATTGTTATTTATAAAGGTCAGTCGCAGTATGATGTACTTCGTGTCTTTGTAGATCAGTTAGGTGAAGCTTTTAAATCCTTAGGTAAAGATGTTTATATCGTAGACCTTCTGGCCAGCAATGCCGGTCAGCAATTACAGGAAGCTTTTAGCCAGCCCTGCGAGTTTGTTTTTGCTTTTAATGCCATGGGCATAGATCTGAAAATAGGCAGCAAATCTTTATATGATTCCCTGGGCATACCTTTTATTGCTGCTTTAGTAGACGATCCAGTTTATCACTTGCAGCGTTTGGAATATCCGGTAGAGAATTTGTTAATCGGATGTGTGGATCGTTCGCATATTAATTTTGTTAACAGTTATTATGGTAATCAGCGGACCTGCTTTTTCTTTCCTCATGGAGGATGTAAAGCCAAGGATGTTATTGATGGTAGAAGCGTTCAACAGGATGGCATTCGGGGAATAGATATTTTGTTCGGGGGCTCATATCAAGACCCGGATAGTATACGTAATATCTGGGTTAATCTAAATACCACTATAGCAAGGCTTTTGGATGAAATAGTGGATTATATCCTGGGTAAAGATTATATAAACCTGGCGATTGCGGCTGAAAATGTTTTTGCTTCCAGAGGTATTTATTTAAATAACGAACTATCGAATAAACTTATCTACCTTTTGCCTTTTGTCGATAAATATGTCCGCGCTTATCGCCGGCGCCAGTGCTTGCAAATGCTTGCCGATTCCGCCTTAGAGGTCCATGTGTATGGTGCCAACTGGGAAAATGCCCGGATTAATGCAAAAAACAATATCTTAATCCATCAGCCAGTGGGCTTCTTAGAAATGCTCGGCTTAATGGAACAGGCAAAGATGGTGCTTAATATTGAACCTAGTTTTGCAAATGGCGGCCACGAGCGAGTGTTTTCGGCCATGATAAATGGGGCAGTTACACTTTCCAACACTAATAGTTTTTACTCACAGGAATTCATGGATGGCGAAGATATTATTCTTTATTCGTGGAGCAAACTCCATGAATTACCGTCAAAAATTTACGGGCTCCTTGAAAACCCTGATAAAATGGAGGCCCTGAGATTGGCGGGTAAACGCATAGCGGAAGAAAGACATACCTGGGTTGTCAGGGCGAAAAGAATCCTGGATGTTATCGAGACATATAAGTCGTTAAAGAATCTTAGGGTATCATAAGGCCGCCAGTGCCTAAACCTTTTGTTGCTATTGACGATATAACAATATAGGAAGGTGCAGTTTTAAGATTCCCTTGCAGGAGGTGGTATGTGGCTTACGCTATGATGATTTATAAATGATAGAAAGAACCGTGTTTGTTTTCCAAAGTAAAATGGCAGGGATGCCAAAACTAAAGTCATGGAGGATGAAGGTACATGCGTATCAACCAGAACATTTCGGCCTTAAATGCTTACCGGAACCTGACGGTAACAAATAACGCCCTAACCAAGTCAATGGAGAAGCTATCTTCTGGTCTGAGAATCAATCGGGCCGCCGACGATGCCGCCGGGCTGGCCATTAGCGAGAAGATGCGTGGCCAAATCCGGGGCTTAAACCAGGCGGTGCGCAATGCCCAGGATGGCATATCTCTGATTCAAACGGCCGAAGGGGCACTAAATGAGACCCATAGTATTTTACAACGAATGCGAGAACTTGCTGTTCAGTCGGCCAACGATACCAATACTGCTGCCGACCGCTGGGAGATCCAGAAGGAAATAAATCAGCTGTCTGAAGAATTGACTCGTATCGCTAATACTACTGAGTTTAACACCAAGAACCTTTTAGGGGGCAATTTCGAAGGAACCTTCCAGATAGGAGCAAATAAAGATCAAAATATAACCTTGCAAATTGGTGGCATGAAATCAAGCGATTTAAAAACAGAAGTCAGCGGTTACGCTGCCGCTGTAAACCCTGTAGATTCTGTGTTGACTGGCGCTGCCAACCTTAAACCAGCGAGTGGTAAAGCCATTCTGGGCGGTGCATACGATGTTTCATTAGCAACGGGCAGTGCTGCTGGTAATATAAAAATAACGGTAGTAATTAAGAATACCGCAGGAAGTTCTATTAGCCTTACGGGTAGCGCAGGTGTGGCTAGTGGCAAACTTACGGCAAAAAATGGTAGTTATTCTATCGACTTCACTTGGAGCGGAACTGCTGTAGCAGGTACAAGTGCTAAACTTTATATAGTAGGCAAAGACGAAAATGGTAACAACCAGGGAATCAGCGTCATCACCCAGGCAGATGCCAATAAAGCTATTACAACTATAAATAACGCCATCGAAACTGTTTCTGCCGAACGTTCCAAACTGGGCGCCTACCAGAACCGCCTGGAACATACCATTGCCAACCTGGGCACGGCGGCGGAAAACCTGACGGCGGCCGAGTCCCGCATCCGCGATCTGGATATGGCCCAGGAAATGATGGCCTTTACCAGGAACCAGATCCTTAGCCAGGCCGGTACGGCTATGCTAGCCTAGGCCAATGCCCAACCACAGACCGTACTGCAGTTATTACGGTAATCTCGACGAGAGTTTTGGTCAGCACAGAAGAGCCGGCCCGTACAGCCGGCTCTCTTTAAATTGAAAGCTGGTGGATGAATGCAATTACTCCTGGATGGCGTAGAAATACCTTTACCCGATAATAACATTGAACAGCTTTTACAAGTTATCGCCGACCTGACGCGCCGGGTCGGTGAAAAGGGGCGCGTGGTAGCCCGGGCAGTAGTGGACGGCAAAGAGATAGCCGACGTGGAGTTTTTTTTGCAGGCCCGGGTTTATCCGCAGCCGCAAACAATTAGCATAATTACCATGACGCCAGAAGAATTGCTGGCCGAGGCTTTGAACACGGCGGCAAGCTACCTTCCCAGAATGCTGGAAGACATTCATAACAAAGCGGAAAGGCTGGTGCGGGGTGAAAATATCGGCGTTGAAGCCTGGGCTGGCCTCCTGGAAGGGCTGGAGTGGCTGAATTCTCTCCTTGGTAGTGTTCTGCAGCAGAAACAGTTCGATCCCGTCAAACAGCGGGAAGGAAGTCGTCTGGCCGGCGACTTCCGGGCGACGGTGCAGGAAATGATGGCCGCCTGGGAGCAAGGGGATGCGGTAAGCTTGGCTGACGTGCTGGAATACCGGCTGGCCACCCTGGTGGAAGGCTGCCTTGCCTTCTTTAACGCAGTTTACACCAGGGGGGATTGCCAGTGAGCCCATCTACTAATCTGGTCTATCGCAAAAACGCCAGGGTGTTGCAGCGGTATAGCCCGGAACTTTTCCGGGACCTGGAGGCCACAGCCCTGCCCCTGGATCGGCAGCTTGCCCCGGCCCAAAATGGCGAACCAACACTAATAGCCATCACAGGTGGTAAGGAGATAGCCCTGCACAGCCGCTATGATCCCCGGCGCGAGGCTGTAACCTGGGCCCGGGGCGTTGATGAAAACGCAGATATGGTAGTTGTCCTGGGGATGGGCCTGGGTTACCATCTGGAAGCCCTGAAGGACTTATACCCCCATAAAGCAGTTCTAGTACTGGAGCCGGAACTGGCGGCGGTAAAGCTGGCCTTCGCCGCCAGGGACATGACCCACTTGCTGAAGAGCGGGCAGTTTTACCTGCTAGCGGTGGCCGACCCCGAGGATGCGGCCGCCCAACTCAGCAACATTCTGGCCGAAAACGCCGGTAAAAGAATAGCCCTGCATACTTTGCCGGCTTATGAGCAACTCTATGCTGGCTACTGGCAACGAGTGTGCCAGGGGGTTACCGACAGGCTGCGCCAGCGCCGGGTCAACTGGGCCACCACCGAAAAGTTCATGATGCAGTGGTTATGTAACTTTCGTGATAACTTTTTACCCTACATAAAAGCCCCTGGGGTTATCCACCTTTTCGACGCTTTCAGCGGTAAACCGGCTCTGATTGTGGCCGCGGGACCCTCTCTAGAAAAAAATATCCATCTCTTACCTTCCCTTAAGGGAAGGGTACTGATCATGGCTGCCGGTTCAGCCATCAGGATTCTAGAAAAAAACGGCATCAAACCGGATCTGCTGGTTTCTTTTGATCCTGGAGATGCCAATTACCAGCACTTTGCCGGATTTGACGGGAGGGGAGTACCTCTGGTTTACGCTCCGGTCATCTTTCCCCGCATCGTTCAGGAGTACCAGGGGCCCACTTTTAGCTGTGAATTGAATGTTTCACCATTTATTGAATGGTTTGATGAAAAGCTGGGCGAGAAAAAGGGTGTTCTGATCAGCGGTCCCTCAGTGGCCAATGTCTGCCTGGACCTGGCGGTGAAGATGGGCGCTAACCCCATTATCCTTATAGGCCAGGATCTGGCCTTCACCAACAACAAGACCCACGCCGACGGCGCCAGGCACCAGCAGAGGATAGACCCCAGCCAGGGGAACTACATTTGGGTAGAAGATATATATGGCGATAGAGTGCCGACCACTACAGCCTTTTATTCCATGCTCGTCTGGTATGAACAGTACTTGGGCAACCTCAAGGGAAAGCGCCTGGTCATAGATGCCACAGAAGGGGGTGCCCGTATTCGGAGTACCGAAATTATGTCTTTGCAGGAAGTGAGAGATAAGTACCTTCGGGAAACGTTTTCACCAGGGGAAATTATTGCAGCAAAGCATGACGTTTATGCAGTACCAGATGGGGAACAACTTCGGCGTCTTGAAGAGGCCTTTAGCGAGCTTAGTTCCCGGCGGGAGGATTTGCGGGCCTGCTTTGAGGAAGGTATAGAAGTGGCCCGGCAACTGCTGGAAAAATGCCACAAGAAAACAGTAAAGTTAACTAACTACGAGCGTGCCCGCCGGAAATTCATGGGCCTGGACCGGCGCATCACCGGCAATATCCTTTATCGACTTTTCCTAGAGCAGGGTCTGGCCGCCCGTATTGACGCCATCAACCGTATATTGGGCGAAAGAGTAAACGACGAGCAGGAATTGCCTGCGCGAGGAGAAAAACTAGCTTCCCTGTACCTGTCCTTCTTTACCGAGGTTGAGCGCTATGCCGAATTTACAACAGAGATACTGAAAGAAATAGAAGAAAAGATTCGGCGTGAAAGCGCCTCAACTAGCTGTTCAAAAGCTTAGAGGAAAGGGATATAAAATTAAAGGTTGTCCAGGTAAGTTCAGGTGGACGAGAGATTTATGACTTTGAGCGCGAAGTGGGTTACCCGGCCGGCACCAGAAGTTTTGGTAAAGCTGTATCAGGAAGCCGATATTTATGTTAATTGATCCTGGTATGAAAGCTTTCTCATGTCGTGCCGGGCCATATTCATTACGGCGCGAGGATGGTGTGAAAAAGCCCGGTGCTAATCTCCAGGTAAAATATATTGGACTGGAATATTTAGCCCCGGGAAAGCCAGCGGAGAAATATGGTCGCCGTGCCCGTATTCTTTAACCTCTCTATACCCGGACGGCGAAGGCTGGCGATAGGCAGTGACTTGCTGCGTCTGCAAGTTAACCAGCCATACTTCATTAACTCTGCCCTTAGCATACAGGCTTACTTTTACTTCGCGGTCATAGGCCAACGAAGTGTCAGCCACCTCGACTAACAATAGCACGTCCTCCGGCCGGGGGTGGAAAGTAGCATAATAATCATCACGCGGCTTGAGCAACATCAAGTCGGGCTGGGGTTCCGAGTTCTGGCCCAGGCGTAAAGGGTTCTGGGTGTCTACCAGGGCATTGTCGCCTATTTTGGTGCTAAAGATATGAAGCAGCCGTCTAACACACGCGGCATGCTGGGTTCCTATCGGCACCATCTCTATAATCTCCCCCTCAATCAGCTCTACCCGGTCATCTTCTCCCAGAATGCCTGCCCGGGCCATCTGGTAATATTCATCGACAGTAAAACGCCTGCGGGCAATCTCTATTGCGGCCATTCTTTAGAGCCCCCTTTCGTTCAGGGTAGAGGAGTACATTACAGGCTGATTATTATGGCTATATTATACCACAGTTAGAAGCGAGACCATTCTGAAAAAGGAAAAGGAGGCTATTCCCGTAGTACGCCCCACATTAGAAAGTGCTTCGCTTAAGTTTTAACACTGCGAAGCAACTTTAATCCGTGGTAAACCTCAAGCGCGGCAAGGAACTGTCGATATTAACCTCTAGGAATTAGATTTACCTCGGGGGTGGCAAGAGTGCGGGTCGAAGGAGTCGATCCTTTAATCCTAAACCAGGTCCAGAGCCAGACGCAGAAACCGGCAGTACAGGATACTAAAAAAATTAACGTGGACAGCGATCAGGAAAAGCGCCGGCAGGATGGGCAGGCCGGGTACTCCCGGGGCGATCTTGAGCAGGCGGTGGCAAAGCTCAATACAGCCACAGATCTTTTTAATATTAAACTGCGCTTTAAGCTCGACCACGAAAAGGGTGAAATATACGTCCTAGTGATCGACGCCAATGAAGGCAAAATTATCCGCCGCATCCCGCCGGAAAAAGTACTGAATGTGGCCAGCCAGATGCAGCAAATGGTGGGGCTGCTCCTGGATGAGTTGATATAGGAGGGTTCTGATATGGCTAGCGGCATTTATTTTTCCGGCCTGGCTTCGGGACTGGATACCGAGTCGATTATCACGCAGTTAATGGACCTCGAAAGGATACCCCTTACCAGGCTGCAGCAGCGCAAAAACCAGTACAACGTGGAGAAAAACGCCTGGCACGATATTTATACCCGTTTAAGCAGCTTGCAGAGCAAGCTTGGCGATCTTAAACTTGCTTCCACCTTTACCGGTATGAAAGCCACCTCAAGTAATACCTTGGCTCTGACGGCTACTGCAGCCAGCAATGCTCCAGCCGGAAGTTACCAGGTGAGCATTATCCAGCTAGCCCAGGCTCACAAAGTGGCCAGCCAGAATCTGGTTTATGGTACGGAAGCGCAATTATTAACAGATACTTTTACTGACGCCACCTACACCAGCAGTGTGGCGACGTTGAACAACTTAACCCAGGATACGGCAAATGGCTTGCTAAAATTAGCCTCAGGAGCAACGGGGAGTATTACTTCTAATGCTATTAACGTTAATGCCGCCAATGGCGGCCGCCTGGCTTTGACGGTCAATCAACAGGAACGGCTGAATGCTAATTATGTGTATCAATACCGTACTTTTGATGGCACTACCTGGAGTGAATGGCAAACGCTGGGCAATTTAACCGGTGATGGTTCCGGGATTTTTAAGAGCCATACTTTAACAGCTGATATAAGTGGCAATGTGCAACAGGTGGAGATTAAAGCTACTTTAAATGGAGATTTTGGTGCCAGTGTTATTCCTATGCTTGCCGACTGGACGGCCACCTTCCAACCAGCAGAACCGGTTACGTCCGATACTGTGGCGCTGGGCCTGAGCGGTTCCTTTACCATTACCGTTGGTAGTGAAACCCGGAATATTACCATAAATGAAAATGATAGCCTACAATCCATCGCCTCCCTGATCAATGCAGTACCTTCTGAAGGGGAAACAGGCCCGGGAGCGGGGGACATTGTGACGGCCAGCGTCATCGATCATCGCTTGGTAATTACCAGTAAAACTACCGGCTCTAACGGGGCTATATCTTTTTCCGATCCTGACGGTGTCCTCAATAAGTTAGGGCTGGTAGATGCAAGCGGGGTTATTCTACCACGCGCCGTCATCCAGGATGCCAAGGATGCCGTATTTACAGTCGATGGCCTCACTATAACCCGCTCCACCAATACGATTACAGATGTCATCCAAGGGGTTACCCTGAACCTCCTGGCCGTTACTGACACTAACGGCAACGGCACAATTGAACCGGCGGAAACACTGAACCTGGAGATAAGCCACGACACTCAGAAGGCCGTTGATGCTATCCAGGCCATGGTGGATCAATACAACTCAGTAATGGAGTTTATCAGCACCAAAGCCGGAGACAAGGGTGATTTACAGGGCGATCCTACCCTGGCGCGTTTTAAAAACGATTTATGGCAACTGATGACTGATAGAGTAGCCGGGTTAACGGGGACTTACCAGACCCCCTGGAGTATTGGTATTTCGACAGGGGCTGTAGTAGGTAGCGGTTCTTTAACCTTCGATCGCAACGGCAAAATAACCCTGGATACAACAAAGTTAACCTCGGCTTTGGAGACGGACCCAACAGCCGTCATGGCTATTTTTACCAACAGCAGCGAAACCGGCTTGGTCGACAAGTTGGATAGTTACCTGACTTCCCTGGTGCGCTCCGGGGACGGCATTATTCCTTCCCGGGAGCAGTCCCTGCAGAACATCATGGATGACATCGACGACCAGATCGCCCGCATGGAAGACCGGCTCACCATGAGGGAAGAGCAGCTCCGGCGGCAGTTTACGGCTATGGAGCAGGCCCTGGCGGCTTTGCAGAGCCAGGGGAACTGGCTGGCCGGGCAGATTGCCGGATTGGGGGTCTACCAGCAGAAATAGCTTAAGCTGTGATACTATACTTCATAAAACAGGGTGGGAGCGGTGAGGATGTGGAGAGAGTCTTAGAAGCCCATGAAGTTAAGTTTAACTTTCTGTCGTAGTTTACTGGCAGGCGTTGCAGGTTTTTAAACCAGCAACCCTTTAGGCACAAGGCGAATGAATATCGAGGTGTAACTTATGGCTGTCATCAACCCCTACCAGGCCTACCAGCAAAACCAGGTCCAAACCCTGTCCCAGGAGAAGCTGGTGCTGATGCTTTACGATGGAGCCCTGCGCTTTTGTCGCCAGGGGCTGGTGGCCATGGAGCAAAAGGATTATGCTGCTGTGAGCAATAACCTGGGTCGGGCCGAGGATATTTTAAGCGAATTGATGGCGACCTTAAACCGGGATGTTGGCGATATTGCTGAAAACCTGTACAAGCTGTATGATTTCATGTATCGCCATTTGGTGCAGGCCAATGTGAAAAAAAGTGTAAAGATGATCAAAGAAGTTATTGAGCTCTTGCAGCAACTGCGCGACACCTGGGAAGAGGCTACAAAAATATATCAGACCCACGATTACCGCACCACAGCAGGTGTGAACTGGCAGGGTTAATTAATGAACGAAATAGAAACAGCGGCCAGGCAGCTTTTAGAGGCGTATGGCCAGGAAATAGAAATGTTGCAGGTATGGCAGCGAAACTTAAAGCAACAACAGCAAGCCATTCAAGCCGGCGCCTGGGGTGACTTGAATAATCTCCTAGCAGAAGCCGCTCCCTGGAGGGAAAGGCTGACCCGGGCGCGGCAGGCTACCCGGCAGCTTGAAGAGTTCCTGGTATTAGTTTCAGGGTGTGAAATTCTGGAGTGGGAAAAGATCGAGTTCCTGCCGCCGGCAACCCGCAAGGAACTTTCCAGGGCAGCCCTGCAAGTGCGGTCCTTATGGGAAGAATGCCAGTATGTGCATGAAGCCAATATAAAAAAATGCAATCTGGCTATAGCAACGATTAGGGCTGAGCTGGAGCAAGTACGAACAGCCCGGCAAATGGGCCTGGCCTACCGGCGGGAAAATAAAACTATGCTGCCCCGCTGCCTTGACCGGCGGTTATAAGTTAAGTTTTAGGTAGAGAACAGGGGCAGGGATAGGTGGGGGGAAGGAAGACAATGAGCAAGCAGGTTGAAATAACAAAATTATCAAGCCGGGGGCAGGTAGTTATCCCGAAAGAAATACGGCAGCAGCTGGGATGGGAAACGGGCGATCACGTGGCTGTGGAAGTACAGGGGGATATGGTCATCCTGCGGCGCCTGCAGCTGGAAAGCTACGGGGAAGGAAGGTACCAGCAGGCCAGGATGAGTTTAATCAAGTAGAAGTCCTGACGTTTTTAGCCAACAGGCAGCGTATCCTGGTTACTTTGCTTTCTAAGTGGCAAGGGCGATAAATTGGTGGGTCCTGTCGAGGCAGGGCCAATGGCTGTATTGATTGCATGAAAGAGCCGTTTCTCCATAGACGGCTCATTATTTTTTGGTTAAATTTCTCTCCACCTGCAAGAATTTGCCAAAACGTGTTGAATAAATACCGAAAGCAACCAAGGTAAAACTTTCTTACTCCGGGCGTCAAAGGCAAGCTCTCCGAAAGGGGATGCGCGCAAAGCCATGGGTCTAAGGCCTGGTAGATACAGACCGGGCTATGGCTGCCAGGCTACCGTAACCGGTTAAATTGTTATGCCCGGAAGAGGGCCTTTATTTTTAGGCATGGGACTTTAGTCCCGGGGCAATTGGGCCTTTTGTCCGATACCAAGATTACCACGAAAGTGATAAAGTGGTAACTGTTGGAGAATAGCATCGATTTTTCAGGGAATAGGGTGAGAATTGGGTGTTCCTGACGCCGACCATGTACGTCCTGGAGAAGGCCCTGGACACGGCCACCCTGCGCCAGAGGACCATCGCCCACAATATCGCCAATGTCAATACTCCCGGCTTTAAGCGCTACCAGGTCTCCTTTGAGGACCAGCTCAGCCGGGCCCTGGGGCTCGAGCCGGGCTTGCCCCTGTATCGTACCAACCCCTACCATCTGCCTCCATCCGGCCTGGAGCTCGCTCCCCAGGTAAGCAGGGATACCAGCACCACCATGCGCCAGGACGGCAACAATGTCGATATCGACCGCGAGATGGTTGACCTGGCCCAAAATAGCCTGAACTTTAACGTTGCTGTCCAGCAGCTCAACACCCGCCTGGCCATGTTGCGCTACGTGATCAACGAGGGTAGACGTTAGGCGGCTGGATCCGGCCTGCAGGTAAGGGAAACAAGGGGAAATCAGGGAGGGATAAAAGGTTGGAACTGCTACCGGCCCTGGCCATCAGTGCCTCCGGCCTCACGGCGGAACGCCTGCGCCTGGATATTATCGCCAACAACCTGGCCAATATCAATACCACCCGCACGCCCCGGGGCGGTCCCTACCGTCGCGAAGTGCCTGTGTTCGCCGAGAGATTGCAGGAAGCTATGGGGCAGCTACCCGGGCGGCCTTCGTCCCGGGCTCCCGGCGCCGGGGTAGAAGTAGCTGCCATTGTCGAGGATAATTCCCCGCCGCGCCTGGTCTACGATCCGTCCCATCCGGACGCCGACGCCAATGATTATGTTCATTTACCCAACATCAATATCGTCAACGAAATGGTCGACATGATCACCGCCTCGCGGGCTTATGAAGCCAATGTGACGGTCTTGAACGCCGCCAAGGCCATGACCTTGAAGGCCCTGGAGATCGGCCGTTAGGCTACCAGGCTGGATGGCCACAAAGATCACCGGCCCGGGACCGTGGGCGGGTCCCTGCCGGCAGTGCTGCCTGGATGAATCCATATCACTCCGGCAGACCACCGGCAGGCGATGCCATCTAGATAGTTACACCTTAAATGGCGCACTGCATGCGAGCCCGGCCGCCGGCTAACAGGCAGGTATGGGCAGCGAGCCTGTTTCGCGGCTACCAGCCGGGCCCGCAAGGATAATTCGAGGAGGGTATGTTCCCAATGCTCCTTACACCCGTATCCCTTTTAATGCCGGCACCCCTTCAGGAGACCCGGCCGGTTTCCCAAACCGGGGGGACGGATGCCGTGGCCCAATCCTTCGGCAATCTCCTGCGGCAAAAGCTGGATGAACTCAATAACCTGCAGCAGCAGGCCGACGCTCTCACCCAGGAATATTTTGCCGGTAAGGTGGAGGATGTCCACCAGGTCATGCTGGCCCTGGAGGAGGCTAACCTCTCCCTGCAGCTGGCCATGCAGGTGCGTAATAAAGCCGTCGAAGCCTATCAGGAAATTTCCCGCATGCAAATATAAACTACTTGATTGAGAACTAAATAGTAACTTCATAGTAACTTCCAAGACATACCCGGCAGTTTGAGAAGGAAACCATACCACCTTCAGGGAGCTTATTAATGAAGGTTAAAGATATATTTGGCAAAGCAAAGAGTTTTTGGCAGGGATTGACTCCGGGGCGGCGTTCGGCCCTGGTAGCGGTAACCCTGGCCGCCTTGCTGGCGGCGGGTTTCCTGGTCCAGTGGCTGGTGAGGCCCCAATACGCGCCCCTTTTCACCAACATGCAGCAGCAGGACGCCGCGGCGGTTACGGCAAAATTGAAGGAGATGAAGGTTCCCTACCGCCTGACGGGTGACGGTACCACCATCGAGGTACCCAAAGACCAGATCTACCAGTTACGCCTGGACCTGGCCAGCGCCGGTGTCCTGAACAACGGCCAGGGTTTTGAGCTTTTCGACCAGAACAAGCTGGGTATGACCGACTTTGAGCGTAACCTGGATTATCAGCGTGCCCTGCAGGAGGAACTGCGGCGGACCATCGTTACCCTGGACGAGGTGGAAGACGCCCGGGTGCACCTGGTCATCCCCCAGCCCAGTGTTTTCCTGCAACAGCAGCAGCCGCCGTCGGCGGCCGTGGTTTTAAAGCTCAAGCCCCTGGCGCGGCTGAAACCGGAACAGGTCAAGGGCATCATGGAGCTGATTGCCGCCAGCGTCCCCGGGCTGAAGCTGGAAAACATCCGCGTCATCGATATGTACGGCAACGTCTTGAGTGACGGCGTTGCCGACAGTGCGAACGCCCCCTTAAGCCAGAAGCAGCAGACCCAGATGGAGATCAAGCGGCAGTTCGAAAAGGACCTGGAGCAGCGCCTCCAGAGTATGCTGACCCAGATTTTGGGGCCGGGGAAGGCCGTGGCCATGGTGACGGCGGACCTCAACTTCGACCAGCAGGAAATCAACCAGACCACCTGGGGCAAGCAGGGGGCGCTTAGAAGCGAGGAGATTAAAACCGAGCAGGGCACTTCTAACGGCGGAGCCGGCGGTGTGGCGGGGACGGCAGGTAACAACGGGCCGGGTTATCCGGCCGTAAACCCCGCCAACGGAAACTATAACACGAGCGATACCGTCCACAACTACGAGCTGGATAAAACCGATACCCACACCATAGTGGCTCCCGGGCAGGTCCGGCGGCTTTCCACCGCGGTAGCCGTTAACGGCCCGGTGAACGCGGCCTTAAACAACCAGATCCAGCAGATCGTCAGCGCCGCGGTGGGCTACCAGCCGGCCCGGGGCGATCAGATCACCGTTACCAGCCTGGCCTTTGACAACTCCCTGCAGCAGCAAATGGCGGCCGACATGGCCGCCCAGCAGCAGCGCCAGCAGAGGCTGCGCCAGTACCTCCTGTGGGGAGGCGTGGGGCTGGTGTCCCTGGCCCTGCTGGTGACCCTGATCGTTCTTATCCTGCGGCGCCGTCGGCAGGCGGCCCTGGAAGAACAGATGGCTGCCGCGGCCCTGCCGGCCGGCGTGCCGGTAGAACCCCTGGTAGTGGAACCGGTAGAACCGGTGGAACCGGCGGACCTGGAGAAGCAGCGCCAGGAAGCCCAGCGCAAGGCTAAACTGGAGCAACTGCAGGAGATCATCCGCCAGCGGCCGGAGGATGCGGCTTTACTGCTGAAGGCCTGGCTGGCAGAAGATTAGAGGTGGGTTGGTTGGCAAAGCAGAAGGCCCTCACAGGTCTGGAAAAGGCGGCTATCTTTTTGATTGCCGTGGGCCCGGAGCTGTCGTCCTTAATTCTCAAGCAGATGGCCCCGGAAGATATCGAGCGCATCACCTACCAGATTGCCAACACCCCTGCGGTCGACCCGACAACCAAGCAGCAGATAATCGACGAGTTCCTGGAACTTAATGATGCCAAGCAGTTTATGCTTCAGGGGGGCATCAAGTACGCCCGCGACGTCCTGGAGAAAACCGTGGGGCCGGCCCGGGCGGCGGAGATTATCAAAAAGCTCCTGGCAACTTCTAAGATCCGGCCTTTTAACATGATCCGCAAGGCCGATCCCAAGCAGCTGGTCAATTTCATTTATAATGAGCACCCCCAGACCATCGCCCTGATCCTGGCTTACCTGGAACCGGAGCAGGCGGCGGTGATCTTGGGAGCCCTGCCGGACCAGCTGCAGGCCGACGTGGCCAAGAGGATCGCCCTCATGGAGCGGGCTTCGCCGGAAACGGTGCGCGAGCTGGAGAGCATCCTGGAACAGCGCCTTTCTTCCCTGGTGGACCAGGACTTTGCCGTTGCCGGCGGGATCAAAAGTCTGGTGGACATCCTGAACCGGGCCGACCGCGGCACGGAACGGACCATCCTGGAATCCCTGGAGCAAGACGACCCCGAACTGGCCGACGAGATCCGCAAGCGGATGTTTGTCTTTGAAGACATCCTCACCCTGGATGATAACTCCATCCGCCGGGTACTGCGGGAAGTCGATCTCAAAGACCTGGCCCTCGCCCTCAAGGCGGCCAGCGAAGACGTGGCCAACCGCATCTACCGCAACCTTTCCAAGCGCGCCGGCGAAATGCTCAAGGAGGATATCGAGTACATGGGCCCGGCTCGCCTGCGAGATGTGGAAGAAGCCCAGCAGCGTATCGTCCAGATTATCCGCCGTTTAGACGAGGCCGGCGAGATTATCATTGCCCGGGGAGGCGAAGACGCCATTGTGGTCTAGAGTGCTGAAGGAAGTCAAGCCGGCCCGGGAGGAAAGGGTAATCCCCCCGCGGCCCCTACGGCTGGTACCGGTGGGAGAAGCTTGTGTCCCCCAGGAAGATGGCGACGTAAACCCCGCGGCCCGGGCGGCGGTGGCTGCCGCCCGGGAAGAGGCTGCAGCCATTATCGCGGCGGCCCGGCAGGAAGCAGAGGTTATTAAGAAGGAGGCCCTGGAAGAACGGGAGCGGGTCCTGGCCGAGGGGAGGGCAGCCGGCGAAGAGCAGGGCTACCGGGAGGGACTGGCCCGGGCTGAGGAGGAAGGTGAGGCTATCCGCCGGGAAGCTGCGGCCATCCGCGAGGAAGCTCGCCGGGTCCTGGAGGAGGCACGGCAGGCTTACCGGGAGACCATCACCGCCGCCGAAGGGGAGATTCTCGACCTGGCCTTAACTATCGCCACCCGGGTGATCGGCCAGGAGGTGGAACAGCGACCGGAAGTGGTCCTGGGCATAGCCCGCCAGGCCATCCGCCAGGTGGCCGAAGGCCAGCACTACATAATCTACGCCTCCCCGGAAGCGGCGGCAATCATCCGCCAGCACCGGGAGGAACTCCTGGCCGAGGCGGCGCCGGAGGCACGGCTGCAGGTCGTTGCCGATCCGGGGTTTAAAACCGGCGGCTGCCGCATTGAGACGGAAAACGGTTTTATCGACGCCAGCGTTGATACCCAGCTGGAAGAAGTGAAAAAAATCCTCCGCGGAGGCGGCCGGCCATGAGTCTGGCTCCTGACCTGACATCTTACCGCCAGCGCCTGGCCGGCGCCACCCTCTGGCGCCGGGGCGGCAAGGTCACCAGGGTGACGGGCCTGACCATCGAAGCCCGGGGGCTGAAGGCGGCTATCGGCGAACTCTGCCGGATCTATAACAACGGCTCCGGCCCCATCGTCGCCGAGGTGGTCGGCTTCCGGGAAGAAGTGACCCTCCTCATGCCCCTGGGGGAGCTGGAGGGCATTGGCCCCGGCTGCCGGGTCATAGCCACAGGCCGCGGCCATTACATCAGGGTGGGGGAGGAACTGCTGGGCCGCGTCTTGGACGGCCTGGGCCGGTCCCTGGACGGCACCGTCCTGGTGAGCGGCGACCCCCAGCCGGTCAACAACCGGCCGCCCAACCCCCTGAGCCGGCGCCGGATCAAGGAAGTCCTGGCTACGGGGGTCAAAGCCATCGACGCCCTTTTGACCTGCGGCTGCGGCCAGCGGGTCGGCATCTTTGCCGGCAGCGGCGTTGGTAAGAGCACCCTCCTGGGGATGATCGCCCGCCACAGCACCGCTGACATCAACGTCATCGCCCTCATCGGCGAGCGCGGCCGGGAGGTGCGGGACTTTATCGAAGGCGACCTGGGGCCGGAGGGCCTGGCCCGCTCCATCGTAGTGGCCGCCACCTCCGACCAGCCGGCCCTGGTGCGGATTAAGGGTGCTTTTACGGCCACGGCCATTGCCGAGTACTTCCGCGACCAGGGGAAAAACGTCCTCCTGATGATGGACTCCCTGACCCGGTTCGCCATCGCCCAGAGGGAGGTGGGCCTGGCCATAGGGGAGCCGCCGACAACCAGGGGTTACACCCCCTCGGTTTTTGCCTCCCTGCCGAAGCTGGTGGAGAGGGCCGGCAACGGCGAGCGGGGTTCCATCACCGGCCTTTACACGGTTCTGGTGGAGGGCGACGATATGAACGAGCCGGTGGCCGACACCGTCCGCGGCCTCCTGGACGGCCACATCGTCCTCTCCCGGCGCCTGGCGGCTGCGAACCACTACCCGGCCATCGACGTCCTCCAGAGCATCAGCCGTCTAATGCCTGAGATCACCTCCCGGGAGCAACAGGAGCAGGCCGGCAAGCTGCGGGATCTCCTGGCGGCCTACCAGGAGGCGGCCGATTTAATTGAGATCGGCGCCTACCAGGCGGGTTCCAACCCCCGGGTGGACGCGGCCCTGAAATACCATGAGGCCATCCAGTCGTTCCTGCGCCAGGGGAAGGATGAATACTTTGCTTTCCAGGATACCCTGGCGGCCCTGGCGGGAATTTTAGCCTAGCCCTTGGCGCCCGGCAGCACCGGGCGGGGCCGGGGGCAGCAACCCTCGCCATCATCCTGCAAATGAAAGGGATCGCCTATGGCTGGTTTTCACTTTTCCCTGGAAAAAGTCCATTCCTATAAATTATCCCTTGAGAAGCAGCTTAAGCTCCAACTGGCCGAGTCTCGCAGGCGCCAGGCAGAAGCCGAGGCTAGTCTAGAGCGTTACCGAAGCCTGCGCGCCGGTGCTCCGGCAATTGAGGGCGCCGTAGCGGTGGAAGAACTCATCCAGAAAGCGGCTTACCTGGAAGCCCTGGACGGCCGCATCGCCTGCCAGCAGGAAGAGGTCGCCCGGGCGAGCCGCGTGGTCACCGAGGGGCGGGAGAAAGTCCAGGCGGCCATGCAGGAGCGCAAAGTCCTGGACCGGCTGAGGGAACGCCAGTTCCAGGACTATAAGTACAACCTGGCCCGGGAGGAGCAAAAGCAGGTGGACGAGGCTGCCGGCAGCCGCTTTTACCGCCGCACATTTGAATAGGCGGCCATCTTCTTTAAAAATAGCCGTCAATTCTTTAGACATCCTTCGTTGAAAGGAGGTGCCAGAATGACTGTCGCGTCTATTAGCAGGTCCAGTGACCTGGAACTGCTGACCAGGACCAGGGAGCACTATCCAGAGCCGGCGGTAGATTTTATTTCCTTCCTGGCGGGGCTGATCCAGCAACCGGCCCACCTTGATCGTCCTGGGGTTTACAATCCCTCCCAGGGGGAAACCGGGGGTCAGGACGGGAACGCCAGGGGAGGATTGCAGGAGCCGGCCGTGCCTGAACCGGCAGGCATAGCGGGCGGACCCGTCAGGAAGGCGATGGGAAGCCCCCGGGAGGCTGATGCCCGGCCGACAGGGCCGGGAGACGGCTACCAGGCCAACGCAGGGGCGGAAGGGACGGCCGGATCCGGTTCCAGTGGGCAGGTCACTGGCCGGGACGCTCCTGCCGCCGCTGCCGGCAAGGAAGCTCCCGCCGGCGGGAAAGGCGCTCCCCGCAGCGGCTTTCAGGCCGGTGACAGCAGGCGAACCGCCGCCGCGCAGGATAAGGTCGCGGCCTGGGATCAGGTAAAGGGCGAAACATCCTCCTCGGCCGGGAAAGCCGTGGAAGCGCACCAGGCGACTTCGCTCCTCGCCGTCGCTGCCGCTAACGTGCAGGACGAGGCCGGCGCCGGGGCCGCCGGCAGAGGTTCCAGACAGCTGCTCCGGGGAAACTGGCCTGACCTGGCAAGCCGGATTGAGGCCGTACCCTGGATGGGAGCGGCCAGGAAGGCCGCCGTGATAAAAGGTAAAGGCCAGGTCCAGGGGGGCCTGCCGGCAGGAGTAAACACCCGGGAGACGGCGACGACCGGCCCGGGCACCCCGGGAACAACCCGACCGGCCGGGACCCCTGCGGAAGGGGCCTTAAAAACCGGCCTGCCTTTAGAGGGAGAAGGGCGACAAGCCAGCGCCGGGAAACCCGTTACCGATGCAAATAGTATGGAAATTGCTGACAGGTCGGCAGGGATGCCCTTTGTTCCCGATAACCGGCAGGCGCCGATGGCTTCCGGGGAAGGGAGACCCCCTGTCAGAGGGCCGGTTCCCGGTAACAGCTTGCTGGCCGGTGACTATAATCCTGCAAATACCGGGCCGAGTAACCGCGAGCCGGCCGGGGAGACCCTGACAAGCAGCGGTGGTAGTTCGCCGGTGGGGCCGGCCGCTTTTAACGCCGTCATGGGAGGAAACAGCCAGCAGGCGGGGAACCAGGTAGCCCAGATCAACAACCTGCCGGAGGTGTTTGCCACCATCCTCAGCACAGCCCGCCTGGCCGCCACCAACGGCAGGCAGGAACTGGAACTCCAGCTGCAACCGGAAAACCTGGGTAAATTGAAACTCCGGGCTTTACTGGACGGGGGGCGGTTGACCCTGCAACTGCTGGTAGAAAGCAGCGAAGCCGCCCGGGCCCTCCAGGCGGCGGTGCCGGAAATGCGCCAGGCCGCGGCCGTCCAGGGCCTGCGCCTGGACCAGGTCCAGGTGCAGGTGGGCGGCGATGGCCAGGGCGGCGGCCGCCACCAGGCAGACAGCCAGGGTGAATACCGCCAGGGTGCCGGCTGGCGGCGCCAGTCCCCGGGGTGGCCGGGTAGCCCGGACCTGGAAGGAACCATTAACCGGTACCGGCTGGATTACCTGGCCTGAGGTAACTGGCCGGCGGATTTTAGCCGCCCGGCGGGCCTTAATACCAGGCTCGCAGTAGTGAACACCCGGTGCTAGCTTATTATTAGCTCTGAATCAAGGGGGAGTGATGATGAACGTCACCGGGGTGACGGCTGCTACCACGGGAACAACCAGCACAGTGCCCAACAAGGGCCTGGGTAAGGACGACTTTCTGAAGCTACTGGCAGCCCAGCTCCAAAACCAGGACCCGCTGAACCCTGTGAGTAACACCGATTTTATCGCCCAGATGGCCCAGTTCAGCGTCCTGGAACAGATGAACAACTTATATGAGAGCTTCAATGAGGCCTTAATGCTCCAGGCGGTAGGGTTGATCGGCAAAGAAGTGACCGCCAGGATCAACGACCAGACCCTGACGGGAACGGTGAGTAAAGTTAACTGGAGCCCGGAGGGGATCATCCTGACGGTGGGGGAGCAGCAGGTATCTTTGAAGGATGTCCAGGAGGTAGCCCTGCCGGCAAACGCGTCACCAACACCGGCCGCCGCCGGGTAGCCACCAGTTATGCCGCGGTGGCGCTTGGAGAGTAAAAAGGCATCAGCCCCCGGCCTGTTTTGGGGCGGGAAGTTGCCTGCAAGTAATAACTGGCTGATAGCAGTGACAAGACCGGGCTTAAAGTTGAGATCCTGATAAACTGTTGATGGGCAACTTGTTATGGGCTAGCCGAGAGATCAGGTGATAGGAATGGCTATTGTCGACCCGCGAGTATTAACGCCGTTAAAGGCCCCGGTTCCGGCAGTGAAACCATCGCCGGGACCAATTGGAAAGGGAGCCAGAGCTGCCGTATCTTTCCAGACGGTGTTAAAGGAACAGATGGGCGGTCTCAAGTTTTCCCGCCACGCCAGCGAGCGCCTGGAAAGCCGGGGGATAAACCTCTCGGCGCAACAAATGGCCCGCCTGGAGGATGGTGTGCGAAGGGCCGCCGGCAAGGGCGCCCGGGAATCCCTGGTGCTCCTGGACGACCTGGCCCTGGTGGTCAGCGTCAAGAACCGCACGGTCATCACCGCCGCCGCCAGGCAGGACCTGCAAGAGAACGTCTTTACCAATATCGACAGCGCCGTGTTGCTATAAAGGTTTTCAGGTTCGGCCTCTGGTACGGCCTCCAGATAATGAACGGTTTTTTACCAGCAATATTACTTTCATCACAGGGCCGGACCCCGAAGGGGAGGCCCGCAGGCTGCCGAACGACAGAGGCGGCCGAAAAGAAGGGGGTAATTTACCATGATGCGTTCCCTTTATTCCGGCGTGTCGGGCTTACGCACCCACCAGACACGCATGGACGTCATCGGCGACAACATCGCCAACGTCAACACCGTGGGTTTCAAGCGCAGCGCCGTGACCTTTAAAGACGTCTTTTACCAGACCCTGCGCGGCGGCTCGGCCGGCGATAGCGGGGGGACAGGAATGGGTGGTACCAACCCCCAGCAAATCGGCCTGGGCGTCACTTTAGGGAGCATTGATGTGGTGCATACCCAGGGCGCCGCCGCGTCCACTGGCAATGGGACGGACTTAATGATCCAGGGAGATGGATTCTTCAGGGTTTCCGATGGGACGAATACTTATTATACCCGCGCCGGGGCCTTTCACTTCGACAACGAAGGGTTCCTGGTGACAACAGACGGATTAAAGGTTTTGGGAACTGATGATAACCCAATCCAGATTGCTGATATGAACGATCCAACTACCATGCCCCAGAGTTATAGCATTGACAAGATGGGTGTAGTGCATTACGTGGACAGTACAGGAGCAGCCCTGCAAGCGGGGACGATCAGCATAGCCAAGTTTTCCAACCCTTCCGGTTTAGAAAAAATTGGCCAAAACCTTTACCGGGCTACAACCAGCTCGGGTGATCCGGGCTCGGAACTTACTCCTGGTCAGGGCTCCTTGGCCAATACCACCATCATCCCCTCGGCCCTGGAGATGTCCAATGTCGACCTGGCCCAGGAGTTTACCGACATGATCATCACCGAGCGCGGCTTCCAGGCCAATGCCCGGACCATCACAACATCCGACCAGATGCTTCAGGAGCTGGTTAACCTGAAACGGTAACTCTACAATGTATTATAAATGAACCTTAAGGGACGGATTTCCTGGAAGCAACCTGGCGGAAAAAACGTCCGGTTCTATAAGGGCGGCCAGGGTGACCCCGGCAGTGTCCGGGGCCCGGAGGTGTCTTCCTGGGAACCTTCTCTGGCGCAAGAGTAGATTTTGTCCATAGCGATTGTCGACCCTAACCAAAACGAAAATGAAGGAATAACAGGGAGTTGGGGGCTATAAAGGCCCCGACTTCCTGCCTCTGACTTCTGATTTACAGGGGGCGGCAGGCATGATCAAGGTTACCACCCTGGATAAGCGGGAGATAATCCTCAATGCCGAACTAATCGAGCGGATTGAGAGCGTGCCGGAAACAGTCATTACCCTGACCAGCGGTAAGAAGATCCTGGTGACCCAGACGGCCGAGGAGATTATGGAACGGGTGATCGCCTACCGGCGCCTGATCCTCCAGCCGGTCGACTCTCAGGACGGGGTGAATTAGAGGTTGCATCGGATAGATTTTATGACCGTGCTGGGCATTGTGGCCGGTATCGGGCTCATGGTCGGCGCCCTCATCATGGGCGGTAACCCGAAACTCTTCTGGAGCGTGCCCTCGCTGATGGTCACCGTGGGCGGGTCATTTGCCGCCGTGCTTATCAACTTCAGCTTTCAGGATATCAAGAACGTCTTTGGCACCGTGAAACAGGCCTTTACCACCGACCTCATGGACCCGGAAGAACTCATCGAGGTCTTCGGCGAGCTGGCCCGCAAGGCCCGGCGGGAGGGGTTGCTCGCCCTGGAGGATGACGCCAACCGCCTGGAGGACCCCTTCTTCGCCAAGGGCATCCAGATGATGGTCGACGCCATGGAGCCCCAGATGATCCGGGAGATCCTGGAGACGGATATGGCCTACATGGCCCGGCGCCATGAGATTGGTTACGGCATCTTTAAAACCTGGGGGAACCTAGCGCCTTCCTTCGGCCTCATCGGCACCCTCATCGGCCTGGTGCAGATGCTCGCCAAATTGGATAAGCCGGAGACCCTGGGCCCCAGCATGGCCCTGGCCCTGATTACGACTTTCTACGGCGCCATTATGGCCTACATGATCTTTATCCCCCTGGCGGGGAAATTGAGTCTCCGCAGCGAGCAGGAGATGATGCTGCACCAGATGATGCTGGAGGGCATTATCGCCATCCAGTCGGGGGTGAACCCGCGCATCCTGGAAGAACACCTGCGCTCTTTCCTGGCGCCGGTCAGTAACCGCCGCCGGCAGCCGGGAGAAGAAACTTTATCCGGTGAAGAAGCCTTCCGGCAAAGGATTTGATCCGGGGCAGCCGCTCCTGTAGTCCCTCTTTAGATGATGTTGCGTCGCCGTCACGAACCCTGAAAACGCAAGGCTATATGGTGGCCTTTGGTCCTGGAAAGGCAGAGGAAGTAGTTCTTGATTCGGGTGCAATTTCCTGGAGCGTAAATTTTTAGGGAGAGATACCGGCCATGGCCGTTAAAAAGTGGCAAAAGAAATCAGAAGAGGGAGCCCCTACCTGGATGATCACCTATTCCGACCTCATGACCCAGCTGGTGGTTTTCTTTGTCCTGCTTTTTTCCTTCTCCGTTATTAACCAGCAAAAGTTCCAGCAGTTTATCGCTTCCTACCAGGGAATGGGGATCCTGGACGGGGGCGTGTCGCCCATCGTTGAGACTGAACCCGCCCCGAGCAATTACCCCGAGAACCTGCAAACACCGGAAGCGGCGGCGGCTCTGGCCCGGGCCCAGGAGATGATGCAGACCTACCAGACGGTGAAGAACTTTCTTACCGCGAACGGCCTGGAGTCCGAGGTGGAGGTTCGTTACGAAGACCGGGGAATCGCCCTGGATATCAAAGAGCGCATCCTCTTTGATTCCGGCCGGGCGGATTTAAAACCGGAAGCCAGGCAACTGCTGGATAAATTGTCCGGCTTGCTGAGCAGGCTGCCCAACGAGGTCAAGGTTGAGGGCTATACCGACAACCGGCCTATACATACGGTCCAGTTTCCCACCAACTGGGAGCTATCGACGGCCAGGGCGGCGAGGGTGGTACGTTATTTCATCGAAGAACACCACCTGCAGCCGGATCGCTTTATGGCCATAGGTTATGGCGAGTATCATCCACTTTATCCCAACGATTCGCCGGAACATATGGCGGAAAACCGGCGCGTAGTATTACTCCTGGGTGTGAACGGCAGCCAGCAGACCCAGGGAAAAGAGGTGTATAAGAATGCCCCCTAAAGAAGCAGCAGAGAAAACAACCGAAAAAAGGGAGACCAGGGGCCGGTCCCTGGTGACTGTCCTTTTGCTCCTGGTGGTCCTCCTGTTGAGCGGCGGCTACGTTTATTACTTTTTCTTCGGCGGCAACAGCCGTGGTATGGCGGCGGCGCCCACCGGCAACAACCCTGAACCGGCGGCGCTGCAGAAATTGAGCCTGGATAGTATTGTCGTCAACCTGGCTGATCCCGGCCTGCACCATTATCTACGGGCGAAGATTACCATGGAATACAGCGACCCCAAATTGGCTACCGAGCTCAATGATAAGCTTTACCGCGTCCGGGACACCATCATTTCCGTACTGCGGAGCAAGAAAACCGACGACCTGCAGAACGAGGAAGCCCTGAAGCGGGAACTCCTGACGGCCATAAATTCCCAGCTGACGGCCGGGCAGGTGCGGGCCCTTTATTTTGAAGAGTTTATTATCCAGTAGAGGAGTTCCAAAGATGGGGTTAACGGAAGAGGAGATCCAGAAGCTTTTACAGGCTATGGAAGCCGGGGAAGACCAGCCACGGGTGGAGAAGGCCCGTTTTGCCCCCCTGCAGCCGGCGCCGGCGCCCGGCGTTACGGCCGATTTCAAGCGCATCGCCGACGTACCCCTGCGCCTGAAAGCCGAGCTCGGCCGGACCCGCATGACGGTCAAGGAAATCCTGGACTTAAAGGACGGGTCCGTCATTGTCCTGGATAAACTGGCGGGCGAACCGGTGGACTTGCTGGTGAACGACATTCCCCTGGCGAAGGGCGAGGTCGTGGTGATTAACGACGCCTTTGGCGTCAGGATCAACAGCCTGGCGGCCGTCGAGGAAGAAGGGCAGAGTTAGGATGGATCGCGAACTGGTCCTGGCCCTGGTACGCCTGGCGATCTTCCTACCCCTGGTCCTGGCCCTGGCCTATATCACCGTGCGCTTCGGCCTGGGTCGTGTCACCGGCCTGGCCACTGGTTCCGGGAATCTAGAAGTGCTGGAGCGGGTACAGTTGAGTAACAAAACCGGACTGGCGGTTATCCGCTGTGGGGAAAGGTATTTCCTGGTCGGCCTGGGGGATGGACCCCCGGCGTTGCTCGCGGAGCTGCCCGATTACCCGGCAGAAGTAGCCGAGGCCGGGGAGATCAAAGTCTATCCATTACAATCCCTGGAGAAAGGGGAGCCAGGGGCGGTTACCGGAGGTACAGGCCGGGTGGCAGAGTTGTTGCAGGCCGGCTGGCAGAGGCTCAGGCGACATGATGGCTAGGGATCTAGCGACGGTGGGGCGGCGACGGCGGCAGGTGCAGATGCCGGCGTACCGCAGCCGGCCGGATTGGCCGGGGGCGGGGGGATTCCACCGGGCGGGGCCAGTGGAGCAGGGCACCGGTTTCGCCCTGGAAGAAGCCACTGCGGTGGAGAGCAATGGCCGGGGGACCCCGCCGGCCGTAAGGCAGCCGTTATGGCCCCTGGTCCTGGGAGGCGCGGCCTTGCTGGCCGGATTGGTCCTGGGGCTTAGACCGGCCCTGGCCCAGCCGGTTCCCGTGCCCCAGGTGAACCTGAACCTGGCCCAGACCACCGACCCGCGCCAGGTGGTGGACACCGTCAGGCTGCTGATCCTGCTGACAGTTCTGGCCCTGGCGCCGGCCCTGGTCCTGCTGATGACCTCCTTTACCAGGATAATCGTTGTCCTGTCCTTCGTTCGCAGTGCCCTGGCCACCCAGCAGACGCCGCCCAACCAGATCTTAATCGGCCTGGCCCTGTTCCTGACCTTTTTCATCATGGCGCCGGTTTACAACCAGGTAAAGACCCAGGCCATCGACCCTTACCTGGCGGGGCGAATAACCCAGGAGCAGGCCCTGGCCGCCGGGGCCCGGCCGGTGAGAGAGTTTATGTACCGCCAGACCCGGGAAAAAGACCTGGCCCTGTTCGTCCACATGTCCGGCATGGCCCAGCCCCGCACCCGGGACGATGTGCCCCTGCATGTCCTGATCCCGGCCTTTATCATCAGCGAGCTGAAAACGGCCTTCCAGATGGGCTTTTTGATCTACATCCCGTTCCTGATAATCGATCTGGTAATTGCCAGTACCCTCATGGCCATGGGCATGTTTATGGTACCGCCAGTGATGATCTCTCTACCTTTTAAACTCATGCTCTTTGTCCTGGTTGACGGCTGGTACTTGGTTGTCAAGTCCTTGCTGGAGAGTTTTTAGGGAGGCAGTACTATGACCCAGGAATTCGTTATCCACCTGGCCAGGGAGGCCCTGACCACCGCCCTGCTGCTGGCGGCGCCGGCCTTAAGCTTAAGCCTCCTTGTCGGCGTGGGGATCAGCATTCTCCAGGCGACGACCCAGATCCAGGAGCAGACGCTGACCTTTGTACCCAAGATTATCGCTGTTATACTGGGCATGCTTCTGCTGGGTTCCTGGATGCTTAATACCCTGATCCAGTTTACTACCGATATTTTTGGCAACCTGGGCAGCCTGGTGAAGTAGATTAAGGTGAAAGCTGGAATACGACTCGACCAATAATTACATTTTGGCAGGACGCGATTTATGGAGGAGCACTGATGAGCTATTTAACCCAGGCAGAGATATTTTTCCTGGTCCTGGTCCGGACAACGGCCTTTTTCGTGACCGCCCCTTTTTTCGGTATTCGTGGCGTCCCGACTATGGTCAAGGCCGGTCTGGGTTTCCTGGTGGCCTTGCTCCTGCTGCCAGTTCTGCCGGCAGATCAACCAGTATTTAACAGCAGCTGGGTTTACGCCCTGGCCGTCCTCAACGAGTCTCTGGCGGGCCTGGCCCTGGGTTACCTGGCCAGCCTCATTTTCAGTGCCATCCAGATGGCCGGGCAACTCCTGGATATCCACATGGGCCTGGCTATGGCCACCCTCTTTGACCCCCAGAACGCTGCCAGCACCACCATTATGGGCCAGTTTTTCGCGATCCTCGGGTTGCTCCTTTTTTTCCAGCTGGACGGCCATCATACCCTGCTCCTGGCCTTGCAGGAGAGTTTTCGCCTTTTGCCCCTGGGCGGGGTCCATTTTGACGGCAACCTTCTCTGGGCGGTGGTGAAGCTTTTTGCTGGTACCTTTGCCCTGGCCCTGCAGATTGCAGCGCCGTTAATTGCCGTCCTGCTCATTGCCGATCTCGCCCTGAGCCTGGTGGCCAGGACGGTGCCCCAGCTAAATGTTTTTATCCTGGGTTTTCCCTTGAAGGTAGGCCTGGGGCTCCTGGTCATGATTGCCCTCCTGCCCCTCCTGGCGACGGTATTCAGTAATATCTTCAGCCAGATGGAGCACGACCTGGCCCTGCTCATACGGGGTTGGCCGCGGTGATGAGAGCACATAACCTGTTGGCATTTTACGGCGACCAGGACGTGACGGGTAGACACTTAATCAACCTGCAGCTTTTTGCCGAGGAAAAAACCGAGGAGGCGACCCCCCACCGCCTCCAGGAAGTGCGCCAGAAGGGCCAGGTGGCCCGGAGCAATGACCTGAGTACGGCCATGGTGCTGCTGGCGTGTGTGGTATTCCTTTACTGGCGGCGGGAAACCTTTTACCAGGCCATGGCGGACCTGATTACCAGTACCCTCCAGGATGGCTGGCATCAGCAGCTGGATGGCGGTTCGCTGATGGCCCTCGGCAGCCAGCTGGCCTTAAAGGTAGGGCTGCTCCTGGCCCCCCTTCTGGCCCTGGCAGCGGCCGTCGGCCTGGCGGCCAATTTCGCCCAGACGGGCTTTGTCTTCTCCCTGGAACCGTTACTCCCGCGCCTGGAGAACCTGGACCCGGTGAAGGGCATGCAGCGCTTCTTTTCCCGGCGGGCCTTGATGGAACTCCTCAAAAGCCTGGCCAAGGTGGTTGTCGTCAGCCTGGTGGTCTGGCAGCTGGTTAAGGGGCAGTTTACCCAGCTTCTGCTGACCGTTGATATGGGGTTGCCGGCCACCCTGGACCTGGTGAGCCGGATGGTCTACCGGGTGGGTCTGGGTACAGTGGCCGTATTTCTGGCCCTGGCGGCGGCCGATTATGTCTTCCAGCGGCGGGAGTACCAGAAAAACCTGCGTATGACCAGGCAGGAAGTAAAAGAAGAAATGAAGCAGATGGAAGGCGACCCCCTGGTGCGTTCCCGGTTGCGGGAGAAGCAGCGCCAGCTGGCCCGGCACCGGATGATGCACGCCGTGCCGGAAGCCACGGTGGTCATCACCAACCCCACCCATGTGGCTGTAGCCCTGCGTTACCGGGAAGAGGAGAGGGCGCCGCGAGTGGTGGCCAAGGGTGCCGGGAGCATCGCCGAAAGGATCAAGGCTGTGGCCCGTCGCCACAACGTACCGGTAGTGGAAAACCCGCCGGTGGCCCGTGCCCTCTACCGCCAGGTGGAGCTGGGCCAGGAAATCCCGGTGGCCCTCTACCAGGCGGTAGCCGAGATCCTGGCCCGGATCTACAAGCTGCGGGGGAGATTGTAAGAACCTGCTTCCAGCCTCGAGCGAAGGGCTTGTCAATAACGACCATTTTCGGTAGAAGTTTATTTTCGGGAGAGCTAGAACCCTAACTGTGGAGGAAAAAACGTTTTATGCCGTCACCTAGCGGCCTGTTAGGGGCCTTGAGGCGCCTCACGCCCTACAACGACATCCTGGTAGCAGCTCTGGTCCTGGGGATAGTTATGCTGATCGTCATCCCGGTCAGCCCCCTGGTCATGGACTTCCTGCTTATTGCCAACCTGAGCGTCAGCATGGTCATCTTCCTGACGACCATGTTCATCTCCCGGAGCCTGGACTTTTCCGTCTTTCCTTCCCTGCTGCTGGTGGTGACCCTATTCCGGTTATCCCTGAATATCTCCTCCACCAGGCTTATTTTAAGCCAGGCTGACGCCGGCCATGTCATCGAGACCTTCGGTAATTTCGTCGTCCGGGGCAACTATATCGTCGGCTTTATCATCTTCCTCATTATCACAGTCATCCAGTTTATCGTTATCACCAACGGCGCCCAGCGGGTGGCCGAGGTGGCGGCCCGCTTTACCCTGGACGCTATGCCCGGCAAGCAAATGAGCATTGACGCCGACCTGAACGCCGGCCTGCTGACAGAAGACGAGGCCCGGGCCAAACGGCGGGAACTGCAGCGGGAGGCCGATTTTTACGGGGCCATGGATGGTGCCAGCAAGTTCGTCCGCGGGGATGCCATCGCCGGTCTGATTATTACGGCCATCAATATCGTAGGCGGCCTGGCCATCGGCGTCTGGCAACTGAAAATGCCTTTTATGCAAGCCCTGCAGACCTATACCCGGCTGACCATCGGCGACGGCCTGGTCAGCCAGCTGCCGGCCCTTCTGGTTTCCACCGGTACCGGCATCCTGGTCACCCGCTCCGGCGCCCTGGACAATTTCGGCAAAGAGGTAATCGGACAGCTGACGGGTTTTCCCCGCATCGCCGGCCTGGTAGCCGCCGTTCTCTTTCTCCTGGGCCTCCTGCCGGGGATGCCCCATCTCTCCTTTTTTATCATGGCCGGGGGGGTGGGCTATGCCGCCTACGCCTTGGCCCGGGAGGAAAAGGCCCGGGGCCAGCGTCAGCAGGAAGTGGCCGCCGCCCGCCAGCAACAGCAGCGCCAGCCTGAGAACGTCCTTAATCTTTTCCAGGTGGACCCCCTGGAAGTGGAGATCGGCTACGGCCTGATACCCCTGGCCGACGAGAGCCAGGGAGGCGACCTGCTGGACCGCCTGGCCGCCGTACGCCGCCAGGCTGCTACGGAGATGGGCATCTATGTGCGGCCCATCCGCATCCGTGACAACCTGCAGCTGCCTCCCCAGGGTTACATCTTTAAAATCCACGGGGTCGAGGCCGCCCGGGGCGAGATCCGGCCCGGATACCTGCTGGCTATGAACCCGGCCGGCAATGAAGGGCCGCCCGGAGGAACGCCCACCAGGGAACCCACCTTTGGCCTGCCGGCCTGGTGGGTGCCCGAGGATAGGCGGCAGGAAGTGGAACTGGCCGGTTTTACCGTTGTTGACGCTACCACCGTCCTGGTGACCCACCTGACGGAGTTTATTAAAGCCCATGCTGCCGAGCTTATGGGCCGCCAGGAGATCAAGGAGCTGCTGGACAAGGTCAAGGAGAATAATCCAGCAGTCGTCGAGGAACTGGTGCCGGAACTCCTGACCATAGGCGAGGTGCAGAAGGTTCTGGCCAGCCTCCTTAAGGAGCAGGTGCCCATCCGGGACCTGGTGACGGTCCTGGAGGCCCTGGCCGATGCAGCCCGCAGCAGCCGGGACCTGGATTACCTGGTGGGAGCCGTGCGCCAGGCCTTGCATCGTACCATCAGCCACCAGTATGCCCGGGAGGGAAAATTGACGGCCATTACCCTGCACCCCCAGCTGGAACAAAAGATTATCGAGGCTATCCAGCCTACCTCCCAGGGTAATTTCCCCGCCCTGGCCCCGGAAATTACCCGGGACTTCCTCAGCAGGTTGGGTCAGGCGGTGGAAAAGGCGGCCTTAGGCGGGGCGCAGCCGGTGCTCCTCTGTTCCGCCCGGGTGCGGTTGCCCCTGCGGCGTCTCTTGCAACGCTCTTTTCCCCATCTCCCGGTCCTGGCCTATAACGAGCTGGAACCCGGCCTGGAAGTGGAGGCTGTTGAGGCGGTGAATGTGGCGTGAAGATCAAACGGTACCTTGCCCGTGATATGCAGGAGGCATACCTGGCCATCAGGCGCGACCTGGGACCGGATGCCGTCATTGTGGCTACCCGCCGGGTACGCCAGCCGGGGCTGAAGGGGTTGTTCCTGCCTCCACGCCTGGAGGTGACGGCCGCCCTGGACACGACCTCAGGTGCGGCAGCCCCGGCAGTGCCGGTAAAGGCAGGGCAACCTCCGGGGCCGGGTGTGTTGCCGGGACAGGACATGACTGCACCTTTGTCGTCCACTGTCTCCCCAGGGGTCGGGGTAGGAGACAGGGGGATGGGTCCCGGCCTTGAGGGACTGCGGCGGGAACTGGCGGACATCAAGGCCACCCTGATGCGCCTCACCCACCCTGAGGGCGATGGAGCCGGAGGGAACGCGGCCTGGCGGCAGGCCCTGCTGGATCAGGAACTGGCACCGGAGCTGGCGGCTGACCTGGTGGCCGGGTTAGATATGACAGCCGGGCCCGAGGTAATCGGGGCGGTAATTCGCAACCGCCTGGCGGAACGGCTGGCCGGCCAGGTGCTGGCGGAATCCGGCCAGCGGGTGCAGGCCTTCGTCGGCCCCACCGGGGTGGGCAAGACGACCACCCTGGCCAAGGTAGCTGCCCGTCACAGTCTCTACCTGGAGCAAAAGGTCGGCCTTATCACCCTGGATACCTATCGCATCGGTGCCGTGGACCAGCTGCGCACCTACGCCGAGATCATGGGCCTGCCCCTGGAGGTGGCTATGACCCCGCGGGAGTTCCGGGAGGCCCTGGGACGGCTGGAGGACCGGGACATCATCCTGGTCGATACCGCCGGCCGCGCCCCGGAGAACAAAGCCATGCTGGCGGAAACCAGGGGGTTCCTGGAGGCTATGCCGGAGGGAGCCGTCTACCTGGTCTTGAGCAGTGCTACCCGGCGCCAGGACCTGCTGCAGGCGGTGGAGAGGTTCCGGCCCCTGAATTATAACCGGTTGATTTTTACTAAACTCGATGAAACCAGCTGCCCGGGGGTAATGGTAACGGTCGCGGCGGCAGCGGGAGTACCCCTGGCCTATGTGACTGCCGGCCAGGATGTACCCGATGACCTGGAAGTCGCCGACCCCTACCTCCTGGCTGAGCGGATATGGAAAGCGGTGGCCAGAGATGGACCAGGCGGCCAGGTTACGTAAACTGGTGATCAAGCAACAGGAAGAACGGGCGCGGGTTATTGCCGTGTCCAGCGGCAAGGGCGGCGTGGGAAAGACCAATATTGTCGTTAACCTGGGGCTTATCCTGGCCCGGCAGGGCCAGCGGACTCTCATTTTTGACGCCGACCTGGGCCTGGCCAATGTGGACATCCTGATGGGCCTGGTGCCCGAGTGTACCATCACCGAAGTCATTACCGGCCAGCGGGACCTGGCAGAAGTGGTTGTTCGCGGCCCCGGGGGCCTGCTTTTAATCCCGGGTGCTTCCGGCATCCAGCTGGCCGACCTGGACTCAGCCACCCGTAATCGCCTCATTGACGACCTGGAGACCCTGGCGCGGGAGGTAGACGTGATTCTGGTAGACTCCGGGGCCGGGATTTCCCAAACGGTTTTCAGCTTTGCGGCTGCAGCCGGGGAAGCCATAGTGGTGGCCACGCCGGAGCCGACCTCCATCACCGATGCCTACGGGTTAATCAAGGGCTTGCAGCGTTTGCAGGTAAGGGTAAACCTGCTGGTGAACCGGGCCATTAACCTCGCCGAAGGCCGGCAGACCGCCCAGCGCCTGCAGGGAGCCTGCCGCCGGTTCCTGCAGCTGGAATTGCCCCTCCTGGGGATCATTCCCGAGGACAGCCATGTCGGGGAGGCAGTACGCCGCCAGCAGCCCTTTTACGAGCTTTACCCCCATTGCCAGGCAGCCCGGGCCCTGGAGGAGGCCGCCGCCAGGATCAATGGTCAGGAGCCGCCGCCAAAAGGGAACCGGAGCTTCTGGCAGCGCCTGGGTCGCCTGCTGGGGAGAAAGTTGTGAGGGAGGGGTCAACATGACCGTCCCGCGTTTTATCCGAATCAATACACCAATTACCATTAGCGTGCCGGGGAAAAAGGCGATACGCACCTTGATCCAGGAGACAGGTGAAGACAGCTTTGCCATCCTGGCCCCGGCCGGCGAGGAACTGCTCCTCGGGCGCGGGGACCTGGTGGAAGCGACCTGTAGCCGGGAAGACGCCCGGTACGAATTCACCGCCCGGGTGATACGCTATGAACCGGCAATCCCCCCCCTCTACTACCTGGCCTACCCCGATGATTACAGGCGCATCCAGGTCCGTTCCCATGTCCGTACCAGGGCGGCCCTGGAGTTTCGTTACGCCCCGTGGCCGGCGGCCGACTGGCCCCTGCGGCCTCCCCGGCCCCATAAAAGGGGGCTGACCATTGACATTAGCGGCGGCGGTGCCCAGCTGGTCCTCAGGGAAGAGGTGAAGGTAGGGGATTTACTCTACCTGGAACTCTACTTGCCGGGCCGCCGGCACCACCAGCCGCTGCGGCTGGCCGCCCGGGTCAAAAGGGTCGCCACCCGGGAGATAGACGGCCACCAGCGCTATGAAGTGGGCGTGGCCTTCGAGGGTATCAGCGAACGCCAGGAAGATCAGATTGTGGCCTTTGTCTTTCAACGGCTGCTGGAAGAAAGACGCCAAAGGAGTTAAGATCGATGGCCGTCAAGGACAGCACCCTGTGGACTAGCTATATGGCCGGGCGGGATGCCCTCCGGCGCCAGGAACTGGTTCTGAAATACCTGCCCCTGGTGAAATATCACGTCAACCGCCTGGCGGTGAAGCCACCCCCGCACCTGGACCAGGAAGACCTGTTGGGCTACGGTATTGTCGGCCTCCTGGAAGCTGTGGACCGTTACGATCCCTCTCGAGGCGTTAATTTCGAGACTTTTGCCTCCCAGCGCATTCGCGGTGCAATCCTCGATGCCTTGCGCCGCGCCCACTGGGCGCCCCGGAGCTTGATTGAAAAGTTGCGTCGGGCGAGCCAGGTATACCGCCAGCTGGAACAAGAACAAGGTGGTGAGGTGTCCGATGGAGCAGTGGCCCGGGCCCTGGGGATAACCGAGGCTGAGCTCCGGGAGCTCATGGAGAGGGGCTCCCAGATGGCCATCCTCTCCCTGGAGGACTTTCTCCTCGACCAGGAGGGGGAAGAGGGGACCACCAGGGGCGAACTACTGGCCGATCCCGGCAGCCCCGACCCGGTGGGTATCTACGAGCAGGGTGAACTTCGCCGCGCCCTGGCGGCCGCCCTGGAAAACCTGAAGGAGAAAGACCGCCTTGTACTAACCCTTTACTACTACGAGGGCTTGACCTTGAAAGAAATCGGCAAAGTGCTGGGTATTTCGGAATCCAGAGTTTGCCAGCTCCATGGCCGGGCGATTTTAAATCTGCGCCGGCAGCTGGCGGACTTTATCATCAACGGGTGATGGCCGGTGGCTTATTTCTTTATAATCCTGGGAGCCTTGTTAATCCTATCTTTTGTCCGGCCGGCATTGACCCTGCTGGCAGCAGACAGGGGCGCACCGGCCTTACCACCGCCAGGGGATACCGCTGCCCCTGGCGGCGGGAGCACTCCGGGGAATGAGCAGGTAAAGGAACTGGAGGCCCGCCTGGCCGACCTCCAGGAGGAAGTGGCCAGCCTGACGGCCCGCCTGGCAGGGGAGGCGGACAGCGTGCCGGGTACAGTTACCAGGGAGGCAGCCTTTCGCGCCTACCTGGATGCGGCCCTGGCGAGTGGGGTGGCCGGCGGGGCGGGAGCCGCACCCGCCGGGCAGGAGGCCGCGGCCCGCCGGGCGGGGGCAGCCGGGCCGCCCGGGAACGCCGGGACAGTCGCTAAAGAGGGTCCCGGGCAGGTCCCCGCCCGGTCCCGGGAAGGAGCACCTGACATCAGGGAGGAGATTCGCCGGGCCCATGCCCGGGGCGAGAGTATAGAAAGCCTAGCCCGGCGCTTTGGCCGGGGAAAGGGTGAAATCGCATTAATCCTCAATTTACACCGCTAACGGCGTTAAAGACCAGGGCTGGCTTCCTGGTTCCCCTGGGACTGGGCCTGGGATTGGGTTTTTTCCTGGCGGGGATCTTCCTCCTGGCCTGGCACCCCGGCCCCACCAAAGAGGAGATTATTGCCCGGGCGCGGGACTACGGTATGGTTTTCCGGGATGAGGTTGTCCCCCTGGCGCCCGCACCCGGGAAGGAGGATGCTAAACCGCCGGCAGCAGCCCCGGGAGCCACTCCTGCCGGGGCAGGTGCTAATTCTTCCCAACAAGGGGCTACCCCCGCCCAAACAGGGGCCGGTCCTGGCGGACCGGGCCGGGAGATGCCCGGACCGGCTACGGCAGCCGGGCCGGAGGGGGAAATTCTAGTAACCATCCCGGCCGGAGCCGACCTTAAGGATATTGCCGCCAGCCTGGAGGCCAGGGGGGTTATCAGCGCGGCTGTCTTTGAGGCCGAGATTCACCGCCAGGGGCTGGTGGAGAAAATTAAAGCCGGTTCTTACTACTTGCCTCCGGGGAACGTCCAGGAGATTATCAAGCGCCTGACAAGCTAGCCGAACTTTATGGAAGGGTGGGTTTCTCTATGCTCAGGGGTTTATACCTGGCCTCTACAGGTATGCTGGTCCAGGAGATGCGCCAGGACGTCATCAGCAACAACCTGGCCAACGCCACTACCGGCGGTTTCAAAAGCGCCGTAGCTACAGTCCGTTCCTTCCCGGAGATGCTCCTCCAGCGCCTGGAGAAAAACCAGGCCATCCCCATAGGTCCCTTTAGCCCCGGGGTCATGGTGGATAATATTTATACTAACACCGAACCGGGGCCTTTGACGGAAACCGGGCACGCCACGGACCTGGCCCTGGTACAACCAGGGGTGGGAGTCTCGCCGGCCTTTTTCGTCGTCCGGACCCCCGGCGGCGAGGCCTATACCCGTAACGGACAATTCCAGGTGGATCCCGGTGGCTGGCTGGTTACCGCCGAGGGTTACCCGGTGCAGGGGCAGAATGGCGATATCTATGTGGGTACCACTGATTTTAAGGTTGACGCCGGCGGCCGGATTCTGGTCAATGGGCAAGTAGTGGACCAGCTGCGGGTAGTGACCTTTGCCAACCCGGCCCTCCTCCAGCGCCAGGGGGATACCCTTTTCACCGCCCCGGGTGCCCAGGCCCTGCCGGCGGCCAATTTCCAGGTCAAGCAGGGCTGGCTGGAGGAATCTAACGTGGATCTTGCCCGGGAGCTGGTTGACATGCTGGCCGTCCTGCGCAGCTATGAAGCCAACCAGAAGGTTATTCAGACTGAGGACCAGACCCTGGCTAAAAGCGTCAACGAAGTAGGGAGTCTCAGGTAGCATTTCCTGGCGACCAGGAGCCTGCAAGCAGCGCGGCCGGGGCTTCACGGTCCTGGGACCGGGTAGGGCAATACCAGGGCGGAAAGGGAATCTGCCCATAGGTAGAACAATGATATGACAGGTAATTTAGGGTAGCCGTCCATAAGGGCTGCCGCCCCCTCGACGACATGAAGATGCAGGCTGAAATGAGGCCAACCAACAGCCTGATTTGGCAGATCCTACTTGCGGAGGAGGTAACCATGATGATCGGCGCGCTCTGGCGAGGAGCCAGCGGTATGCGGGCCCAGCAGGTCCAGGTAGATAGCCTGGCCAATGATATCGCCAATGTGAATACCACCGGTTACAAGCAGGTCAGGGTCGGCTTCTCCGACCTGGTTTACCGGCCGGTGATGGAAGCTGGCATGCCAGTGGAGCAACCCCAGGCCCCGGGGTCTACAGTGAGCCTGGGAACAGGAGTGAAGGTCGCCAGCATAGTAAAGGACTTCAGCCAGGGAGCCCTGGTGCAGACCGGCGAGCCCCTGAACTTGGCCATCCAGGGGGAGGGTTTTTTTGCTGTGGTCAACGGGGCGGGGGAGAGGTTTCTTACCCGCGACGGCAACTTTCACCGCGACGCCGATGGCAACGTGGTTAACGACGGCGGTTATTATCTGGCTATCCCCGCCGGTAATAACCAGGATGTACCATTAAACCTGCCGCCTGAGGCGGAAAATATTAACGTGGCCGCCGACGGCACAATCACGGCCACCGTTAACGGCCAGGTACAGCCCCTGGGGCAGATATATCTCTATACCGTATCCAACCCGGCCGGCCTTGAGGCCGTGGGGGACAACCTTTACCGGCTGACGCCAGCCTGTGGCCAGCTTTTTTACGGTGCTCCCGGTACTGCTGGAAATTCGGAAACTACTGGTACTCCCGGTCCCGTTCTGGGCACCCTGCGTTCCGGCTACCTGGAGGCGGCAAACGTCGACCTGGCGGCGACTATGACCAGGATGGTGGTCGCCCAGCGGGCCTACGAATTGAACTCCCGCACTATCCGGGTGGCCGATGAGATGTGGAGCCTGGCCAATAACCTGCGGCGCTAAGGTAGAGGGAGTTGGCCCGGGCTATGATTGGGCGCCTTTAAAGACTTTGCTGATTAAGGCCAGGCCGCGGCGAGCGCCGACGTGACCTGGGTCCTGTTTCAGGACATAGATATACTCCTCCCGGGCCGCATCAGCCAGTCCCAGGAGGAGGTAGGTCGTGCCCAGGTTGATCCGCGCTGCCAGGTAGTCCGGTTTGAGCCGACGCGCCCGGGTCAGGTGGTAACGGGCGGCGCTGAGGTTGCGATTATAAAGGAAGTATGTACCAAGGTTAAAATGAGCCAGGTAATTGTCCGGATTGGCCTGTAAGCTGGTTTTCCACCAGGAAAGGGCCCTGTCCACCTGGCCTTCCTGCCAGGCCTGACAGCCCAGATTGAAGCTCGCTTCCCAGTTTTCCGGGTCGGCCTCCAGGGCCGCCCGGTAAAAGAGGGCGGCCATTTGGGGACGGCGATGTTCCTGGGAAAAGTTACCCAGCAGGAGCCAGAGAACGGCTTCCTTCCGGTTTCCGACCGCTTGAGCGGGGTTACAGTCCGGGCAGAAGCGCCAGCCGGGCGGTAGTGGTTGCCTGCACTGGGAACAATAGACCATCGCCAGGCCTCCTGTCAGGGGATTTGTATTGTATTATTGCCAGAAGGATGCTAAAATATGACAGGTCGGGATTAAACTTAGAAAAACGAGAGAGGAAGGGCCTTGGAGGCTATAATCAAACCCCAAGAGGTTAAAGTCGGTATAGCGGAGTGGCAGGTCCTGCGAGCCCCGGGACGCCTGATCACCCTGGGTCTCGGCTCTTGCGTGGGAATTGCCCTTTACGATTCCCTGAACCGCATGGGCGGCCTGGCCCACATCATGTTACCGGATAGCAGCCAGTTCCAGGATCGCAGTAACCGGGCCAAGTTTGCCGACCTGGCCATCCCCGACCTGGTGGCGGCCTTGATTGGTCGGGGCGCCCGGCGGGGGCGGCTGGTGGCCAAGATAGCAGGCGGTGCCCAGATGTTTACCTCCGGGGACCGGCACCTTTCTCTATTGAATATCGGCCAGCGTAACGCCGCCATGGTTCGCCAGACCCTCCAGGAGCTGGCCATCCCCCTGGTGGCCGAAGACACCGGCGGTAACTACGGCCGGACCATGATCTTCGACCTGGAAAGCGGCGACGTGCTTATTCGCACCATCGGCCGGCCACTTAAAGTAATTTAAAGATTTACGGAGGAGCCCTTTATGGGGTCTGACGCCTCGCCACGAACTATGAAAATGCTAGGCTGAGGCAAGGGGCTGGAAGGTACAGGCGGAGGGCGACTTGGTTTGAGGCGTCAGCAAACTAAGCGAAGCCGCAGGGAGGCGGCGGTGAACGGGATGGGGATCGTAAAGTGGCTTCAGGAACGAGAAGTACCACGCCCCGTTATGAATGATAAAAGAGATAAAGCCGAGCCACCCCCGCCGCTTAAGCAACTGAGCGCCAAGTTTGCTAGCCGAGAACCACCGGAGCCCGGAGCCTGTACCTCCAGCCTTCAGGAAGCAAACCAATAATCGTATAATAATCGTATAATTTGGTAGAACCCTATTTTTGGAGGAAGAAATGGATTTTGCCGAGTTTAAAGAGGCAGTTTACCGGCGTTTCGGCCTTTACCTGGACGGCTATAAAGAACCCCAGCTCAAGCGGCGCATCGACAGCCTAATGGCCCTCTTGCAGGTGCCCGATTACGGTGCCTACCTGAATTTGCTGGCCAGGGACGGACAGCAGTGGCAGCGTTTTATTGATAAAATAACCATCAACGTTTCCGAGTTTTTTCGCAACCAGGAGATATTTGTCAGGCTGGAGCAAGAGATCCTGCCCTCCCTCCTGGCTACCTTCCGGGACCTTAAAGTCTGGAGCGCCGGATGCGCCGACGGACCGGAACCCTATTCGGTGGCTATTTTACTGGCGGAACTGGCCCCTGGAGGCCGGCACCAGATTTTGGCTACCGATATTGATCCAGGCGCCCTGGCGGCGGCCCGCCGGGGAGTCTACGGGGAGCGCGCCCTCCAGGCCGTCACCCCCACCAGGCTCAACCGCTATTTTCGCCGCGAAGGCGATCACTTTTACCTGCAGGAACAAATCAAGGGCATGGTCGATTTCCGCCAGCACGACCTGCTTAAGGATGCCTACGGCAGCGGTTTTCACCTAATTATCTGCCGCAACGTGGTTATCTACTTTACCGCCGATACCCAGAACGACCTTTACCGCCGTTTTTACCAGGCCCTGGCACCGGGGGGCGTGTTCTTCATCGGCGCCACCGAGAACCTGTTTCAATACCGGGAACTGGGTTTTGAAAAGATTGCCCCCTGGTTCTACCGCCGCCCTGCAGGGACCAGCTGAAAATGGACATTTACCTGGTAGAGTTACAGCTTTAGCGTATTTTACGGAGATGGCCCTGGGAGGGAGCAAAATGGATACCTGGGACAAACTCAACGCCCTGCACCTGGATGCCCTCAGGGAAATCGGTAATATCGGTGCCGGCAATGCCGCCACGTCTCTGGCCAGCCTCCTCGGCAACCGGGTCCAGATGACCGTACCCCGGGCCGGCGTCCTGCCTTTAAAGGATATGGTCAGCCTTGTGGGCCATGAAGAAGAACCTGTCGCCTGCGTGGAGTTTACCGTGGCCGGCCCGGCCCCGAGCAAGATATTTTTCCTCCTCAACGAAACCAGCGCCTACCTCCTGGTCGACCTGCTGCTGGGCCGGCCTGTTGGAACTACGAATGTTATTGACGACATGGGAGCCTCTGTCTTGACAGAGGTCAGCAATATCCTGGCGGGGTCTTTTTTGAACGCTTTTTCCGATTTTTGCCATTTAAATCTTATACCTTCGGTCCCGGCCTTTGCCTTCGATATGCTGGGGGCGGTTTTAAGTTCAGCCTTCCTGGAAGGGGGTTATTTCTCTGACCGGGCGCTAGTTATCGAAACGAAATTCTACGGGGAAGCAATCACCATCAACGGTCACTTTTTCCTTGTACCCGAAGACAGGGCCCTGGGTATAATCCTGCAATCCCTGGGGCTTCAGCTAGATTGAAAATGGGGGGACGTTAAGATTTATGGGCAAGCGGGTTTTAATAGTTGACGACGCGGCCTTCATGCGCATGATGATTAAAGATATTCTGGTAAAAAACGGCTATGAAATCGCCGGGGAGGCTGAAAACGGTCAGAAGGCCGTGGCCATGTACCAGGAGCTCCGGCCGGATGTAGTAACCATGGATATTACCATGCCGGAAATGGACGGCATCGCCGCCGTCAAGGCCATCAAGCAGATTGATCCCCAGGCGCGGATTATCATGTGCAGTGCCATGGGGCAGCAGTTAATGGTAATGGAAGCTATCCAGGCCGGCGCACGGGATTTTATTGTCAAACCCTTCCAGCAGGACCGGGTTCTCCAGGCCCTGGAAAAGGCCCTGGCTTAGGACGGGGGAGCTTTTATGGCTGACGTCCTATCCCAGGCGGAGATTGACGCCCTCCTCCAGGCCCTGAACAGCGGCGAGGTTCAGACGGAGGTCATTAAAGAAGAGGCTACCCCTAAGGCCAAGAAATACGACTTTCGCCGGCCCAATAAGTTTTCCAAGGAACACCTGCGCACCCTGTATATGATCCACGAAAATTACGGGCGCCTGGTGGCCAACTTCCTTTCGGCCTACCTGCGGGCCAGCATCCAGGTGAAGATCGTCTCGGTGGAACAGATGACCTATGAGGATTTTATTCTCTCGTTGCCGACGCCGACCCTGATGAACGTCTTCAGCATGGAGCCTTTAAAGGGTTCGGCGGTCCTGGAGACCAACATGAATTTCATCTTCCCCATTATCGACCTGCTCTTCGGCGGTCGGGGGGAGATGGTGGCCCGTAACCGGGAGTTGACGGAGATCGAGCTCCACGTCCTGCGGCGTTTAAACAGCCGCATGCTGGAACAGCTCTCCTATTCCTGGTCCGACATCCAAAACATTACTCCCAAATTGGAGAATATGGAAACCAACCCCCAGTTTACCCAGGCCATTTCCCCCAACGAGACGGTTGCCGTCATCACCATGGGGACAACGGTGGGCAAGTATGAGGGTCTTTTAAACCTCTGCCTGCCCTATATGCTCCTGGAGCCGGTCATTTCCCGCCTTTCGGCCAGCCACTGGTTTGCCACCGGCGGGGAAAGGGAAGCCAGGCCTGATTACCGGACGGTGGTCGAGAAGATCCTGGCCGAAGTGCCGGTGGAATTGATCGCTTACATAGGCCGCACCCGCTTGCCGGTGCGGGATTTTATCCAGCTCCAGGTTGGGGATGTCATTACCCTGGAAAAAACAGTGGGCGAGGACCTGGAACTCTATGTAGACGGGCACCATAAGTTTCAGGTTCAACCGGGGATTGTGAATAAAAAAATTGCCGTCCAGGTAACAGAGGTGGTATAGGTGGGTGACTTTTTATCCCAGGAAGAGATAGATGCCCTGTTGAAGGGCCACACGGATATAGAAACGGCGGCACCGGCGGAGCCTGAAGCTGCGGCCGCCCCGGAGGCAACCCTGAGTGACCTGGAAAAGGACACCCTGGGGGAGATCGGCAACATCTCTATGGGTAGCGCGGCTACGGCCTTATCCCAGATTCTCAATAAACGGGTTTTAATCACTACGCCGACGATAAAGATCATGACCCCGGAGGAGCTTTTTGCTTCCTTCCAGGTCCCTTATGTCCTGGTAGAGGTAAATTTTACCGAAGGGCTTCAGGGCTCCAACCTCCTGATAATCAAAGTCAGCGACGCAGCTATAATCGCTGACCTGATGATGGGCGGCAGCGGTGAAAACGTGACCCCGGAACTGGACGAGATCAAGAGTAGCGCCGTGGCGGAAGCCATGAACCAGATGGTCGGCAGCGCAGCCACCTCCATGGCTACTATTTTCCAGCGCAGCGTTAAGATCACCCCGCCGCATTTGACGGCGGTTAATTTTAACAACGAGAGCTATACGTCGCCCTGGGCTACAGCGCAGTCAATAGTCGTGGTTTGTTTTAAGATGGAAATCGAGGGCCTGGTGGACAGCCAGATTATGCAGGTTATGCCCATGGAGATCGCCAAGGACGAGGTGCGTATGCTCATGGGCTCCGAGCCTGCCGCCGGTGCAAGTACGGGGGCGGAAACCGCGGCGGCCCCGGCAGTAAACGGGGGCGGTACTCCGGCCAGTGCCCCGGCTCCCGCCGCTACCCCTGCGGAATCCGCTCCTGCACCTGCCCCTCCTACCACGCAGGCCTCCGCGCCATCTTCCCGGGCCCAGACACCTGGTGGAGCAGGTAGCCCGGGCGGGGGCCAGACACAGCGCCAGGGCCAGGTCTACGGCGCTTCCTCCCGCAATATTGACCTCATCCTGGACGTACCCCTGGATATTGAGGTTATCCTGGGCACGGCAATGAAACGCATCCAGGATATCTTGAGTTTGGCCCCGGGAGCTATTGTAGAACTGGACCGCCTGGTGGAAGAGCCGGTGCAAATCACTGTCAACGGCACCCCCATCGCCCAGGGGGAAGTAGTGATTGTCAACGAGAACTTCGGCGTCCGCATCACCCATATCCTGGAACCCTACGAGCGCATCAACCACCTGCGCCAGTAACAAAACCGGAGCCTGACGGCTCCGGCGGGGGCAGTTACGATTGGTTGTTCACCAACGCTTGTTCAGCTTTTTCAATGGCTAGTCGGACCAGGTTGCCGCATTGGCGGGACGGCACGCCGCCCCACCCTTCAGTGGCCACGGTGTCGGCTACTCCCAACTCCTTGGCCAGTTCCCATTTCAGGGCCTCGGACATAATCCCGCGCCTTCTGGCCATGATCAAGCCTCCTTTTTGTACTGCCCTCCGCTAATTAGCTTCGACCGTCACTGACCGCAGCATACAAGGCATTCCTGGAAAGACAGGCCGGACCTGCCGTTAAAGTAAGAGGCCGGGTTATAAAGTATAACCCGGCTTCCTTTAATTTCAAACTAGTGGATGCGGACCCGATCGGCACCGTGGTCCTTCAGGATCTTGTTGGCCTGATCGGCACGCTGATCGTCACAGCGAACGGAAACCAGCATTTTGCCCTGGCGGATTTCGTTTTCGTATTCCCGGCCCTCGGCTTCCGGGATGCCCCAGTCAATCAGTCCGCCGGCAACGCCTCCGGTGGCCGCGCCAGAGAGGAGGCCGGCTATGGGACCGGCTGCGATGAGAGGTCCGATTCCGGGGATTACCAGGGCTCCGGCACCGGCAGCCAGTCCGGCCAGGCCGCCCAGGACGCCGCCGGTGGTCACACCGTCACTTATCCCGCCCGTGTCGGCTCCCATATTCAGGCCGCCTTCCTGGTCACCGCCTTCCCGGCCCTGGTCTTTGGCCAGGATGGATATTTCCCGGTCAAAGCCGGCCCGGCGCAGGTCTTCAACGGCCTCTTTGGCCACCTGTTCGTTGCTAAAGACGGCAATTACTGTTTTCGCCATGCTGAGATCCTCCTTTGGCAGATCCAAATTTATTTTTATTATGGCCTTTTACCCGGCCGCTATGCGGATATAATTAAAACTAAGGATTTTCGACGAGGTGGCTGCTTTTGCAATACGATGTTTTAATCTGCGGCGCCGGCCCGGCCGGGAGCACCTGCGGTCGCCTGCTGGCTCGCCAGGGTCTTAAGGTGGCCATATTTGACCGGGCGCGCTTTCCCCGTTATAAACCCTGTGGCGGCGGTTTGACCGGTAAAGCCCAGGGTGAGCTGGAAGCGGGTTGGGAAGACTTAATAGAAGATACTACCCGTGAAGTTATTTTTTACCATCGCCAGGAACGTCCCCTAAAGATAACCTGCGAGCAGCCGGTAATAAAAATGGTCAGCAGGGAAAAGTTCGATTCCTGGCTTCTCACAGAGGCAGCCAGGGCCGGAGCCGAGGTCAGGGACGGCTACCGGGTGACCGGAGTGACGGAAACAGCCGGGGGGGTGAAGGTTCAAGGGCAAGACGGCTGCACCTGGGAAGGACGCTTCCTGGTCGGGGCCGACGGCGCCCTGAGCCTGGTGCGGCGCAGCCTCCCCTTTAAACCCGGGGGAACGGCCGGAATAACCCTGGAGTGCGAAGTGCCGGTTGACGCCGGCCTCCTTACGAGTTATCGGGGCCAGGTCCACCTGAGCTATGGAGGTATTCCTTACGGCTACGGCTGGGTCTTTCCCAAGGGGGACCACCTCTCGGTGGGAATAGGCTCCTTTACCCGCCGGGTCAAAGGCCTGAGGCGCTACTTCGATACCTTTTGTCGCGGGCTGGGGTTGGCGGTGCCGGCGAACTTACGCTGTCGCGGCGCGGTTATCCCGGCGGCCGACGGCCAGGCGGGCGTCTTTCACACCGGCCGGGCCCTCCTGGTGGGGGATGCCGCAGGCCTGGTGGATCCCTTCTCCGGGGAGGGAATTTACTATGCCCTCCGGAGCGGCCGCCTGGCGGCGGAAACCATCATGGCAACCCTGGCAGGTACCGGGGAGCCGGGGGCTTATTCCCGCCGGCTCTACGATGAATTATTACAGCCCCTCCACTACGCCCGGCGCATCGCCAGGGTGGTTTATGCCCTGACCCCGGTGGTCCATCGCCTGGTGACGGCCAACCCCGGGATAGCCAGGCGCCTGGTGGAGGTCCTCTTCGGCCGGGATACCTACCCCGACCTCTGGCAGTACCTGACCCGGCGCTACGCCATCTTTCGCCTGGCCCGCTAAAAGGGCCAGGCTTTTTTTGTTCAAAAAGAGGAATCTGGCCAAACAGCAAGAATTATAAAAGACGAGTATTTTTTGGCTGTTTAAGTGTTGGAAGGAACAAAGAAAGAGGGTGAGGAGTATGGAACGGGTGGAGCTGGCCGGCTCCCTGCGCCGGAACCAGGCCTTAAAAAGCCAGGTCGAAGCCGAGAGCGGAGTTGTTTTGAGTGATTGTTACCAGTGTGGCAAGTGCTCGGCCGGTTGCCCGGTGGCCGCATGGATGGACTACACGCCGCGCCAGGTTATTCGCCTGTTGCAGCTTGGCCTGGTGGAGGAAGCCTTGAAAAGCCATACCCCCTGGCTGTGTGCCTGCTGCCAGGCCTGTTACACCCGCTGCCCCCGGGAAGTCAACCTGCCGCGGCTCATGGAGGTTGTGCGCCAGGAGGCCCGCCGGCGGGGCCTGATTAACGAGAAAAAAGTCGATATCTTTGAGCGCGCCTTCCTGGGGACGGTGGAGCGCTACGGCCGGGCCCACGAGATGGGCCTCATAGTCCAGTACAACCTGCAGTCGGGCCAACCCTTTAAGGACGCCATGCTGGCACCGCCCCTGTTGTTGAAAGGGAAGATCAGCCCCTTCCCCATGAAGATCAAGGACGTTGCCGGGATAAAAGATATTTTCACCAGGGTTCGTGCCCGAGGAGGTGACCGGTCTTGAAATACGCCTATTACCCGGGTTGCTCCCTGGAGGCTACAGCCAAGGAGTACAACCAGTCGGCGAAGCTGGTAGCCCGGCACCTGGGGGTAGAGCTCTGGGAGATCCCTGACTGGAGTTGCTGCGGCGCCACGGCCGCCCATAATAACAATCACCTCCTGTCCCTGGCCCTGCCGGCACGGAATCTCGCCATCGCCGAGGCCGAAGGACTGGACGTGGCCGTGCCCTGTGCCGCCTGCTTTAACCGCCTGCGGGCCGCCGAGACGGCCGTGCGGGAGTCGGAAAGCATGCGGGCGACCATCAGTGAAATCATTGGCCGGGATTACCGGGCCACCAATAAGACCCGGGCCTTACTGGATGTCATGGTCAATGAGGTCGGCCTGGAGAAAATCAAGGAGCAGGTGGTCAAGCCCCTGGCGGGCCTGAAACTGGCGGCCTATTACGGCTGTCTTCTGGTCCGGCCGCCAAAGTTAACGGCCTTTGACGACCCGGAGGACCCCATGGCCATGGATCGCCTGATTGACGCCCTGGGGGGCGAAGCCGTCAGCTGGTCCTACAAGACTGAATGCTGTGGCGGGAGCCTCGCCACGGCCCGGGGGGACATCGGCGTTCGGATGATCTACCAGGTCCTGCGCCACGCCAGGGACGCCGGTGCTGAGGGCGTCGTCACCGCCTGCCCCTTATGCTTCCTGAACCTGGACATGCGGGAGGCCCAGGCGGCGGCAGCCCACGGCGACCAGTTCCAACTCCCCATCTTCTACTTTACGGAACTCATGGGCCTGGCCCTGGGTTACGCGCCCAAGGACTTGGGGCTTACAACCCACTTTGTTAACCCGCTTCCCTTGCTGGAGGCCAAGGAAATCCTGCGGCACCCGGCTACAAGGAGGGAAACAGCATGAAACGCATTGGCGTCTTTATCTGCCACTGCGGCACCAATATCGCCTCTGTGGTCGATGTTAAGAAAGTGGCCGCAACGGCCGGGAATTTTCCCGGGGTTGTCTACGCCACTGATTACCAGTATATGTGCTCCGACCCGGGGCAGGAACTCATTCGTAAGGCCATCAAGGAACAGCGTCTGGACCGGGTAGTTGTGGCCTCCTGCTCGCCCCGCCTCCACGAGCCGACCTTCCGGAAGACGGTGGAGAGTGCCGGTATCAATCCCTATCTTTTTGAAATGGCCAATATCCGCGAGCAGTGCGCCTGGGTCCACGCCCGGGATAAAGAGCGGGCTACCGCCAAGGCCATCGACCTGGTGCGGGCCGCCGTGGCCAAGGTGAGCCGTGACGGTCCCCTCCAGGCGGCTACTATCCCCATTACCAAGCGGGCCCTGGTCATCGGCGCCGGTATTGCCGGTATGCAGGCCGCCCTGGATATTGCCGATGCCGGCTACGAGGTGGTACTGTTAGACCGGGAACCGACCATCGGCGGCAACATGGTCAAGCTGGACAAAACCTTCCCGACCCTGGACTGTTCTGCTTGAATAAGCACGCCGAAAATGGTTGCTGCGGCGCAGCACCCTCATATTAAACTCATGACCTATGCGGAAGTAGAGAATATCGCCGGCTATGTAGGCAATTTCGAAGTGACCATTCGCCAGAAGGCCCGCTCGGTGGACGCCGGCAAGTGTACCGGCTGCGGTACCTGCTGGGAGAAATGCCCGACCAGGGTCGACAGCGAGTTCGACCTGGGCCTGGGTAAGCGTAAGGCCATTTACCTGCCCTTCCCCCAGGCGGTGCCGGCAGTGCCGGTAATCGACCGGGAGCACTGCCGCCAGTTCACCAAAGGCAAGTGCGGCGTCTGCCAGAAGGTCTGCCCGGCCAAAGCCATTGACTATGAGCAACAGGATGAGGTTATAACCGAGAACTTCGGCGCCATTGTCGTGGCCACCGGCTATGACCTCTTTAAATGGGAAGAGGTTTACGGTGAATACGGTTACGGCAAGTACCCGGATGTCATCACCGGTATGCACTTCGAACGCTTGAACAACGCCTCCGGTCCCACCGGCGGTAAGATCCTGAGGCCCTCCGACGGTAAGGAACCCAAGACGGTGGTCTTTATTAAGTGCGTAGGTTCCCGGGACGAGGCCAAGGGCAAGAGCTACTGCTCCCGGGCCTGCTGTATGTATACGGCCAAGCACGCCCACCAGGTGCTGGAGAAGATTCCCGACTCCCAGGCAATTGTCTTCTATATGGATATCCGCACCCCGGGCAAAGCCTACGAGGAATTCCAGCAGCGCTCCGTCCACGAGGGGGCCATTTACGTCCGCGGCCGGGTGAGCCGGGTCTTCCAGGAAGGCGACAAGCTCATTGTCCGCGGCGAGGATACCTTGCTTGGCCGCCAGGTAGAGGTTGCCGCCGACATGGTGGTTCTGGCTACGGCCATGGTCCCCAGCCATGGCTGGGAGAAAGTGGCCAAGATGATCGGCCTGCAGACCGATAAAGACGGCTTCTTCCAGGAGGCCCACCCGAAACTGCGGCCGGTGGAGACCTTTACAGCCGGTGTCTTCCTGGCCGGGGCCTGCCAGGGGCCCAAGGATATCCCCGACACCGTCTCCCAGGCCAGCGCGGCGGCCGTCAAGGTCTGCCAGCTCTTTGCGAAGGATGAGATGGCCACCGATCCCATGATCGCCGCCGTAGATGAAAGCATTTGCTCCGGCTGTGCCATGTGTGAGAAGATTTGTCCCTACAAGGCCATTTCCATCAAGACCATTACGGAACGGGTGGCCGGCAGGCAGGTCAGCCGCCGGGTGGCGTCGGTGAACAACGGCCTGTGCCAGGGCTGCGGAACCTGCTCGGTTGCCTGCCCGTCCAGCGCCATGAATCTACGCGGCTTTACCAACGAACAAATACTGGCGGAGGTGGATGCGGTATGTCTGTAGCCCAAACGCCGGGCTGGGAGCCCAAAATCGTGGCCTTTTGCTGCAACTGGTGCGCCTATGCCGGGGCCGACCTGGCAGGTCTCAACCGGTTGCAGTACCCGGCCAACGTGCGGGTCATCCGGGTGCCCTGCTCGGGCCGGGTGAACCCCCAGTTCGTCCTGCGGGCTTTCCAGCGCGGGGCCGACGGGGTCCTGGTATCCGGCTGACACCCGGGCGACTGCCACTATGTTAGTGGCAATTACTTCACCCGCCGCCGATTCCTTTTACTGCAGCGGGTCCTGCAGTTCATGGGCCTGGAGCCGGAGCGACTCCAGGCACGCTGGGTCTCCGGCTCGGAGGGCCCCCGCTTCGCCCAGGTTATCACCGAGATAACCGAGGAAATCCGGGCTCTGGGGCCCAACAGGAAGTTGAGGGATGACGCATGAGCAGTTTGCAAGAGCAGATGCGTACCCGGGCCCGGGAGTTGCTGAGCCAGAATAAGGTGCAGATGGTCATCGGCTGGGAGAAAGGGACCTTCTGGTACCTGTCGCCGCCGGTCTTTATCACCGACCCGGAGGATTGCAACCGCCTGGTCTGGGACGAGTTTTGCACCAACAACCTGGCCAAGTACCTCCTGGATTATAAACTGGGGGAAGAGAAGATCGCCCTCTTCGTCAAGGGCTGCGACTCCCGGGGCATCAACCGGCTCCTCCAGGACAACCAGATTCAGCGGGAGAGGGTATACCTCATCGGCATCAATTGCCCCGGCGTTAAAGACGGCCGCCGGGCGGCCGTCCTGGGGGAAGCCCGCCGGGCGGAGGTGCCCCTGGCGGAGAAGTGCCTCTACTGCACCCACCCCGAGCCGGTAGTCTATGACGAGCTCCTTCAGGAAGACAGGGGCGCCGGGGCCCGGGAAGCGGCGGCCACGGCCGAGGGCCGTTTTGCGATGGTGGAAAAAATCGAGGCCATGACCCCCGACGAGCGTTACGCCTTCTGGACAGGTGCGTACGACCGCTGCCTGCGATGCTACGCCTGCCGCAATATCTGTCCGGCCTGTAACTGCCGCGAGTGCATCTTCGACCGTGCTCAATCGGGCTGGTGCGGCAAGCAGATGAGCCGCAGTGAAAACCAGTTCTTTGCCATCACCAGGGCTATGCACGTGGCCGGGCGCTGCATTGAGTGCGGCGAGTGTGAGCGGGTCTGCCCGGAGGGGATTCCCATTATGGCCCTCAACAAGAAGATTATCAAAGACCTAAACGAACTCTTCGGCGAGTACGAAGCGGGTCTGGATCTGGAAGTGCGGCCGCCCCTTGGCCAGTACAACCTCAATGATCCGGACGAGTTTAATAGGTAGGGGGGAGGTGGCGTCATGCTGAAAATAGACCAAGCCAAACTGCCGGAGCTGCTCTCCGCCTGGGCCGGGGGAGCCAGGGTCTTCGTTCCCCAGGAGCGGGAGGGGACAAGTGTTTTTACCCCCTGGGATGGGGAGGGCAAGCTGACCCTGGGCCAGGGCAATACCCTGGAACCGCCCAAGGACCTCTTCTTCCCCCGGACGGAAACTATGTACCGTTACCAGGTGAACGGCCCTGCCGCCACCCTGGAAACCATGCCTCCCCTGGAAGAGAAGCGGGTGCTGGTAGGCATCCGCTCCTGTGACGCCCGCAGCCTCTTGATTATGGATGACGTTTTCTTGACCCGCGGGTATGTCGATGAATTCTACCGCCAGCGGCGGGAGAACACGCGGATAGTGGCCCTGGCCTGTAATGAGGCCCAGCCTTACTGTTTCTGCACCGCCTTTGGCATCGACCCCGGCCGCGCCGAAGGGGCTGATGTCCAGATGTGGCCCGGGGAAGGCGGTTATCTCCTGGAGGCAATCACCGACGCCGGCAAGGAGTTGTTAAAGCAGGCCGGCGATCTCCTGGAAGAGGCCGGGGATGTTCAGCCCCCGGCGGCGGCAGCGCCCGGTTTGCAGGTGGATGCCAGCGGGGTAACGGAAAAACTGCAGCGAATGTTCGAACACCCCTACTGGACGGCCGTCAGCCGCAAGTGCCTGGGATGCGGTGCCTGCACCTACCTCTGCCCCACCTGCCACTGCTTTGATATCCAGGGTGAAAACCAGGGTAACAGCGGCTATAAATTCCGCTGCTGGGACTCCTGCATGTTCTCCGAGTACACCCGGATGGCCGGCGGCCACAACCCCCGGCCTTCCAAGAAGGAACGCCTGCGCAACCGCTTCCTGCACAAGCTCCAGTACTTTCCGGAGCGCTACGGTAAATTTGCCTGTGTAGGCTGCGGCCGCTGCCTGGATCGCTGCCCGGTGAACGTTGATATTACCCGGGTAATCCGTGAGGTCAAGGAGGTGACCCTGTAATGGCGGAAGCAGCGCGGGTCAACCCCCTGGTACCCCAGATGGGCCGGATTACAAAGATTATCGATGAGACCCCGGATGTAAAAACATTCCATGTCACCACTGACGCCGGTAAACCCTTCACGCCCCTGCCGGGACAACTGGCCATGCTTTCCCTCCTGGACGTGGGCGAGGCCATGTTCTCCATCACCTCCCAGGGGCCGGACCACCTGGAACTGGCCATTAAAAGGGTCGGAATGCTGACGGACGCCCTCCACGAAGCTGAACCGGGACAGAGCGTCGGCATCCGGGGACCCTACGGCAACGGGTTCCCCCTGGAGATGATGCGGGGCAAGGACCTCCTCTTCATCGGCGGCGGCATCGGCCTGGCTCCGGTACGTTCCCTGATCAACTACTGCATCGAGCACCGGCAGGACTATGGCCATTTGTGGATCATCTACGGCGCCCGTTCCCCGGCCGACCTGTGCTTTAAGGACGACCTCTTCAACAACTGGCCCAAGGTGGAAAACTGCCGGGTGGACGTGACCGTCGACCGGGGCGACGACACCTGGCAGGGGCACGAGGGCTTCGTCCCGGCCTTTGTCGAGGAATTGAAGCCTAAGCCGGAAGGCAAGGTGGCCATTACCTGCGGCCCGCCCATTATGATCAAGTTTGTTCTCCAGTCTATGGAGAAGCTGGGCTTTAAGGACGAGCAGATTGTGACCACCCTGGAGATGCGTATGAAGTGCGGTATCGGCAAGTGCGGTCGCTGCAACCTGGGCAGCTGTTACGTCTGCCTGGACGGCCCCGTCTTTACCCTGGCCCAGTTGAAAAAGCTGCCGAATGAGTATTAGTTGGCTAGCTTAAGCCCATGGCTGACGGGTACATGCTCCGGGCTCCAGCGGTTCTCGGCTAGCAAACTTGGCGCTCAGCCTTGCTCTGCGGCGGGGGTGGCCTGGTTTATCCCTTTGAACAATCGTTAGAGGGCGTGTGCCTTTCTTGTTCTTGAAGGCAAGTTACGATCCCCATCCCGTTTACCACCGCCTCGCTGCGGCTTCGCGGAAGTATCCACCGCCTCGAACCAGCCGCCCTTCGCCTGTACCCGTCAACCTATGCGTGGCCAGCTTATAAAATTGCAAGGAGTTCCACAATATGCCATCTGACTACCATATCCACGGGCTGGCCCATGAGGGGCCGCCCCATACCGTTGAACGCCTCTTACCATACGTGGAAGCGGCCAGGGAGGCGGGCCTGACGGCGATGGGTTTCGCCGACCACGACCGCTTCCTGGAGGGCCTGGATTTCAACGTCTTCTCTGAACTGGAAAGGATAACCGGTATGCCCGTCCGCGCCGGGCTGGAGGTTGATTTCCGGCCCGGCAGGGACCACCGGCAGCAGCTGGCGGGCCGGCCATGGGATTACCTCATCGGCTCGGTGCATACCGTGGACGACTGGGAGTTTGACCGACCGGGACAGGAAGGCGGCTTTGCCGCCTGGGATATAGACGAGCTCTATGCCACCTATTTCAACCTGGTTGCGCGGGCCGCTGCTACCGGCATCTTCCAGATCATCGGCCACCTGGACCTGATAAAGATTTACGGCCACCGGCCCAGGAGGCCGGTGCTGGAGCTGGCCGAGCCGGCCCTCCAGGCCATCGCCAGGAGCGGCGCCGCCCTGGAAGTGAATACCGCCGGTTTATTCAAACCAGTGGGGGAGATTTACCCGGCCAGAGAACTTCTGGCACGGGCCTTTAGCCTCAATATCCCTGTCACCATCGGGTCGGATGCCCACGCTCCCGGGGAGGTGGCCAGGGAACGAGAACAGGCGCGGGAGCTTTTGCGCCAGATCGGTTACACCTGCCTGGCAACTTTCTATTGCCGGGAGATGGCTACGGAGCCGCTTCTTTAAAATTACCGCCGTAGGGTCGGGTGGAGTTAAATGAGGTTTAATTGTGAAAATCGGTACAAAAGCGGTGTGGAGATGGGGATGATCCGGAGAATCCCCTCGGGGAACGCTGTTAAGTAATATTTAACCCCCCCATGCCGTTCCGGCCGGCCTTCCCGAAGTTGGACTTGACAGTGACCAAACCTTCCCTTAGGATAAAATATAGAAAATTGCGCGGTCCAGGGGAGTAGCCCCGGATTTTTCCGGTACCAGGCCCGTCAACACGGCCAGGGGCCCGGGCCTGGTAGGCAACGGCAAGACCTTCACCGCCCTGTAAGGGGGCGCTTGAAGGTCTTTTTTATTTAACATAAAGGGTGACAGGTTTAGATAAAAATAAACTCTGGAAGGAGAGAATTTATGCTTGATGTCGCTCTACTTTTAATCAGCCTGGGGGTTATCCTTATAGGGGCCGAAGGGTTTACCAACGGCGTTGAGTGGCTGGGAAGAAAGCTCCATTTAACCGAAGGGGCGGTGGGGAGCATCCTGGCGGCTGTGGGGACAGCCCTGCCGGAAACAATGATCCCCATTATCGCCATCATCTTCGGGGGGGGTCACGCCGGCGAGGAAATAGGCATCGGCGCTATCCTGGGGGCACCCTTCATGTTAAGCACGCTGGCCTTTTTTATCACCGGCGTAGCAGTCATCGCCTATCGCAAACGCCGGCCTGCCTACCCCAAAATGAATCTCGATACCGGGACCATGGGACGGGATCTGGGTTTCTTCCTGGCAGTTTATATGGTGGCCGTCCTGGCTTCCTTTCTGGGAGCCCATATCTGGAAGCAGCTGGTGGCTGTGGGACTGGTAATTGCCTATGCCATCTATGCCTACCTGACGGTTACCAACGGTCATACCCTGGAAGAAGGAGATGAACTGAATGCCCTGTACCTGGCCCGCCGGGCATCTGACCCGGGTCTGGGGTTAATCCTGGTGCAGGTAGTCCTGGCCCTGGGGATAATCGTCGGCGGGGCCCGGCTCTTTGTCAACGGGGTGGAGGACCTGGCCCGCGTCCTGGGTATTCCGGCCTTTGTTCTGGCCCTGATCATCGCTCCCATCGCCACCGAGTTACCGGAGAAGTTTAACAGTATCATCTGGGTCGGCCGGGGTAAAGATACCCTGGCCCTGGGGAATATCACCGGAGCCATGGTCTTCCAGAGCTCCATAATCCCGGCCCTTGGTATTACCATGACCAGCTGGGAATTGACCCAGGGGGCTTTGATCAGCGCCATCCTGGCTATTATTTCCGCCGGCCTGGTCTTTATCCAGATCAGCCGCCACCGCTACCTAACCCCCTACACCCTGGTAAGCGGCGGCGCCTTTTACGGCATTTTCGTTATCTTGATTTTCAGCGGCTTTATTCGTTAGAAGGGAACACCGGGACCGGGGCCGGCAGAGCCCCGGCTTTGTTATTTCCGGTAACTTTGCCGGGTAGAAATGGCTACATGAATAGCAGGGGCGGTTAATAAGAATATATTGGAATAAACGGGAAGGATGGTGGCAAAGTGCCCCGGGTAGTAGTGATAGGTGGCGGTTGGGCCGGGTGTGCAGCCGCCCAGGCCGCCCGCCAGGCCGGGGCGGAGGTAACACTCCTGGAGCGGACGGATATGCTCCTGGGTACCGGCCTGGTCGGAGGCATTATGCGTAATAACGGCCGCTTCACGGCGACGGAAGAAATGTTGGCCCTGGGCGGGGGCGAGTTATTCCGGGTCACCGACGGCGCGGCCAGGCACTGGAATATCGACTTTGCCGGCCACCACCACGCCTGGCTTTACGACGTGACCCGCATTGAACCCTTGGTCCGCCGGGCCCTGCGGGAAGCCGGGGTAGAAGTCCACCTTTTAAGCCGGGTTACAGCCGTGCAGTTGGCAAGGGACAGGATAGTTGCCGTGCGGACGGAAGCCGGCCAGAATTATCCCGGAGAGGCCTTTATCGACGCCACGGGTACGGCCGGGCCGCCGGCCAACTGCCGCCGTTACGGCAACGGCTGCGCCATGTGTATCTATCGCTGCCCCACCTTCGGCGGCCGTATAGGCCCGGCCGCCCTGGCCGGGGTAAAGGAGTATGCCGCCCTCCGGCGAGGCGGCGGCCGCGGGGCCATTAGCGGCTCCTGCAAGCTCCATAAAGGCTCCCTGGCTCCCTGGCTGGTAACTGAGCTGGAGGAAAAAGGGGCGGTCACCCTGCCCCTGCCCCCTGATCTGTCGGGAAAATGGGAACTTCTTCAACGGAAAGCATGCCAGCAGTACGCCCTGCCGGAATATGCGATCAGCATCATTCTTCTGGATACCGGGCCGGCCAAACTGATGACTCCTTTTTTCCCCCTTGAGATTTTACGCCGCATAGATGGCCTGGAGAAGGCCCGCTTTGAGGATCCCTACGCCGGCGGCATCGGCAATTCAGTACGTTTCCTGGCTATGGTTCCCCGGGATGATGCCCTTAAAGTGGAAGGTCTGGCCAATCTCTTTTGTGCCGGTGAAAGGGCGGGGCCCTTCGTCGGCCATACCGAGGCCATTGTCACCGGGACCCTGGCCGGCCATAATGCGGTGCGTCTTTTGGCCGGGCTGGCTCCCCTGGTGCTGCCGGCTACCCTGGCCGTCGGCGATATTATCGCCTATACCCGGCGTCAGGTTGCAGGCGGTGACGGGCTTTACCAGCGCTTTACCTTTTCCGGGGCAGGTTACTTTGAACGGATGCAGAGGCTCGGCCTGTATACTACCGACCGGGAGGTCATAAGGAAGCGGGCCGGCGACCTGGCGGGGGTATTTTCTCGGCCCCTTCTGGGCAGGAAAACCCCTGCAGGCGCCGAATAATTAAGTATAACCGATGGCCGGAGGTATACCGGCCGATCCTGGTTCCAGGAGGAATATGGCAGTGGAATTATTTGCCCTCTTTAGTACGGCCTTTCTTGTCGGCCTTTCCGGGGCCCTGATGCCCGGTCCCCTGCTCACGGTAACAGTAGAGGAAAGCACCCGCCGGGGGTCTGGAGCGGGTCCCCTCCTGGTCCTGGGTCACGGTATCCTGGAACTAATGGTAGTTATCCTACTCTTATTTGGCCTGGGCGGGTTCCTGACCCATCCCGGGGTGGGACGCCTGATGGCCGTCGTGGGTGGCGTGGTCCTCATCTGGATGGGGCAGGGTATGATTAAAGGGGCCAGGGCGGGTGAGGTACAGCTGCAGTTACCGGGGGACGCCCCTGCCAACCTGACGGTGAGGCCGGTGTGGCGGGCGGTGGCTACCGGCGGCGTGATCAGCCTGGCCAACCCCTACTGGCTTCTATGGTGGGCGACCATCGGTGCTGCTTTCCTGACCCAGGCGGCCCGGCTGGGAGCCGCGGGAGTGGTCTCCTTTTTTAGCGGCCACATCCTTTCCGACCTGGGCTGGTATTCCCTGGTCGCAGCGGGAGTAGCCGCCGGCAGGCGTTTTATCAGCCAGCGCTTTTACCGGTACTTAATCATGGCCTGCGGCATCTTCTTATTGGTTTTAGGGTTCCTCTTCATCCTGGCCGGTTATCGCGGCCCCCTCAGTGTGTAGAATATGAAGGAAGGTGATTCGATGCAAGTCTACGACCGCGCCCATGAACTGGCACGGGAACTGTCCAGGAGTTCCGAGTATAACGATTTTCGCCTGGCCAAAGCTAAACTGGAGAGCAACGCCACCAATGTAGACATGCTGCGTGATTTTCGCCGTCGCCAGCTGGCCCTGGAAATGGCTGTCCTGAGCGGAAAAGAGCCAGATCCGGCGGATAAAAAAGCCCTGGAAGAGAGCTACCGGATAATCAGCCTGAACCCGACTATTACCGCCTACCTGGAAGCGGAACAAAGGCTGGCCCGGTTGCTGGCCGATATTCAAAAAATACTTATTGATGCCCTGCCGGAATGGGGAAAAGATATTATTGATGAGGTTGACAAAAAATAATCCTGCAGGTTATAATATTAAAAGTAATAATTGTTACCACTAAGTGGTGAGGTAAATGGAACCGACGATAGGAAAAAGGATGACGAAACAGAAAAAAGTCATTCTAGATATTTTACGCCACACAGATAGCCATCCCACGGCTGACTGGATTTACGCCCAGGCCCGCAAGGTTTTACCCGACATCAGCCTGGGGACTGTCTACCGTAACCTGGGTGTCTTAAAGGAAGCCGGCGAAATAATGGAACTTAATTACGGTAGCACCTACAGCCGTTATGATGGCAACCCGGAGAATCACTATCATTGTGTCTGCCTGAACTGCGGCCGGATAATCGACCTGCCCATGCCGGTACATTATGAACTGGAAAAGGAAGCGGCGAACAGCGGCTGCAGCAAGATCCTCTATCACCGCCTGGAATTCTACGGTCTGTGCCCTGATTGCCAGCAGAAGGAGGAACATTGAGCCAGGTAAAAATACCTGGTTTTTTCTTTAAGGATGTGTTTAAAGGATGAAAGTTTTTAACCGAGAATTAAAATAAAGATAAATTTTATCCCGGGAGGTTGGAGTTGTGACGTCCGGGGAAATAAGAGTCGAAGGCAGGAACGTCGCCGAAGCAATACAGCAGGCAGCAGCCATCCTGGAGGTCTTGCCTGAGGAGCTGGAGGTAGAGATAGTTCAACCTGCAAGCCAGGGGTTTCTTGGCCTCGGCCGCCGGCCGGCGGTGATTATCGCCCGCCTGGCCGGGACATTCCCCGGAGCTGCAGGGGAAGACGAAAATGTGACCCCGGCAACCGGTAAGGGAGGAGCAGGTTCCGTAACCGGCGGTCCGGATGCAGGTGCGGTGGCAGGTGGGATGGCCCCCGGGCTTGGGGGAGTGGACGAGGAACGGCCAGGTTATGCCTGGGTGGAAGGCGGCCGGGTGATGGTGGGCGATGGGGAACCGCCGGCCACCATCATCGCCGGGGAACACTTTGACCTGTATGTAAACGGTCAACATGCACCCAGCGAAATAACGGTCCGAGCCGGGGATACTATAGAGGTACAGTCCCGGGTCGAGGTCGTAAAGGGCCAGTGGAAACTGGCTGTAAGCAGTGACGGCTTGGCGGCCCGCCTGACCCTCAAGCCGGGGTATCAGAGGACCTGGCGGTTAAAGGACCAATTCCCGGCGGGGCGGCTGCAACTGGAGGGCGAGGAAGTGGTCCAGGCCCTTCCGGCCCTGACCCGGGAGGACCTGCTGGCCGAACTAAAGCGCCAGCAGGTGGTTTTCGGCGTTGATGAAGAAGCCGTCCGGCAGGCCTGTGCCTCTACCGAAGCCGGAGAAATAGTAGTAGCCAGGGGCCAGCCGCCCCAACCTGGTGAAGACGGCCGGGTGGAATGTCTTTTTTCTACTGCCGTAGCTGACAGGGTGGAGGTAGGAGAAGAAGAACGGGTCGATTACCGGGAGATGATGGTACGTACTTCGGCCGCCATAGGCGATCTCCTGGCGGTCAAGGTGCCGCCCCGGCCGGGAAAGCCTGGCAAGACGGTTACCGGGAAGGTAATCTCCCCGCCGGAGCCCCGGGATGTGGAACTGGTGGCCGGTAAAGGCACCGAGGTTATTGACGGCCTGCGCTGCATAGCCCGGGAGGAAGGGCGTCCCCAGCTGCGCCAGCTGCGGGGCCGGGCCTTGATTGACATTATTCCGGTACTCCTCCACCAGGGGGATGTGGACCTGTCCTCAGGGAACCTCAAGTTTAAGGGTGGCATCCATATCACAGGCAACGTCACGGAAACGATGCAGGTGGCTGCCAGCCAGGATGTGGAGATTGGCGGTGATGTAACCCAGGCCACTGTAAACGCCGGCGGTTCAATTATCGTCCGCCGCAACTGCATCGGTTCCACCCTGGTGGCCGGGGGCCTGAATAGCGTCTACCAGAGCGCGGAACCCATCCTGAGCGATCTGGCCAGCCAGTTGCCGTTGCTCCAGGCGGCCCTCCACCAACTGGAGAAGGGGGCCAGCCGACAGCGGTACCAGGTTCGCCCCCTTGATACCGGATATATGGTAAGCATTCTGGTAGAAAACAAGTTTCAGAAGCTGCCCTTCCTGGCCGGCAAGCTGGAGCAGCTGACAAAGGGCATCCAGGGCGGGCCCCAGGAGCAAAAGCTAGTCCAACTGGCCCGCGAGCTCGCCCAGTCCTTCCGTAATCCGGCTGCCATGCAGGGATTGGGTTCGTCTATCCTGGCCAGGCTGGTAAATGGTGTCCAGGAGATGGCAGCCTATTGCCGGGAGATCCCCCAGGACGGCGGTCATATCACCCTGAGCTATGCTCTCAACAGCAAGCTTCAGGCCAGCGGCCAGGTAAAGGTCACCGGCCGGGGGTGCTTCAATACCGAGATTATTGCCGGCGGCAAAGTAGAAATCCATGGGGTATTCCGGGGCGGTAGCATTTATGCCGGCGATGAGGTCTATGTGCAGGAAATGGGTTCCAGCGGCGGCGCCAGAACTTTGATTCGAGTGGCGGAGGGCAAGGTCATCAAAGCCGGCAGGATCTGGCCTAATAGTACCCTGCAGGTAGGCAAGCGCGTCCGCCAGATTGATAACGAGGAGAACCAGGTCATGGCCTACCTGAATAGTGAAGGCGACCTGGTTCTAGGTACTTTTTAATATGGTGAATGCTGGGTCGCTCGATTAGGGAGCGAACGAAGACATATTCAACTAAGGCGAGAGTTTTTTCCAGAGGAGTCCCTCATGGGGGCCGACGCCAGCTCAAGCGAACCATGAAAATGTAGGCTGAGGCAAGAAGCTGGAATGTAACCCAACCTTAAGAGGAGGGCGCCGGAATGGCGGAAGACTGGGAGTTTCTACGACAGGTACCGGTATTTGCCGGGCTGGAGCCGGAAGAGTTACAGCATATAGCCTCCCTGGCCCTCCTACGTCGCTACCGCAAGAATATGTACATTTTTATGGAGGGCGAGCCTGGGGATGCCTTCTATTTTGTCAAAAAAGGGGCCATAAAACTCTTCCAGGTTCTGGAGGACGGCCGGGAGAAGATCCTCCACTTTGTCCGTGAAGGGGAGATCTTCGCCGAGGTGCTGCTCTTTGAAGGCGGTCCCTACCCGGCCACGGCCCAGACCCTGGAGGACACCGAGGTAGGCATCATCCGCAACGCCGACATGGAAAAGCTCCTGAGTGCGCACGGCGAAATGGCGGTTAAAATTATTAAGGTAATGAGCCGCCGCCTGCGGCAGGCCCAGAATCATATACGCGACCTGGCCCTCAAAGGGGCCTACGGCCGCCTGGCCAGTAGCCTCCTGCAGCTGGCCCGGGAGTACGGGAAACCCCGGGAAGACGGGGTTACTATCGACCTTAATTTGAGCCAGCAGGAACTGGCCAGCCTCATCGGCACTTCCCGGGAAACAGTAGCCAGGATTTTAAGCGACTTCAAGCGGCTGGGGGCAGTCGAGGTGGAGCGCCAGCGGATCACCCTTCTGGAACCCGAAAAGCTGAAGGGCTGGTAACGCCGCCGGGGGAGTTCTAGGTGCCTTTCGGAAGGTAAAAATGGCTGTTCGACCTCTAACCCCTTGCGTAAAAAGAACAAGGTATTATAATAAAACCTAAGAACTGCGGGGTTGGTGGAGGGTCCCCTGTGAATTTTTAGCGAAGCCGTGGCGAGGCTGCGGTTAAAGTGGTGGTGACGGCGAACAACAGCCCGAACCGAGCCGCAGTTCTGTCGGCGCGTAGCTTCTGAGCGGCGAGGGAAATAGCACCAATATCCGAGAAACACTGAAGGCCGGAGTCCGTACCACCAGCCCCCGGGAAGCTAACCAGTAATCGCTTAATTTGGTAGAACTCGATTTTCGCAGGAGGGTAACACGGATGCTTGACAGCAGAAATATATCTCCCGCCAGGCCGGAAACAGGTCAGGACTGGATCGAACGCCTGCAGTGGCTGGGAATTAAAGTAGAAGAGCCCCGGGAAAAGGATAAAGATCAGCAAACCATGTGATGGTCAACACATATTTTTATGATAAAGCTAATTGAAAACCCTGCGGTAACCCTTTATGATAAGGCCATAGAAACCGCAGGGTTTTCTATGTTATTATGAACTTGGTGGAGGGAGGGAGTGATCTTTTTGCACCAGGAAATAACCCTCTCCTGGCTGACCGCTGCCTTTGCCCGGGACGGCTATATCTGTGGCGAAGAAATCCTGATCCCGGTCTACCTCGCCCTGCGCTTGGAGAAACCCTTGCTGATTAGCGGGGCGCCCGGGGTGG